>NZ_JBYSYI010000005.1:0-633681 GCF_058783105.1 Achromobacter sp. FW305-C-30-7 | reverse complement strand
GATGAGGATGGGGAAGTCCGGAGCGAACGCTCCGGACCGCAATCGTTGCCCCGCGCCCCGCAGGCCGCCGACGCGACAGGCGTCTTAAGAACCCAGCCCCGTCTGCATCAAGAACCCAGCCCCGCCCGCATCAAGAACCAGCCCCGCCACAATAAAGCCAAGATCAAGCCACCCGAACCCCACCAATAGAAACCACACTCGCACTAAATCCCTTCAACAACTCCCCCCTCCGCAAAGCCACCCGCTCCATCGCCGCCTCCTTCACATGCCCGTATCCCCGGATATCCTCGGGCAAACTGGCCAAGGCCACGGCGCGCTCCAGGTTCCCGCGGTTCAATTTCGACAGGATCGCCGTCATCGTCTCCCCGTATTCGCGGATCAGCTCGCGTTCGGCGCGGCGCTCGGCCGTGTAGCCGAACGGGTCCAGCTTCGTGCCGCGCAAGCCGCGCATCTTCGCCAGCACACGGAAAACCCGCAACATCCCCGGACCGTAACTGCGCTTGATCAGGTGGCCATTCTTGTCGCGCCGCGCGAACAGCGGCGGCGCCAGGTGGAAGCGCAGCTTCCAGTCGCCTTCGAACTGCGCCTGCACGCGTTTGACGAACTCGCCGTCTGAGTACAGTCGCGCGACTTCGTACTCGTCCTTGTAAGCCATCAGCTTGAAGTAGTAGCGCGCCACCGCCAGCGCCAGCCGGTTGGTGCCCGTGGCCTCGCGCTCGGCCCGCGCGACCTTGTCCACCAATTCGGTGTATTGCCGGGCGTAGGCCGCGTTCTGGTAATCGGTCAGGAAGGCTTTGCGCACCGCCACCAACTGCTCAAGCTCGCCTGTGGGCTTCTTCAGTTCCAGCACCGGACTGGCGGCGCGCGGGCGCTTGAGTTCGATGATGCCTTCCGGCCGGGATGGTGCGCCACCGTTGGCGATCAGGCGTTTAACGGCCGCCAGATCGTGCGCCGCGCGGCGTCCCCAGGCGAAGGCGGAGAGGTTGTTCGGTACCTGCTGGCCGTTCAGTTCGATGGCGCGCAAGAGCGCCTCCTGCGACAGCGGGATCCAGCCCTTCTGGTAGGCGTAGCCCATCATCAGCGGGTTGGAATAGATCGCGTCGCCCAGCAGGCCCACAGCCAGCGCGGCGGCGTCGACGGAGGCCAGGTGCTCCTTGCCGCAGGCGGCCGCCAGGTCGGCGACCAGGTTGGCGCCCGGCAGCGTCCAGTCCGGATTGCTGACGAAGGCCGCGGTCGGCGCGGTGTCGCTGTTGAGCAGGACGCGCGTCCGGTCCGGATTCAGCCGCGCCATGGATTCCGCGCTGGTGGCCACGACCAGGTCGCCGGCCAGCAGCAGGTCGGCTTCGCCCATGGCGACCCGCGTGTTCAGCAGATGGTCCGGCGTCTGCGCCAGCACCACGTGCGAATACACGGCGCCGCCCTTCTGCGCCAGGCCCGCCATGTCCAGCACCGAACAGCCCTTGCCCTCCAGGTGTGCGGCCATGCCCAGCAGCTGGCCTATGGTGACTACGCCGGTGCCGCCCACGCCGGCGATGAAGACGCCGTAGGGCTGGTGCAATTCGCGCGCGGCCGGATGCGGCACGTCCTCGTCGATGGCGCCGTCCTGCTCCAACGCGCCCGGTTTCTTGAGCTTGCCGCCCTCCACAGTTACGAAGCTGGGGCAAAAGCCCTTCAGACAGGAGAAATCCTTGTTGCAGCTGGACTGGTTGATCGTGCGCTTGCGGCCGAACTCGGTGTCCAGGGGTTCCACCGACAGGCAGTGCGATTTCTGCGAACAGTCGCCACAGCCCTCGCACACGCGCTCGTTGATGAGCACGCGGCGCGCCGGGTCCGGATAGGCGTTGCGCTTACGCCGGCGCCGCTTCTCGGTGGCGCAGGTCTGATCATAGATCAGCACCGATACCGCGGGATGCTCGCGCAGTTCGCGCATGACCGCGTCGAGCTCATCGCGGTGCCGCACCGGCACGCCCGGCGCCAGGCCTTCGATCTGCTTGTACTTGCCAGGCTCGTCGGTGACCACCACGATCTTCTCGATGCCCTCGGCGGCCATCTGGCGGCTGATCATCGGCACGCTCAAGGGGCCATCCACCGGCTGCCCGCCCGTCATCGCCACGGCATCGTTGAACAGGATCTTGTAGGTGATCGGCACCTTGGCCGCCACCGCCGCGCGTATCGCCAAAAGGCCCGAATGGAAGTAGGTGCCGTCGCCCAGGTTGGCGAACACATGCTTTTCCTCGGTGAATGGCGCCTGTCCCACCCAGGGCACGCCCTCGCCGCCCATTTGCGTGAACACATCGGTGCTGCGGTCCATCCACCTGACCATGTAATGGCAGCCTATGCCGGCCATCCCGCGCGAGCCTTCCGGCAGGCGGGTCGAGGTGTTGTGCGGACAGCCCGAGCAGAACCAGGGCTTGCGCTCTTCGACCACGCGCGGGCGCGCCAGCTCCTGTTCGCGGCCGCTGATGAAGGCCAGGCGCGCCTCGATGCCGGCGCGCACGTCCGCAGGCAACTCGAAACGCAACAAGCGCGCGGCGATGGCGCGCGCCACCATGGCGGGCGAGAATTCGTAGTGCGCCGGCAGCAGCCAATTGCCTTGCGGCACCGACCATTCGCCGCCGTCCTTGTCGTCGAACTTGCCGACCACGCGCGGAATCTTCTTGCCGCTGCCGATCCAGCTGAACAGCTCTTCCTTCAACTGGTACTCCAGCACCTGGCGCTTCTCCTCCACGACCAGGATCTCGTCCAGGCCTTCGGCGAAGCCCTGCATGCCGGTGGATTCCAGCGGCCAGACCATGCCCACCTTGAACAGGCGCAGGCCGATGCGCTGGCACACGGCCTCGGACAAACCCAGGTCGGACAGCGCCTGGCGCGTGTCCAGATAGGCCTTGCCGGACGTCATGATGCCGAAGCGCGCGTCGCGTTGCGGCACGTGCCAGAGTTCGCGGTTGAGCTTGTTGGCGCGGGCATAGGCCAGCGCGGCATAAAGCTTGTAGTCCAGCAGGCGGGCCTCCTGCTGCAAGGGCGTGTCGGGCAGCCGGATGTTCAGGCCGTCGGCCGGCAGCTGGAAGTCCAGCGGCAGCAGGATCTCCACGCGATACGGATCCACGTCGACGGAGGCGGAGACTTCGACGATATCGGTGATGCACTTCATGCCCACCCAGACGCCCGCGTAGCGGCTCATCGCCCAGCCATGCAGCCCGTAGTCCAGCACCTCCTGCACGCTCGAAGGAAACAGCGCCGGAATCATGCAGGCCTTGAGGATGTGGTCGCTCTGGTGCGGCAAGGTCGAGGACTTGGCGGGATGGTCGTCCCCCGCCACCACCAGCACGCCGCCGTGGCGCGCGGTGCCGGCCGCGTTGGCGTGCTTGAAGACGTCGCCGCAGCGGTCCACGCCCGGCCCCTTGCCGTACCACATGCCGAAGACGCCGTCGTACTTGGCGCCCGGAAACAGATTGACCTGCTGCGAGCCCCACACCGCGGTAGCGGCCAGGTCTTCGTTGATGCCGGGCTGGAACTCGACGTGGTGGGCCTTCAGGTATTTGGCCGCCTTCCACATGTTCTGGTCGACGCCGCCCAATGGAGAGCCGCGATAGCCGGACACGAAGCCCGCCGTGTTCAGGCCGGCGCGCGCATCGCGCACCCGCTGCATCATGGGCAGGCGGACCAGGGCGTGGATGCCGCTCATCCAGGCGCGCCCGGATTCCAGGGTGTACTTGTCGTCCAGCTGGACGGATTCGAGCGCGGCACGCAAGGCAGGCGAAGCAGGAGCGTTCATGTCGACTCCAAGGGATCCAGGAACCCCTGCCGGCAACGCGCGACACCCTCTTGAAGCGCACGCGGGCGAGCAAGGGACGTGAATTGCGGGCGCTGGCGCGCTTCTGTTTCCATTGGTTGTAACCGCTCGCCCCACCCCCGGCAATAGGGCGATGCGATAATTGCCGCCATGGACTTCGCCCCTCGTATCGTCGACTGGCAGCGCCGTCACGGCCGCCACGATCTCCCCTGGCAAAACACCCGGGATCCTTATCGCATCTGGCTCTCCGAGATCATGCTGCAGCAGACGCAGGTGGCGACGGTCATTCCCTATTACGAACGCTTCCTGCAGCGCTTCCCGGACGTGGCCGCGCTGGGCGCGGCCGCCCAGGAAGACGTAATGCCTTATTGGGCCGGACTGGGCTACTACGCTCGCGCCCGCAACCTGCACCGCTGCGCGCAAGAGATCGCGCGAGATTGGGGCGGCCGCTTCCCGCCCACGGCCGAAGCCATCGCCACGCTGCCCGGCATCGGCCGCTCGACCGCGGCGGCCATCGCCGCGTTCGCCTACGGCGAGCGCGCGCCCATCCTGGACGGCAACGTCAAGCGGGTGTTCACGCGGCACTTCGGCATCGCCGGCGACCCGACCAAACGGGAAGTCGAACAGAAACTGTGGGCCTTGGCGGATGCGCAGGTCGAAGCCGCGCCCGGCCTGGACATGGCCGCCTACACGCAAGGCCTGATGGATCTGGGCGCCACGCTATGCACGCGCGGCAAGCCCGCCTGCGATGCGTGCCCGGCGGCGGACAGTTGCGTGGCCAAGCGCGAAGGCCGCCAGGCCGAACTGCCCACGCCCAAGGCGCGCAAGGCGATCCCCGAACGCGAGACCTGTATGCTGGTCCTGCGGCACGAAGGCGCCTTCCTGCTGCAACAGCGGCCCGAGCCCGGTATCTGGGGCGGGCTGTGGAGCCTGCCCGAGTTCGACGTGTCGCAAGATCCGGACAGCGCTTCGCGCGCGCTGGGCCTGGAACCCGAACAGTGCTTCGAGTTGGCCGCCTTTGCCCACACCTTCACACACTACCGCCTGCACATCCGGCCCTGGCTGGTGCCGGTGCGCGCAGCCGGCCTGCGCGAGTCCGCCAGGCCGGAACGTTGGGTGGCGGCGGATGAACTGGCATCAGTGGCGCTGCCCGCGCCTGTCAAGAAGCTGCTGCAAGGGCTGGTAGAGGCGGGGATGCAGGACAGCCTGTTCAAGGGCTGAGCGGCAGCGGCGAAGGCGCCGCCTGATGCGGCTACTCGCCCCCGCCCAGCAACATCACCAGCTTCAGATCCGGATGCGTCGCCAACCGGAATGTGATCTGCTGGTAGGCCAGCTTGCCGCGCCCCGGATGCTGGAATTCACGCAAACCGCCTTCGCGCTCCACCACCGCGTGGCGCGTCCACCAGTGGGCGAACACCGGACTCTGGCGGTTCAGGCTGTCCAGCAGCGCCAGCACGCCCGGCTCATCCAGATGCGCGCCGGCGTCGGCGCGGAATTCCGCCACCACGCGGCGGGCGCGCTGGTCCCAGTCCACCACCAGTTCGCGCGCGGCGGGGTCCAGGAAGATGTAGCGCAGCAGATTAGGTTCGGCGTCGCGCGCCGGCCAGTTGTCGAACAGCTCGCGCAACGGCTCGTTGTACGCCAGCACGTTCCAGGCGCGGTCCAGCACGTAGGCCGGCGCATTGATCGCGTTCACGCATTCCTGCAAGGGGCCAGGCGCGCCCGCATCGTCGCGGCCGTGCTGAGGGTCGGCACAGTCGGCCAGGTCGAACAGATAGGCGCGTTCGGCGCGGGCCAGTTGCAGCACGCCCGCGATGCGCGACCAGACCGAAGGCGACACCGACACCTCCCGTCCCTGCTCGATCCACGTGTACCAGGTGACGCTGATGCCGCACAGTTGGGCGACCTCCTCGCGCCGCAGCCCGGGCGTGCGGCGGCGCATGCCTTCCGGCAAGCCGGCCATCTGGGGCGTGATGCGGGAACGGGCGCTGCGCACAAATTCGCCCAGCGCCTGGCGGCGCAAGGGAGAGCCTTCATGGCCGGCGGCGCCGGTTTGGGGGGAAGTAGTCATACCAGGATGAGCAATGGACTTGTACGTGTATGGGCAGCCGCCTATCTTAGCGCCTGGGCCACCGCTTCCCAACGCTTTCCGCCCCCCGCGGCAGCCCCAGCCACCCAAGGATTCCTCATGACCGCCAGCACCCATGACGCCGCCGTCGACCGCCAATTCAGCCCGCGCGCGACCGCCTACCTGACCAGCGCCGTACACGCCCAGGGCGAAGACCTGCTGCAAATGGCAGGCATCGCCGCGCAGCATCCCGAAGCCCGGCTGCTGGACCTGGGCTGTGGCGGCGGCCACGTCAGCTTTCACGTCGCGCCGCACGTCAAGCACGTCACCGCCTATGACCTGTCGCAGCAGATGCTGGACGTGGTCGCGGGCGAGGCCGCCAAGCGCGGGCTGGCCAACCTGGCCACCTGTCAGGGCAAGGCGGAGTACCTGCCGTTCGACGACGGCGAATTCGACCTGGTGATGTCGCGCTATTCCACCCACCACTGGCAGGATGCTGGACGCGGCCTGCGCGAAGCCTTCCGCGTTCTGAAACCCGGCGGCATCGCCGTGTTCGCCGACGTGGTGTCGCCGGGCGAGCCGCTGCTGGATACCTGGCTGCAGACCATCGAGGTATTGCGCGACACTTCGCACGTGCGCGACTACTCGGTTGCCGAGTGGACCCGCATGCTGACCGAAGCCGGCTTCACCCTGCAGGGCCTGGCGCCGCGCCGCCTGCCGCTGGAGTTCCAGTCCTGGGTCGTGCGCATGCGCACGCCGGACACGCTGGTGGCGGCATTGCGCCATATGTTCGGCATCGCGCCTGACGTGGTGCGCACGCACTTCGAGGTGCAGGACGACGCGTCCTTCACCAGCGACACGGCCACCATCGTGGTGAGAAAGCCGGGCTGATTCCTCCGCTGCGGCGGGACCCGCTCGACAGCGCCCGCTCCGACCTGTATAGGTATGGGTTCGACAGAATCCCGTACAGGTAAGGAAGCGCCATGTCCGATACGTCCAACCAGCCATTGCCCGCCGCGTCACCGGTGGACCTGACCGTCACCGAGGCCGCGGCCCTGATCCGGCAAGGCAGGCTCACCAGCGTTGCGCTGACCCAGGCCTGCCTGGACCGCATCGACGCCCGCGCGGACCTCAACGCCTTCATCACCGTGGACCGCGCAGGCGCGCTGGCCCAGGCCCGCGCCCGTGACGCCGCCGGCGGCCAGGCTGATGGGACCGCGCTGCCGCTGGCTGGCGTGCCTATCGCCATCAAGGACAACATCCACGTCGCCGGCCTGCCCAACACGGCGGGCACGCCCGCCTTGAAGCATTTCCGTCCGGCCGAGGACGCACCGGTGGTGCGCCGGCTGCGCGAAGCCGGCGCCGTCATCGTCGGCAAGACCAATATGCACGAACTGGCGTTCGGCGTGTCGGGCTACAACACCGCCTTTCCCGGCACGCATGGCGAAGGCACGCGCAACGCCTACGACGCCAGCCTGATCGCGGGCGGCTCCTCCTCGGGCAGTGGCGCAGCGGTGGGCGCGCGCCTGACGCCGGCCGCGCTGGGCACGGACACGGGCGCGTCGGTGCGCCTGCCGGCGGCGGTGAACGGCGCGGTCGGCTTCCGCCCTTCGGTGGGGCGCTACGACGGCGCCGGCATCACGCCCATCTCGCATACCCGCGACACGCCGGGACCGATAGCCAACAGCATGGACGACATCGTGCTGCTGGATGCGGTGCTTGCCGGAGATCCGCAGCCGCTGTCCGCACTGCCCCCGGCTGGCATGCGCCTGGGCCTGTGCGGCTACTTCTGGCAAGGCCTGGATCCGCAGGTGCAGGCCGTGATGGACGCCGCGCTGACCAAGCTGCGCGCGGCCGGCGTGCAGTTGGTGGAACTGGACATGCCCGGCCTGGAGGCCAGCAACGCTGCGGTCGGCATGCCCGTCTGCCTGCATGAACAGAAGGGAGACCTGACGGACTATCTCGAACGCTACGAAACCGGCGTCACCTTCGAGCAGGTAGTGGCGCAGATATCCAGCCCGGACGTGAAAGGGATCTTCGACGGCCTGATCGTGCCAGGCGTGCTGCCCCTGCCCTCGGGCGAAGTGCTGCCGCTGCAACCTCTCTATGAACGCGCCATGGCGACGCATCGCGACGAGCTCATCAACGTGTATCGCCGCGCGTTCCAGGACCATGCGCTGGACGGCCTGCTGTTTCCCACCGTGCCGATCCAGCCGATGGCCGCCACGCCGGACGCCAGCAGCTTCGAAAGCTTCGGCCGTCTGGCGCGCAACGTCGATCCGGGCAGCAACGCCGGCCTGCCCGGGCTGAGCGTGCCCGCGGGCTTGTCGGCGGACGGGCTACCGGTGGGATTGGAGGTTGATGGACTGCCGGGCGAGGACCGCAAGGTGCTGGCGGTCGGACTGATGCTGGAGAACGTGCTGGGGCGGTTGCAAGGGCCGGGACGCTCCGGCGGCTGACAAGCGCTTCATGCAAAGAAAACGCCAGCCTGTTTCATGGGCTGGCGTTTTTTTTGGCAAGGCGATGGGCTATGTTGGCATTAGCCTTTCAGGCAGGTGCTCATGAACGTCTTGCGCTTGTCGCCTGTCAGCTGCTGCGAGGTAGCCTTGGCGTTGCAGTCCTTCATCTTCTGCTGCTGCGGCGTGAGCTCCTTGGCGGGCGCGGCGGCTTCGCCCTTCAGGCAGCTGCTCATGTAGGTTTTGCGCTCGTCGCCCTTCTTGCCTTCCGCCGACTTGTTGCAGTCGGCCATGCGCTGCTGCTGCGGCGTGGGCGTCTTGGCGGGAGCGGGGGCCGCAGGGGTCTGGGCAAACGCCGCGCCGGCGAAACAAGCGGTCAACAGAAAGGCCGAGGCCAATTGGCTGGTACGGGAAAGCATGGGTTCCTCCCTTGGCGCCCGCGCGCCTGGATTCAGTCGCAAAGGCGGGCCGCACGGTCCGCCGGCCCAATCGCCGGCCCGGTCATGATCGAACAAACCCGAACCCTGCGCAAGGGTGCGGAAAGTCAAGAATCGCCAAGGCCTGACATGCCCCTGAAACCGCCAGCGGCCTCCCCGTGGACACGCCATCCACGCAGGCGAATTTGCGACCAATCCAAGCACCCTGTTACCCATTCATCCCTTTGCCCCGTTGTGTACAAGACGGGAAAGGTGTGAGATAAGCATGCCCCCAGTCCAGAGGCGGCGACGACCGCCCTGCGGGTGAAAATGGCGCCCGCCACGTGGCTGCTCAGGAGACCACAATGAAACTTGCCCTTGCTTCGTTCGCGCTGCTGGCCGGCCTGTCTGGCGCCGCCGGCGCGCAGGGCCTGGTCTACGGCGTCACGCTGGGCAATGTCCAGGCGGTGCGCGACGTCAACCAGAACCTGTCGGCCATCACCGGCCTGCTTTCCAACCAGTCCGCGCGGCACGTCAACAGCGCCATGCTGACCTTCGTGCTGTACGACGCGCAGGGCCGCGAGATCGGCCGAGTGCGCGACGATGTCGTCGGCCCGCTGGCGCCCGGCCAGATCAAGCAGATCCGGGCCGTCACGCCGCTGCAGTTCACCCGCGTCACCGCGCTGGGCGTCGACGCCCGCTGACCTTCCCCCCGGCGGCCCTCGCCAGAAAGGCGCCCACGCCGGGAGCGCAGGCAGCCCGCGGCAAAAACCCTGATTCCCACAGGGTTTAGACAGCATGGCGCAAGGTCAAGTATGGGAAAATTCCACTCGTCGACTCAATAAAAGGGGCTTCCACACGAAGCCCCTTGTTGCGTGCGCCGACGCGCCAGCACGCCTGGCTCCAGCTACGAGGAAGAAAAGATCATGTTTCCAAAAAGACTCACCGAAGGCTACCAATCTTTCCTGGGGGGCCGTTTCCCTTCGGAAAGCAGCCGATATCAAAAGCTGGCCGAATCGGGACAAAACCCGGAAATCCTGATCATCGGGTGCTGCGACTCGCGCGTGTCGCCCGAAGTCATCTTCGACGCCGGCCCCGGCGAGATGTTCGTCGTGCGCAACGTCGCGAACCTGGTCCCGCCCTGTGACCCTGACTCGGAATCCTCGTACCACGGCACCAGCGCCGCGATCGAATTCGCGGTCAACGGCCTGAACGTCAAGCACATCGTGGTGCTGGGCCACGCCTCCTGCGGCGGCATCCGCTCCTTCTTCGACGACGCCAAGCCCCTGACCAAGGGCGATTTCATCGGCAAGTGGATGTCGCAGATCGAACCCGTGGCCCAACGCCTGGGCCCCGGCACCGGCGACCGCCAGGCCAACCTGAAACGCCTGGAACTGGCCACGGTCGAACACAGCCTGAACAACCTGATGACTTTCCCGTCCATCCGCCGCCGCGTGGAAAAGGGCGACCTGGAACTGCACGGCACCTACTTCGGCGTGGCCACCGGCCTGCTGTACCTGCGCGATCCCGCGACCGGTGAATTCAAGCCCTGCCTGGAATCGCCCGCGGCGGCGTAAGGCGCGGTAGCAGGCGTGCGGTAGCCCCGGCACGCCTGCGCCGGCCTTTCCTGGTTGTTCCTGCGCGCCGCGGCCGCTTGACCCGCTCGCCCTCGCAAAACCGCCAGGCCATAAATTTCCCACCCCTTCCCTCGACCAGAAAAACCCCTTCGCGCATAATTATGGACGACTTTCGTCCATAATTTGAGAACCTGAGCCGCCAAAGGGGCTGACCATGATATCGATGCAAGACAAGTGGGTCCTCGTTACCGGCGCCGGCCGCGGCTTGGGCGCGGCCATCGCGCGGGGTTTCGCGCAGCAAGGCGCGACCGTGATCGTGGCCGACGTGGACGCGGATGCGGCCGCCGCCACCGCGCAGGCTATCCGCGACGCAGGCGACAAGGCCGCAGAAGCGGTGCTGGACGTGACCGATGCCGCCGCGGTCCGCGCATTTGCGCAGCGGTTCGCCACCGACCACGGCAACCTGAACATCCTGGTCAACAACGCCGGCATCGGCGCCCTCGAGCGCTTCGAGGATCCGAAAACTCCCGAAACCTGGGACCGCGTGATGAGCGTGAACCTGCAGGGCACTTTCAATGTCACGCATGCCTTCGTCGAGCAGTTGAAGGCCGCGCGCGGCGTCATCATCAATCTGTGCTCCGTCGTGGCCTATGGCTGCAGCACCTCGCCTGCAAGCTACACCGTCTCGAAGGGCGGCGTGCGCTCGTTCACCGAAGTCCTGGCGCGCGATCTGGCTCCGCATGGCGTGCGCGTGAACGCCATCGCGCCGGGCCTGATGGAGACCGACATGACCGCAGGCGTGCGTGGGCGCCCGCAGGGCACGGACTGGTACACGCAGCGCACCCCGATGGCGCGCGCCGGACGGGCCGAGGAAATCGTCGGCCCGGTTCTTTTCCTGGCCTCCGACATGGCCAGCTATGTGAACGGCGTGGTGCTGCCCGTGGACGGCGGCTACCTGGCCGTCTGAGGGAACATCAGGAAACGGAGCCCGCCAGCCCGCACAACTCGCAAGCGTGCCTCAGACCCGGTACGCCTGCGCCAGCCTTTCGTAGTTGTTCTTCAGGATGATGCCCGCGTAATACACGTGCTCGCGCATCAGGTCCTCGGCCCGCGCGCCGTCGCGGGCGATGATTGCATTGACGATGCGGTGATGGTCGTCATGCGATCGCAGGATGATCCCGTGGTCTTCCCACAGGATGATCCGGTCCGAGGCGTAGGGAATGGCCTGCGCCTGCGTCGCGAAGCGCCGCACCCAGGGGTTGCCCGCCGCTTCCAGGATGCCGTTGTGCAGAGTGATGTTCACCTGCTGGTACGGCAGATGGTCCTCGGCCAGCAAGACGCCCTTGCCCAGGATCCGGTCCCCTTCGTCCAGGCAATTCTTCAGCACCGCCACGGCATCGTTGGATAGCCCGCGCAGGGCCGCCTGGCGACAGGCCAGCCCTTCCAGCGCCGCGCGCACCTCATAGGCCGCCACGATTTCACCGATGTCATAGGCGCGCACGGTGTAGCCGCGCTTGGGCAGATGTTCCAGCAAACCTTCATTGCCCAGCGTCGCCAGCGCCGCGCGCACCGGCGTGCGCGACACCCCAAGTTTTTCCGCCAGCGGGATTTCTTCCAGGCGGGCGCCCGGGCTGAACTTGCCGTGCAGCACCCAGTCCCGCAGCGTGTCGGTAACGTGTTGAGATAGCGTGTCCATAGCCGCATTGTATACATGAAGAATACATAGGACGCCAGACACGCTTCCGAATTTCGGAACATCTCTGTAAAACACGATGTAAATCAAACATGATTTAGGGTAAGCCCCTATACCTGCCTCTACGCCATGTATACATAATCGCAAAAAATTCAAACCAGCGGCCACGTCCCCACCCGAGGCGGACAGCACGCTACCAGGAGACAGCATGTCCAATGTATCCACGCCGGCCGGCATGGGTCCGGCCCCGCGCCTTGCGCTCGTCACGGGCGGCGGCGGCGGCATAGGCGCCCGCATCTGCCAGGAACTGGCCAGCGCCGGCTTGCGCGTCATCGTCTCGGACGTGGACGCCGCACGCGCCCGCCGCGTGGCCGACGAACTGGGCGCGCCGCACGCCTCCCATGCCTTCGACGTCAGCGACGAACACTCGGTCGACAACGCCTTCGAGCAGATCGAAGCGCAGCACGGTCCCATCGCCGTGCTCGTCAGCGCCGCCGGACTGCTGCTATTCCAGGAAAACGGCGAACGCCCGCTCATCAAGGACACCACGCTGGACATCTGGGAACGCAGCTTCGCGGTCAATGCCCGCGGCGTGTTCCTGTGCGGCCGCGCCTACCTGCGCCGGCGCGAGGCCGCGCCGCTGGCGCACGGCCGCATCGTCACGTTCACCTCTGTCGCGGCGCAGTTGGGCGGCTACCGCTCCAGCGCCTCGTACATCGCGGCCAAGTCCGCGGTGCTGGGCCTGACCAAGGCCATGGCGCGCGAATCCGCGCACCTGGGCGTCACGGTCAACGGCATCGCGCCGGGCCTCATCGACACCGACATGCTGCGCAGCACCGTCACCAGCAGCGGCGCGCTGGCCGCCGCGGCGCAAGCCATTCCGCTGGGCCGCATCGGCACCGTGGACGACGTGGCCGCCGCCGTGCGCTTCCTGGCATCCGAGGAAGCCGGCTACATCACCGGCAGCGTCATCGACGTCAACGGCGGCTACCGCATGCAGTAAGGCAATCCGGCGGCCAGGCCGGCAACGCAGCAAAGCGCCATCCACCAACAAAGGCGCGCATCAAAAAAGAACGGGAGACAAAGATGAAGAAAAGCAGTCGCTACGCAGCCGCCGCTGCACTATGCGCGTGGGCCTTGAGCACGGGCGCGCTGGCGCAACAGGAGCCGGGCATCACCGACAAGATCATCAAGATCGGCCTGTTCGCGCCCTTGTCCGGCAGCGGCATGGCCTACGGCTTTGACGTGCTGAACGCGGCCAAGATGTGGTACGCCAAGGTCAACAAGGAAGGCGGGGTGCATGGCCGCCAGATCGAGCTGGTGATCGAGGACGACCGCTGCAACGCCAACGACCTGGTCGCCGCGGTGAAGAAGCTGAACGAGCAGGACAAGGTATTCCTGCTGAACGGCGGCTCCTGCTCGGCCGCGGTGGTGGCCTCGCGCGAATATGTCGAACGCGAGAAGGTCCCGCTCGTCATGCTCAACGCCTCGGGCGACGGCGCGCTGTATCCGCCGTCCAAGTACATCTATGGCGCCTTCTCCATCTCCCAGCACGCCGTGGGCGGCTCGATGGTGCAGTTCGCCGCCGAACACCTGAAGGCCAAGAAGATCGGCTACATCAACCATGACGACGCCTACGGCGGCTGGAACCTGGAGGCCGCGCAGGCCCAGGTCAAGCAGCTGGGCGACGCGTCGCTGCAAGTCCAGTCGGTGAACCCGAACATCACCGACGTGACCGCGCCCATGCTGAAGATCCGCGCCGCCAACGCCGACGTGCTGCTGCTGACCACGTATGCCCGCCCCGCCGCGCTCATCATCAAGAAGGCGCAGGAACTGGGCTGGAACAAGCCCATCGTGCTGGCGGTGAACGGCACCGCCGACCTGAAGCAGTTGGTCGAGAACGTGGGCAACAAGGACGCCTTCAAGAACGTCTACATCCAGGAAGTGCTGTCCGACGTGCCGGGCGGCTCCAAGCTGACCTGGGTGTACGACATGTACAAGCAGGCCTACCCCGACCTGGCCGCCAAGCCGGGCCATCCGCAGACCTACATGCCCTACGGTCTGCCGCCCGCGATGGCGGTGGTCAACGCGCTGAAGGCCGCTGGCCCCCAGCCCACCCGCGAGAAAGTGCTGCAAGCGCTGGAAACCATGAAGTTCGATTCCGGTGTCATGGCCGGTCCGATCGAGTTCGGTCCGAACGACCGCGCCGCCCAGGAATCCGCCATCTACATCAAGTTCGACGGCACCAACATGTCGCTCGTGCCTGGCGCCTTCAAGAGCGTCTGGCAGTATCAGAAGTAAACCAGCGGCCCGCCACGGGTCGGGCCCGCGCGCTGGCGCAGCAGCGCGCGGGCTGCCGGAGAAACATCATGAGCTTTGCCGATATCTGGCTGTTCCTGCAGCAGGGGGTGCTGTCGGGACTGGTGACGGGCAGCGTGTACGCGCTGCTGGCGGTTGCCGTAGTGATCATTTTCAAGACCACCGACGTGCCGAATTTCGCCCAGGGCGAGATCTTCATGGTCGGCGGCTACATCGCCCTGTTCCTCACCCTGGTGATGGGCTGGCCCTATCTCGTCGTCATTCCCATCACGCTCCTCGCCGTGGCCGTCCTGTCGGGCCTGTTCCAGCGCGTCGTCATGGAACGCGTCATCGCCTCCAAGGGCGTGGGCGTGCAGATGGTGATCGCCACCCTGGGCCTGGCCTATGCGCTGAAAGGCCTGGTGCGCCAGACCGGCCTGGGCGACACGCCGCGCTCGCTGCCGCCGCTGGCCTCGACCGACGCCATCATCATCGGCGACGCGGTGCTGACCCAGCTGGACCTGGTGATATTCGCCGTCGCGGTGGCGGTGATGCTGCTGCTCTTCGGCATGTTCACCTACACCCGGGTTGGCCGCGCGATGCGCGCCGTGGGCATGAACCCCAAGGCCGCGAGGCTGGTGGGCGTGAACCTGACCCGCATTCGCATGCTGGTGTGGGCGCTGGCCGGACTGATATCGGCGGTCGCGGCGCTGCTCATCACGCCCAAGATCCTGATCACGCCCGACATCGGCCATATCGCCATCCTGGCCTACGCCGCGGCCATCGTCGGCGGCATCACCAGCCTGCCCGGCGCGGTGGTCGGCGGCTTCGTGATCGGCGTGGCGGAGAACCTGGTGGGGCTGTTCATTTCGACCAATGCCATCGTGGTTGCGCCCTTCGTGGCCATCATGGTGGTGCTGCTGCTGCGTCCGCAAGGGCTCTTGGGCGGCAAACTGCAGGTGAAGAAAGTATGAGCAAGAAAATCGACCATGCGCTGCTGGCGCTGATGGCCGTGGTGCTGGCGATCCTGCCTTTCGCGGCCAGCGGCTATGTCATCTACGTGGTGAACCTGCTGATGGTGTTCGTGGTGCTGGCGCTGGGCCTGCACCTGGTCATTGGCGAGACCGGGCAGTTTGCGCTGTCGCATGCCGCTTTCTACGGCGTGGGCATCTATACCGCCGGCCTCATCAACAATCTGTGGCATCCGCCCTTCTTCATTTCCATCGTCGCGGGCGGGCTGCTGGCCGCCGCGCTGGGCTATGTGATCGGCGCGCTGGCGCTGCGCATGCGCGACATCTACCTGGCGCTGTCCACCTTCGCCTTCGGCGAAGCGATGCAGTGGGTGTTCCTGAACTGGCAATCGGTCACCAATGGCTCGAACGGTTTCCGGATCTCGCCGGCCACGCTGTTCGGCTATGAACTGGTGTCGGACGCCAAGGCGTACCCCTTCGTGGTGCTGATCGCCGCGCTGCTGCTCTGGGCCACCGTCGCCCTGTCCCGCTCGCAGCTCGGTTCGGCCTTCCGCGCGGTGCGCGAAAGCGACGTGGCGGCGCAGGCCATGGGCGTGAATGTCAACGCCATCAAGCGCACCGCCTTCACGCTTTCCGCCGCCTATGCCGGCATCGCGGGCGGCATGTACACGACCTTCGCTTCCTTCATCCACCCGGAAAGCCTGGGCTTCCAGACCACCATCCTGATCCTGACCATGGTGGTGGTCGGCGGCATCGGCTCGGTGCGCGGCGCCATTGCCGGCGCCCTGGCCTTCGGCCTCATTTCCGAGTTGCTGCGCCAGGCGCTGTCGTTCCAGGAAATCATCTACGGCGTCATATTGATGGGCTTCATGATGTTCGCGCCCAAGGGCCTGTTCGCCGGCCGCGGCGCGCGCGGACGCGCGCCGGCGCCCGCCACGCCGCTCCCCTCCACGCCCAACAAGGCCGCGGCCAAACCGACCCAAAGGAGCGCGGCATGAGCAGCCATCCCTATCTGGACGTGCAGGGTCTGACCGTGAAGTTCGGCGGCCTCACCGCCATCAACGGCCTGTCCATGCAGGTCGAGCGCGGCCGCATCCACGCGCTGATCGGCCCCAACGGCGCGGGCAAGTCCACCACCTTCAATTGCATTTCGCGCTACTACCGACCCAGCAGCGGCAGCATCCAGTTCGACGGCATCGACATCACCCGCAAGAAGCCGCATGAAATGGCGGCGCTGGGCGTGGCCCGCACCTTCCAGAACCTGGAGCTGTTCGGCGCGCTCAGCGTGCGCGAAAACGCGCTGCTCGGCACCTACGCGCACGGCGCCGACAGCGCCGGCAAGCTGCTGCGTCCGGCCGCCGCGCAGACGCGCGAGCGGGTCGAGCACCTGCTGGAACGCGTGGGGCTGGCCGACTTCCTCGACACGCCGGCGTGCAGCCTGGACTTCGGCCGCCAGAAGATGCTGGAACTGGCACGCGCCCTGGCCATATCGCCCAAGCTGCTGTTGCTGGACGAACCGGCGGCCGGCCTGCGCAACCGCGAGATCGAAACGCTGGACCGCCTGCTGACCGAGCTGTGCGAACGCGACGGCATCACAGTGCTGCTGGTGGAGCACGTCATGCAGCTGGTGATGTCGATCTCGGATCGCATCACCGTCATGTCCTTCGGCGAGAAGATCGCCGAAGGCACGCCCGCGGAAGTGCGCAGCAACCCCCGGGTCATCGAAGCCTATCTGGGCAAGGGAGCCGCTGGTGGCTGAATATCTGCTTGAAGTCGAGGCGGTATCGGCCGCCTACGGCAATATCCGCGCGCTGCAGGACGTATCGCTGAAAGTGCCGCAGGGCGCCATCGTGGCGCTGCTGGGCGCCAACGGCGCGGGCAAGTCCACCACGCTCAATGTGATCTCGCGCCTGGTGGCTCCCACCGCGGGCAGCGTGCGCTTCGCCGGCGAGCCCATACACCGCCTGGCGGCGGACGCCATTGTGGGACGCGGCATCGTGCAGGTGCCGGAGGGCCGCGAGATCTTCCGCGACATGAGCGTGCGCGAGAACCTGGAAATGGGCGCCTACCTGCGCACCGACCGCCCGGCGGTCAAGCAGGATCTGGACATGGTCTGCGACACCTTTCCGCGCCTGCGCGAACGCTACGAGCAAAAGGCCGCGACCTTGTCCGGCGGCGAACAGCAAATGCTGGCCACGGGCCGCGCCATGATGGCGCGGCCGCGCATGATCCTGCTGGATGAACCGTCGATGGGACTGTCGCCGCTGGTGGTCGAACAGATCTTCGACATCGTGCTGCGGCTGAATCGCGAACAAGGCATCACCATCCTGCTGGTGGAGCAGAACGTGAAGCTGGCGCTGTCAGTGTCCAGTTACGCGTACATCCTGGAAAACGGCGAAATCGCGCTGGAAGGCGAATCCGCCGCGCTCGCCAGCGACGAAGGCGTGCAGCGCGCCTATCTGGGCGCCTAGCGCGCCGAAAGGACCGACCATGATATCGATGCAAGACAAGCGGGTGCTCGTCACGGGCGCGGGCCGCGGCCTGGGCGCGGCCATCGCGCAGGGCTTTGCGCGCCAAGGCGCGGCCGTGATCGTCGCCGACGTGGACGCGGCGCTGGCCGCCGCCACGGCGCAGGCCATCCGCGTAGCGGGCGGCAAGGCTGCGGACGCAGTGCTGGACGTGACCGATGCCGCCGCCGTGCGCGCCTTTGCCGAGCGGTCCGCCACCGAACACGGCCATCTGGACATCCTGATCAACAACGCCGGGATTTCCGCCCGAGCCCCGTTCGACGATCCCAAGACGCCCGAGATCTGGGAGCGTCTGATGAGCGTGAATCTGCAGGGCACCTTCAACGTCACGCACGCCTTCGTCGAGCAGCTGAAGGCCACACGCGGCGCCATCGTCAACCTGTGTTCCATCGTGGCCTATGGCTGCAGCATTTCGACCGCGGGCTACGTGGTGTCCAAGGGCGGCGTGCGCTCCTTCACCGAGGTGTTGGCGCGCGACCTGGCGCCGCACGGCGTGCGCGTGAACGCCGTGGCCCCCGGTCTGATGGAAACCGAGATGACGGCGGGCCAGCGCGCGCAAGCGCAGGGCACGGACTGGTACATGCAGCGCGCGCCCATGGCGCGCGCGGGACGGGCCGACGAGATCGTGGGCCCGGTTCTTTTCCTGGCCTCGGACATGGCCAGCTACGTGAACGGCGTGGTGCTGCCCGTGGACGGCGGCTACCTGGCCGTATAGGGAAACATCATGAATCTGGGCACGGCATTGGTCACGGGCGGCGCCAGCGGCATGGGCTTGGCGATCGTGGAGCGGCTGGCGCGCGACGGCTTTCGCGTCGTGCTGGCCGATCGCAACGCGGAGCTGGCCGCGAAAGAGGCGCAGGCATTGCAGGCGCAGGGGCTGGACGTGGAACACCGCGTGGTGGACCTGACGGATGAGGCCGCCACCCGTGCGCTGGCCCGCTCGCTCGCGCCGCTGGCGGCGCTGGTCAACAACGCGGGGCTGTTCGACGAGCGCAAGTTCTTCGAGGTCGACAGCGCCGACTACCGCCGCGCCTTCGACGTCAACCTGCTGGCGGTGGCGACCCTGACGCAGGAAGCGGCGCGCGACATGGCGCCCGGCGCCAAGATCGTCAATATCGCGTCGCGCGCCTACCTGGGCGCGAAGAACCACCCGCACTACGTAGCCTCGAAAGCGGCCCTGGTGGGCTACACACGCGCCTCGGCCATGGAGCTGGCCGCGCGCGGCATCCTGGTCAACGCCATCGCCCCCGGCCTCATCGACACGCCGCTCTTGCGCAATCTCACACCCGAACGCCTCGCGGCCCAACTGGCCCTGCAGCCCACCGGCCGCGCAGGCCAGCCGCAAGACATCGCCAATGCCGTGTCCTTCCTGGCCGCGCCGCACATGGACTTCATCACAGGCCAGGTCATCTTCGTGGACGGCGGTAAATCGCTGGGCGGCTCGGGAGCATAGGCAGCATGGAAGGCATCACTTGGGACAAGGAAGTCGACGCGCTGGTCGTCGGCTCGGGCGCGGGCGGCATGGCCGCGGCGTTGACGGCGCGCGAGGAAGGGCTGGACGTGCTGCTGGTCGAGAAGACCGGCCGCGTTGGCGGCTCCACCGCCATCTCCGGCGGCGCGCTGTGGATACCGCTGAATGCGCAGACGGAAGCCGCCGGCCATCCGGACAACTTCGACAAGGTGTGGACCTATCTGGAACAGACCGTGGGCGCGGCGGCCCCGGACGACATGAAGCGCGCCTACCTGGAAGCCGGCCCGCGCATGATGGACTACCTGGCCTCGCGCGGCATCCTGGACGTGGCCGCGCGCACCGCCTCGCCCGATTACTACCCCGATCTGCCCGGCGCCGCGATGGGCGGCCGCTCGCTGGATCCGCTGGAGTTCGACGGCCGCAAGCTGGGCCAGGACTTCCGTACGCTGCGCGATCCGCTGAAGGAATTCACGGTGCTGGGCGGCATGATGGTCAACATCACCGACGTGCGGCATCTGCTGCGCGCCACGCGCTCATTCGCGGCCTGGCGCCACAGCATGAAGCTGGTGCTGCGCTATGCCGCCGACCGCGCGCGCGGTTATCACCGCGGCACCCGCCTGTTGCTGGGCAATGCGCTGGCCGCGCAGCTGTTCCACGGCCTGCTGGCCCGCAGGATCGAGTACTGGCTCGACACGCCGGCGCTGGCGCTGCACCGCGATGCCAGCGGCCGCGTGCTGGGCGCCGCCGTCGCGCGCGGCGGCAAGACGCTGAACATCCGCGCGCGGCGCGGCGTAGTGATGGCCACGGGTGGCTTTCCCTGGGATCCGGAGCGCCGCGCGCAGTCCTATCCCCAGCCCACCGGCCTCTGGTCCATGTCGCCGCGGGACAATACGGGCGACGGCATCCGCCTGTCGGAAACCGCCGGCGCCGCGCTCGGCACGGGCCACGCCAGCCCCGCATTCTGGGCGCCGGTATCCGTCCTGGAATCCGCGGACGGCCAGCGCCTGCATTATCCGCACCTGGTGTGGGACCGGGCCAAGCCCGGCCTCATCGCGCTCAACAGCGCCGGCCAGCGCTTCGTCAACGAATCGGCTTCGTACCACGAGTTCGTGCAGGCCATGTACCGCAACAACGGCGCGACGCCCAGCGTTCCCGCCTTCCTGATCTGCGACCAGCGCTTCATCGATACCTGGGGCCTGGGTCTGGCGCTGCCTGGCGGGAGACCGCGCCAGCATCTGATCGATGCGGGCTATCTGCTGCAAGGCGCCACCCTGGCGGCGCTGGCGGCACGGCTGGGCGTGCCCGGCGATGCACTGCAAGCCACGGTGGACCGCTACAACGCCCACGCGGCCCAGGGCCAGGACCCGGATTTCGGCAAGGGATCGACCGCCTACAACCGCTACCTGGGCGATCCGGAACACGAACCCAATCCCTGCCTCGCGCCGCTGGGTCCCGGCCCCTATTACGCGGTCAAGGTCTATCCCGGCGACATCGGCACGGCCTGCGGCATCGCCGCCAACCGGGACGCCCAGGCCCTGGACGCCGCAGGCGCGCCCATCCCCGGCCTCTACGTCGCCGGCAACGACATGCAATCCGTGATGGGCGGCGCCTATCCCGGCCCCGGCATCACGCTCGGTCCCGCCTTGACCTTCGGCTGGATCGCTGGACAACATCTGGCGCATGCACAACACTGACGCCTCTCCACCGACAAGGATACCCATGAAAATCTTTTACTCGCCCGCCTCGCCCTTCGTGCGCAAGTGCATGGTCATCGCCCATGAGCTCGGCCTGGCCGACCGCATCGAAAAGCTGCCCAGCGCGGCCGGCCCCGTCGCGCGCGACCAGAGCATCATCCCCAGCAATCCGCTGGGCCAGGTGCCTACCTTCATCACCGACGACGGCCAGGCGCTGTACGACAGCCGCGTGGTCTGCGAATACCTCAACGACCTGGGCGGCGGCGCGCTGTTCCCGGCCGGCAAGGACCGCTGGCAGGTACTGACAGAGCAATCGATGGCCGACGGCATGCTGGGTGCGGCGCTGCTGGCCCGCTATGAAACCGTGCTGCGCCCCGAAGCGCTGCGCTGGGACGGCTGGGTCGAAGGCCAGTTGGGCAAGGTCCGCGACGGCCTCGCGCTGGTGGAGAAGAGCGCCGCCTCGCTGAACGGCCGCCTCGACATCGGCACCATCACCATCGGATGCGCGCTGGGCTATCTGGATTTCCGCTTCCCCGACCTGGATTGGCGCGCCGGCCACCCGGCCACCGCCGCCTGGTACGAGACCTTCAGCCAACGGCCATCCATGCAGGCCACCAAGCCCTGATCCGGTTTGGGCAGGCGCAGGGCCGGGAGAACCCGCCGGGCTCCCTGGCCATCACCTGCCCTGAGTACGGCGCGGCCCTCGGGCCGCGTCGCTAGGGCCCCTGACCTCGTCAGGGGCCTTTTTTTCGCCACGACCGCCCTCAGCTGTTACAGTGAAATTGCCAAACGGGCCGATCCCCCGGCCTGTCATCAGAAAAAGGGGCCCAGCATGAACGTCGCTGCGATCTCCGCCATCCACCGGGCTGACGCGCCCTACCCCGCGCGCTCCGCCGCGCTGGACGCCACGCGCCCATTCCTTGAAACGCAAGGCATTGCCCATGTCCGAGCCGCCAAGGCCGCGGCTGCGGGCCACGCCGCGCCAGCCATCCGCGAACGCGACCACCAGCTGCCCGCGCTGACCATCATCGGCGCCTCCAATGCGGACGCGCTGCGCGACCTGCACGCGGAATCGCGCATGCGCCGCGCGCTCGAGGCGTTCACCACGCAACCCGACCCGACTGCCCAGCGCGCCGGTTCCGCCAACGACCTGGGCACCATCGAAGGCCTGATGCCGCTGCAAGCCTACCGTGTCGCCATGGGCAACCCGCAGGTCCAGGAACTGCAGACCGCGGTGGCGATGAAGGCGGCAGGCCTGGGCATCCCCAAGGTCGCCAATATCGGCGCGACCGAGAACGTCACGGACCAGGCGCGCTACCGGCCGGGCCACACGCCCTGACCAAAAAAAAACCGCCTGACGCTTTCATCAGGCGGTTTTTCATGCAGGACCGGACGGAGATCAGTGGAAGAATTCCGCAATCATCGTCGCACCCAGGAACGTACCCGCGTTGGCGGCCAGGGACACCACCACGATCTTCCAACCCAGCTTGCGGAAGGCGGGCAGGTCCTTGAGGATGGACAAGCCGGCCATGGCCAGGATCACGGTCGTGAACGGCAGGAAATTGACCTTGCCGACCATCGCGATGATCTGGTCCGAGTACGGCAGCACGCCCGGGCAGCCCGCGGTCATGGCGATCAGCGACAGCACGAACACGGCCGGCAGCTTGGGCACCACGCGCAGCACCAGGTCGGCGATGACGACCAGCAGGATGATGATGCCCATGCCCGGCAAGGCGTCGGCGAACGGCACGTTGTAGCCCAGGCGGTTGCCCACCAGCGCGAACAGGCCGCAGATGACGTAAGCGGTCAGGCGGTCGCCGAAGCCCATCTTGGCGCCATGCGCCGGCGTTTCCTGCGCGGCGCCGTCATTGGCAACCGCGGCGGTCTCGGCCTTGCCGCGCGAGAAGCGGCCCAGTACGGGCTCCAGCTTGTCGTACAGGAAGATGGTGGTCGGCAGCGAGATGAACAGCGTGAAGTACACGCCCACCACCGTGGTCAGCAGGTTGGCGGCGGCGGCCAGCGCGGCCACCTGGTGCGCGACTTCGGGCGTCTGCTGGGAGGCGATCGCGCCCACGCCGGCAGCCATCATGCTGCCCGAGCCCACGCCGGCGCCCATGGCGAGCGAACGCGGATCGAAGATGTTCAAGCTGGTGATGAAGCCGGCCATCAGCGCCACGAACAACGCGCCGATCACGGTGCCGGTGATGTACTCGGCCATCACGCCGCGGCCTTCGGGCGAGTTCATGCCGTAGCGCTCGCCGATGATGGCCAGGCTGGGCTCGCGGCCCACCGAGAAGGTTGCGCCGATGGCTTCGCGCTTGATGCCCAGCAGCAGGGCCAGCGGCAGGCCGATGGCCATGGTGCCGAAGAAGTGGCCGAACTCCTGGAACACCAGAGCCCAGCCGGCTTCGCGCACCTGCGGCAAGGCGCCGCCCACCATCAGGCCCAGCTTGGCCAGGAAAGGCAGCAGCGCGTATTGCAGATAACCGCTGATGCGGGTTTGCATGGCGGTGTCGATGTTCAGGCCGGCCGGCAGGCGCTGGCCACAGGCGGCGACGATGGCGCCGATGAAGATGGCCCACAGCATCGGCTGCAGAACGATCTTGCCCGGGCCGACGTTGAAGGTGGCGCTGCCGATCGCTTCTGAAATGACGACCACCAGCAAGATGGCGGCAAGCATGCGGATGCGCCCGGATAGCGGCATGGAGGGCGCGGCCAGGCTGGCGCTGGCGTGTGACATCGGATTCCCCTGATGAACGTGAATAATCGTCGTGGCTGTCCGCCGCAACCCCGTCCGGCCGGCGCCCCGGAGGAGCGTCGCGGCGCGGCGGCGGCGAGGCGCTCGCAGCAGGGCCGATTTTCGCCGGGGGCCCAGCATGCAACCATGACAGGGCTGGCGCATAAACGTTGCGTAAAATGCAACAGAAAGGCTTTTCCAGGGAAAATTTTGCATGAACTTGGGTCATGCAAGGGTAAACCCTAGATTTTATCTGTGGATCTGCCGCCGCACTCCCCCTCGGAGCACCGCCATGGACGAAAAACTCGACGCCCGCCGCACTCACTACTTCATGCAGGTCATGAGCCGCGGCTCGGTGCGCGGCGCGGCCGAAGTGCTGGACATGGACCCGTCCGCCGTCAGCCGCGCCATCGCCGCGCTGGAACGCGATTGCGGCATCGCCCTGTTCGAACGCCGCGGACGCGGCGTGGTGCCCACGGATGCCGGACATATCCTGGCGCGCTACATCAAGCGCCAGCAGGACATCCAGGAGAGTTTCTTCTCCGAGATCGACAGTCTGCGCAAGGCCGAGCGGGGACACATCGACCTGGTGCTGGGCGAAGGCTTCGTGGAACTGATGTTCGAACGCGTGCTGCCCGGCTACTGGCGCAGCCACCCCGAAGTCACGCTGGACATCGACGTGGCGCGCACCTCCGAGATCGTGCAGCGCATCGTCGACGACCGCGCCTACATAGGACTGGTGTTCCAGCCGCCCAACGACGCCCGCCTGCGCACCCATTACTCGCGGCCCGAACCGATCCGCGCCATCGTCCGCGACGACCATCCGCTGACCCGGCTGCGCCGCCCGCTGCTCTTGACCGACCTGGCCGACTATCCCGGCGCATCCATGCAGGAAGGGTTCGGCGTGCGCCAGCATATCCAGGCCGCCGAAATCAGCGAACAGGTCCGGCTGCGCAATGTGCTCACCACTTCGTCCTTCAAGGCGCTGTGGCAGTTCGCCGCCGCCGGCATCGGCTACGCGCTGACGCCGCCCATCGCGGTCACGGCCGACATGCGCGCTCAGCGCCTGGCCAGCCTGCCGCTGGCCAACCCCATCCTCAACCAGGGCAGCCTGCACGTGCTGAGCCGCGCCGGCCGCCACGTCTCGCCCGCCGCGCGCGAGCTGCTGGAGCATATCGTGCGCGGCATCGGCGCGCCGGCCGGTTCCATGCCTGATACGGTCGAGTAAGCCAGATCTGCATCTGTTTCCCCGGCGCGCGGCGGCCTACATTGGTGGCATCCGCCACTACGCCAGGAGAGACAACATGCTCAGTTTCTTGCGCACGGTCAAATCCGTGCTGTGGGGATTCTTCGGCGTGCGCCGCGGGCGGGGCTACGATGCCGACATCGCCAACAACAAGCCGGCGCCATTGATATTGACCGGGCTGCTGATGGCGGCTTGTCTGGTGGTCATCCTGGTGCTAGTAGCGCGTTGGGCTGTAAACGCCGCGTTGTAAATCGGCCGTCCCGCGAGAATGGCCGTCCCAAGGCGGGACAGCCCCCTCGGGGGGCAGCAAGCGCGCGCCAGCGCGTGCAGCGTGGGGGCCCATTACCTTATTACCAGAATGACTTAGACGGTCGCCGCAGCTGCCTGTTACGGTTATGAACCCCTTTCCCCTGCCGCATTGCGCCAGGCGAGCGCAGGGATTCAGACCGAGAAGACTTCAAGGGCAGTAGACATGTACGTGTATGACCCCGTCGACCAGCAACTCGTCGAGCAGCGTGTGGCGCAGTTCTCCGACCAGACGCGCCGCTTCCTCGATGGCCAACTAACGGAAGATGAATTCCGTGTTTTGCGTCTGCAGAACGGCCTGTACATCCAGCGCCACGCGCCCATGCTGCGCGTCGCCATTCCCTACGGCATCCTGGCGTCGCGCCAATTGCGCACGCTGGCGCACATCGCGCGCAAGTGGGACCGCGGCTACGGCCATTTCAGCACCCGCCAGAACATCCAGTTCAACTGGCCCAAGCTCGAAGACGTGCCAGCCATCCTGGCCGAGCTCGCCACCGTGCAGATGCACGCCATCCAGACCAGCGGCAACTGCATCCGCAACACCACCACCGACCATTTCGCCGGCGTCGCGCCGGACGAGCTGGTGGATCCGCTGGTGTGGTGCGAGATCATCCGCCAGTGGTCCACGCTGCACCCCGAATTCGCCTTCCTGCCGCGCAAGTTCAAGATCGCGGTCAGCGGCGCGGTGCAGGACCGCGCGGCCGTGGGCGTGCATGACATCGGGCTGCAAGCCGTCGAACGCGACGGCAAGCTGGGCTTTCGCGTCTGGATCGGCGGCGGCCTCGGCCGCACGCCCATCGTCGGCAAGCTGATCAACCCCTTCGTCGAATGGCAAGACCTGCTGACCTATCTGCAGGCCGCGCTGCGGGTCTACAACCTGCACGGCCGCCGCGACAACAAGTACAAGGCGCGCATCAAGATCCTGGTGAAGGACCTGACGCCGGAAGTCTACGCGCAGCAGGTGGACGAACAATGGCAGCTCATCAAGGGCGGCCCCGACACCATCACCCAGGAATTCGTCGACACCATCAGGACCCGCTTCGTCTGGCCGAAATATGACGCCGCCGCCGCGCAGGACGTCGACAACACCGCGGCGCTGGCCGCCGCCGATCCGCGCTTCGCGCGCTGGCTGCGCACCAACGTGCATCCGCACAAGGCGGCCGGCTACGCCGCCGTCACCGTATCGCTCAAGCCCACCGGCGTGCCGCCGGGCGACATCACCGCCGACCAGATGGACGCGGTGGCCAACCTGGCCGACGACTACGGCTTCGGCGAGCTGCGCGTCTCTCACGAGCAGAACCTGATCCTGGCCGACGTACGCCGCGCGCGCCTGCATGAACTCTGGACCACGCTGCAGACGCTGAACCTGGCCACGCCCAACATCGGGCTGCTGACCAACATCATCGCCTGTCCGGGCGGGGATTTCTGCGCGCTGGCCAATGCCGTCTCCATCCCCGTGGCCGAAGCCATCCAGCGCCAGTTCGACAACCTCGACTACCTGTTCGAGATCGGCGAGCTGGACCTGAATATCTCGGGCTGCATCAACTCCTGCGGCCACCATCACGTGGGCCACATCGGTATCCTCGGGGTCGATAAGGCCGGCGAGGAGTGGTATCAGGTCACCATCGGCGGGCGCCAGAACGGCGCCGCCAAGCCGCTGCCCGACATCGAATCCACGCGCGGCGGCGGCGCCGCGATCGGCCGCATCATCGGCCCGTCGTTCGCGCGCGACCAGGTCGCGGGCGTGGTGGACCGCCTGGTCCGCACCTATCTGGGCCTGCGCGACAGCGAAGAGGAACGCTTCATCGACGTGGTGGACCGCGTCGGCATCGATCCCTTCAAGCAGGACGTGTACTCCGATCCCGCCTTCGCCAAACCCGCGCAGCACGCCGAGGCCGCCCATGTCTGAAATCTATCCGCACGACGCCCCCGGCCCCCACCTGATCCGCAACGGCCGGCTGGAAGCCGACGCCTGGCGCGTCTTCACGCCTGAGCCCGAAGTCCCGGCCGAGGGCCAGGTGCCTGGCGACGCGCCGGGCTGGATCGTGCCGCTTTCGGTCTGGAAGACCTCGCGCGCCACGCTGCGCCGCCACCAGCATCCGGTCGCGGTCCAGCTCGACCCGGACGCCGACCTGCGCGACCTGGCCGAAGCCGACGGCACGCTGGATCCCGCCGGCATCGCCTTCATCGCCGTGGACTTTCCGGTCTACACCGACGGCCGCGGCTATTCGCTGGCGCAGCTGCTGCGCACGCGCTACCAGTGGCAGGGCGAATTGCGCGCGGTCGGCGACGTGATGATCGACACCATCCACTACCAGGCGCGCGTCGGCTTCGACAGCTTCCTGGTCAAGCCGGGCCATGATCCCCACAAGGCGCTGGACGCGTTCAAGACCTTCACGGTCCACTATCAAAAAACCTATCGGGTGCCGGCGCCAGCGGCCGCCTAGCCGCCCGAAAACCCCGGCAGCGCCCAGCGCTGCGCCCTGACCTCGTCTTGCGCCAACTGGGCGCGGATCAGGTCGGCAATGCCACGCTGGCGTGCCGCCTGCATGCGGCTGATCAGGCTGGACACGCTGACGGCCAGCCGCGGATATCCGCCCGCGTCGCACAGGGCCACGCCCACCCCCAACACGCCGGGCACCGCGGCATTGCCCACCACCGACCAGCCGCGGTCCCGCGTGTTCTCCACCAGGCGCCGCATCTGCGCCACCGTCATGCCGCCATAGGCGCGCAGCGCCTGCTCGTTCTGCGCAATCACCTCTTCCGACTCGTCCGGCGGCAATGCCGCCAATAGCGCCAGCCCGGCCGCCCCCACGCCCAGCGGCTGGCGGTGCCCCACCGTGACCGCCAGCACCTGCACGGGATAGTTGCCCACCTCGCGGTGCAGGCAGAGCGAATCGTTGCCGGCGCGGCAGATGAGGAAAGCGGAATCGCCGCTGACATCGCTGATCTGCCGCAGCACCGGCCGCAGGTCGCGCACCGCCTGCGCATGCGGATCGCCCGCCATCATCACGCCCAGCTCGGCCACGCGCCAGCGCGGCGCCTCGGACTCGCGCAAGGCGTAGCCCTCCTGCACCAGCACATCGAGATAGCGATAGGCCGTGGTCCGCTGCATGCCTGCCGCGCGCGCGATGTCGACCACGTGCATGCCCGCCGCGCCCGCCTGCCGCAGCACGCCCAACACGCGCAAGCCGCGGCGCAACACGCGCGGTCCCGAGCCTTCGGATTCTGGCTTGTTCAATTTTTGGACAGATTGCGTTGATGAGGCCTCTATCAAAGCCCAATATGAAGTTGGACAGACGCAGAGTTGTCCAAATATTAGACAAACAGGACGGAGACAACAATGAAGATGCAAAGCAAGCGGTGGGCCGCCGCGGCGGCCGCCCTGGGCGCGCTGCTCGCGGCCCCGGCCCTGGCGGCCAAGCCCTATCCCGAGCGTCCCGTGACGCTGGTGGTCGGCTACGCGGCGGGCGGCGCCACCGACATCGTGGCGCGCCTGATGGCGAAGTCCCTGTCGGAAGAGCTGGGCCAGACCATCGTGGTCGAGAACAAGACCGGCGCCAACAGCAATATCGGCGCGGAAATCGTCGCGCGCGCCGCGCCCGACGGCTACACGCTGTACGTGGGCTCCATTGCCAACACCATCAACCGCACGCTGTACAGCCAGCTCAACTATGACTTCGTGAAGGGCTTCGAGCCCGTGGGCCTGCTGGCGACCATTCCGAACATCCTGGTCGTCAACCCCAAGCTGCCGGTCAAGACCGTGCAGGAATACGTGGCCTACGCGAAGAAAAATCCGGGCAAGCTGACCTGCGCCTCGTCCGGCAGCGGCTCGTCCATCCACCTGTCGTGCGAGCTGTTCAAGATGCAGACCGGCACCGACATCCTGCACGTGCCATACCGCGGCAGCGGCCCGGCCGTGGCCGACCTGCTGGGCGGCCAGGTGGATTCCATGTTCGACAACCTGCCCTCGTCGCTGCCGCACGTGCAGGCCGGCAAGCTGCGCGCCATCGGCGTCACCTCGCCGCAGCGCCTGCCCTCGGCGCCCGACACGCCCACGCTGGCCGAATCCGGCCTGCCCGGCTTCGAGGTGGAATCCTGGTTCGGCGTGATGGCGCCGGCCGGCACCCCCAAACCCGTCGTCGAGCGCTTGAACCAGGCCATCAACAAGGCGCTGGCCAGCCCGGCGCTGCAGGCGTCCTACCAGCAGTCCGGCTTCTACGCGCCACAGCAGCCCAACACCCCCGAGACCTACGCCCAGAAGATCGCCAGCGAGATCGACAAATGGGGCAAGGTCGTCAAGAGCGCCAACCTCAAAGCCAACTAGGAACACCAGGATGTACCCGATAGATTTCTTCTTCCGCGCCGCCGAGCAGTATCCGGACCGCATCGCGCTGGACGGCCCCGAAGGCCAGGTCACTTACTCGCAATTGGCCGCCGATACGCGGGCGCTGGCCGCGGCCTTGCAAGAACTGGATCCCGCGCCGCAGACGCGGGTGGCGATCTGCGCCGGCAACTCCGCGCGGCACATCCTGGCGCTGCTGGCCGTGCTGGCCAGCGGCAAGGTGTGGGTGCCGCTCAACTACCGCAGCACGGAGCGCGAGATCGGGCGCATCCTGGACGCCACCGAGCCGTCCATCGTGATCGTCGACGGCGTGGGCGCGCCGCTGGCGCCCGCGGCCCAGGCGCCGCAAGACCGCCGCCACATCCATCTGGACGACGCGGCGGCGCCGCTGGCATTGGACGCGCTGCTGGCCCGCTGCGCCGGACGCGAGCCGCAGCGCCACGTGCTACCGCGCGACGCCACCCAGGCCATCAAGTTCACCGGCGGCACCACCGGCCTGCCCAAAGGCGTGATGCAGCCGTACCACGCATGGAACGCGGGCATCATCAACCAGATCTCCAGCTGGGGCCTCACCCACGAAGACCGCTATGTGGTGGCCGCCCCCATCACGCACGGCACCGGCACCTACCTGCTGCCGGTGCTGGCGCGCGGCGGCGCCCATCTGCTGCTGGACGGCGTGACGCCGGCCAGCATCACCGCCGCCTTCCGCGAACGGGGCGGCACGCTGAGCTTCATGCCGCCCACGCTGATCTACATGATCATGGCGCAGCCCGGCGTCTCGCGCGCCGACTTCCCGCGACTGCGCAACCTGATCTACGGCGGCGCCCCCATGCCCGTCGAAAAGATCGACCGCGCCCGCGCCTTCTTCGGCCCGGTGCTGGGCACCACCTATGGCCAGACCGAGGCGCCGCAGATCGTGACCGCGCTGCGCCCCGCCGACCTCGAAGCGCCGGAGAACCGCGCCTCGGTCGGGCGCGTCACCTGGCTCACCGACGTGGCCATCATGGCGCCCGACGGCGCGCTGTTGCCGCGCGGCGAGATCGGCGAGGTGGTGGTGCAGGGCGACCTGGTCATGTCCGGCTACTGGCGCCTGCCCGAGAAAACCGCCGAGACGGTGCTGGACGGCTGGCTGCATACCGGCGACACCGGCTTGATCGATGCGCGCGGCTACCTGTTCCTGAAGGACCGTCTGCGCGACGTGATCATCACGGGCGGCTTCAACATCTACCCGGTGGACGTGGAGAACGCGCTGTCCGCGCACCCTGCCGTATACGAATGCTCGGTATTCGGCCTGCCGGACGACAAGTGGGGCGAAGCGGTCCACGCCGCGGTGCAGTTCCATCCCGGCGCAGAGGCCAGCGCAGACGAGCTCAAGGCCCACGTGCGCGGCCTGCTCGGCCCCGTGGCCACACCCAAGCAGTTCCACATCCATGACAGCTTGCCGCGCTCCAGCGTGGGCAAGGTGCTGAAAAATGCCGTGCGCGACGCGGCCCAGAAGGAGACCCCATGAAAACGCCCGAAACCCGCCTCTGCGCGCATCACCTCACCGGCATGTCCTACCGCGACGTGGACCTGGTCGAGGACCTGATCGGCAAGAAGACATTCACCGAAGTCATGATCATGCAGATCCTGGGCCGCGAGGCGCGCCCGGTGGACCTGCGCATCGTCGACGCCGTGCTGGTCACCTTGATGGAGCATGGCCTGACGCCCAGCGCCATCGCCACGCGGCTGATCTACATGAGCGCGCCGGAGAACCTGCAGGGCGCGGTGGCGTCCGGCCTGATGGCGGTGGGCAGCCAGTTCGTCGGCACCATGGAAAATTGTTCGCGCCTGCTGGACCGCATCCGCCAGGCCGATGACGGCCACGCGGAGGCGCTGACGATCGCCCGCGAATTCCGCGCATCGCGCAGCGCCCTGCCCGGCTTCGGCCACCATCTGCACAAGCCCGACGATCCGCGCTCGATCAAGCTGCTGGCGCTGGCCGAGGCCGAACCGGACCTCAAGGGCGACTCGCTCAAGGCGCTGCGCCTGCTGTCGGCCGCGATCGACCAGACCTACGGCAAGCACATCACCATCAACGCCACCGGCGCGGTGGCGGCGCTGCTCAGCGAGATCGGCGTGCCGACCGAACTGATGCGCGGCTTCGCCGTCATCTCGCGCGCGGCCGGCCTGGTGTCGCACGTGGCCGAAGAACAGCAAAGCCCGTCCGGGCGCTATATCTGGGAAACCATCGATCACGCCATTCCCTACGTGGGCAAGGGAAAGACCCACCACGGCGAATAGCCGCCGTGACGGCGCGGTCGCCTGGCGGGCAGAATCGCGTGGAGGACAGGGGGCTGACAGGCATGTAGGCCTGACGCCCCCAAACCGTCAGCCCAGGTTCGGCGCCAAGGTGCGCTTCAGGTCCTCGATGCTGCGGCCGCTGCGGGCTGCGTAGTCCTGCAGCTGGTCTTCGCCGATCACGCCCACGTTGAAATACTGCGACTGCGGGTGGCTGAAGTAGAAGCCCGACACGCTGGACGCCGGGTACATGGCGTAGCTGTCGGTCAGCATCATGCCGATGTCGGCGCCGTCCAGCACGCGGAACATATCGGTCTTGATGACGTGTTCCGGGCAGGCCGGGTAGCCTGGCGCCGGGCGGATACCCACGTATTTCTCGGCAATCATGTCCTCGTTGGACAGGGCCTCGTCGGGCGCGTAGCCCCACAAGTCCTGGCGCACGCGGGCATGCAGGCATTCGGCGAAGCCTTCGGCCAGGCGGTCGGCCAGGGACTTCAGCATGATGCTGGAGTAATCGTCCAGCGCCTTTTCGAATTCCGCTTCCTTCTTCTCGATGCCCAGGCCCGCCGTGACCGCGAACATGCCGATGTAGTCCAGTTTGCCGCTGGACTTGGGCGCAATGAAGTCGGACAGGGACTTGTTGCTGACGCCTTCGCGCTTGGCGCCCTGCTGGCGCAGGTTGCGGTAGGTGAACAGCACCTCGCTGCGGGTCTCGTCCTTGTAGACCTCGATGTCTTCGTCGTTGATGCTGTTGGCCGGATAGAAGCCCACCACGCCGTTGGCGGTGAGCCAGCGGCCTTCGATGATGCGCTTCATCATGGCCAGGCCGTCGGCGTAGACCTTGCGTGCCTGCTCGCCCACGACCTTGTCGTCCAGGATGGCCGGGAACGGGCCGAACAGGCTCCAGGTCTGGAAGAACGGACCCCAGTCCACGTATTTGGCGATCTCGGCCAGGTCGTAGCTCTTGAAGGTGCGGCGGCCAATGAACTTGGGACGCGGCGGCGTGTAGTTGTCCCAGTCGATCGCGGGGCGCGAGGCGCGCGCTTCGGCCAGCGGCAGGATGGGCGTGGCCTTGCGGTTGGCGTGGCGGCGGCGCACCTCTTCGTATTCCCCGGCCAGTTCGGCCAGGTACGTTTCCGACTGGTCGGACATCAGGTTGGTCGCCACGCCCACCGAACGGCTGGCGTCCGGCACGTAGATGACCGGGCCTTCGTAGTTCGGCGCGATCTTCACGGCGGTGTGCACGCGGCTGGTGGTGGCGCCGCCTATCATCAACGGCAGCTTGCGGCTGCGGAAGTACTCGTCGCGCTGCATCTCGCTGGCCACATAGGCCATTTCTTCCAGGCTGGGCGTGATCAGGCCGGACAGGCCGACGATGTCGGCGTTCTCTTCCTTGGCCTTTTCCAGGATCTGGGCGCAGGGCACCATCACGCCCATGTTCACGACTTCGAAGTTGTTGCACTGCAGGACCACCGACACGATGTTCTTGCCGATGTCGTGCACGTCGCCCTTGACGGTGGCGATGACGATCTTGCCCTTGGCGCGCACGTCGCCGCCGGCGGCCGCGATCTGGCGCTTTTCTTCCTCGATGAAGGGAATCAGGTGGGCCACGGCCTGCTTCATGACGCGGGCGGATTTCACCACCTGCGGCAAGAACATCTTGCCCTCGCCGAACAGGTCGCCGACCACGTTCATGCCGTCCATCAGCGGGCCTTCGATCACTTCGATGGGGCGGCCGCCGCGATCGAAGATCTTCTGGCGCACTTCTTCCGTGTCTTCCACGATGAAGGTGGTAATGCCGTGCACCAGCGCGTGCGACAGGCGCTTTTCCACTTCAGCGTCGCGCCAAGCCAGGTCTTCTTCCTTCTTGGCGCCCGAACCCTTCACGCTGTCTGCGAACTGCACCAGGCGTTCGGTCGGCGTGCGCTCGTCGTCGGCTTCGGTCTTGCCGACGGGCTCGGCGCGGTCCAGCACCACGTCCTCGACCAGGTCGCGCAGCTTGGGATCCAGGTCGGCGTACACGCCCAGCTGGCCGGCGTTGACGATGCCCATCGTCATGCCTTCCTTGACGGCGTAGTAGAGGAACACCGTGTGGATGGCCTCGCGCATGGGCTCATTGCCGCGGAACGAGAAGCTGACGTTGGACACGCCGCCCGAGATGCGGGCGTGGGGCAGGTTCTCGCGGATCCAGCGCGTGCCTTCGATGAAGTCCACGGCGTAGTGGTTGTGCTCGTCGATGCCGGTGGCGACCGCGAAGACGTTCGGATCGAAGATGATGTCCTCGGGCGGGAAGCCTTCTTCCTCGACCAGGATCTTATAGGCGCGGCCGCAGATTTCCTTGCGGCGCTCCAGCGTGTCGGCCTGGCCCAGCTCGTCGAAGGCCATCACCACCACGGCCGCGCCGTAGCGGCGGCACAGGCGCGCATGGTGGCGGAAGGGCTCCAGCCCCTCCTTCATGGAGATCGAGTTCACCACGGGCTTGCCCTGCACGCACTTCAGGCCTTCTTCGATGACTTCCCACTTGGAGCTGTCGATCATGATCGGCACGCGCGCGATGTCGGGCTCGGAGGCGATCAGGTTGAGGAAGCGGCGCATGCAGGCCACCGAATCCAGCATGGCCTCGTCCATGTTGATGTCGATGATCTGCGCGCCGTTCTCGACCTGCTGGCGGGCCACCGCCAGCGCCTCGTCGTATTTCTCTTCGCGAATCAGGCGGGCGAACATCTTGCTGCCCGTCACGTTGGTGCGTTCGCCGACGTTGACGTACAGCGTGTCTTCGTCGATGTTCAGCGGCTCCAGGCCCGACAGGCGAGTCTTGACCGGAATGTCCGGCACGGCGCGCGGGGTCAACGACATGACCTTGGCCGCGATCTCGCGGATGTGGTCCGGCGTAGTGCCGCAACAGCCGCCAGACATGTTGACCAGCCCGGCGCGGGCGAATTCCTCCAGCAGCGCGGAGGTATCGGCCGGCGTTTCGTCAAAGCCGGTCTCGGCCATGGGGTTGGGCAGGCCGGCGTTGGGATAGACGCAGACGTAGGTGTCGCAGATGCGGGCCAGCTCGGCCACGTAGGGCCGCATCAGCGCCGCGCCCAGGGCGCAGTTCAGGCCGATGGTGATGGGGCGCGCGTGGCGTACCGAGTTCCAGAAGGCTTCCACGGTCTGGCCGGACAGGATGCGGCCCGACGCGTCGGTCACCGTTCCCGAGATCATGACCGGCAGGCGCACGCCGCGGGCCTCGAACACTTCCTCGGTGGCGAAGATGGCCGCCTTGGCGTTGAGGGTATCGAAGATGGTTTCGATCAGGACGATGTCGATGCCGCCGTCCAGCAGGCCGTTGAGCTGCTCGACATAGGCGACGCGCAGTTCCTCGAAGGTGACGTTGCGGGCGCCCGGATCGTTCACATCCGGCGAGATGGACGCTGTCTTGGGCTGCGGACCCAGCGCGCCGGCCACGAATCGCGGGCGGTCGGGCGTGCTGTAGGCATCACAGGCCTCGCGCGCCAGGCGGGCGGACACCAGGTTCAGTTCGTAGGCCAGTTCCGGCAGCTCGTAATCGCCCTGCGCGATGGTGGTGGCGCCGAAGGTGTTGGTCTCGATGACGTCGGCGCCGGCTTCCAGGTACTGGCGGTGGATCTCGGAGATCACGTCCGGCCGCACCAGCGACAGCAGTTCGTTGTTGCCCTTGACGTCCTTGCCGTGATCGGCGAAGCGCTCGCCGCGGAAGTCCGCCTCGCCCAGCTTGTAGCGCTGGATCATGGTGCCCATGGCCCCATCCAGGATCAGGATGCGCTTGCCCAGCAGGCGGGCGAATTCGCCGCCGTGGGTATAGGCTTCGGGCGGGTAAGGCAGGCGGGGATACGACACGGGCAGGTCCGGATGGAGTTGGCGACAGCGGCGCTATGTGGCGAAAAAGCGAAAAACGCCGCAAAAACAAGCCCTGATCGTAACAAAATGGGCCTGTTCGCGCCTCCGGGTGATACAGTTTCGGCCCCGAACCGGTGCTTTCGGCGTACGGGCCAGGCAAGAACGCAACACTTGCCGGCCGCGCGCGAAAGGTAAACGGGAAACAGGAAGAACCTCCCAGGACTGCGGCCCCACAAGGCGCCGGCAACCCTGGCTCCAGCCTGTGCTGCCCCCGCAACGGTCCCCATGCGCGCGAAACGCCCATGGCAGCCCGATACCGGCCAGTTCGATCGCAAGGAAGTCCATGCAATACCGCCAGGCCCTCACCGGCCCGCTGCGGCGTGGGCGTCCTCCCCATCGTGTATGGCCTGCGGGGTCGCGGGTCGCATCGAGGTTACGTAGATGAAAATCCGCTCCATCCGGCGCTATGCCGGCGCCCTGCTCTGCTCCGCCCCGGCCGTCGCCGCCGCCCAGCAAACCGCCTCCACCACTCCCCAGCTCGACGCCGTCACCGTCACCGCCCAGCGCGTGCCGACCGACGGCCGCACGCTGCCGGTGTCGATCTCGGTCATTACCGCCGAAGACATCGCCGCGGCGAGCGCCCGCACCATGCAGGACGTGCTGTCGACCCAGGCCGGCATCCACCTGATCAACACCAGCAGCTCCAGCGACAACTCCATCGTCGACCTGCGCGGCTTCGGCATCACCGGCGCCAGCAACACGCTGATCCTGATCGATGGCGTCAAGCAAAACACCAACGACCTGTCGGCGCCGAGCCTGGGCGTGGTGCCGCTGGACCAGGTCGAACGCATTGAAATCGTGCGCGGCAGCGGCTCGGTGCAATACGGCGGCGGCACCACCGGCGGCGTGATCAACATCATCACGCGCTCGGATTTCGCCAAGGAGCCGGTCACCGCCCGCGCCACCGCCACCTTCGGCAGCTACGGCCTGCGCCAGTACGACGCCGCCGTGGCGCTGAACAATGAAAAGGTCGGCGTCGACGCCTATATGCAGTCGCTGCACAGCGACGGCTACCGCGACCACAGCGGCGAGCGCCGCGAAGGCGGCGGCGGCGGCATCACCTTCCGCCATGACGACGGCTCGATCCGCCTGTATGGCCGCACTACCACGCAGAAGCTGGAACTGCCCGGCCCGCGCACGATCAATCCGACCACCGGCCTGAACGAATACCAGGACGACCCGCGCGGCTCGAAGAACGACATCGACTTCGTCAAGACGACCACCACCACCTTCGGCCTGCAGCTCGAGCAGGCGATCGGCGCCGGCACCCTGTACGCCGACCTGTCGACCCGCGAGAAGAAGCTGGACGGCCTGACGTACGACGGCTTCGGCGACATCCAGCGCGATCAGAAGCTGGAAGAGAACATCGCCAGCGTGCGCTACCGCCTGCCGATCAACGGCGGCCACAGCATCGTCTTCGGCGCCGACGGGCAGGAAGCCAAGACCACCGCCAACCAGAACGCCTATTACGACTTTCAGCCGTCGAAGTGGCAGTCGCGCCAGCACCAGTACGGCCTGTTCGCCGAGGGCCAGGTCCGCGCCACCGACAGCACCTACGTGACGGCCGGCGTGCGCCGCCAGTACGCATCCGACGACCTGGACGTGATCTCCGGCTCGGGCACGGCGTCGGATCGCAGCAACCACCTGACCGCCTGGCAGCTGGGCGTGCGCCAGGACCTGCCCGCCGGCTTCGGCGTGTACGGCAAGGTCGGCCGCAGCTTCCGCCTGCCCAATGCCGACGAACTGCTGTCGGTGCAGAACCCGCTGGCGCCGCAGACGTCGACCGACAAGGAAATCGGCGTGACCTGGCAGTCGGCCAGCAGCAGCGCCCGCCTGTCGTACTTCCGCTACGACCTGACCAACGAGATCCAGTACAACCCGCTGGCCGATGGCATCTGGGGCCCGGGCACCGGCGCCAACACCAACCTGGACCCGACCCGCCGCCAAGGCATCGAACTGGAAGGCCACACCGCGATTTCCAGCAGCGTCTCGCTAGACGCGAACCTGACCTGGATGGAAGCGCAGTTCCGCTCCGGCACCTACGCCGGCGTGGACTTGGCGGGCAAGACCGTGCCGCTGGCGCCAAAGTGGCTGGCCAACGCCGGCGTGACCTGGCGCCCCACCGATGCGTTCCTGTGGAACGTCACGGCGCAATACGTGGGCAAGTCGCGCATGGACAACGACCAGGCCAACCAGTTCGCCAAGGAACTGGACGCCTACGTGCTGTTCAACACCAAGGTGGCCTACAAGTTCACGCGCAACATCGAAGGCGCCATCGGCGTGAACAACATCTTCGACCGCCAGTACGCCACCTACGGCATCCGCGGCGGCAACGCGTCCTTCGAGATGCTGGGCCCCGTCGCCAACTACAGCCTGTACCCCGCGCCGGGCCGCAACTTCTACGCGTCGCTCACGCTGCGCTATTGATAGCGGCATTCCGATATAGTCGGCGTTCCCCGCTGGCTATATCGGCTTTCTGCATGACCCACGCAAGCGCCCGTTCTCGCATCGTTCCGCGGCTGTTCCTGGCCCTGGGTACGCTGCTGTGCGCGGTCGGCGCCACGGCCGGCCAAGCTGCGGCGCAGACCGCCGCAGGTTCCGCGGCAAGTCCGGCGACGGCTTCCGGGCCTGCCTCTGCCACGGCCATCCAGGTCGGCGATGACCAGGGCCGCACAGTCTCGCTGACCGCCCCCGCCCGACGCGCCGTCACCCTGGCCCCGCACGCTACCGAACTCGTCTTTGCGGCAGGCGCAGGTGACCGCATCGCCGCCACCATCCGCGGCAGCGACTATCCGCCCGCCGCCCGCCAGTTGCCCGTGATCGGCGACGGCACCCAGCCCGATGCCGAACGCGTGGCGGCTGTCCGCCCTGACCTGCTGATCGCCTGGCAGCCCGCCGCCGCGGCGCCGTTGGCGCGGGTGATGGACAAGCTGGGCGTGCCGGTGTTCTACAGCGATCCGCAGACCCTGGCCGCCATCCCCGACGCGGTCGAACGCATGGGCACGCTGTTCGGCACCGAGGCGCAGGCGCGGCCCGCGGCCCAGGCCCTGCGCGCGCGCCTGGACGCCCTGGCCTCGCGCTATGCCGGCCGCCGCCCTGTGCGCGTGTTCGTGCAGGCGGGACTGGATCCCATCTACACCCTGAACGACAGCAGCATCGTCAGCGACGCGCTGCGCGTCTGCGGCGGCGTCAACGTCTTCGGCCAGGCGCCCGTGGTCGCCCCCCAGGTCACGCTGGAAAGCGTGCTGGCGGCGCGGCCCGAGGCGGTGCTGGCCGGCATCTCCCGCCCGCAGGACGCCGCCCGCAACCTGGCCGCCTGGCAGGCGCTGGGGCTGCCCGCCGCCCGGCTGGGCCACGTGTACGGCGTCGACGCCGACGCCCTGTACCGCCCGGGTCCGCGCCTGATCGACGCCGCCGAGACGATCTGCGCCGATCTGGACCGGCTGCGCTGATCTTGGTCCGCGCACGCCACGATCTTCAAATAGTGGAACGCCGCATTTCAACGGACGCCTCTGCCGTGCGGCGTCGTGCTTTATCATTCGAGCAACGAATCGCCAGTCCCCGCGGGCCTCGCATCGTGCGCACCCGCCCTTTGAACCTCCGCCATGACCACTCAAGACACTCTCACCATCGCCGGCCGCGCCTACTCGTCGCGCCTGCTCGTCGGCACCGGCAAGTACAAGGACTTTGAACAGACCCGCGCGGCGCTGGATGCCAGCGGCACCGAAATCGTCACGGTCGCCATCCGCCGCACCAATATCGGCCAGAACCCCGGCGAACCGAACCTGCTGGACTACGTCCCGCCGTCGAAATTCACGCTGCTGCCCAATACCGCCGGTTGCTATAGCGCCGACGACGCCGTGCGCACGCTGCGCCTGGCGCGCGAACTGCTGGACGGCCACGACCTGGTGAAACTGGAAGTGCTGGGCGACCCGCAGACCCTGTTCCCCAACATGCCCGAAACCCTGAAGGCCACCAAGACCCTGGTGGACGACGGCTTCAAGGTGATGGTGTATTGCACCGACGATCCCATCCAGTGCCGCATGCTGGAAGACCTGGGCGCGGTGGCCGTGATGCCGCTGGCCTCGCTGATCGGCTCGGGCATGGGCATCCTCAACCCCTGGAACCTGCGCCTCATCATCGACCAGGCCCGCGTGCCCATCGTGGTGGACGCCGGCGTGGGCACCGCGTCGGACGCGGCCATCGCCATGGAACTGGGCTGCGACGCCGTCCTGATGAACACCGCCATCGCCGGCGCGCGCGATCCCATCCTGATGGCCAGCGCCATGAAGAAGGGCGTGGAAGCCGGCCGCGAGGCCTTCCTGGCCGGCCGCATGCCCAAGAAGCTGTACAGCGGCGCCCCCAGCTCGCCCACCGAAGGGCTGATTACCGCCGGCGCCCCCAAATGAGCAGCCGCCAGCAGGCCGCCAGCGGCCGTCCCATCCCCAACGCGCTGACCATCGCCGGCGTCGACCCGTCCGGCGGCGCCGGCATCCTGGCCGACGTCAAGGCCATGAGCGCGCTGGGCGCCTACGGCTGCGCGGTGATCGCGGCGCTGACGGCGCAGAACACCCAGGGCGTCACCGGCATTTCGGCGGTCCAGCCCGCCTTTGTCGGCCAGCAGATCGACACGCTGTTCGCGGACGTGCGCATCGACGCAGTCAAGATCGGCATGCTGGGCCAGCAGCCGGTGATCCAGGTGGTGGCCGAGAAGCTCGCCAAATGGACCCCGGCCCATGTGGTGCTGGACCCGGTCATGGTGGCCAAGAGCGGCGACCTGCTGCTGGAGCGCGACGCCGTGGGCGCCATGCGCGAGGCCTTGCTGCCCCAGGCCACCCTGCTCACGCCCAACCTGCCCGAGGCCGGCGTGCTGCTGGAAGAGCGCCCGGTGGAAACCGTCAAGGAAATGCGGCGCGTGGCCGAGCGCCTGCGCAACAAGCTGGCGCACTCGGGCGAACGCTGGGTGCTGGTCAAGGGCGGCCACCTGCCCGGCAACGAGACCATCGATCTGCTGCACGACGGCGACCGCATGATCGAATTGCCCGGCCACCGCATCGAAACCGTCAACACCCACGGCACCGGCTGCACCCTGTCGGCGGCGCTGGCTGCGCTGCTGCCGCAAACCGGGGACGTGCCCGAGGCCGCGCGCCGCGCCAAGGCCTACCTGACGGAAGCCATCCGCCATGCCGAACGCCTGTCGGTGGGCTCCGGCCACGGCCCGGTGCACCACTTCCACGCCTGGTGGTAGGCGCGGGCAGCGCCTGAAACATCTGTCGGCGGGGCGCGGCGTCACAGGACGCTACGAATCGGTACAATGGTCTGTTGATTCCTCTGTTTTTTCTGACCGTCATGAACGCTTCGACCCTGCCCGACGTAGAACAAGCCCGCTTCAACATGGTGGAACAGCAGATCCGCCCCTGGGACGTGCTGGACGCCAACGTGCTGCAAGCGCTGTTCGATGTGCGCCGCGAACAATTCGTTCCGCCGGCCCTGCGCGCGCTGGCGTTTTCCGACCTGGAACTGCCGCTTGAGATCAACGCGGTCAACACCCGCCAGAACATGCTGGCGCCCAAGGTGGAAGCCCGCCTGGCGCAAGAGCTGCTGCTGACCAAGTCGGACTGTGTGCTGGAAATCGGCACCGGCTCCGGCTACCAGGCCGCGCTGCTGGGCTACCTGGCGCAGCAGGTCACCTCGGTCGAGATCGACAGCCGCCTGGTGACGTTCGCGCAGCAGAACCTGCAGATGAACAACGTCACCAACGTCAAGGTCGAAACCGGCGATGCCCGTAACGGCTGGGGCTCCACCGAATACGACGCCATTCTCGTCACGGGTTCCGTGCCGACCGTCCCCGACGCGCTGAAGTACCAGCTGCGCGTGGGCGGCCGCCTGGTCGTGGTCGTGGGCCAGGCCCCCGTCATGACCGCCTGTCGCATCACCCGCACCACTGCGGCCAGCTTCGAAACCGTGAACCTGTTCGAAACCGTCATCAAGCCGCTGCGCGGCGTCGCGGTCTCGCAGTTCAAGTTCTGATCCCCAACCCCGCAGCCGGGCGCCTGCCCCTCTGACGGGGCAGCGGCGCCCAGGGCGACCCGGCGTATCGTTGATCATCATGCGTGTCCGATTGCTAACGGCTTTACTGGTTTTTACCTGCGCCGCAAGCGTCGGCCCATCGCTTGCCCGCGCGCAAAACCTGATACAGATCTGGCAATCGGCGCTGGGCAATGACCCCATCTACGCCGCCGCGCGCGCCAACTACCGCGCCGGCCTGGAAAAAGAACCCCAGGCCCGTTCCCTGCTCCTGCCCCTGATCTCCGCCGAAGCCGGCGGCGCCTACCAGGAAACCCGCAGCACCCGCGGCCTGGGCGTGGCCTACAGCGGCGGCCGCGGCGTCTGGGACCTGTCCCTGACCCAGCCGCTGTTCGACTGGGGCCGCTGGCAGAACTTCGAACAGTCCAAGCTGATCGTCGCCGACGTCGAGGTGCAGCTGCAGCAGGCCTACCAGGACCTGCTGCTGCGCGTGGCGGACGCCTATTTCAATGTGCTTTATGCCCAGGACACGCTGACCGCCACCGAAGCCGAAAAGGCCGCCGTGGCCGGGCAGCTGGAGTCCGCCAAGCGCAATTTTGAACTCGGCAACGCCACCATCACCGACACCTACGAGGCGCAGTCGCGCTACGACCTGGTGGTGGCGCAGGAACTGCGCCTGCAGAACGACCTGGAAGTCCGCCGCGACGAATTGGCCAAGATCATCGGCACGGCGCCGGGCGCGCTGGCCGAACTGCCCTACGGCGTACAACTGCCGGCGCCACAGCCCGCCCGCGTGGCCGACTGGAGCAATCAGGCCGAGGCCTCCAGCCTGGACGTGCTGCGCGCGCAACTCTTGACCCGCATCGCCGGCCGCGAGATCCAAATCGCCAAGAGCGGCCATTACCCCACCCTGAACCTGCGCGCCAGCAGCGGCAGCGCCAGCGACGCCGTCATGCGCAATGCCGCGCCGGGCAAGCCCATCGACAGCACGATCGGAGTGGTGCTGTCGATTCCGCTGTACTCCGGCGGCGGCGTCTCGTCGCAAGTGACCGAAAAGGTCCAGCTGGAGCAAAAGGCTCGCCACGACTACGAGGCGGCGCGCCGCCAGGCCGTCCAGTCCGCGCGCCAGTACTACACCGGCGTGACCAGCGGGCTGGCCCGGATCCAGGCCCTGGAGGCCGGCGAAAAATCCAGCCGCGCCGCGGTCGAGGCCAATCGCACCGGCTATGAGGTCGGGGTGCGTATCAACCTGGACGTGCTCAACGCCCAGCAGCAGCTCTACGCCACCCAGCGCGACCTGGCCCTGGCGCGCTACAGCACCGTGCTCACCAGCCTGCGCCTGAAGGCCACCAGCGGCATCCTGGCCGAAACGGACCTGGAAGCGATCAACCGCTTGCTGCGCGAGCCGCGCTGACCCCGCTGCGGGGGCCTGCGGTTACTGGTTCTGGATTTTTTTCACGAGCGCCGTGGTCGAGCGCTCGAACTCGAACGGAATCGCCACCGCGCGGCCGCCCCAGGACTTGACCAGGGCGGTCTCGGGCAGCTTTTCCATGTCGTAGTCGCCGCCCTTGACGATCAGGTCGGGCTTGAGCTGGCCGATCAGGGCCTCGGGCGTGTCTTCATGGAAGGACGTGACCGCGGTCACGCAGCCCAGCGCGGCCAGCAAGGCGGCGCGGTCTTCCATGCGGTTCAGCGGGCGCTCGGCGCCCTTGCCCAGACGGCGCACCGACTCGTCGGTGTTGACCGCCACCACCAGGGTCGCGCCCAGCTGGGCGGCCTGGTCGAGGTAGGTCGCGTGGCCCCGGTGCAGGATGTCGAAGACGCCATTGGTGAACACCAGCGGCCGCGGCAAGCGGCCGGCGGCGACGGCGGCGACGCATTCGTCGCGGGACAGGACCTTGGATTCGAAACGGGCGGCAGGCATGCGGCGATTGTATCGCCCCGGCTCAGGCGCCGCCCAGGATGATCTGCTTTTCCTTGGGCACGATCAGGGCCGTCATTTCCTTGCGGTAGCGGTTCAGGTCCTTCACCGTTTCGAAGCTGCGGTCCATCAGCTTGGACAGGATGTGCAGGATGCGCGTGGCAACCTTCTGCTCCCACTCGCCGTCAAAGCGGATCTGCGTGTCCAGCCAGTGCTCCAGCCAACCCGGTTCCGGCAGGCGCGACTGCACCGTGTCGTTGGGGAACAGGTCCTTGTTCACATGCAGGTTGGTCGGGTGCAGGGCCTGCTGCGTACGGCCGGCCGAGGCCATCAGCACGCCGATCTTGGAGAACGCCAGGCGGGCCTGCTCGCTGGTGTCCTGGCCGCGGTCGTGCAAGGCGCGGCGCATGTATTGCAGGTAGGCGCCAGCGTGGCGGGCCTCGTCCTGGGCCACGGTCTTGTAGATGGCCTTGATGACCGGCTCCGTGTGCCATTCAGCGGCGCGGCGGTACCAGTGGTTCAGGCGGACCTCGCCGCAAAAGTGCAGCATCAGGGTTTCAAGTTCGGGCGCGGCGTCGAACTCGAAGCGCACGTTGTGCAGTTCTTCCTCGGTGGGCACCAGGTCCGGGCAAAAGCGGCGCAGGTATTCGATCAGCACCAGCGAATGCTTCTGCTCTTCAAAGAACCACACCGACATGAACGCGCAGAAATCGCTGTCGCCGCGATTGTCGCGCAGGAACATTTCGGTCGCCGGCAAGGCTGCCCATTCCGTGATGGCGTTCATCTTGATCGTGTGGGCCTGCTCGTCCGAGAGCTTGCTGCGATCGAAATCACCCCAGGGAATGTCATGCGCCATGTTCCAGCGCACAGCTTCCATGGTCTTGAAGAGTTCAGGATAAAGCATGGTCTGCCCTTGTATTCGTCCCGCTAGTGGGGCTATAGATATAGAAATTAATGAATGGCGCGCGCCTTGCCGGCGAGGGCGCTGCATTCATCCACCGCAGCGCTATTTTTCGCCGTATACCGCGAAGCTATGATGACCGTTTCATGAATGAAACATGACAGGTGACATCTAGATCATCGCGCCGCCTATCGGGTCAAGGCCCATAACGCGACCCCGATGGCGACCGCCGCCACCCCAACCAGCGCTGCAACCAGCCGGTTGTTCTGTTCCTGCGCCCGCCGCAATTGGATCATCTCGGCCAGCAAGGCGGGCGAGACATTCGGACGGCTCAGGTGGTCATGGACCAGCCTGGGCAAAGCGGGCAGCATTTGCGACCACTGCGCGGCTTCTTTTTCCAGGCTCTGCCGCAGCCCCTTGAATCCGACACGCTGACGCATCCAGCGTTCCAGATAGGGCTTGGCGGTCTTCCAGAGATCCAGGTTGGGATCGAGCTGGCGGCCCAATCCCTCGACGTTCAGCAAGGTCTTCTGCAACAGGACCAGCTGCGGCTGGATCTCCACATTGAACCGGCGCGAGGTCTGGAACAAGCGCAGCAGCACCTGCCCCAGTGAGATCTCCGACAACGGCCGGTCAAAGTAAGGTTCGCAGACGGCGCGCACCGCGCCCTCCAGCTCTTCTTCGCGCGTATCGGGCGGCACCCAGCCCGATTCGATGTGCAACTGCGCCACGCGACGATAGTCGCGGTGGAAGAAGGCCAGGAAGTTCTGCGCCAGGTAATTCTTGTCGAACTCGGACAGCGAGCCGACGATGCCGAAGTCCAGGGCGATATAGCTGCCCAGCGTATCCGGGCGATCCGACACGTAGATGTTGCCCGGGTGCATGTCGGCGTGGAAAAAGCCGTCGGTGAAGACCTGCGTGAAGAAGATCTCCACGCCGGTGCGCGCCAGCGTCGGGATGTCGATGCCGGCCTGGCGCATGCGCTCCACCTGGCCCACCGGCATGCCGTACATGCGCTGCATGGTGAACACGGTGGATGCGGTGTATTCCCAGATCACCTCAGGCACGATCAGCATGTCGCCGCGGCCGGACTCGGGGCCGAAGTTACGGCGCAGCTGGCTGCAATTGGAGGCTTCGCGCACCAGGTCCAGCTCGTCGTGCAAGTACTTGTCGAACTCGGCCACCACTTCGCGCGGCTTCAGACGGCGGCCGTCGGCGCCCAGGCGCTCGATGATGCGCGCCACCACCTTCAGCAGCGACAGGTCTTTCTCGATGATGCTGAGCATGCCCGGACGCAGCACCTTGACCGCGACCTCGCGGCCGTCGTGCAGCACGGCGAAGTGCACCTGGGCAATCGAGGCCGAGGCCACCGGGTCCACTTCGAACTGGGCGAACAGCTTCTCGGGCGGCGCACCCAGCGCCGTTTCGATGCAGGCAGCGGCCTGGGCCGAGGGGAACGGCGGCACGCGGTCCTGCAGCAAGGCCAGTTCGTCGGCGATGTCGGCGGGGATCAGGTCGCGGCGGGTGGACAGCACCTGCCCGAACTTGACGAAGATCGGACCCAGCGATTCCAGCGCCAGGCGCAGCCTCAAGCCCCGCGGCTTGCGCGGACGCGTGCCCAGGCGGATGACGCGCAGGAGGCAGGTGGCCAGCGGATGGTTCAGGCTGGAGAGCACCAACTCGTCCAGGCCGTAGCGCAGCGAAACCAGGATGATGCGGAAGAGGCGCAGCAGGGGAAACATGTATCAGACGCCCCGCTTTGCGCTGGCGGATGCCAGACGGGTTTGCAGCGCGGCGGCCGAGCGGGCCAGCGCGTCGGCGCGGGCATTCAGTTCGGCCAGGTCCAGGCGCCATTGCTCCAGCGCGGGGCGGCTTGCCAGCATGCCGCTTTCCTCGGACAGGTATTCCGACACGTTCTCGGCCAGGCGCAGGCCGGCCGTGCGCGCGCCGCCCGCCGCGGCGCGGGCGCCGCCCACCAGGCGCAACGCGGCAATGTCGCCCACCACCCGGGCCAGCGCGTCTTCCGGATCCCAGCGCAGTTGCTTGGACAGGTCCGCCACCACTTGCGCCAGCGCCGCGTCGCCCGAAATATGGGTCGCCTCGGCGAAGTCGGGCGTCTCGCGGTCCGCGCCCAGGCGCGGCAGCGGCAGCTTTTCAGGCGCGACCGTCAGGGTCACGTCGGGCACCACGGCCGCATCGGCCTGGGCCGCCAGGCCTTCGCTGTCTATGGTCAGGCCCAGGCTGAAGCCGCCCAGCGCAAAACGCACGGTCTTGCCGGCGTGCCGGGCGAGGCGCTCGCGCGCCCAGTCCTCGCGCCGCAACAGGGCGTTGAGCGCGCTTACAGCCAGTCGCGAGGGGGTGGGCAGGAACGGAAAAGGCAGCATGACGGTCTGCAACGGCCCCGGTTGCCGGGGTTGCCGAAGTTAATGGGTAAATCGGGAGTGTAACGGGTTGGATGAATGGGTGTTTTGCGCAAGCACATGGAAAAACCGGCCCTTTAAGGGCCGGTTCAAACAGATGCCTTGCGGCATCCGCAACGGAGGCGGGATTCGGACCCGGCCGGCCAGGCTCAGCTGGCGAGATCCACCGGGATCTGCTGGATGCCGGCCAGCAGCCAGCCGCCATTGGCAGGCTTGAACAGATTCCACACTTCCTCGAAGCGGAAGGCCTCGGCGCCCGGGGCTTCGCGCAGCATGCCGGAGAAGCGCACGCTGGCCAGGTGGCCGTCGGAAACGGTTTCGATGCCCAGCATTTCGGCGTTCAGCAAGACCACTTCGGTCTTGTTGGGCGCCGCGCCGCGCTCGGCCAGTTGCGGCTTGAGCTCGGTGATCAGGTCGTCGGTCAGGAACTCGCGCAGGCCATCGGTGCTGCCGCTGTCCCACACGGCCTGGATGCGCACGAACTGATCCTTGGCCTGCTTCAGGAAGTTGGGCGTGTCGAAATCACCCGGCACGAACCAGTTGTTGTCGTCGCCCGCCTTGGGCATCGCGGCCGGGGCAGCGGCGGCGACCGGAGCGGCGACCGCTGCCGCAGCGGCAGGAGCCGCCGGCTTCAGCGATTCGCGCCACATCGGCTGCTGTTGCTGGCCCGGGGTGTTGTTGGACCCGTTGAACGCGCCCTGCGTGGCGGTGCGCGGACCGGCGCCGCGCAGGCGGCGGATGATGAACATGACGGCGAACACGACGGCGGCGATCAGCAGCGCGGAGCCGAGGAATTCGGCGAAGGCGCCCGACAGGCCCATGCTGGACAGCAAGGCGGCGATACCCAGGCCAGCGGCGATGCCGGCGATGGGGCCGAGCCAGCGCGAAGCGCCGCTCTTGGCGGCAGCGCCCGCGGCGCCGGCCGTGGCCGCGCCGGCGGCTGCCGGGGCGGCGGTGGCGCCAGCCGTGTTGTTGGCGGCGGCCGGCGGCGTGGTCGCCTGGCGCTGCTGGGTCACGTTGGAGGATTGGCGGCCGACGCTGCTGCCGCCGCCGGCACGGCGGGCTTCGGCGTCAAACGACGCCGTCACCAGTGCCGCGCCAGAGATGGCGATCAGCGCCGCGGCGACAAACCGCGAAAGACAGAATTTGGACATAGGTTTGCTCCCTCGTACTCGCGCCCCTGCCGCCCCGTAGCAGCAGGAAGTCCCACGGACCGCGGGACCTTAGTCGCGACTTTTCTTACATTAATCTGAATACCGTAAGAATAACGGACAAGACGCCGCCCCACAAGTTCCCGCAGGCACGGTGAAAATATCCAGATTGCCGGCGCGGATCAGCCCAGTTTCACGCCTTCGTGCAGGGCGGCGATGCCGGCGGTCAGGTTGAAGTACTGCACCCGGTCCAGCCCGGCCGTGCGCAGCATGTCGGCCAGGGTTTCCTGGTCGGGGTGCATGCGGATGGATTCCGCCAGGTAGCGGTAGCTGGCCTCGTCTTTGGCGACCTTCTTGCCCAGCCAGGGCAGCACATTGAAGGAATACCAGTCGTAAGCCGGCGCCAGAGGCTTGGCCACGCGCGAGAATTCCAGCACCAGCAGCTTGCCGCCCGGCTTCAGCACCCGGGTCATTTCGGCCAGGGCGCGGTCCTTGTGGGTCATGTTGCGCAGGCCGAAGGCCACGCTGACGCGGTCGAAATGGCCCGTGGGGAACGGCAGGCGCTCGGCGTCGCACACCGCGGTGGGGACCAGCAGGCCGGCGTCCGTCAGGCGGTCGCGGCCCACCCGCAGCATGGAGTCGTTGATGTCGGTGAGCCAGACCTCGCCCGTGGGGCCGGCGCGCTTGGCGAAGGCTTTGGCCAAATCGCCCGTGCCGCCGGCGATGTCCAGCACTTTCATGCCCGGACGAATGGCGGCGCGACCGATGGTGAAGGCTTTCCAGACGCGGTGCAGCCCGGCCGACATGAAATCATTCATGACGTCGTAGCGCTGCGCGACCGAATGGAACACTTCGGCGACTTTGCGGGCCTTTTCGCCTTCCGGCACGGTCTGGAAGCCGAAATGGGTGGATTGCGAGGCGGAATCCGCGGAATGTTGCGATTCGGAGGGGTTTTGCATGGTGAATTCCCGATATATCGTTCAATGGTAGCCTATCGGGCTCCCTGCGGAGGCCGGCGGACGCGGACTATGGCGCCCGGCGGTCACATACCTGAAATATTGCGGCCATACTATCGCAATGTTCGCGCCGCGCCGGCGCTTAGAAGTGTGCCCAATCCGCCATGTCCAGCACCATCCTCGTCGTCGAAGACGAACCCGCCATCCAGGAACTGATCGCCGTCAACCTGTCCTTCGCCGGACACAAGGTGCTGCGCGCCTTCGACGCCGACCAGGCCCAGACCCTGATCCGCGCCGAGCTGCCCGACCTGATCCTGCTGGATTGGATGCTGCCCGGCACCTCCGGCCTGGCCATGGCGCGCAAGCTGCGCAACGACGAGCGCACCCGCGCCGTCCCGGTCATCATGCTGACCGCCAAGGGCTCCGAGCAGGACAAGGTCGACGGCCTGGAAGCTGGCGCCGACGACTACATCACCAAGCCGTTTTCGCCCAAGGAACTGATGGCGCGCATCAAGGCGGTGCTGCGCCGCCGCGCGCCCCAGCTGACCGACGACGTGATCGACGTGGGCGGCCTGAAGCTGGATCCGGTGACGCATCGCCTGTCCGGCAACAGCCAGTCGCTGCAGATCGGCCCCACCGAATTCCGCCTGCTGCATTTCTTCATGACCCACCCCGAACGCGTGTTCTCGCGCTCGCAGCTGCTGGACCAGGTCTGGGGCGACCACGTCTTCGTGGAAGAGCGCACGGTCGACGTGCACATCCGCCGCCTGCGCAAGGCGCTGGAACCCAGCGGCCACGACGCGCACGTGGAAACGGTCCGCGGCAGCGGCTACCGGTTTACGGCCCAGCTCCCGACGCGGTAAAACTCCCGCACGATGATCTGGCTGCGCACTCTTTTCCTGGTCGCCCTGTGGGCGGTCGCCGCATTATTGGCTCAATGGCTCATAGGAGACCCGGCGGGCTGGATATTGTTCTCCGTCGCGCTGGCCGCCATGCTGCTCTGGCGCAGCTGGCGCCTGCACCTGGTGTCCCACTGGGCCAACCACCCGGACACCTCGCCGCCCGCGTCGGTCGGTCCCTGGGACGACATCCTCGCCCCGCTGTACCGCTACACCCGCGCCCGCGCCCGTGAACTGAACGAAACCCAGAACACCATGCAGGGCATGCTGGCTGCCGCGCAAGCGCTGCCGGACGGCGCGGTGACCCTGAACGAGGATTTCCAGATCGACTGGTGCAACCGCATGGCGCGCCAGCATCTGGGCCTGCGCCTGCCGGCCGACCGCGGCCACAACCTGCTGAACCTGCTGCGCGCGCCCGAATTCGTGGAGTACGCGCACCGCCCGTCCTGGCCCGATCCCATCCTGGTGCGCCTGGGCCAACAGGGCCAGGAGCGGCTGATGATGATGCAGCTGACCGCCTACGCCAGCAATCAGCGTCTGCTGATCACGCGCGACGTGACCCAGATCGAACGCCTGGAGACCACCCGCCGCGACTTCGTGGCTAACGTCTCGCATGAACTGCGCACGCCGCTGACGGTGCTGGCGGGCTTTCTGGAAACGCTGCGCGACATGCCCGCCGACGCCCTGCCCGCCGAACAGCGCGAGCAATACATCGACATGATGCACGAGCAGGCCCAGCGCATGCAGGCCATTGTCGAAGACCTGCTGACCCTGTCGACGCTGGAGTCCTCGCCAGGCAGCGACCCGCGCGCCGTCAACATGGGTGCGCTGCTGCAGAAGGCGCGCCAGCAGATCGAGGCGCTCTCGGGCGGCCGCCATGTGCTGGAATGGCACATCGACGAATCCCTGGACGTGCTGGGCGCCGAAACCGAGCTGACCTCGGCGTTGTCGAATCTGCTGACCAACGCCGTGCGCTACACGCCCGACGGCGGCACCATCACCGTGCGCTGGGAGCGCGAGGAAGACGGCGGCGCGCGCTACAGCGTGCAGGACACCGGCATCGGCATCCCCGCGCGCCACCTGCCCCGCCTGACCGAACGCTTCTACCGCGTCGACCGCGGCCGCTCGCGCGCGGTGGGCGGCACCGGCCTGGGCTTGGCGATCACCAAGCACATCGCCATGCGCCACGACGCCGAACTGCTGATCACCAGCGAGCCCGGCAAGGGCAGCGTGTTCGCCCTGCGCTTTCCGCCCGACCGGATCGCCATCGACAGCCCGGCCTGAACCACCCGAGCCTGTGCAAGGCAGCTTTGCCATGCACAGGCCCAAGTGCCGCGCGAATGGTAAATTTCCGGCCATGCGCATCCTGGTCATCGAAGACGAACCCAAACTGGCCGACTACCTGAAGAAGGGGCTGTCGGAGCAAAGCCATGTCGTGGACCTGGCGCGCGACGGCGTGGACGGCCTGCACCTGGCGCTGGAAGGCGTCTACGACCTGATCGTGCTGGACGTGATGCTGCCGGGCGTGGACGGCTTCGGCGTGCTGGCCGCGGTGCGCGAACAGAAAGACACCCCCATCCTGATGCTGACCGCGCGCGACGCGGTCGAGGACCGCGTGCGCGGCCTGGAAGGCGGCGCCGACGACTACCTGGTCAAGCCCTTCGCCTTTTCGGAACTGCTGGCGCGGGTGCAGGCGCTGCTGCGCCGCGGACGCTCGCAAGAGCCCACCCTGCTGCGCCTGGCCGACCTGGAACTGGACCTGGCCCGCCGCCGCGCCCAGCGCGGCGGCCGTCGCCTGGACCTGACCGCCAAGGAATTCAATCTGCTGGCCTTGCTGCTACGCCGCCAGGGCCAGGTGCTGTCGCGCACCACCCTGGCCGAGCAGGTCTGGGACATGAACTTCGACAGCGACACCAACGTCATCGACGTGGCGGTGCGGCGGCTGCGCAGCAAGCTGGACGACCCCTACGACACCAAGTTGCTGCACACCGTGCGCGGCATGGGCTACGTGCTGGAATCGCGCCCCGCCCACGGCCGCCCCGCATGAACCCGCTGCGCGTGCGCTCGATGCAGGCGCGGCTGACCCTGCTGCTGGGCGCCATCGCCCTGCTCGTGTCCAGCCTGGCGGGAGCCACTTTGTTCTGGGCGCTCAAGCGCGAAGTGGAGCGCCAGGAAATCACCGAGGTCAGCGGCAAGCTGGAATTGATCGATCACCTGATCGACATGCAGAACAACGCCCGCGGCCTGAACGACCTGGCCGCCACCTTCGACGAGATGCGCACGGGCCAAGGCCAGCTGGGCATCTGGATCGTGGATGCGCACGGCCGCTCCGTTTACGGCGGCCCCGCCCCCGAGACGCTGGCGACCAGCGACGGCAGGCAGGTCGTGCTGCAAACCGCCGACGGCGGCCGCATGCGCGGCCTGCGGGTGGCCATGAACGACCGCATCCTGCCCGGCGCGCAGTTGACCGTGGCGGTCAGCACGCGCACCAGCTCCCAGTTCCTGTATGCCTACGGCACCGCGCTGGTGCTGATCTGCGCGCTGTGGGTGGGCGCCACGGTGGTGCTGGCGGCCTGGGCCGTGCGCCGCAGCATGGCGCCGGCGCGCAGGCTGTCCGAACAGGCCGCCAGCATCCAGCCCGACAACCTGGCGCGGCGCCTGCCGCTGGAAGATACCGACCGCGAACTGCATGATCTGGTCCGCTCCTTCAACCGCACGCTGGAGCGCCTGCAGGCCGCCTATCAACAGATGGAAGGCTTCAATGCCGACGTGGCGCATGAGCTGCGCACGCCGCTGGCCACGCTGATCAACGGCACGCAGGTCATGCTGTCGTCGCCGCGCGATGCGGCCGAACTGCGCGATGCGCTGGAATCCAACCTCGAAGAACTGGAAGACCTGAAGACCCTGGTCAACGACATGCTGTTCCTGGCGCGCGCCGACCGCGGCGAACGGGCCGCGGACCTGGCGCCGGTATCGCTGGCCGCCGAAGCGCGGCGCGTGGCCGAATACTACGAGGCCATGCTTGAAGAAAGCGGCGTGCACCTGCGCTGCGTGGGCGACGCCACCGTGGCCGCCAACGCCGGCCTGGTGCGGCGCGCGTTGGCCAACCTGATCTCCAACGCCATCAAGGCCACGCCTCGCGGCGGCGAGATCGTGCTGGCCTGCTCGGCTTCGCCCGCAGGCGCCCGGGTGGAAGTGCGCAACCCCGGCGCGCCCATCCCGTCCGCCGACCTGCCCCGCATCTTCGACCGCTTCTTCCGGTCCACCCACGCGCGCACACCGCGCAGCGAAGGCCACGGCCTGGGCCTGGCCATCGTGCGCGCCATCGCGCGCATGCACGGCGGCGAGGTCGATGCGGCCTCGGGCGCGCACGGCACCGTGGTCGGCATCACGTTGCGCGCGCCGGAAGGCCACGCGTCCACGGCGAACATTACAAAATCGTAATGTTGACGACAGAATGGGGTCACTCCCGTTCTTCTACAGTACGCTTGAATTCACCTCGTCCCGCAACGGAGCATCATGAATCTTTCCCGTCTTACGCGCCGCCTGGCCCTTGCCGCGGCCCTGTGCGCGCCCGCTTTCGCCACCGCCCAGACGCCCGTCAAGGTAGAGGTCTGGAAGACCCCGACCTGCGGCTGCTGTGAAGACTGGGTCAAGCACATGCGCGACAGCGGCTTCGCCGTCACCACCCACGACGTCCAGGACACTGGCCCCATCCGCCGCAACGCCGGCATGGCCAATTACGGCTCCTGCCACACCGCGGCCGTCGAAGGCTATGCGATCGAAGGCCACGTGCCCGCCAGCGACGTGCGCCGCCTGCTGCTGGAAAAGCCCGACGCTGCCGGCCTGGCCGCGCCCGGCATGCCGCTGGGCTCTCCCGGCATGGACGGCCCCGAATACGGCGGCCGCAAGACGCCGCACGACGTGGTCCTGGTCGACAAGCAGGGCGGCGCCAAGGTGTTCCAGGCCTATCGTTAAAGCGCAGTTTTCGACGTCCTGTTCGGGCATCGCTCCTTTTCGGGCGATGCCCGAGTCGTTTGCGCACCTGAAACAATTCATCCACACCGCCCCAATGGCTACTCCTTGCACTGCAGCAAAAATGGGCCACAATCAATAAAACGGATTCCTCACCCACCCCTCAGGCTGTCATGGCACAAATCGTCCTGTTCGAGAACATCCACCCGAGCGCCCGCGCCGTCTTCGAAGCCGCCGGCTACTCCGACATCGTCACGCACGCCGCCTCCTTGCCGGCGTCGCAACTGAGCGACGCCCTGCGCGGCGCCCAGGTGGCGGGGATCCGTTCTCGCACCCACCTGGATGCCGCCCTGCTTTCCGGCAACCCCGACCTGCGCGTCGTGGGCTGCTTCTGCATCGGCACCAACCAGGTCGACCTGGACGCGGCCATGCAGCGCGGCATTCCGGTATTCAACGCGCCGTTCTCGAATACCCGCTCGGTTGCCGAACTGGTGCTGGGCGAAGCCATCCTGCTGCTGCGCCGCATTCCCGAAAAGAACGCCCGCGTGCACCAGGGCCACTGGGACAAGAGCGCTTCGGGCGCCTTCGAGACCCGCGGCAAGACGCTCGGCATCGTGGGCTACGGCAACATCGGCTCGCAGATCAGCACGCTGGCCGAAAGCCTGGGCATGCGCGTCATCTACCACGACGTCGAAGCCAAGCTGCCGCTGGGCAATGCCCGGCCCGCCGCCACCTTGAACGATCTGCTGGAGCAGGCCGACGTGGTGACCCTGCACGTGCCGGGCGGCAAGACCACCGAAAAGATCATGAACGCGGAAACCATCGGCCGCATGCGCCGTGGCGCCATCCTGATCAACGCCTCGCGCGGCACGGTGGTGGATATTGACGCGCTGCACGCCGCGCTTAAGTCCGGCCATCTGGCCGGCGCCGCGCTGGACGTGTTCCCGACCGAACCCAAAGGCGCGGACGAGCCGCTGGCCAGCCCGCTGATCGGCCTGCCCAACGTGATCCTGACCCCGCACATCGGCGGCAGCACGCAGGAATCGCAAGAGAACATCGGCCGCGAAGTGGCCGAGAAGCTGGTGCGCTTCCTGCAGGCCGGCACCACCAAGGGCGCGGTCAACTTCCCCGAACTGCCGTATCTGGAGCCGGCCGGCGGCACGCGCATCCTGCACGTGCACCGCAACGCCCCGGGCGCGCTCGGCACGCTGGACAACCTGATGGCGCAGCACGGCCTGAACATCGTCAGCCAGACCCTGCAGACCCGCGGCCAGATCGGCTACGTGATCACCGACGTGGAAGGCGAAGTCAACGACATCGTCATGACCACCTTGCGCGACCATCCGATCACGGTCCGCTGCGACCGGCTGTAAGGTTGCCAAGATGACAAGGGGCCCGCGCAAGCGGGCCCTTTTTGCTGCCGCGCCCCAACACCAACCCAGATCCCCGTGCGTATCGGCATTGCGCAATGCGGCAGACTTCAGTTATAAACGATAACCATTCCCACTCCTGCTAAATACGGCGCACCTTCGCGCCTGGGTCCGCCCGATGTCCGCCGCCGATCTCCCCGTGCAGCAAGACCTGCACGCTCTATACAGCGATCATCACGGCTGGCTGCTGGGATGGCTGCGCCGCAAGTTGGGCAACGCCGCTGACGCCGCCGACCTGGCACACGACGCCTTCCTGCGCCTGATCATCAGGCCGGCACCCGACGGATTTGCCAGTGCGGGCGCCGCTCGCGCCTATCTGCGCGCCATGGCGCAAGGCTTGTGCACCGATCTCTGGCGACGGCGGGAAGTGGAGCAAGCCTGGCTGGAAAGCCTTGCCGCGCAACCCATGGCCCATGCGCCCTCTCCGGAACACCAGTCGCTGGTCATCGAAACCCTGATGGAAGTCGGCGAATGGCTGGGACGCCTGCCGGAAAAGGTACGCACAGCCTTCATCCAGGCCCAGATACATGGGCTTTCCACCCGCGAGATCGCTGACCACATGGGCGTGTCCATGCGCATGGTGCAGAAGTACCTGGCTCAGGCCATGCTGCATCTTGCGTTGATCGACGCCGGGCTGGCTGCCTCCGGTATCCGCAGGCCCTGACCATGCCTGCGCCGCCCCGGCCGGTCCTCGCGGACGGCCCCCTTCCCGTCCAAGCGGATTATGAAAGCCTGAAAGCGGCGGCCGAGTGGTATGCAGTTTTGCAGGATGCCGAAGCCGGCTCCAGGCAGCACGTCGACTGGCAGCGCTGGCTGGATGCTCGGCCGGAACACCACCGCGCCTGGGCGCATGTCATGGCGGTCAGCCGGCGCTTTACGCTGCTGCGCAACGACGGTGAGCGCGAAGCCGCCGAGAAAGCAGTACAGGTCGCTTCCCGCCGCCCATCGTCGCGCCGCCGGGCCGTCGGCCACGTCCTGGCGCTGGGCGGCGCGGGAATCCTGGGTTGGCTCGCCTGGCGGCACACGCCTTTGCCCGCCATCGTGACCGCCTGGCGCTCCGACTATGCAACCGGCGTCGGCGAACAACGCAACATTGTCCTGGCCGACGACACCCGCGTCTGGCTCAATACCCGCAGCGCCATCAATGTCGATTTCAACCAGGATCGCCGTCTGTTGACGCTGGCCGATGGCGAAATCCTGGTCGAAACCGGCCAGGACACGCAGCGACGGCCGTTCTTCGTCGATACCCGCTATGGCCGCGCACAGGCCTTGGGCACCCGTTTCACGGTGCGGCAGACGGACGAAGATGTCCTGTTGGCGGTCTATGACGGGCAGGTGGGCATTCAGAACCTTGCCGGCCGCAATGCTCTCGTCCGGGCCGGGGAGCAACGGCGCTACACCGGGGACGATATCTCCGCGGCGGCCCCGGCCGATCCCGCGCGCGAAGCCTGGTCGCGCGGCGTGATCCTGGCGGAGAACCTGTCCCTCGCCGATCTCATCGCGGAACTGGGCCGCTATCACCTCGGGCATGTCGGCGTCGATCCCCGCATCGCCGGCCTGCGCGTCGTCGGCCGCTACCCGGCCAATGACTTGGATCGCACGCTGGCCATGCTCGCCCGTGACCTGCCGATACGCATCCAGCGCACACTGCCATGGTGGGTAACGCTGGCCCCCCGGTGAGCGTACCCCCGAAGAAATTTTCACAGCGCGGTTCGCTTTTCTCCTGTTCGTTCGATCAACAGGGAAAGAGGACTCCGCCGACCTTTGCCGCATTCCTACGGCAATACCGGTCCGTGACGGCCGGCCGACGCCCCATGCCCGTAAACGGTGGACCTCTCCTTGCCCAACTCCATTCCAAGGAAAGCCGTTCCATGCGCCGCCTGCCGCCACCTGCCTACCCCGTATCGTCCCTTGCCCGATTGCCGCGCCCAGCCGCCGTGGCGCGCAAGGCTTTGCTGGGCGCGATCCTGATGACGGGCGCCGGCGTCGGCACGGTCCATGCCCAAGCCGCCGGACCCGCCGCCGCCAGCCCCTCGGTCCGCGCCTACGACGTCCCCGCCGGCCCTCTGGCGGGCGCATTGAGCCGCTATGCCGATCAGGCCAATATTCTTCTCAGCGTGCCGGCAGCCATGACGGCAGGCAAGACCAGTCCCGGGGTACGCGGCACCCATACGGTCGATGGTGGGTTCCGGCAGCTGCTCAACGGCACCGGTCTGGAAGCCGTGCGCCAGGCCGACGGCGGCTACTCGCTGCGGCCCGCGCCCGTATCCGCTGAAACCACCCTGCCCGCCGTGTTGGTGACCGGTTCCGCCACTGCGGCGTACAACGAGCCCTACCCGGGCGGCGAGGTCGCGCGCGGCGCCAAGATCGGCCTGCTCGGCGACAGGGATTTTCTCGATACGCCCTTCAGCGTGACCTCATACACGTCCAAGCTGATCGAAGACCAGCAGGCGCAGAACCTCGGTGACGTACTGCTCAACGACCCCTCGGTGCGCAATACCTACTCGCGCGGCGCGGGTCGGGACGAATTCAATGTCCGCGGCTTCACGCTGTTCAACTACGACGTCGCCTATAACGGCCTGTATGGCATTTCCCCCCGCAACTCCACCTCGCTGATAGGAATCGAGCGCGTCGAGGTGCTGCGCGGTCCGAACGCGCTGCTCAACGGCATGGCGCCGTACGGCTCGGTGGGCGGCTCGATCAACCTGGTGCCCAAGCGCGCCGACGCCGAGCCCTTGAACCGCGTAACGCTGTCCTATCTCGAAAACAGCCAGTTCGGCCTGCAGGCGGATATCGCCCGCCGTTTCGGCGAAGACCAGCGCACCGGCGTACGCCTGAACGTGCTGCGCAGCGGCGGCGACATGAACATCTCCGGCGCCGGCGAGGACATGGGCGCGATCTCCCTCGGCCTGGACTACCGCGGCAACCGCTTCCGCATCGAAGGCGACATCAACTACCAGAACCGCGTGACCGACGCGCGCAGCGGCCTGTTATTCCCGCCGCCCTCGGGCGAGGACATCGGCCATGCACCGGACCCGAAACGCAATTTCTTCCCCGACTGGACCTACTGGAAAGCCAAGGAGTGGACGGGCGACGTGCGCGCCGAGTACGACCTGTCCGACGACTGGACGGTGTACGGCGCCTTGGGCGCGCGCAAGCACGACTTCGAAAGCCTGCAGACCACCTGGCTGATGCTCGACTCGGCGGGCATGATCGGCTCCGTGCCCGCCCGCCTGAACGAAAGGCTGTTGAGCAAGACCGGCGAGGTCGGCATCCGCGGCCGCTTCAATACCGGCCCGATCAAGCACGAACCGGTGCTGTCGGCCAGCTTCCTCGACATCGATTACTCGTCGGCGCGCGTGCGTTCCACCACCACGGTTTTCTCCGACCTGTACGACCCGGCCGATCTGGCCAAACCGAACATCCCCAAGCCCACCGATCTGGGCAAGACCAGCGAAACACGGTTGTACAGCGTTGCGCTGGCCGACACGCTTTCGGCGATGGACGGCGCGGTGCAGCTGACCGGCGGCCTGCGCCAGCAGCGCGTGCAGTCGGTGAACTACAACCCCGCGACCGGCGAACGCGTATCGGACTACGGCAAATCCGCACTCACCCCGGCGTTCGCGCTGACGGTGAGGCCGACCACGCAACTGGCGCTGTACGGCAACTACATCGAGGGTCTGAGCCAGGGCGGCACCGCGCCGGCCGAGGCCGTGAACGCAGGCGAGACCTTCAAGCCCGGCGTCTCGAAGCAATATGAAGTCGGCGCCAAGTACGACTTCGGCACCGTCGCAACCACCTTGAGCGCGTTCCAGATCGAGCAGCCCAGCGCTTACCTGGACCCGGTTACCTTGCGCTACCAGGCATCCGGCAGGCAGCGCAATCGCGGCGTGGAATTCCTGATCCAGGGCGAGCCGGCACGCCACGTCCGGCTCTTGGGCGGCGTGGCCTACACCGCTGGCGTCCTGACCAAGACGGAAGGCGGCGTCAACGACGGCAACGTCGCGCCTGCCGTGCCGCGCTGGCAGTTCAACGCCTCGGCGGAATGGGATACGCCTTTCGCGCAAGGCCTGACCCTGATGGCGCGCGTGCTGCGCACCAGCACCCAGTATGTCGATGCGGCGAACACACAGCAGCTGCCCGCCTGGACCCGCTTCGACGTGGGCGCGCGTTACGCGATGAATATCAACCGCACGCCGGTCACCTTGCGGGCGACGGTGGAGAACGTGTTCAACAAGCACTACTGGCTGTCGGCCGCGCGTGAAGGCCTGACGGTGGCCGCGCCACGCACGCTGCTGCTGTCCGTCACCGCGGAGTTCTGATGCGGCTGCTTGCAGGGAGCGCATCGCCCGCGCGGGCGGTGCGCAGCAAGACCTGGTATCTGGTCCACAAATGGACCAGCCTGGTCTGTACCCTCTTCATGCTGGTGGTCTGCGTCTCCGGCCTGCCCTTGATCTTCCACGACGAAATCGTGGAATGGCTGGACGCTCCGCCGCCCTGGCCCAGCGTCGCGCCGGACCCGTCCGCGCCTGCCCTCGACGGCCTGATCGCGCAGGCTCTCCACCATCATCCGGCGCATCGCATCGTCGAGGTCGAAGTGGCCGCCCGCTCGCCCCGCGTCATCCTGGCGCTGGCCCCTGGCGACCAGGCTCCGTCCGGAACATCCTCGATCCAGCTGCACTACGACGCTCGCAGCGGCTTGTTGCAGCAATCGGTGGACAGCGCCGACGAAGGCCTGGGCACGCGCGCCATGACCATCATGACGCGCTTGCACATCGATCTCTACGCGCTCCTGCCCGGCCAGCTGTTTTTGGGCTTCATGGCCCTGCTCTTCTCGGTGGCGGTGATATCGGGCGCCGTCCTCTATCACCCCTACATGAAGAAAACCCCGTTTGGCACCGTCCGCGCCACGCGCGCCAAGCGCCTGAAGTGGCTGGACCTGCACAACCTCCTGGGAATCGTCACGCTGGTCTGGGCGCTGATGATGGGCGTCACAGGCGCCATCCACGAACTGGCGGTGCCGCTCTTCCGCTACTGGCTGTCCCACGACGTCCAGGCCGCGGTGGCGACGACCGACGGCCATCCGCCCGCCGGCCCGTCGCAATTGGCCTCGGCGCAACAGGCCTACGCTACGGCGCGGGCTGCCGTCCCCGGCCGCGTGGTGGAGTCCCTGCGCTTCCCGGACGCGGGCCTGGGCCTGCCGCAGCACTACCTGCTGTGGGCCAAGGGTGAAACCCCGCTGGCCGCCCATCTCTTCGACGGTGTCCTGGTGGACGCGCGTACGGGCCAATTGACGGCGGTGCTCGAGATGCCCTGGTACCTGCGCGTACTGCAATTCTCGCGGCCGCTGCACTATGGCGACACCGCCGGCCTGCCGCTGAAGCTGATCTGGGCCGCCTTGGACCTGATCACGATCGTGGTCCTGGGCAGCGGTCTCTACCTATGGCGCAAGCGTAAGAAAAACTAGCGGGCCGGACGATGCGCGCCATCGGCAGCCGAGGCCGCGCGGACCAGGCATTCCGCCATCTTGCCCCTAACGCTCGCGGCATCGAACGGCAGCCGCCCGATGATGCCGATCTCGCGGTGGAAGGCCGCCTCGTCCAGGGACACCAGGCGCAAGCCCGCCAGATCCAGCCCCAACAAGCGCGGCAGCAGCGCCACCCCCAGGCCGTGCCGCACCAGGTTGGCGATGGCCTCGATCTCGTCGAGTTCCACCGCCTCGTGCACCGTGATGCGTTGCTTTTTCAGGAACAGATCCACCCCCCGTCCGCCGAACGAGGCCCGGTCGTAGCGGATGAACGGCTGGGTGGCCAGCAGCTCGCGCCAAGGAGCCCGCGCCATCGATTCCGGCATCGCCAGCACCATTTCCTCGCGCAGCAGCGGCTGCCAGCCCAATTCTGGTGGCAAGGCGAACGGAGGCCGGATCAGCAGCGCCATATCCACTTCGCCCGCGTCCACCTGCCCCAATAGCGACAGCGACACGCCAGGCACGATCCGCACCCGCACGTCGGGATAGCCCGCCCGGAACTCTCCCAGCGCCTGCGCCAACAGATGCTGCTGCACCGAGGCAATCGCGCCGATGCGCAGCGATCCGCTGACATGTCCTGCGCCGGCCGCGGCCGCCATGCGCTCGGCCATCGCCACCAGTTCCTCGGCCTGCGGCAGCATCTCGCGCCCATGGAGGTTCAGCACGGCCGCGCGGGCGCTGCGGTCGAACAGCGCCACGCCCAGGTATTCCTCCAGGCGCTTGATCTGGGCGCTGACCGCCGACTGGGTCAGCCCCAATTGAGCGCCGGCACCGGTGAAAGTGCCGTCCCGCGCCACAGCCAGAAAGGTTTTGAACTCTTTGATCACGATCAATAATTTCGATGCTAAGACACGAAAAATATCGTTTTTCAATCAAAAAAACAATACTTAAACTAAGCGCTGATGCCAGGCCTGCGCAGTCTTGCGATGGCCTGCAATCTGATTGATCATTTTCTTTTGCCCGACCCGGAGCCTTCCATGACCGCTCAAACCAACCTGCCACCGTTCCACCTCGCCTTCCCGGTCCGCGACCTGGCCGAAGCCCGCGCCTTCTATGGCGAAAAGCTGGGCTGTCCGGAGGGCCGCAGCTCGCCCGAATGGATCGACTTCAACTTCTACGGCCACCAGATCGTCGCCCACCTGGCGCCCAGCGAATGCGGCCACAAGGCCACCAGCGCCGTGGATTCGCACAATGTGCCGGTGCGCCATTTCGGCGCCGTGCTTTCCATGGAACAATGGGAAGCGATGGCAAAGCGGCTGACCGACGCCGGCACCGAATTCGTCATCGAGCCCTACATCCGCTTCAAGGGTGAAGTGGGCGAACAAGCCACCATGTTCTTCCTGGATCCGTCGGGCAACGCGCTGGAATTCAAGGCGTTCAAGAACATGGATTCCCTGTTCGCCAAGTAATCCGTCTCTACAGGTTTCGTGTCGTTGAACGCAATTTCAGAACCTCCTTCTCCGGCCGAAACCTCCTGGCGCATCCTGCCTCAGGGTGACCGCTGCCTGATTATTTCCTTTGGCGACCAGATCGACGCGGCCGTGGGCCGGACCTGTCTGGCCGCGGCCGGGAAGCTGCGCGACGCGCGGCTTCCCGGCGTGACCGACGTGGTGCCATCGTTCGTCGCGGTGGCGGTGCATTACCGTCCCGGCGCCAGCGGCGGCCCCACGTACACGCAACTGGCCGAACGCATCGGACAACTGCTGTCCGCAGGCATCGCCGCGGACACCCTGGGCGGACGCGAGATCGACATCCCGGTCTGCTACGGCGGCGAACACGGCCCCGACCTGGCCGAGGTGGCCGAAGCCGCCGGCCTCACCCCTGAAGGCGTCATCCAGCTGCACAGCCAGCCCCGCAGCATGGTCTTCATGCTGGGCTTCGCGCCCGGCCACGCCTACCTGGGCGTGCACGACGAAAAACTGAATATCCCGCGCCGCGCCTCGCCGCGCACCGCCGTGCCTGCCGGCGCAGTGGCGGTCGCCAACCGCCAGACCGTGATCTACCCGAACCGGCTTCCCGGCGGCTGGAACATCATCGGCGCCACCCCGCTCACCATGTTCGACCCGGCCCGCGAACCCGCCGCCTTGCTGCAACCCGGCGACTCGGTCCGCTTCGTGCCCATCAGCTCCGAGGAGTTCGACCGCATCCGGGGAGCCCGGCCATGAGCCTGACCGTGATCAAGCCCGGCATGCTGTCCAGCTTCCAGGACCGCGGCCGCGAGGGCTACCAGCACCAGGGCATCCCGGCTGCCGGCGCCATGGATGAGCGCGCGCACCGCCTGGCCAACGCCCTGGCCGGCAACCAGGACGAACACGCCACGCTGGAAATGACCCTGACGGGTCCGACCCTGCGCTTTGACGCGGCGGCCTGCTTCGCCCTGGCCGGCGCCGACCTCGGCGCCACGCTCAACGGCCAGGACATCCCGGTCCACCGCCCCCTGGTGGCGCGGGCCGGCGACACGCTGGCCTTCGGCGCCAGGCCGGCCGTGGGCGTACGTGGCTATCTGGCGCTGCACGGCGGCTTTGCGCTGCCGCGCGTCATGGGCAGTGAAAGCACCTACCTGCGCAGCGGCTTCGGCGGCTTCCAGGGGCGCGCGCTGGCCAAGGGCGACCAGGTGCCGCTGCATGCGCCGCTGGCCGCCAGCCGCGATCTGGACGCCTTGCAGGAAGCGCTGTGGAACCAGCGCGTGTATCTGCCGGCGGCGCTGGGCGCCAAACGCCGCGAGTTCATCCGCTTCCTGCCGGGCATGCACTGGGAGGAATTCTCCGGCGCCACCCGCCAGGCCTTCGGCGGCGGCGCGGAATTCCGCATCAGTCCGCAGTCGGACCGCATGGGCTACCGCCTGCTGGGCCCGGGGCTGTCCATGAGCCAGCCACGCCAGATGCTGTCGGAAGCGGCCTGCTTCGGCACCGTGCAGGTGCCCTCGGGCGGCGAGGCCATCATCCTCATGGCCGACCGCCAGACCACCGGCGGCTATCCCAAGATCGCGCAGATCGCCACCGTGGACCTGCCGGTCCTGGCGCAGTGCGCGCCCGGCCAGACCTTGCGTTTCCAGCTGATCGAACTGGAAGAAGCGCAGCGCCTGGACGGCGAGCGCGAACGCGCCTTCACGCAATTGCAAGATGCGCTGACGCCGTTGCGCGCGCTCCTTGCCTAGAAAGGAATTTGCCATGACCACCCGCATCGACATGAACTGCGACATGGGCGAAAGCTATGGCGCCTGGACCATGGGCAACGACGCGGCGGTGCTGCAGTTCGTCAGCTCCGCCAACATCGCCTGTGGCTTCCATGGCGGCGATCCGGCCACCATGCGCAAGACCGTGGCCGCCGCGCTGGCGCGCGGCGTGGCGCTGGGCGCCCATCCCAGCCTGCAGGACCTGGCCGGATTCGGCCGCCGTGTCATCCAGATCAGTCCCGACGAAGCCTACGACATCGTGGTCTATCAGATCGGCGCGCTGGCCGGCGTGGCCGCCTCGCAAGGCGCCCGCCTGCACCACGTCAAGGCGCACGGCGCCCTCTACAACATGGCCGCCAAGGACGAAGGCCTGGCGCGCGCGATCTGCCAGGCCGTCAAGGACGTGGACGCCACGCTGATCCTGTACGGGCTGGCGGGCAGCAAGCTGATCGACGCGGCCCGCGCCATCGGCCTGGCCGCCGCCAATGAGGTCTTTGCCGACCGCTCCTACCAGGACGACGGCTCGCTCACGCCGCGCAGCCGTGCGGGCGCGATGATCGAAGACCTGGATCAGGCGGTGGCGCAGGTGGTGCGCATGGTGCGCGAAGGCAAGGTGCGCTCGGTCGACGGCAAGGACGTGCCGGTGCAGGCGGATACGCTCTGCATCCACGGCGACCAGCCGAACGCGCTGATCTTCGCCGACGGCATCCGCAAGGCGCTGGAGCAGGCGGGCATCGAAGTCCGCACACCCCCGAGGGCATAGGCGCGGCCGGCTAGGCGTGGCCGGCATAGGCGCAGCCGGCTCAGGCGCGATCAGCTCAGGCGCGGCCGTAGCGCGGCGCCGGCTCTTCCCCGTCCTGCTGCGCGGCATGGCGATAAGCCTCCAGCACGCCAGGCAGCACATCCGCCAGATAGCTGCGCGTCATGTCGATCGCGCGCTCGACATCGCGAACGGCCAGCGCCTCGATCACGCCGCGGGTGCATACCTGGATCCCGCTGAACGGCATCGCTTGCCTGGCCAGCAGGTAGCGCAGCGGCTCGATCTGTTCGTAAAGCTTGCTGAGCATGCTGGCCAGCGGGGTATTGCCCGTGCTGCGGGCCGCGGCCAGATAGAACTCGCACGCCGCCCCGATCGCCGCTTGCGCATCGCCCGCGGCCAGCGCCGCCGCGATGGCCGCGTCATGACCGCGTTGCTCGGCCAGCAGCGGCGCCAGATCGTCGACCTCCGCCGCCTGGCGCAGGCAATAGGCTTCCAGCTCAGCACGTAACAGGTACAGATGGCGGATCTGCGCTTCGGTGTAGAGAGTGACGCGGAAGCCCTTGCGCTGGATGTGCGTGACCAGGCCGCTCAATTCCAGCAGGCGCAACGCTTCGCGGATCGGGCTGCGGCTGGTGCCGAAACGCTGCTCCAGCTCCTGTTCGCGCAGCGGCTGGCCGGGCCGGATGGTGCCGTCCACGATCAATTCACGAATCTGTTCCTGCAGGAAATACGGAATCGTGGCGGGCGCTTTGATGTCCAATCGGCTCCCCTTGTACTGCGCAATGCATGGTATGAGACATTGTGAAGATACTAGAAATTTCTTGAAACATAAATAAGAAAATTGTTGCAGAGCGCCATGCCGCCCCGGCTGTCAGTCCCAGTCGTCCCGATATACGAACTTCGGCATCTGCCAATTGAAGCGCAGGGCCAGCAGGCGCACCGCCAAGCCCGCGGCCAGCGCAATCGGCACCGCGGCATTGGCGGACAGGCCCAGCGCCTGCGAACCCAGGTACAGGCCGCCGGTCACGAAGGACACGCTGGCATAGAGTTCCTTGCGGAACAGCAGCGGCACCTCGTTGCACAGCACGTCGCGCAGCACCCCGCCGGCGCAGCCGGTGATCATGCCGCTGATCAGCACCACGGTGACCGGCAGCTGCATCACCTGCGCCACCTGGCAGCCGATGACCGTGAACGCCACCAGGCCCAGCGCGTCGGCCAGCAGGAACACGCTGCGCAGGCGCCGCATGACCGGCGCGATCAAGGCGGTGATGATCGCCGCGCCCGCCGTCATCCACAGGTATTCCGGGTGGACCACCCAGGTCAGGGGGTAGTGCCCCAGCAGCACATCGCGCAGCGAGCCCCCGCCCAGCGCCGTCACGCAGGCGATGATGCAGACGCCCATCCAGTCCATGTCGCGGCGGCCGGCGGAAAGCGCTGCGGTCATCGCTTCCGCCACGATGGCGACGAGGTACAGCGTGTGCAGCAGGGTGGGCGACAGATCCGGGAACATGGGGCGCGGGAAAGTTGGACTGGCCCCCATTGTATTAAGCCGGCACGCCGCGGCGGCCATTGCCTGCATCCGCGCCATCCCTTACCCTCGACTTTGCGTTGATATCTATCAAGTCCCCATCCGCGAGGCCGCGGGACAATGGGGATATAGCCCGTTAGGGCGGAACGGCTGGAACGCGCGCATGCGGGAGTCGGCGATCTGGCCACAACCGGGAGAGAACGTATGACACAGCAAACTGGCCCCATCCTGTTGGCGACCGACCTGAGCGCGCGCGGCGACCGCGCCCTGGACCGCGCGCTGCAACTGGCCAAGGAACTTGGCACCAAGCTCATCGTCCTGCATGTCATGGAATCCCATGCCACGCCGGCCCGCCTGACCACGCCGGTATGGCGGCGCCTGTCGACGGACCACAAGGCGCTGGCCGAGCGCGAGCTGGCCGAAGACCTGGCGGCGGCCGACGTGCCGACCGAAGTGGTGGTCGTCAGCGGCGATCCGCTGGTCCGCATCATGGAAACCGCCGACAGCTACGGCTGCTCGCTGATCGTCACCGGCACCGCCCGCGATGAAACGCTGGGCCGCCTGCTGTTGGGCACCACGGTCGAAAAGCTGGCCCGCCAGGCGCGCCAACCGGTGCTGGTGGTCAAGACCCGTCCGCGCCGCCCCTACCGCGACGTGCTGGTCGCCACCGACTTCTCCGCCGGTTCGCGCCAGGCCTTGCGCGCCGCGCTGCAACTGGTGCCGAATGCGGAGCTGACGCTGTTCCACTCCTATGACATCCCCTTCCAGGGCAAGAAAGCGCCGGAAGATGCCATCACGCGCAGCTTCTATCACGCCGCCGAACAGAGCGCCCAGGAGTTCATCGCCGAAACGCCCGAACTGGCCCAGGTTGCCGCCCCCAAGGTGGTGCTCGAATGCGGCCAGCCGGAAACCGTGCTGTCGGAGTACTCGTTCAACCACCGTTCCGACCTGGTCGTGACCGGCACCCACGGCCGCACCGGCATCCTGCGCACCGCCATCGGCAGCGTGGCCGAACGGCTACTGGAATCCCTGCCCAGCGACGTGCTGATCGTCCGCCTGCTCGGCGAGGAGTAACCCGGTCAGGGCATAAAAAAAACGGCGCCTCGGCGCCGTTTTTTTTGCTTGTGGGGCTCTTGTGCTTGCCCCTACGCTTCCTCGCCCTGCTTTTCCATGGTTTCTATCGTGCCACGCAGCAGATGCAGCAGCACCAGGCCGGGCAGCGCAATGACCACGGTCAGCAGGAAAAAGCCTGGCCAGCCCATGGCCTCGACCAGCGGCGGCGTGAGCGGCCCCGCCAGATAGGTGCGACCCACGGCGGACAACGCCGACAGCAGCGCGAACTGGGTCGCCGAAAACTGCTGGCGGCACAGCGCCATCAGCAGGCCGACGAAGGACGCCGTACCGAGTCCGCCGCAGAGGTTCTCGATACCCACGCCCGCGGCCATCAGCCAGAGGTTCTTGGGGCTGACGGCAATCAGCCAATACGCCAGGTTCGATACCGCCTGCAAAAGACCGAAGGCCATCAGCGAGCGGTACAGGCCCCAGCGCGACATCAGCGATCCGCCTGCCAGCGCGCCGATGATGGTGGCGGCCAGGCCCAGCACCTTGTTCACCGTGCCGACTTCCGTCGGCGTGAAGCCCGCGCCGCGGATCAGGAAGGTGGTGGACAGCGCCCCGGCGAAGGCGTCGCCCAGCTTGTACAGCACGATCAGCAGCAGCACCGCCAGCGCCCCGCGCCGCGTGAAGAACTCGCGCAGCGGCTCGCCCACGGCCTCGCGCAGCGTGCGCGGCGGGCGCGCGACGTGCTCGGGCTCGGGCGCCCAGAACGTCGCCAGCGCGCACAGCAGCATCAGGCCGCCCATCAGCACATAGGTATTGCCCCAGCCTATCCATTGGTCCGCCAGGATCAGCGCCAGCCCGCCCGACACGATCATGGCCAGCCGGTAGCCCATGACCTTGATGGCCGCGCCGGCGCCACGCTCATCCTTGCGCAGTACGTCGGTGCAATAGGCGTCGAAAGCGATGTCCTGCGTGGCCGACAGAAAGGCCACCAGCACGGCCAGCAGGGCCAGGGTCTGCAGCGTCGACGACGGCGACAAGGCGCCCATCGCCATGATGGCCACGGCCAGCAGCAACTGGGTCAGCAGCATCCAGCCGCGGCGCCGGCCCAGCAGGGGCGGCGCATAGCGGTCCACCAGCGGGGCCCACAGGAACTTGAGGGTATAGGCGCTGCCCACCAGGGTCAGGAAACCGATCTGCTGCAGCGGCACGTTTTCCACCGTGGCCCAGGCCTGCAAGGTGCCGCTGGTCAGGGCCAACGGCAATCCGCTGGCAAAGCCCAGGACCAGCAAGGGGGCCACGCGGGGGCTGGTGTAGACGTTGGATACAGCGGTAATGACGATCTCCTGAAACGCGCCCGCGCGCCGCTAGCGGCCGCAGGCTTGCGGCATTTTAGGGCCTCTGCGCCCGCGCTGCAGGCAGGATGCGTGTCGGAATGTCAGGGCGACGCGAAACGGTACACCGCCAAGGTGCTGCGCCAGCTGGGCAGCAATTTCACCTCGCGCCCTTCGTTGAAGGTGGCGCGTTCAAGAATGCTCAGGCGCACCTCGCCGGCCAATTGCTCGAAGTCGCGCAGCGTGCACAGGTGGATGTTCGGCGTGTTGTACCACTGGTAGGGCATCTGGCCCGTCACCGGCATGCGGCCGCGCAGGATGGCCCAGCCGTGCGGCCAGTAGCCGAAGTTGGGGAACGACACCACGCCGAAGCGCGCCACCCGCGCCATTTCGCGCAGGATGTGCTCGGTGCGGTGCATGGACTGCAGGGTCTGCGACAACACCACGGTGTCGAACTGCTTGTCGTCGAACAGCGCCAGCCCGTCTTCCAGGTTCTGCTGGATCACTTCGACGCCGCGCCGCACGCAGGCGATGACGCAGTTGTCGTCCAGTTCCACGCCGGCGCCCCGCACCTGGCGGTGATCGCGCAGATGCGCCAGCAGCGCGCCGTCGCCGCAGCCCAGGTCCAGGACACGGCTGCCGGGCTCGATCCAGCTGGCGATGCGCGCCAGGTCGGGCCGCAGGACGTTGAGCGCGGGGCGGGGAGTCACGGGCGTCATGCGGCGCGTCCTTCGGTCTGGGCGGCATCGCCGAGGCCGAGCTCGCGCGCGATGCGTTCGTAATAGCCGCGAACCACGGCATGGTAGCGCGCGTCTTCCAGCAGGAAGGCGTCATGGCCATGCGGCGCGTCGATCTCGGCGTAGGTCACCGGACTGGCGTTCTTCAGCAGCGCGCGCACGATTTCGCGCGAGCGTTCCGGCGGAAAGCGCCAGTCGGTCGAAAACGACACCAGCAGGAAATCGGCCTTGGCCGGCGCCAGCGCGCGGGCCAGGTCGCCGCCGGTGGTGCGCGCGGGATCGAAGTAGTCCAGCGCGCGCGTGATCAGCAGATAGGTATTGGCGTCGAAATAGCGGGTGAATTTCTCGCCCTGATAGCGCAGGTACGACTCCACCTCGAACTCGACGTCGTAGCCGTAGTGGTAGGCGCCATTCTCCGCCGGGGCGCGCTGGGCGCGGCCGAATTTCTCGGCCATGTCGTCATCGGACAGATAGGTGATGTGGCCGATCATGCGCGCCACCGACAGGCCGCGGCGCGGCACCGTGTCTTGCGCGTAGTAGTCGCCGCCGTGGAAATCCGGATCGGTGATGATGGCGCGGCGCGCGACCTCGTTAAAGCCAATGTTCTGCGCCGACAGGCGCGGCGTGCTGGCGATGACCACGCAATTGGCCACGCGGTCCGGCAGCGTGATGGCCCAGCTGAGCGCCTGCATGCCGCCCAGCGATCCGCCCATCACCGCCGCGAAACGGTCGACGCCGAAATGGTCGGCAACCCTGGCCTGCGCCCGCACCCAATCCTCCACGGTCAGCACCGGGAAAGCGGCGCCCCAGGGCTTGCCGGTTTCCGGATTGATGCTGGCCGGGCCGGTAGAGCCGAAGCAGGAGCCCAGGTTATTGACCCCGATCACGAAGTAGATGTTGGTGTCCACCGGCTTGCCGGGACCCACCATGTTGTCCCACCAGCCCACATCGCTGGGGTTGTCGGCCGCCTGGCCGGCCACGTGGTGCGAGGCGTTCAGCGCGTGGCAGATCAGGACCGCGTTGCTGCGCTGGGCGTTGAGCGTGCCATAGGTCTCGACCGCCAGTTCGTAGGCGGCCAGCGACTGGCCGCTCTGCAAAGGCAGGGGCTCATCGAAACGGATGAAGGTGGGAGCGACGAGGCCGACCGAACCGGGATCAACGGCATCGGAAGTCGTGACGGGTGCGGGTATGAACCCGCTGGCCGAATCACCGGCCAAATTCTGGGCAGGAGTGGTCATACGGACCTCTTTAGCTGGATTTATTGGAAGGCGCCCGCAAGCGGATCAGGCAAATCGGCGCCGAAAAATTTTGTACTGCGGCAGGAATTCTAGCACTGCTCAAGCGCGCCGCAATGGCGGGCGGCATCGCCGGTCAGCCGGCCGCATGCGCCGGACCTTCAGGCGCCAGCCTCCCAGGGCTCCTGGCCCAGGTACTCGTAGCGCTCGGTGTTGACCCGCGATATGCGCCATTCCACCGCCTGCCGCTTGTAGGAAAACGCCACGCGGCGGATCTCCAGCAGAGGGCTGCCTTCGGCCACGCCCAGCGCCCGCGCCTGCGCGCGTTCGGCCACGCAGGTGCGCAGCCGCTCGTCGGTGGCAATCACATTCACGCCGAAGACGTCCTGGTACAGCGCGTAAAGCGTGCTGGCGCGGTCGCGCAGATGCTCCTCGGTCATGCCCGGAAAGCATGATTCGGGCAGGCAGATCTCGTCCATCATCACCACGTCGCCATTGAGCGACAGCACGTTGAGGAATTCGAACACCATGGCGCCGGCCGCCAGGTTCAGCTTCTCGCGCGCGATGGCCGACGCGCGCACCCGGCGAAAGCGCAGCAGTTCGGTCGCGGGATAGGACTTGTCGCCATCCTGGCGCACGATGCGGAAGAACTTGAAGAAATGGTGATTGCGCGTATGCACGGCCACGTAGGTGCCGCGGCCTTGATGGCGCACCAGGATGTTCTCGGCCGCCAATTCGTCAATGGCCTTGCGCAAGGTGCCGATGGATACGCCGAAGCGTTCCGCCAGCAGCTTCTCGGGCGGGATCGCCTCGCCCTGCTTCCATTCGCCCTGCGCCAGCGCGGCCAGCACGGCCTGCTTGACCTGCGCGTACAAGGGACTGCCCAAAGGCACGGTCGAGGACAGGCTGGTATTCATGGGTGCATCGCATCAATCAGGAGCCCACAGTGTAGCGGCGGGGACGGAACCTGCTCAAGTCATACAATTCATATATATGATTTAGTTGACATGAGCGAAGCCGGGTCCTAAGATTTCCTGGCCGTAGTGATCCGCGCCCTGCGCTCCCAGCCCAAAAGAGGAAGACAAATGATTCACGCCGTATTGCACGATGCCAAGGACACGGTGGCTGTCGCCGTGGTGGAAGGAGTCACCGCCGGAACGGAACTCAACGCCTGGATCATGGATGAAGACAAGATCATCCACGTGCGCGCCTCGCAGGACATCCCCATCGGCCACAAAGTGGCGATGAAGGACATGGCCGTGGGCGACACCGTCTTCAAGTACGGCGTCGACATCGGCCGCGTGGTGGAGCCCATCCAGGCCGGCCAGCACGCCCATGTGCACAACATCAAGACCAAGCGCTGGTAAGCCCTCCACCCCGCACAGGAATCCACCATGTCCATCATCAACGCTTCGACCACCTTCCAGGGCTACCGCCGCGACAACGGCCGCGTCGGCGTCCGCAACCACGTCATCGTCCTGCCTGTGGACGACATCTCCAACGCCGCGGCCGAAGCCGTGGCCAACAACATCAAGGGCACGCTGGCCCTGCCTCACCCCTATGGCCGGCTGCAGTTCGGCGAGGACCTGGAACTGCATTTCCGCACCCTGATCGGCACCGGCTGCAATCCCAACGTCGCGGCGGTGGTGGTGATCGGCATCGAGGAAGGCTGGACCAAGCGCGTGGTGGACGGCATCGCCGCCACCGGCAAGCCGGTCATGGGCTTCAGCATCGAACTGCACGGCGACCATGACACCATCATGCGCGCCTCGCGCTGCGCCAAGGAATTCGTGCACTACGCCACGGCCCTGACGCGCAGCGAGTGCCCCATCGCCGACCTGTGGGTGTCGACCAAATGCGGCGAGTCCGACACTACCTCCGGCTGTGGCGCCAACCCCACCGTGGGCAACGCCTTCGACAAGCTCTACGGGCTGGGCTCCACACTGGTCTTCGGCGAAACCTCGGAGCTGACCGGCGGCGAACACATCGTGGCTGAGCGCTGCGCCAACGACGCGGTGCGCGAACGCTTCATGTTCATGTTCAACCGCTACCAGGCCATGATCGACCGCTGGAAGACCAGCGACCTGTCGGAATCCCAGCCCACCAAGGGCAATATCGCGGGCGGGCTGACCACCATCGAGGAAAAGGCCCTGGGCAATATCCAGAAGATCGGCAAGCAATGCCGCGTGGACGGCGTGATCGACAAGGCCGAGATCCCCGACGGCCCCGGCCTGTGGTTCATGGACTCGTCCTCCGCCGCCGCCGAAATGGTGACCCTGTGCGCGGCCTCGGGCTACGCGGTGCATTTCTTCCCCACCGGCCAGGGCAACGTCATCGGCAACCCCATCCTGCCGGTCATCAAGATCTGCGCCAATCCGCGCACGGTGCGCACCATGTCCGAGCACATAGACGTGGACACCAGCGGCCTGCTGCAACGCGAAATCGACCTGAACCAGGCCGGCGACAAGTTGCTGGAATGCATGCTGGCCACCGCCAACGGCCGCTGGACCGCGGCCGAAGCGCTGGGCCACCGCGAATTCGTCCTGACCCGCATCTTCGAAAGCGCTTAATCGCGCCTGTCGTCCCTGGCAACGGCGCGTCCGCAAGCAGGATTGCGGACGCGCCGTCCTGCCGCCCAGCATCCCCGCAGCATCGTCTCAAAACAACACCAGCAGACCCGGGCGGCATTCCGCCACGGCAGCACAGGCGGTTGCATTCCTACCCGGGCGCCACCCAAGGAGGAAGACAGATGAACAGCGAACACGATCACCATCCCGACGCCGCGCAACGCCGGCGCCTGCTCGCCGCCCTGGGCGCCGCCGGCCTCTGTGCCCTGGCGCCGTGGCAGCGCGCCCTGGCGCAGAAGGCCTGGCCGGAACGGCCGATCAACTATGTGGTGCCTTTCCCGCCCGGCGGCCTGACCGACGTGGCCGCGCGCCAGGTCGGCAAGGCCCTGAGCGACGCCGAGCGCTGGAACGTGGTGGTGGAAAACAAGCCTGGCGGCAGCGCCAACATCGGCGCGGCCCACGTCTCGCACGCGGCTCCCGACGGCTACACCTGGCTGGCGATCACGCTATCGCACGCGGCCAACGCCACGCTCTTTGCCGGCAAGGCGGGCTACGACCTGACCCGCGACCTGACGCCGCTGGCGGGACTGGCGTCCTCGCCCATCATGGTGGTGGTCAACGCCAAGAGCGACATCAAGAGCATGGCCGACCTGGCGAAGGCGGCCCGCTCGAAGTCGCTGTCGGCGGGGTCCAGCGGCAACGGCACGCCGCCGCACCTGACGCTGGCGCTCTACCAGAAGCTCACCGGCGTGCCGATGATGCACATCCCCTACAAGGGTGGCGCGCCGTCCCTCACCGACCTGATAGGCGGCCACCTGGACGTGGTGTTCTCCAACTATCCGGAATCGCTGGCGCACGTGAAGAACGGTTCCTTGCGGGCGCTTGCCATCACTACCCGCGAACGCAGCGCCGATCTGCCCGACGTGCCCACCGTGAAGGAGGCCGGCCTGCCCGACCTGATCGTCGAGAACTTCACCGGCGTGCTGGCGCCGGCGGGCACGCCGCCCGAACTGGTGCAACGCATCGGCGACGCCATCGTGCGGCAGGTCTCGCAACCCGCCATTAAGCAGGCGCTGCTGCAGCTGGGCTTCGTGCCGCAGCCGCGCGGCCCCGCGGAGTTCGGCGCCTACCTGAAATCCGAGGTGGACCGCTGGGCCAAGATCATCCGCGACGCCAACATCCAGATCGCCTGACCAAAGTGGAATCCCTGCCCATGCATATCCTCATCTCCGAGTTCATGGACGCGCCCGCGGTCGACGCGCTACGCCAGCGGTTCAACGTGCGGTACGCGCCTGAACTGGTGGAACAGCGCGACGCCCTGCTGGCGGCCGTGGCCGAGGCCGACGGCCTCATCGTGCGCAACCGCAGCAAGGTGGACGCCGCCCTGCTGCAGGCGGCTCCGCGGCTGCGGACCGTGGGCCGCCTGGGCGTGGGCTTGGACAACATCGACCTGGAGGCCTGCGCCGCGCGCGGCATTGCGGTCATACCCGCCACCGGCGCCAATGCGCGCGCCGTGGCCGAGTACGTCGTCGGCACGGTGCTGATGCTGTTGCGCGGCGCCTATGCGTCGACAGCCGAGGTCGCGGCGGGCGCATGGCCCCGCAACGCGCTCTCGCAGGGCCTGGAAGCGCACGGACGCACACTGGGCATCGTCGGCTTCGGCGGCATCGGCCGGCTGACGGCCCGCCTGGCGCAAGGGCTGGACATGCGCGTGGCCGGCTGCGACGCCGCGCTGCCGCCGGACCATCCCGCCTGGCGGGAAACCGGCGTCACCGCCATGCCGCTGGACGAACTGCTGGCCCAGGCCGATGCCGTCACTCTGCACCTGCCCCTCACGCCCGGCACGCGGCGGCTGCTGGACGCCGGCCGCATCGCGCGCATGCGTCCGGGCGCGGTGCTGATCAACACTTCGCGCGGCGGCATCGTGGATGAAGCCGCGCTGGCCGACGCATTGCGGACGGGCCATCTGCGCGGCGCCGCGCTGGACGTGTTCGAACAGGAACCGTTGCCTGCGGGCAGCCCGCTGGCGGACGCGCCCAACCTGATCCTGACGCCGCACATCGCCGGACTGACGCAGGAAGCCAACACCCGGGTTTCCGACATGGTGGCCGCCGGTGTGACAATGGCGCTTACGGGCGGCGACCGATGAAGCCACACGGCCCGGCGCCCGCCCTTGAAGAGAAGGATATGGCTCACATCTATCTGGACGAATTGCAACTCCTGGCCGCGGCGGGCCTGGCCGCCGCCGGTGCCAATGCCGCCATGGCGGACAGCACGGCGCGCGCGCTGGTCTTCGCCGAAAGCCAGGGGCTCAGCTCCCATGGCCTGTCGCGCGTACCTTTCTACGCCGGACACCTGCGCGCCGGCCGCGCCATCGGTTCGGCGGTGCCGCGCATCGTGCATGAGCGCGGCGGCGCGGCGCTGATCGACGCCGGTTCCGGACTGGCCTTTCCCGCCTGCGCAATGGCGATAGAACAGGCCGGCCTGCGCGCCCGCGAACATGGCGTGGCCTTCATCGGCGTCGGCAACAGCCACCACTTCGGCGAAGCCGGCTACCACCTGGAAGCCCTGGCCGACCTGGGAATGGTGGGGCTGGCGCTGAGCAACTCGCCCGCCGCCATGCCCGCCTGGGGCGGCAAGCGGCCGCTGTTCGGCACCAACCCCATCGCCGCCGTGTTTCCGCGGCGCGGCGGCGCGCGGCTGGTGATCGATCTGTCGCTATCGCAGGTCGCGCGCGGCAAGCTCATGATCGCGGCCCGCGACAACCAGCCCATTCCGCTGGGCTGGGCGCTGGACGCCGACGGCCAGCCCACCACCGACCCCAAGGCCGGCCTGGCGGGCAGCATGCTGCCCGCGGGCGGCGTCAAGGGCGCGATGCTGGCGCTGATCGTCGAACTGCTGGCTTGCGCGCTGACCGGCTCGCACTTCGGCTTCGAGACCGAGTCCTTCTTCGTCGACGCAGGCGGCCCGGCGCGGCTGGGCCAGGCCTTCATGGCGATCGACCCCGGCGCGCTGGCCGGCAACAACACCTATCTGGACCGTGTCGAAGTCCTGGTCGACGCCATGCTGGAAGACGACGGCGTGCGCCTGCCGGGCGACCGCCGCCGCAAGCTGCGCGACGAAGCGCTCAAGCATGGCGTGGACATTCCCGACGCGTTGATGGCGCAGTTGCGGGCCATGTCGGGCACGGCGTAGGTCGTTTTCCACGGCACGCGGGGGCACTCGAGCACGACCCTGTGCGGCCGGCTCAATTGTCGCGACAGCGTCGCGACAATTGTCCCAATCTCAAACTCCGCGGCTGAACCACAGTATCACCGGCGCCAGCAACAGAAACGCCACGGTCGACACCAGCACAGCGCCCGCCGCGGTCTCCCCCTGCGTCGTATAGCGCTTGACGTACATGTAACTGACCACCGCGCAGGGCATGGCCATCTGCAGGCTGAGCGCGCCGGCCAGCACCGGTTCCAGGTCCAGCGCCCATACCACTGCCAGCCCCGCGCCCAGGCCCACGGCCAGGCGGATGGCGGCGACCTTGGCGCCATCGCGCAGGCCGTTGGACGGAATCAAGGCCAGGGCGTGGCCCAGGCTCAGCAGCATCAGCGGCACGGTCACCGCGCCCAGCATGCGCGAGGTCTCGACCAGCCACGCAGGCACCGGCACATGCATGAGGCGCAGGGCCACGGCGACCAGGGACGCCAGCAGAATCGGACTCTTCCAGCTGCCTTTGGTGTTCACCCCCGGCAACAGGCGCACGGCGACGGTGTGCATGACGAAGGAGCTGACCGCGAAGAACGCGACCGCCACCGACAGGCCCGCGTCGCCAAAAGCCATCTGCGAAATCGGCAGCCCCAGGTTGCCGGCATTGGGAAGGAAGGCCGTGGGGAGCAGCGTGCGCACGGGCAGCTTGCATGCCTTCAGCAGCAGCGCGCAGACCAGCGCGCACAGCAGCAGCGCCAGCAGGGTCGCCACCGCCACGTCGGCCAGCGCGCGGTCGTCCAGATGCGTGGTGACGAAGGTGTGGAACACCAGGGCTGGCGTGGTCACCGAGGTCACCAGCATGGTGATGAAAGAGCCGCCGAACGGCAGGTCCCGCTTGCCCCAGTACACCCCTATGCCCGCGCAGAAGAGCAAAGGCAGCATCAGCACGATCGATGAAAAATAGAACTGCACGACGGCGGACATGCGCTTATTCCGTTAGAGATAAGAGGATTGATGCGTGAAGGCATCATCGCTTGCCGGGCGGCCCGTCCGGACGGCAGCATGAGGCAACTCGTCAATCGCCGGGCCTACGCCCCCATTCGCCATGTCAGCCACCGCCCTCCCCGCCACGCCCCCGGCCATGAACCCGGCCACTCCCCCAGCCATGGGTTCAGCCTTGAATCCGTCATCCAGTCCGGCCCAGGCGATCAAGCCCCTGTCGGAGCGCCAGGCCAGTTGCCTGCACTGGGCCGCCCTGGGCAAAACCAGCTGGGAAACCGCCCGCATCCTGGGCGTCAGCGAAAGCACGGTGAATTTCCACCTGTGCAACGCCTGCGAGAAGCTCGGCGTGCGCGGCCGGCGCGCGGCGGTGGTCGCGGCGCTGAGGCTGGGCCTGATCGAACCCGTCACGGCTTGATGACGACGGAACGCAGGAACTCTTGCGCCCGCTCGGCCGGCAGGCTTTCCACGGTGCCGGCCGCCACGGCTTCGATCAGCATGGTATCGGTCACCCAGACCCGGGCCCGCAGCCAGCCCGGCTTGCCCATGGCCTTGCCCTGGACCTCGATGTCCTGCCCGTAGGCAGGCCATTCATTGGGCGGCGGCGACTGCATGTTGGCGTAGAGCGAATGCATCAGCGCCATGCCCAGCGCCTGCTTGGCCGCTGGGTCCTTGGCGATGTCGGGCGGCAGCGGCGCCGAACCCACGGCAAAGACCGCCTCGCCCACGGTGGCGCTGGCCAGGGTAAAACGCAAGGTATGGGCGTCCAGCTTCAGGTCGCGGGTGTCGGTGGTGACCCGGTCCGGAAACGCCGCGCGCGCGTGGCCATCGGCCACGTCGACTTCGCGCCAGTTGTAACTGGGCGAGCAGGCCGTGATCAGCAGGGCCAGCGCGGCAATCGCGCCGGCTTTCTTGAACATGAAACGAAACAGCGATGAAATCGTCATTACCCGAGGACCTGGACTGTCTATTCATTTCGAGGAAGCCAGAAATTGTCGCCGATTTCGATGACCCCCGCGCCCGACGGCACGCCCTTGGCCAATTATGTCTGGCCAGCCGCGCCAAATGTGCCCCCGCCGATCGCCGGCCCAGGCACTCCCAGTATCTACCTGCTGCACGGACTAAGCGAGCATGCCGGGCGCTACGACCGTCTGGCGCGCTGGCTGAGCGCCCGCGGCTGGACCGTGGGCGCGCACGACCACCGCGGCCATGGCCGTTCCGGCGGCCGACCCGCGACCCTGAGCCACGAGGACGACCTGGTCGTCGATGCGGTCGACCGGCTGCGGGCCTGGACCGCCGCCCACGGACGCCCGCCCATCCTGCTGGGCCACAGCCTGGGCGCCCTGGTCGCGGTGCGAATCGCCCTGCGCCGCATGGTCGAGATCGACGGCCTGGTGCTCAGTTCGCCCCCCTTCGTGGTGCATGTGCCGCCCTGGGTGCGGCGCACGCTGACCTGGATGTCGCTGCATGCGCCCGACTTGCGCGTGCCTCACGGCTTGGCGCCCGCCCGCATCTCCCATGACCCCGCCGTGGTGAAGGCCTACCGCAGCGATCCCCTGGTACGGCGCCAAATGACCGGGCGGCTGGCCCGCTTCGTGGACGAAGGCGGCCGCGAATCCCTGCGCGAAGCCCCGCTCCTGGCCTGTCGTACCCTGCTGATGGTGGCGGGCGACGACTCCATCGTCGCCGCCGAAGGCAGCCGCCAATTCGCCCAGCGCGCGCCCGCCGAACTGCTGACGCTGCGCTGGTACGACACCGCCTGGCACGAGATTTTCAACGAAACCGCCCCCATCGCCGACCCGGTCTACGCCGACCTGGACGAGTGGCTGGCGCGCACCGCCCAGGCATTGTCCCTGTCCCCAGTATTGACTCCCTCGGCACAGGAGGCCGGCACCCCGTAAAATCCGGCGACAGACCCAAACGAGAAGAACCCGTGACTGATACTGCCGCCAACCGCCTCTCCCGCCTGGAGGCCAACCGATCGCTGCTGACCCAGACCCTGCGGGGCATCGAAAAGGAAGGCCTGCGCGTGGACGAGCAAGGCGTCCTGTCCCGCAAGCCGCATCCCGCCGGCCTGGGCTCGGCGCTGACCAACGAACACGTCACCACCGACTATTCCGAATCCCTGCTCGAACTCATCACGGGCACGCACAAGGACGTGGACTCGCTGCTGGCCGAACTGACCAACACCCATCGCCACGTCTACAGCGTGCTGGACCATGAACTGATCTGGAATCAGTCCATGCCCGCCACGCTGCCGTCTGAAGCCGACATTCCCATCGCCTGGTACGGCAAGTCCAACACCGGCATGCTCAAGCACGTGTACCGCCGCGGCCTGGCCGTGCGCTACGGCAAGACCATGCAGTGCATCGCCGGCGTGCACTACAACTTCTCGCTGGCCGAAGACCTGTGGTCCGTGCTGGACACGCAGCCCGGCAGCATCCAGGACCGCCGTTCGCGCGGCTACATTGGCCTGATCCGCAACTTCACGCGTTATTCCTGGCTGCTGATGTACCTGTTCGGCGCCGCGCCGGCGCTGTCCAGCGACTTCCTGCGCGGGCGCGAGCATCCGCTGCAAAAACTGGGCGACAGCACGCTGTACCTGCCCTATGCCACCAGCCTGCGCATGAGCGACCTGGGCTACCAGAACAAGGCGCAGTCGCAGCTCAAGCTCTGCTACAACGACCTGGACACGTTCCTGGGCCGCTTGTACGAGGCGGTGACCCAGCCCTGGCCCGATTACCAGAAGATCGGCACCCACCGCGACGGCGAATGGATCCAGCTCAACACCAACGTGCTGCAGATCGAAAACGAGTACTACTCCAGCATCCGCCCCAAGCGCGCCACTGGCCGCTGCGAACGCCCGATCACGGCGCTGGCCGAGCGCGGCGTGCAGTACGTTGAAGTCCGCTGCCTGGACATCGACCCGGACTCGCCGGTCGGCATCGACGCCGCCACCAGCCGCTTCGTCGACGCCTTCCTGCTGTTCTGCACCGCGTCCGACAGCCCCTTCTTCCCTGCCAACGGCTATTGCCAGCGCAGCGCCGACAACTTCTCGGCCGTCGTCAAGGAAGGCCGCAAGCCCGGCCTGATGCTGGACCGCGAAGGCCAGTCCATCGGCCTGGCCCAGTGGGGCCACGAACTGCTGGACCAGATCGCGCCCTACGCCGCGCTGTTCGACTCCGCCCTGGGCGGCAGCGCCTACGCCGAAGCGCTGGCGGCCCAGCGCGCCAAGCTCGACCAGCCCGACTCCACGCCTTCGGCGCGCCTGCTGGCCTCGCTGACCGAGAGCCGCCTGTCGTTCCATGACTATTCGCTGGACCTCAGCCGCAAGCACGCCGACGCGCTGCGCGCGCAGGCCCTGCCCGCCGACCTCGCAGCCGCCTATGAACAGGCCGCCGCGCAGTCCACGGCGGAGCAACAGCGCCTGGAGCAGTCGGACACCGAGGATTTCGATACCTATGTGGCCCGCTACCACGCGGCGCTGAAGGCCCCGCGCAAATAAGGCGTATCGTTAAGGTTTTGATCCGCGCCGGCCGCTTGCTGGCGGCGCGGACCGCTCTGACACCTCAGGAGGTTTTCCCCATGCGCCGCACCGCAACATTCCTGCTGGCCTTGGCCGCCAGCGTGGCGGGGATAGTCCATGCCGCGCCGCCGCCCATGCAGACCGTGGAATCGGTGGACCTGAAGCGCTACGCCGGCATGTGGTACGAGATCGCGAATTTCCCCATGTTCTTCCAGCGCGACTGCGTGGGAGACACCACCGCCGAATACACCGCGCATGCCGACGGCACGGTCGGCGTGAACAACCGCTGCCGCACCAAGGACGGCGACATCGACACCGCATCCGGCACCGCCACGGTGGTGGAAGGCAGCAACAACGCCAAGCTCGAAGTCTCGTTCTTCAAGCCATTCAAGGGCGATTACTGGGTGATAGGCCTGGATCCGGAATACCGCTGGTCGGTGGTCGGCACCCCGGACCGGAAATACCTGTGGATCCTGTCGCGCTCGCCGCAGTTGCCCAAGGAAGAGCTGGACAAGGCCTTGGACGCCGCCAAGGCACAGGGCTACCAGCTGGACGAACTGCGGTACACGCCGCAGAAATAGGATGCGCCGCGGCGCTTACCCTGCGTAATCCCGCGCCAGACGCACCACCGTCACCCCTGGCTTCAGCTGCCGCAACGACGGCATGACCAGCGTACACCGATCGTAAGGCGTCACGATGGGCTGGCCATCGGCCCAACCCAGAATGGAACCGGCCTGCTCGAACGTCTCCAGCCCCGTCCAGGGCTCGGAGAAGCGCAGGTCCATGGACGGCGCGACCACCGCGTCCGTCACTTCCAGCACGCGCTGGTTCGCTGCGTCCGGCATCAGCCAGCCGGCCGGCACATCCGCCGCATCGGCCACGCCCGACTCCACCAGCATGCGCGCCACCATGTCACGCGCCACGTCGCGCGCGGCCAATTCGCCATGGAAGCCGCATTCGATCAGCAAGGCGCAGGCGTCGGCACGGGCGGGATCGCCGAACTGGCCGAAATCGCGCATGCGCACGCCGTCCTTGTGGCCTGCGTCTACGATCACGTGCTGCGGCGCCTTCAGGCGGCGCGCCAGCGCGATGTTGCGCGGCAGGACGCCCGTCAGCAGCAGGGGCGCGCCCGGTTCATGCATGGAATGCAGGTCCAGCAGCCAGTCCGCGCGCTCCACCCAGGGACGCAGCTCGGCGCCGCGCTTGCGGTCCGGCGTCGTGGGATGGTCCAGGCGCTCGGCGCTCCAGACGCGGTTCATGTCCTCGGCCGCGAAGCGCGACGCATCGTGGTTGGCGTGGTCGAAACGGTCGAACGCCTCCAGATTGCAGAACGCCAGCGTCAGGCTGCCGCGGCGCGGGCGCAGGCCCGCGGCCAGCAGGTCCTTCAAGGCCCAGGCGCCGCACAGCTCATTGCCATGCACCAGCGCGGACAGCATCAACGCGCGCCCCGGAAGGCCTGAATCGAAATGCCACACGCCAGGGGTGCCGGTATTGCCGGCGCGCTCGGCGCTCAGGTCGGGTACGGGAAGCTTGAATTCCATGGATATTGTCCGCTGCGGTGCTTGGGTGTTGCGATGACTCGGCTTCGACTTACTGGGCTTCGATCTTGGCGGCCTTGACCAGCGCGCCGTACTTCTTGGTTTCCTCGGCCTGATAGGCCGCCGGATCCAGGCCCGGCTGCGACAGCACGCCGCCGGCTTCCTGCATCTTGGCGCGGAACTGCTCCGACTTCAGCGTATCGGCCAGCGCGCCGCGCAGCTTGGCGGCCACGGGCTCCGGCAGGCCGGCCGGACCGTAGAGCGCGAACCAAACGCTGATATCCACGCCTTCGAATCCCGGCGTCTCGGCCAGGGCCGGCAGATCCGGCGCCACCGGCGAACGCTTCTTCTCCGTCACGCCCAGCGCCACGATCTTGTCGCCGCGCACTTGCGGCAAGCCCGAGGACAGCACCAGCATCCCGTAGTCCAGCTGGCCGCTCATCAGGTCCGTCACCAGCGGCGCCACGCCGCGGTACGGCACGTGCTCGGCGCGCGTGCCGGTCGACTGGTTGATCATCTCGCCGGCCAGGTGCAGGGTCGTGCCCACGCCGGAAGAACCGTAGTTGAAGCTGCCCGGCGCGGAGGCGCGCAGCTTCTGCAGATACTCGGCGGCGGTCTTCACGCCCGAATTCTTGCTGGCGGCCAGCAGCATGGGCTGCGAGGCGATCACGCCCAGCGGCGCAAAGTCTTTCACGCTGTCGTACTTGACCGCGTTGTTGATCATGCTGGCGATGACCATTTCATTGGTGGAGCCCAGCAGCAGCGTGTAGCCGTCGGGCGTGGCCCGCGCCACGCGCTGCGCGCCGATGGTGCCGCCAGCGCCGCCCACGTTCTCGACCACCACGCTCTGGCCCAGGCGCTTGGCCAGCTCTTCGCCGAACAGGCGCGCGGTCAGGTCCACGCTGCCGCCCGCCGGATAGCCGACCACCAGCGAGATGGCGCGCTCGGGATAATCGGCGTGCGCGGAAGACGCCGCGGCGAGCGCGGAGACGGCACAGAGCGCGGCTAGCGTGGCGCGCAACGGATGCAGGACGGATTTCATGTTTTCTCCCTGGGGTGCTATGGCGGACGGCGGCGCCGTCTCATTTGATGTTTCGGGAGCTATTCTCGGACGTACACCAGGGACATCCCGTGCCAAGTCGGCACATGCCGGTGCGGATTCAGCACGCGTGCACCCTGCGCCCGGCGGATTTCAGGCCTTGCGGCTGGCCGTGGCTTCCCAGGCCGCTTCGGCCAGATCCGCCAGCCGCGCCCGCGAGCGGTACAGCCGCACCTCGAAGGAGATTTCCTCGCTGCGGCCGCCCAGGGCGGCCAGCGCGCCGCGACGGCAATCCGCCGCCACCATGGACCAGGGCAGCCAGGCCACCCCCAGCCCCTTGGCGACCGCGCCATGCGCCGCGTCCAGCGAATCGCTGCGCAGGAACGGCGCCAGGGCATAGGGCGTGGCCTCCAGGCGGTCGCCCACGATGCGCTCCATCGCCAGGCCGCCGGCGTAGGTAATCAATGGCACGGACGGCCCGCCTTCCTGCAGCACGTAGCGCGGCCGGCCACGGGAATCGGCCTGGCTGACGGGCACCAGCTTGTCGGTGCCCAAGGTCATGTAGCGGTAGCGCCCCGGACTCAGCTGCACCGACAGAGCCGGATGCTCGTAGCAGCACAGCAGGTCCACGCGGCCCTGCTCCAGCCGGGCCGCCATGTCCTGCATCATGCCGGTGGACAGCTCGACCTGCGTGCCCTCGGTCAGCACTTTGGGCGTGCGGTGGCGCAGTCGCGCGATCCAGTCCGCCACCAGCGTGCGGGCCAGGCTGCGGCCGGTGGCGATGCGCAGCACGGCCTCGCCGCCCGCGCCGAAGCTGCGGATGCGGTGGCGCACCTGTCCCATCTGCTCCACCACCTGGGTCGCCGTCTTCAGCAAAGCCTCGCCCTCGGCGGTCAGGACCACGGGCAGGCGCTGGCGCTCAATCAGCGGCGCGCCGGCCCAGGCCTCCAGCGCGCGGATGCGCCGGCCGAAAGCCGGATGCGTGACGTGGCGCAGCTCGGCCGCGCGCACAAAGCTGCCGGTCTGCGCCAGGGCAATCAGGTCTTCAAGAAGTTTCAGGTCGGCCATGGGCGTCAAGCTTACGCCATCGGCCGGCGCGTCACCGGGCGCCCAGCCCCATCATCGCCAGGGTGGCGCGGGTCAGGTCGCTGTCCGGATCTTCCAGTTCATTGACCAGGTCGAAGTGATTGCAGTGCGGCGTCGGGATACGGGTGGACGCCAGGCCCGCGGCATTCCAGGCGGCTTCGTATGCCGCCGTCTGGTTCTTGAAGCCCTGGGTCTCCAGCCCGCCCACCGCCAGCAGCATCGGACCCGCGCGTTCCGGCAGATGGAAGATCGGGCTTTGATGCGCCGCCTGCTCGGGCGTCAACTGCAGCCAGGTGTTCGGCAGGACGTCGCATAGGGGCCGCAAATCGAACAGCCCGCTGAGCGCCAGCGTGCCCTTGATCACGTCGTCCGGCACGCCATACCGCGCCGGCCAGCCGGGCGCGACCAGCATGCCGGCCAGATGGCCACCCGCCGAGCTGCCGCTGACGTAGATCCGTTCAGGGTCCACGCCATAGGCCGCCACGTTGCGGTACAGCCAGGCCACGGCGGAACGCACCTCGCGCACCACTTCGCCGAGGGTAGCCTCGGGCACCAGCGTGTATTCCAGCGTCGCCACGGCGGCGCCTGCGGCATTGAAGGCTTCGGCCATCACGGGTGCGTCTTCCTTGCGCTGCGCGCGCCAGTAGCCGCCGTGGATGAACACGAACAGCGGCGCCGGCGCCTGCGAGGCGGCAGGCAAGAAGAGATCCAGCCTTTCGTCCTGGCCCATGCCGTAATGCAGGTCCAGCACGCCGGGGCGACGCGTGCGCACCCGGGCCGAGGACTCGGCATAGCGGCGCACGCAGGCGTCGAAATCCGGCACCGATTCGCGCGCGTTGTACTGGACCTCGCGCTCGGCGATGGTGGGGAAGAAGAGGTCGATGTGGGAGTTATGCATGCCTGGCCTGCGATTGGGGCTGCGAAATGATGCGTTCGATGAACTGCGCGGTCTTGCGGTAGTGCGCGGCCAGCATGGCGACCGAGCCTTCCACGTCGCGCGAGATGGCGGCGTCCAGCAGCTGGCGATGCTCGTCGTCGACGCTGCGCTCCGGCCCGTAGGCGGTTGCGCCAGCGCGCGCCGGACGCCGATAGCGTTCAGTCTGCGCATAGAGCTGGGTGGACAGGTCCAGCAGCCAGTGGGAACGGCAGGCGCCAATCAGCGCGTGGTGGAACTCCAGGTGCCGCGCCTCCAGCAGCTCGTCCAGCTCTTCCGAAGGCTGGGCGGCGGCCTCGGCGCGCTGCGCGGCCAGGGTCAGCGCATGGTACGCGCCGACCAGCCGCGTTTCCCAGGCGTCGTCGGCATTGGCCAGCGAGCGGCGCAGCGCATCGCAATCGATCAGGATGCGGGTTTCACAGGCGTCCCACATTTCCTCGACCGACAGGGGCGCGATGCTGAAGCCGCGCGAGGTGGTGCTGATGACCATGCGTTCGCTGCGCAGGCGGTTGAGGGCTTCGCGGATGGGGGAAAAGCTGCTGCCGTAGCGCTGCTTCAGCAATTCCAGCCGCAAGGACTGGCCCGGCGCGAAGGCGCCGCGCATGATGTCGCGCCGCAACAGGCGGTAGACCTGCTCCGACAGCGTGATTTCCTCCACGCCCGCGCTCCCGTCCGATCCGGGATCGTCCTGGCGGGAAGCTTTGATTCTAGGCTTCAAGATGGTCTCCAGATTTCAGCGGCCGGGGCGCGGATCCGCGCGCAGGCGGCCCATTCTACCTGCGCCCAACGGGCCGGCAGCGGCGTGTATCCGTCCCCGGCTGCCGAGCCGTGATCCACGCTCCATGGTCTGCTCATATGCCCAGGTAACGCTGCGCCAGCTCGGGCTGGGCGGACAGTTCCGCGGGCTGCCCCGACCAGGCCACCCGCCCCTTGTCGACGATGTAGTGGCGGTCCACCAGCGTCGCCATTTCAGGCAGGTTCTTGTCGATGACCAGGATGGTCTGGCCTTCGCCCTTGAGCGCCCGCAGGCAGCGCCAGATCTCCTGCCGGATCAGCGGCGCCAGCCCCTCGGTCGCTTCGTCCAGGATCAGGAGCTTGGGATTGGTCATGAGCGCGCGGCCCACCACCAGCATCTGCTGCTCGCCGCCGGACAGGGTCCGCGACGACTGTCCGCGCCGTTCCTTCAGGCGCGGGAACAGCGTGTAGACGCGTTCCAGGTCCCATCCGCCCGGCGCGGCACGCGAAGTCGCGACCAGGTTCTCCTGCACCGTCAAGGATCCGAACACCCTCCGGCCTTCCGGCACCAGCCCCACGCCCAGCCGCGCCACGCTGCTGGGCGCGGCGCGGCCCAGCGTGCGCCCGCGGAACTGCACCGCGCCGCCGGTGGCGGGCAGCATGCCCATCAGGGTCTTGATCGTGGTGGTCTTGCCCATGCCGTTGCGCCCGATCAGCGAGATCACCTCGCCCTCGCTGGCCTCGAACGACATGCCGAACAGGACCTTGCTGGAACCGTAGCCGCCGGTCAGCCCTTCAACCTTCAACATGTTCTTCTCCCAGATAGGCGGCGCGCACCTCCGGATGGCGGCGCACCTCCTCGGGCGAGCCGCTGAACACCACCCGGCCGTAGACCAGCACGCTGATGCGGTCGGCCAGCGCGAAGACCGCGTCCATGTCGTGTTCCACCAGCAGGATGCCGTAGTCGCCCTTCATGCCTTGCAAGAGCCGCGTCATGCGCGCCGATTCCTCGGGTCCCATGCCGGCCATGGGCTCGTCCAGCAGCAGCAGGCGCGGCGCGCGCGCCAGCGCCACCGCCAGTTCCAGCTGCCGCTTCTCGCCGTGCGCCAGGTCGGCCGAACGCACGTGGCGGCGGTCCTCCAGCCCCACGTGCGTCAGCCACTGCATGGCCTCGGTCTTCAACGCGGCGTCATGGCGCGGGTTGGACCAGGCCTGGAAGGCGCGTCCGCTCTTGAGCATGCGCGACAGGATCACGTTCTCCAGCGCGGTGTACTCCTGGCACAGCTCGGTGATCTGGAACGAACGTCCCAGCCCCAGGCGGGCGCGCTCAAAGGCGCGCAGCGCGGTCACGTCCTGTCCGTCCAGATGGATGGTGCCGGAGTCCGGCCGGATCTCGCCGCAGATCTGCGCGATCAGGGTGGACTTGCCCGCGCCGTTGGGGCCGATGATGGCGTGAATCTCGCCGGCGCGCACGTCCAGGTCCACGCCATTGGTCGCGACCACCGCGTCGAAGGCCTTGCGCAGCTGCGTCAGGCGCAACAGGCTGGCGCTTGCATCAGTCGGCATGGCGTGTCTCCAGCAACTTGCCGAACAGGCCCTTCTCGCCCCACAGCACCACCAGCACCAGGATGGGTCCCATGTACAGCAGCCAATGCTCGGTCAAGGACGACAGCATCTGCTCCAGCCCCAGGAACACCGCCGCGCCCGCGATCGGCCCCAGCAAGGTGCCCACCCCGCCCAGGATCACGATGGCCATGAGTTCGCCGGACTTGGTCCAGGCCGCCATGTCCGGCGTCACCAGCCCGGCATAGTTGGCCCACAACACCCCGGCCAGGCCCGTGCCCATCGCCGACAGCACGAAGGCGCTGAGCCGGTATGGCGTGGGCGCCACGCCCAGGTTGATGGAACGCCGCTCGCTCTGGCGCAGCGCCTGCAGCACCATGCCGAACCGCGAATTGGTCACGCGGATGCACAGCAGCGTCCAGAGCGTCAGCAGCGCCAGGCACACATAGTAGAAAACCATGGGGCTTTCCAGATTGATGCCCGGCAGCTCATTGCGCTGCGGAATCATCAGGCCGTCGTCGCCGCCGTAGAACTGCAACGACACCAGCACGAAGTACACCATCTGGCCGAACGCCAGCGTGATCATGATGAACTGCACGCCGCGCGTGCGCAGCGCCAGATAGCCGAACAGCCAGCCGGCCAGCGCGCACACGATGAGCGCTATCGGCCACACCACCAGCGCCGCGTTGCTGCCGGCCCAGCCGAAGATCGGGCCGGCCTCGGCCGTGTGGAAGGCGATGATGCCCACCGCGTAGCCACCCAGCCCGAAGAACATGGCGTGGCCGAAACTGACCATGGCGCCGTAGCCGATCACCAGGTCCAGGCTGACCGCGGCCAGGCCGTGGATCAAAAAGCGCGTCACCACGCCGATCAGAAAAGGCGAGCCCGATGCCAGCGCCGCGGCCGGCAGCAGGATCAGCACCGCCAGGCCGCCCAAGCCCCAGCGGGCGCGGTTCGTAAGTGTGTATGCCATCTTCATCCTCGCGCCGGGAACAGCCCGCCCGGCTTGGCGATCAGCACGATCGCCATCAACACATAGATGCTGGCCGACGCCATGCCCGCGGCCAGCGGGTCCGCCGTGGCCGGCGAGAACATGGTCGACAGCAGCTGCGGCAGGAACGCGCGCCCCAGGCTGTCCACCATGCCCACCAGCAAGGCGCCGGCCAAGGCCCCGCGCACCGAACCGACCCCGCCGATCACGATGACCACGAAGGTGGTGATCAGGATGCGTTCGCCCATGCCGATTTCCACCGCCAGCAGCGGCGCGGCCATCACGCCGGCCAACCCGCACAGCAGAGCGCCCAGGCCGAACACCAGCGTGTAGAGCTTGCGGATGTCTATGCCCAGCGCGTCGACCATCTCGCGGTCGTCGGCGCCGGCGCGGATCAGCATGCCGATGCGCGTGCGGTTGACCAGCCACCACAGGCCCACCGCCACCAACGCGCCAATGGCGATGAACGACAGGCGGATCAGCGGATACTGGAATCCCGGCGCCAGCGTCACCGCGCCTTCCAGGAAGCTGGGAATGCCCACCAGCGGCGGGCGCCGGCCGAAGATCAGGCTGACCGCTTCGTTGGAGAACAGCAGCAGGCCGAAGGTGGCCAGGACCTGGTACAGGTGGTCCCGCTTGTACAGCTTGCGTATCACCAGCACTTCGACCGAAATGCCGTACAGGCCCGCCCCCAGCAGCGCCGCCAGCACGCCCGCGAGGAACGAGCCGGTGGTGCCGATGGCGTACGCGGCGCAGTACGCCCCCACCATGTAGAACGAGCCGTGCGTCAGGTTGACCACCCCCATGATGCCGAAGATCAGCGTCAGTCCGGCCGCCAGCATGAACAGCATGGCGCCGAACTGCAGCCCGTTGAGCAGCTGTTCAAACAGGAGCGTCATGACGGCATCTTGCAGAATTGCGCGTAAGCGTCCTTGTCATCGGACACCAGCTTGCGGACCAGGTGCGGCGACAGGCTACCGTCGCTGCCCTTCTCGATACGCATCAGATAAAGATCCTGGATCGGATGCTGATTGGTGTTCATGCTGAACTTGCCGCGCAGCGACGTGAACTCGGGCTGGCGCAGCGCAGCGCGGAATTCCGCCGCCTTGGACAGGTCGCCGCCGGTGGCCTTGAGGCCCGCGCCGATCAGCTGCGCGGTGTCGTAGGCCTGCATGGCGTAGTCCGTCGGCACGCGGCCGTAGGTTTCCTTGAACGCCTGCACGAAGGCTTTCGATTGTGCGTTGTCGAAGTCCTGCGACCAGATGCCGGTGATGTAGGCGCCGGCCGAGGCGTCGCCCGTGGCCTTGATCATGCGCGCGTCCATCGAGAAGCTGGGCATCAGCATCGGGATGCTCTTGTTCAGCCCGGCCGCCGCATATTGCTTGACGAAGTTGATGCCCGTGCCGCCCGGATGGAACTGGTAGATGGCGTCGGGAGCCAGCGAGCGCAGGCGCGCCAATTCCACCGAGAAGTCCGACTGGTCGAGCTTGGTGTAGATCTCGGCCACCACCTCGCCCTTGTAGGTGCGCTTGAAGCCTTCGATGGCATCGCGGCCCGCCTGGTAGTTGGGCGCCAGCAGCACGACCTTCTTATAGCCCAGTTCGTTGGCCGCTACGCCGCCAGCCGTGTGGAAGGCGTCGTTCTGGTAGGACGCGACGAAGTAATTGGGATCGCACTTTTCGCCCGCGAAATTCGACGGTCCAGGATTCAGGCTGACGTAGAACGCGCCCGACTTCACCACGCTGGGCACCACCGCCGCCAACACGTTGGAGAAGTTCACGCCGGTATAGAGCTTGACGCCCGATTGCAGCAGGCGGTCGGCCGCCTGCTTGGCGTTGGCGGGCTTCAGGCCGTCGTCCTCGATCACCAGCTGCACCGGCACGCCGCCCAGCTTGCCGCCGCCCTGCTTGATGGCCAGATTGAAGGCATCGCGCTCGTCTTCGCCGATGTAGCCCGCCGGCGTGGACAAGGTGGCGATGAAGCCGATCTTGACCGGTTCCGCGGCCTGGGCCGCCCCCATGGACGCCGCGGCGCCCAGCGCGACGGACAACGCGCCGCCCAGTATCTGTTTTTTGATCATGTTTTCCCCTTGGAGACTGCGTTGCCCGCCGCCCCGGCGGCTGGGTGTTTTAAACGGCCACCACCGGATGGCGCAGCGTGCCGATGCCTTCCACGCAAGCCACCACCACGTCGCCCGGCCACAGCCATTCCTGCGGCTTGCGGCCCGCGCCCACGCCCTCCGGCGTGCCGGTGGCGATGATGTCGCCCGGCTCCAGCGTGATGCCCGCGCTGATGTCCGATATCAGGAACGGCACCTTGAACAGCATGTGGCGCGTGTTGGAACCCTGCTTCTTCTCGCCGTTGACCGTCAGCCACAGGTCCAGCACCTGCGGATCCGGGATCTCGTCGGCAGTCACGATGCAGGGGCCGAAGGGCGCGTAGGTGTCCTGGCCCTTGGAATAGATCCACTGGCCGGCGCGGCGGCAATCGCGCGCGCTCATGTCCAGCATGACGCTGTAGCCGAACACATAGGACAGCGCATCGGCCTCGGCCACGCGCGAAGCGCGGCGGCCCATGATGACGGCCAGCTCCACTTCCCAATCCAGCTGCTGCGTGATCTTGGCGTTGTGCTCGATGGCGTCGCCCGGGCCGATGACGGTGGTAGGCGGCTTGGAAAAGATCACCGGCTGCTTGGGCAGGTCGGCCGAGGTATCCAGCGTGCGGCTGGATTCCGCCACATGCTCCACGTAGTTCAGGCCGATGCCGAAGATGTTCTTGCGCGGGCGCGGGATCGGCGCCAGCAGCTTGACGTTCTCTTGCGGCAGCGCGCTGCCCACGGGCCAATTGCCGCGATAGGCCTCCATCAGCTTGCTGGCCTGCGCCACGGCCACGGGCCCCAGGTCGATGAAGGCCAGCATGTCGTCGGGCAGGTCCACGCCGCCGGCGCGGCCCAGCAGGGCCAGGTCGATCACATAGCCTTCGGCCAGCGCGCCCAGGCGGGCAGCGGCGGTGGGATGAGCGCGAAAAGTCACCAAGCGCATAGGAACTCCATAGATTCAGAACGAGTTGAGTCAGGCGCGCGGACAGCGCCCGCGCGGCGGATAAAAATTCGATAGGGAACGGGCAGCGCTAGATCAGCACTTGGTGGCCGTCGTTTTCCTTGACCGCTTCTTCGCGGTAGAGCGCCAGCGCGCGCATTACGGGCAGGTCGTTGAAGCTGAACAGACAGGCGTCGTCGTTGGACGAGAGATTGACGTGTTCGTGGATGGCCCAGGAAGGCACGCAGAAGATGTCGCGCTCGGTCCAGTCGTAGCGCTTGCCGTCGATGATGGAGTAGCCGCTGCCCTTGGCCACCTGGTAGATGAAGCTGCCGGTGTGGCGATGGGCCTTGGTGTGCTCGCCGGGCCGCAGCAGCTGCATGCTGGCGCCGATGGTAGGCATGACCGGACCGCCCGTGGCGGGATTGACATATTCGAGCAGGATGCCGTCGTAGGGACTGCCGGCGGTGGTGCGCGCATAGCGGCGCAGCGCCTCGTAGGTCGGCTCCCATTCGTACTTGAAGAGCGGCGAATACGGCTTGGTCCAACCGGACACCTGGGGCCGCAGCGCCGCGTTGGCCCAGGCGGCGGTGGTGTCGTCCACCGGATAGGTCACGGTCTGGTTCAGGTCGGGATGCACGGCGTAGAAGCCGGCTTCCATCGCATTCACCAGCGGAATGTCCAGGCCGTCCTGCCAGATGCAGGTGGTGCCGTCCTCGGCCACGCCATGCTCGTGCCAGGTGCCGTTGGGGGTCAGCACGAAATCGTTCGCGCCCAGCGTCATCTTGTGGCCGTCGACCACGGTGAACGCGCCCCGCCCTTCCATGATGAAGCGCAGCGCCGAATGCGAATGCTTGTGGGCGGAAGCCAGCTCACCCGGCTTCATCACCTGCAAGCCCGAATACAGCCAGCCCACGGCGGCCGCCACGTCGCGCCGGCCCGGGTTGTTCAGATAGATCACGCGGCGGCCGGCCTCTTCGGGCGAAACCAGCTCGGAGGAGCGCAGCACATGGCCGCGCAGGTCCTGGTAGCGCCACACCACCGGCACCGAGGCCGAACGCGGCGCCCAGGGCTCGATCTTGTTCGCCACCGTCCACAGGGCGCCGGTTTCCAGGCGCGCCAGCTCCTGGTAATAGGCGATCAGCTCGGGCGAGTCGGCCACATTGGCGCGGCCTATGGTCTCCTCGCGGTACGCGTCATAGCGGTTCGCTTCCATCCCTTGCCTCTTTTTATAAAAATATAAATATTTTCGAAAATAATAGAGGCGAGCGGCAAATCGGGCAACGAGCGCGCGCTAGGTGTTTTCCCAGGGCGATTGAAAATTATTGGCGCGACGCCAAACAATACTGTACAAAAACACAGTACAACGTGATACATTTCGCTCGCCTAAAAACTGTCGTCCAGGAGAACCCTGTGTCCGAAGCTGCCCATCTCGTCCAGTACATCGTCGTTCCCTACCGCGCCGCCGCCAATGGCGTCGCCCCTGGCGAGATCCGTCCCGCCAGCAGCGAGTTCGGCGCCATACGCATCGCAAACTCCATGGCCTCCAAGTTCGCGGGCGTCGCCGCCTACGAAGTGCTGATCGACAAGGAAACCGGCGACATGGAATCGCCGCGCATCCTCATGCAGATCGGAACCGTGCCGGCGCTGGACGATTGAACACAATGCGCCGCCGGGCCGCACGCCGCCCGGCTCACCGTCACTCGTCCTCATCGCGGAAGCCGGGCTATAGATTTTCCTTGGTCGGTATGAACTTTTATTAGCTTCACCGGTGAACAGCAATGCGGCAGGATTCATGCCTTCGAGCGGTCTTCCTTCCCATTCTTCCCACCAAGAAGCAGCATGATTCGCCGACTTCCCTTGCGGTGCTCCACCATGGCCGGGCTCTTGTCCGTTGCTTGCGCCCTGCTGCCTGCGGCGCGGGCGGCCGAGCCCTCCGACTGGCCCACCAGGCCCGTGACGCTGGTCGTGCCTTTTCCTCCTGGCGGAGGCAATGACGCCGTTGCGCGCCAGATCGCGGGTCCCACCGGCCAGGCGCTGGGACAACCGCTGGTCATCGACAACCGGCCGGGAGCCGGCGGCACCATAGGCTCCGCAGCCGTCGCCCGGGCCCGTCCCGATGGCCATACCCTGCTGCTGTGCTCCACCAGCAGCCTGGTCGTGGCTACGGCGCTCTACCCCGACCTGCCGTATCGCGTCGACGATCTGGTCCCCGTCGTCCACATTGCCAATACGCCCATGATATGGGTCGCCGATCCCGGCGCGCCCGCTTCCAGTCTCAAGGAATTCATCGCGGCGGCGAAGCAGGCTCCCGGCAAATACAGCTTCGCCTCGGGCGGCAGGAACACCATGCCCCACCTCGCCGGCTTGGCGGTCAAAACCCGCCATGGCCTGGACATGCTGCATGTGCCTTACCGCGGCTCCACGCCCGCTTATGGGGATCTCGCCACGGGGCGAGTGAACCTGATGATGGACAGCATTGTTTCGGCGCTGCCCTTTGTCGAGTCTGGCCGCGTCAAGGGACTGGCCGTCAGCATGGCTCAGCGCATGCCCCAGCTTCCGTCCGTACCGACTTTGGCCGAACAGGGCCTGGACGACTTGAACTTCATGGGCTGGGTCGGCATTTGCGCGCCGCGCGATACGCCGCCCGAGATCGCCGCCAAGGTCGCCCGCAGCGTGCAACAGGCCTTGGCAGAGCCTGCGCTGCGGGAAGCTTTCGCCAGACAGATTGTGGAAGCGGTAGGCGCCGGCCCTGCGGCGTTTGCGCAAACCATAGCGCGCGACACGCTGGCGTGGCGGCAGATCATCGCAACGTCTCGCACCGAACCGGATTGATCCCCCCCAGCTACCGATCTCATGACCGGCTCGTCATCCCGCAAGCGACGGATCTTTCAACAGGCCGTTCGAGACCTGCCAGGCAACCTCGCAGATGCAATCGGCCATGGCGGCGCGCAGCGGAATCGAGGGCTGATCGATGTACGAAGCAAAGTAGGTCTGGTTCGGAAACGGCCTGGAGAACGGGATCGGCAACAGCGTGCCCGAATCGAGTTCATCGCGAATGAGTTCGATCGGCACGACCGCGTATCCGGCGCCCGCGCGAACCAGGCGCAACATGACCGAAAACGACCTCACCACGATCAGCTTGAAGCCTTGCATCTGGGGCGCTGCAAAGTACGTGGCAATAGCGGAATACGCCAGCGAATCCACCGGATAGCACAACAGAGGCAACTGCTTCAACCGGTCCAGCGACGGTTCGATATCGCGGGCCATCAGGCTGGGACTGCAGACCCAGATGTACTCCAGTTCGAGCAGCTTCCGGTTGATCACGGTCGGCTCTTCGATGCTGCCCAACAGCAGCCCTATGTCGAGCTGCCCCTCAAGCAGTTGCTGGCGAATGTCGGTGCTGGTCAGCGACTGCAAATGCACCGTGACGTTGGGCCATTGCCTGGCCAGCGTCGCGACCATGGGTTCGAGGATCGCTTGCGCGACTGTCCCGCTAAGGCCGATGCTGATCTGGGAAAGTCTGGCGTCGGTGGTCGCGAACCTGCCGGTGAATGCTCTTGCATGAGCCAGCAGTTCTTCCGCAGGCTCGAGCATTTCCAAGCCGACGGGCGTCAAACTCAGTTGCTTGCCTTTTTCCCGCACAAATACTCTGACCCCCAGTTCTTCCTCGAAGGCCGCTATGCGAGCCGAGACGGCCGCCTGCGAAGCGTGGAGTTCTTCCGCGGCCAATGTCATTTTCTTGAGCCTCGCGGCGCGGACAAAAGTTTCGAGAAACCGGAGATTCATGCGTGGATATCCTAAGCCTGAGACACAACCCAGTCCGCAGCTTGCGCCAGGACGATCCCGGTCCGACCCGGGACGGATGGTCAGAATCTAAAAGGGGACTGGGCTTCCATTGCTGCGATGCAGCACGCCACGCTACCGGATTGCCGAGCGAGGGCTGAATCAGGAAGAAATGGAAGGGCCTTTAACCCCTTTTTTCTTCACGGCTCGCAGACGCTGGTACTGGCCTGCAGGCCTGAATGCAAAGCGGGAGACGAGGCTCCCGCTCATAATCCCAAGCGATTGATTTTAACGAATTTTCTTAGTTTTACGCAGTAAAAGCCCCTATCAAAACTTCGTGTTTTTCCGGCGTGCTTTGATCTTGTGACACTGCGCCAATCGAACTGAGACTATAAAATTTGATAGGTGCAATACTCCGCATGCTTCGGTGCAACAAAATTCCACGTTATTGCTATTACTCCACCGTGCTTATGCTGCGTGGGATCATGTATTTACCTGCGCGTGCCCGCATGGTTCCCCAGGCCAGCCAAGCGGGAATCGTTGTCCCGATATTTAATAATCGGCAATAAAAAAACGCGGCCGATATTCCAAATTCATCACGCGCACAGGCAAGCAAACGTATCCAGAACCGGCGTCTGCCGTTGCCCAAATCCTGCTCCGCGTGGCGCCGATGAACCTGCTAAGTCAGCGCGATGCCGCCGTCGACGCGCAGATTTACCCCAGTAATGAAACTGCTGTCATCCGACGCCAGAAACAACGCGGCGCGGGCGAGCTCCGACGACTGGGCCAGCCGTCCGAGCGGAATCAACGAGGCCATGCCCTGCTCGAACGCGGGGCGATGCGCTTCGGCCACGCCGAGCTTTTCCAGAATCGGCGTATCGGTAGGGCCTGGGCTCAGGACATTGACGCGAATCCTCCTGGACTTGAATTCCAGCGCCCAGGCACGCGCAAAGGCTTCGACGGCCGCCTTGGAGCCGGCGTAGACCGCATGGTTTTCCAGCACCTTGGCGCTGGCGATGGAACTTGTGACGATGATGGAGCCGCCGTCGCGCATCAGCGGCAGGACGCCGGTGACGCCGAAGAAGACAGCACGCGTGTTGGTGCCGAACTGCGCGTCATAGCTGCCTACGCTCACGGCCGCAGAGGGTTCGATGTTGTTCATCCCGGCGTTGGCCATGTAGATGTCGACCGCGCCGAACCGTTCCCGGACCTCCGCCGCCAGCGCGGCGTGCGTGGCCAGGTCGGCAACGTCTCCCACCACGCCGAAGGCAGCGGCGCCAAGTCGCGCCACCGCCGCGTCGACGGCCTGCCGCCTGCGCCCAAGGATCGCAACGCGCGCCCCTTCGGCGATGAACGCTTCGGCCGCGGCGTAGCCGATGCCGCTATTGCCGCCGGTGACGACGGCGGTCTTTCCCTGTAGTTTGCCCATGATTTTCCTTCGCGGAGATGGACGCCAGACGACACGGCATGACGCGTCGTCTGGCATACGCGCGTATCGACGCGCTCAGAAATCCCAGATGACCGGTACCCAGCGAAACGCGTCGCCGTCGACCGCCACGCGGCCCACCGAGGGAAACGGCAAGTGCGCTGCAACCAGCAGCCCGCGGTTCCGTGCCAGCTCCTGGAACAGGCCGATACGGACGCGGGCCGATTCCTCGGGGTCGTGTTCGAAGCCGTTTTGCCATTCGGGATGGTCGAATGCGACCGGGAACATCGCATCGCCGGCAAACGTCAACCGCTCGCCGCCCGAGACCAGATCGACCACGCTATGACCCGGCGTATGGCCGCCGGTCATGCGCACAATGACGCCCGGCGCCACCTCATGCCGGTCCTCGAAGAGACGCAGCTGGTCGCGGTACTCGTTGTAAAAACTGGTGGCGGTCGACTTCAGCACCGCGGGCACCGGCTTGGGCATGACGGTGTGCGAGAAATCCGGCGAGGTCCAGAACGCCACTTCGGTCGCGCACACATGGATGCGCACGTCGGGACGCAAGCGTTCCTTGACGCCCGGCACGAGCAGCCCGCCCACGTGATCCATGTGCATGTGGGTGATGATCACGTCGGTCACGGATTCGAGCGCGATGCCCGCGGACTCCAACCGCTGGGGGAACATGCCGGCGCGCGGAAAGCCTGCGAACTGCCCGCCCAGCCCCGCATCGATGAGGATGGTCTGATCGCCGCTGCGGGCCACCATCACGTTCAGCGGCCAGTCGAACGCGTCGGGAGGCATGAACATGTGCTCCAGCCACGCCGCGAGATCGGCGGGGTCGGCATTGGTGGCCATCGTTGACGTTGGCAGCGGCAGCACGCCGTCGCTCACGACCAGGGCGTCGATGTCGCCGATCTGCACCGCGTAGCGCGACGGGACCAGATCGATGGATTCGGTATTTTCTATGGCAAACATGGCGGTATCTCCAGGAAGGTGCGTCGCTCAGGCGGTAGCGCGAATGAAGGCGAGCAGGTCGGCGTTGATGCGGTCCTGCATGGTGGCGGTGAGGCCGTGCGGCGCGCCGGGGTAATAGATTTCCTTGGCGTTTTTCACCAGGCGCGCGGCTTTCTTCGCCGCATCGTGCACTGGCACGATCTGGTCGTCTTCGCCGTGCATGAACAGGGTCGGCACGTCGATCTTCTTCAGGTCCTCGGTGAAGTCGGTCTCGGAAAACGCCTTGACGCATTCGTAGGCGTTCTTCTGGCCGCTTTGCATGCTCCACAGCCAGAACTGGTCCAGCATGCCTTGCGAGACCTTGGCGTCGGGACGGTTGGCGCCATAGAAGGGGATGGCCAGCTCCTTGTAGAACTGCGAGCGGTCGCCCGCCACGCCGGCGCGAATGCCGTCGAAGACCTCGAGCGGCAAGCCTTCGGGATTGGCGGCGGACTTCAGCATCACTGGCGGCACCGCGCCGATGAGCACCGCGCGGGCCACGCGCTTGCTGCCGTGGCGGCCGATGTAGCGCGCCACTTCGCCGCCGCCGGTGGAATGGCCCACCATCGTGATGTGCTTCAGGTCCAGCGCCTCGATCAGTTGCGCCAGGTCATCAGCGTAGCCATTCATGTCATTGCCGGACGACGGCTGCGACGAACGTCCGTGGCCGCGGCGGTCGTGCGCGATGACGCGAAAGCCGTTGTTCGCCAAGTAGTGCATCTGCCCGTCCCAGGCGTCCGCGTTCAGCGGCCAGCCGTGAGAGAACGTGACGACGGGACCGTCGCCCCAGTCCTTGAAGTAGATCTGCGTACCGTCGTTGGTGGTGAAGGTATTGCGGGTCATGGTCGTGCTCCGGTTGAGTGGCGCGATGCTTTGCGTCGGGAAGTGGGTGAAGGCATGGTAGGTGTGGGGTTGGGCGCGCGGTAGGCTCGTGGCGGGAAGCACGCTGTTGCGCCACGAGCACCAATGCGCATCGATGCGTCGACAGCGGGACCGCGAAGCACGGCTGCGCTGCTGCGTGCACGCGGACCTTGCACTTTCGGACGACCAAAAACCCGATTGTTGTCGCGCCGGCAACACCATGCGTCCTTGCATGGCTCTACCGCGTCATGCACGGCGCTCTTAGGATGTGTCCAGCCATATATCGCTGGACGTGCCGCTGCCGCCACCCCTGACGCACAGCCGCGCACCGACGTGGGGACCGACATCATGCATCTGGGAAAATCCTATCGCCTGGGCGAGTTCGTGATCTGGACCCGCAGAAAAATCTACGTGTTGGTCGCGCTGAGCCTCGCGCCTGCGCTGCTCTACCAGGTGGCCGGCCTGAAATGGCTGACGCTGCCCTTGTCGGTGGTATCGCTGCTGGGCACCGCCACCACCTTTGTCGTCGGCTTCAAGAACGTGCAGACCTATGCGCGTACGGTCGAAGCGCAGAAGATCTGGATGAGCATCGTCAGCGCCAGCCGCTATTGGGGCGTGATCAGCCGCAACTATGCCGGCGACGCCGAGCGCGGCGCGGCATTGGTGCAACGGCATCTGGCCTGGTTGACGGCGCTGCGCTACCAACTGCGCGAACCGCGCGTATGGGAGACCGTGGCCAGCCGCCCCAATGCCGAGTACCGCAAGCAGTATGTGATTCCGGAGCGCGCCGAGCCTTTGGAGTCCGCACTGTCGCGCTACCTGCCGGCGCAGGACGTCCCGGCCTTGATGCACGCCGATGACAGGGCCGCGCAGCTGCTTGCCATGCAGGGCCGGGCCGCCCGCGGCCTGCTGGATGCAGGCGCCATCACCGCAGCCGAACACGCCGATCTCAACAGCCGCATCCGCGAGCTCCTTGATCTCCAGGGGCAGGCAGAGCGCATCAAGAATTTTCCGTATCCGCGCCAGTACGCCATCATCAACACCCTGTTCGTGCGCGCCTTCTGCGTCGCGCTGCCGTTTGGCCTGACGGGCCAGTTCGCCCTGCTCGGCCAGGATGCCGGCGGCATCATGCAAGGCCAGATGGCATGGCTGGCGGTGCCGTTCAGCGTGATCATCTCGTGGATCTACACCTCGCTTGAGCAGGTCGGAGAAAGCACGGAGAATCCCTTCGAAGGCAGTGCCAACGATGTGCCCATCAGCCGCCTGAGCGCGATGATAGAGCGCGACCTGGCGCAGATGGCAGGCGACGCCGACCTGCCGGCGCTGCCCGTCGCGATGATCGCGCTGTAGGCGGCGCAGCCCGCTGCCGCCGACTGCGGGGAGCTGCCCGCCCGGAGCTGCCCGCCCGGCGATTTTCACGCTTGTCCTGCCTGGACTGCTGCGGCAAAATAGCCTGCCTCCCGCCCCCCTTCCTCCCCAGGCGTTGGCCTACCCCATGACCGGCTCCGTGACCCTGTTCGACCGCCATCGTCCTCGCCTGTACGCGATCGCCTACCGCATGCTGGGTTCGGTCGCGGAAGCGGAAGACGTGGTGCAGGACGCGTGGCTGCGCTGGCATGGCGCCGACCGCTCCTCGCTTGAGAACCCCGAGGCCTGGCTCGTCACCGTCACTACCCGTCTGTCCATCGACCGTCTGCGCGCCGCCAAGGCCGAACGGGAGAACTACGTGGGCGTCTGGCTGCCGGAACCCATGCTGATGGCCGCGCCATCCACGCCCGAACAGATCCACGAACTTGCCGACGATGTTTCAGTAGCGTTTCTGTTCATGCTGGAGCGCCTGTCGCCGGACGCCCGCGCGGCCTTCCTGATGCGTGAGGTGTTCGACGCCGACTACGAGGACATCGCGCAGACCCTGGACAAGACCCAGGCCGCGGTCCGGCAACTGGTGCGGCGCGCCAAACAGCAATTGCGGCAGGGTAGCCCGCGCGAGGCCGTGCCGCGCGCAACGCTGCAGCGGCTGCTGCAAGCCTTCGCCGACGCGATGCAACGCAGCGACTTCCACGGCCTGCACGCGCTGCTGAGCGACGACGCCGAGCTCATCGGCGACGGCGGCGCCAAGGTCAGCGCCTTCGCCAGCCTGGTGGGCGGCAAGCGGCTGGCGCAGCTGTTCTACGCCGGCAAGCGCCGCTACCGCGACGCGCTGCGCACCGAGGTGGTCCAGGTGAACGGGCAATGGACGCTGCTGCGTTTCATCGACGGCAATCTGGAATCCGTGCAGTCCTACGAAACGGACGGCAAGCGCCTGACCCGGGTACTGGTGCAGCGCAACCCGGACAAGCTCGCGCGCATCGCGGCCGCCCTGGCGCAACGCTGACACCGGTTGCGCCGGCTTTGGTGCATGGCGGGCAACATGGTGATCCCTGGCGCGGGCCTACCGCCGCGCCGCCCGCGCTTCTACGATGGGCCTGTCACCACTCCGACCAGGACAGGCCATGTCGCACCTCACCAAACTCACGTTGTCTTTCATCGCCGCCGGCGCGCTGCTGGGCCAGCCCGCCCATGCCGCATCGCACCACGGGGCGCCCGCCGGCAAGCCGGCCGACCCCATCGTCACCGAAGTGATGAACAAGGATCTGCCGGACATCCCGGGCAGGGATGCGGTGATGCTCGTCGTCGACTATCCGCCCGGGGCGGCCGATCCCCTGCATCGCCACGACGCCTCGGCCTTCGTCTACGTGCTCGAGGGCAGCATCGTCATGCAGGTCAAGGGCGGCAAGGAAGTGACGCTGACCCCGGGCCAGACCTTTTACGAAGGGCCGGACGACATCCACACCGTGGGCCGCAACGCCAGCCAGACCAAGCCGGCCAAGTTCGTGGTCGTGCTGATCAAGAAGAAGGGAGCCCCCGCCCTGATCCCCATTCAATAAGGGACGGACATAAGCTCCATCCTGGCCAGTCCCGGACACAGCATGCCCGGGGCTGGCCAGATTTTTTTCCGGGCCGCGTCACAAAAACGTCCCGCGCAACGTCTTAGAGGGTAGGATCAACCAACTCCGCGGCGCTGCCACCATGCCCACATCCCTCCCAGCCCCCTCGGTTACCCCTCCCGCCAACGGACCGGACTCGCTGGCCGACAGCTTCGCCACCAGCTACGCCGGCGTCATGGCCTTCATGGCCGTCGCCGTCGAAGGCAACTTCGCCAAGGCCGGCGACCGGCTGGGCATAGGCCGTTCGGCAGTCAGCCGCAGCGTGCAGAAGCTCGAGGACCAGCTGGGCACCCGGCTCTTCGTGCGCACCACCCGCAGCACCTCGCTGACCCCCGAGGGCCAGCGCTTCTACGAGCAATGCCATCCTGGCGTGGAGCGGATCATCCAGGCCCTGGACGACATGCGTGAGCTGCGAGAGGGCCCGCCTTCCGGCCTGGTGCGCGTCTGTTCCACCGTGGGCTTCGGCCGCAAGGTCGTGGCGCCCCTGCTGAATGACTTCCGCAAGGCCAACCCGAACATCTCGGTGGAACTGCTGCTGGATGACGGCCCGACCGACTTCACCACGGACCGTGTCGACGTATCCTTCCGCAACGGCCGCATGGAAGACAGCCAGGTAATCGCCAAGAAGGTGATTCCCATGCAGATGATGCTATGCGCGTCGCCCGATTACGCAGCCAGGCACGGACTGCCTCTCAGCGTCGACGAACTCTCGCGCCACGGCTGCGTGAATTTCCTGCTGGCATCGGGACGCGTATACGAATGGGAATTCAAGGTCGGCGGCCATCTGCGCAAGTTCGCGCCGCCCGCCATGCTGACCTTCAACGATGCCGATCTCGTCCTGCAGGCGGTGCTGGACGGCCATGGCATCGCGCAGATGGCGGGCTATCAGGTCTGCGAACACCTGCGCGCCGGCACGCTGGTCGCCTGCCTGCCGCAATACGCGCCCGACGACCGCGGCCACTATCTGTGCTTTCTCAGCCGTCAGCACCTGCCGGCGCGCATGCGCGTCTTCATCGATTTCATGACCGAACGCATCCGCGCACAGGACCTGCAGATCATCGACAGCTTGCTGTTGAAGCAGGCCTGAACGCTATTGAGTCAGGGCGACCACGCTGTGGATCCCGCCCTGGGCCATCTTGGAGTATGGGCACAGGCGTTCCGTATTGCGCACCAGCTCTTCGGCGATAGGCGTGGGCACGCCCGGCAGGTGGATGTTGACGTCCGCGGTCAACGCAAACAGGCCGTCGACGGGGTCGCGGCCGAACGAGATAGTGGCCGTGACCGAAGCGTCCGGGATGGCCAGCCCGGCGCGTTCCGCCAGCATCGCGAGCGCGCCGTGGAAGCATGCCGCATAGCCGGCGGCGAACAGCTGCTCGGGATTGGTGCCGCCGCCCGTGCCGCCCAGTTCGACCGGCAAGCGCAGCTCCACGATCAGTTCGCCGTCATCCGATATGGCCATGCCGGAGGCTCGCCCATGGGCGGCCTCCCCACCCCGCACCGTCACGCTGGTGGTGTACAGGGGATGGAAGTCCCCGCCTCGGTACTTTTCCAGGAGGCTCTGGGGAGGAGGCCGCAGTTTGCTCATGAACGTCCTTGTGTTCGCCGCTACTTTCTTGCGCCCGAACGGCTGAACCAGGTTTCGAAGTCGATCTTGCCCAGGCGCGGGCCAGCTCCCGGCACCAGAGTTTCATCTTCGAGCAGGGCGCCGAAATAGCGCGCGCCGGCGTCTGCCCGCACGCTGCGCGTGTCGCCGATCTTGGCCATGTAGCGTTGCACCAGGTCGGCCAGGCGCACCCGCTCGGGGCCGGCGATTTCCACGATGCCGTTCACCGGCGGCGCCAGCGTGGCATCGGCCATGGCCAGCGCCACGTCGTCGGAAGCGATCGGCTGGACGAAGGCCGGCGACAGCCGCACTTCCGTGCCTTCCGTCCCCGACTGCACGATGCCGCCCAGGAATTCGAAGAACTGCGTGCTATGCACGATGGTATAGGGGATGCCGCCCGCCACGATCAGTGCTTCCTGCGCGATCTTGCCGCGGAAGTAGCCGCTTTCGGCCAGACGCTGCGTCCCGACCACCGACAGCGCGACGTGGTGGCGCACGCCGGCGCGGGCCTCCGCCGCCAGCAGATTGCGCCCCGAGGTCTGGAAGAACTCCAGCACGGCGCGGTCCTCGAACGACGGCGAGTTGGCGACGTCGACCACCGTGTCGACGCCGGTCAGCGCCGCATCCAGGCCTTCGCCAGTCATGGTGTTGACGCCGGTGGCGGGCGATGCGGCTATCGCCTCATGGCCGCGCTCATTGAGCAGTTTGACGAGTTTGGAGCCGATCAGGCCCGTGCCGCCGATAACCAGGATTTTCATGATGGTTCCTTAGTTGAACTTGGCGCGATCCAGGCCGTATGCCTTGTCGGCCGAACCGGGCACGGTGCGGAAGCCCACGTTGAGACGGTTCCAGCCATTGATGGCCATGACCGCGAAGCTGAGGTCCGAGATTTCCTTTTCGGACAATTGCGAGCGCACGCGTTCATAGATGTCGTCGGGCACGCCCTGCGCGCCCAGCGTGGTCAGCGCCTCGGTCCAGGCCAGGCAGGCGCGCTCGCGCGGCGAAAACTCGCCCGATTCGCGCCAGATCGCCACATGGTGCAGGCGCAGTTCTTGCTCGCCGTGGATCTTGGCGTCCTTCACGTGCATGTCCAGGCAGAAGCCGCAGCCATTGATCTGCGAGGCGCGGATTTCGACCAGGCGCAGGATCGGCTGCTCGATCGCCCCGGACTTCAAGAGCATGCCGAACTCGACGAATTTCTTGAACAGTTCGGGCGATTGCGCATAGGCGTTCAGACGTTGACTCATGGTGACTCCCTAGATTGGTTGACAGGTGCAGGCTGTGTTGGACCGGGTGCGGTACGTGCCTGAACTACGCCCAAATCGTAGGGCCGCGCGGAGAGCGGCAGAAGACCTGCCAAGGGGACCATGATGTTGCCTCGATGGCAACAATGGTCTGTAGCAGCGGGCTGCCGTCCTTCAGTTCAAGAGCGCGGCTCGACCCCGAGCTGCTTCATGGCCCGGCCGATCGCCTGGGGCGCGTAGTCGTCCCAAGGCTCGTTGCCCGCGTCCAGGCGGGTGTGGATATTGGCGATGGTCCAATGCGCAGACCCTTTCAACCCGTCCAGCTCATCCCAGCGTACGGGAACGGACACGCCCAGGCCGGGCCGGGCGCGCGCCGACCAGGCCGCCACCGTCGTAGCGCCGAAGCCGTTGCGCAAATAGTCGGCGAATATCTTGCCCACGCGGTTCTTGGGCCCGCTTTTGGCGACGAACAGCTTTGGCAGGGTTTGCGCCAGATGGCGCACCATGGCTTCGGAAAAGTCCTTCACGGCGTCCCAGCCGTATTGCTTGCGGATGGGAACGACCACATGCAGGCCCTTGCCGCCGCTGGTCTTCAGCCAGCCGCGCAGGCCAAGTTCCTGCAGCAGCACGCGCACCAGCTCCGCGCCCTGCTGGACCGCGGGCCAATCCACCCCTTCCCCGGGGTCCAGGTCGAACAGCATCCGATCCGGCTTGCCGATCGAGGTCTTGAGCGCGTTCCAGGTGTGGAACTCCACCACGTTCAGCTGGGCAGCGGCGAGTATCGCCGCTACGTTCGAAATTTCCATCAGGGAGGGATGCCCCGGATAGAGACGTTCGGGCAGCGCGGTCACCCCCGGGATAGGGGATTCCGAATGCCGCTGGAAGAAATGCTCGCCCTGGATCCCCGCGGGCGCCCGGACAAAGGAAACCGGCCGGCCGCGCAGGTGCTCCATCATCAGGGGCGCCACCAGTCCGTAGTAGCGGGCCAGGTCGAGCTTGGTCGCCCCGGAGGACGGATCGATCACGCGGTCGGGATTCGATAGCTTCATTCCTTTCGAGGGTTTTGCTGCGCCCCCTGCCTTGGCCTGGGCAGTGCTGTTGCGCGGGGAGAGCTTTTCGGCTGGCATGGCGACCTCGCGAGTGATCTTCTTCGGTGGTTTGTCGGTACGCAGCCCCCGGAAAGTCGAATGGCGTACATGGCCGTCGCCGGTCCACTCCCCGAAAGAGACCTCTCCGATCAAGATGGGCTGGACCCAATGGACCTGCTTGAGGGCGCGCGGCTTGCCTTCGGTCAGGGCGCTGGTTTTCTGCTCGATGCCGGCCAGTTTGCGGTGCAGGTCGAGCAAAGTCCTGTCGTCGAAACCAGTGCCTACGTTGCCGGCGTAGCGCAGTGCTCCATCAGGCTCATGCACCGCCAGCAGCAGCGCGCCAAAGCCCTTGCGGCTGCCCTTGGGTTCGGTATAGCCCACGATGACGAACTCCTGCCGCTGGGTGCACTTGAGCTTGATCCAGTCGTCCGTGCGGCGCGACACATAGGGCGCGGACAGGCGCTTGCCGATGATTCCTTCCAGGCCCAGCTTGCAGGCCGAGGCGACCAGGTCCGCTGGCGGCTTGTCAAAGGCCTCGCTGAACTTCACATGCTTGCCCTTGCACCTGGCAATCACCTGCCGCAGCAGATCCCGTCGCAAGCTGAGCGGCTCGTCGCGCAGATCGCGCCCCGCCACATAGGGCAGGTCAAAGGCGTAGAACACGATATCCGCGGTACCCGCGGCATCGAAGGCGTTCTGCAAGGCCTGAAAGCTGGGCACGCCTTCGCGCGTCAGCACCACGATCTCTCCGTCGATCCAGGCATTGGCAATCTCCAATGCCGCCAGTTCCTGGGCCAGGCGCGGCATCCTGGCCGTCCAGTCGTGGCCGTTGCGCGTGTACAGCTTCACGCTTCCGTCCTCCAGCCTGGCCAGGATCCGGTAGCCGTCGAACTTCATTTCATAGGACCAGTCGTCCGCGCCCCGCGGCACACCGTCAACCAGGGTGGCCAGTTGAGGTTTGAGCGACGCGGGCAGCACAGCGGCCTTGCCGGGCAAGGCCGCGACAGCTTCAACCGCCTTGACAGCGCGAGCTTGCGGCTTGCTGCGCGCAGCCTCCGCCTTCTTCTTCGCCCTCAGCGGCACCACGCTGTCCGGCATCTCATCCACGACGCTGAAGTCCTGGTCCTCCCGCGCGTACTCGTCGCTCTCCTTGATCAGCAGCCAGGGCGGCTGTCGATCGCTTTCTTTGCCCTTCATGCGGATCAGCGCCCAGCGTCCGCGCAGTTTCACGCCCTCGAGCGTGAATTTCAGATGGCCCGCCTTGTAGCCCTTCCGGGGATCGCCTATTGGAGTCCAGCGCCCCTCGTCCCAGATGATCACCTTGCCGGCCCCATATTGTCCCTTGGGGATGGTGCCTTCGAACTGGTTGTAGGCGATGGGATGGTCTTCGACCTGCACGGCCATGCGCTTGACGGAGGGATCGAATGACGGCCCTTTCGGCACCGCCCAACTCTTCATCGCGCCGTCCAGTTCCAGGCGGAAGTCATAGTGCAGATGGCTGGCCCAGTGCTTCTGAATCACGAACACCAGGCCTGCGTCGCCGGACTCGCCGCCCTCGGGCGGTTCGGGCGTGACGGCGAAATTGCGCTTCTCGCGGTATTTCTTGAGACTGTCCGCCATTGCTAGGCCGCCTTTTTCGCCTGCCTGGCGCTCTTGGCGGCCTTCTTCGCGGGCGCCTTCTTCACAGCGGCGCTGCGCGGCGCAGATTTCTTCGCGGGCTTGGCCTCAGCCTTGGCACGCCCCTTGGACGTCCCGCCGCGCAGGCTGCGTTGCAGCAGCTCGGTCAGGTCGATCACGTTATCCGCATACGCCGGCGTTTCCTCCTGCGGCTCGATCACGGTTTCCGTCTTGCCCGCCTTTACCTTCTGCTCCACCAACCCCATGATGGCCGCCTTGAATTCGTCCTGGTAGTCCGCCGGGTCCCACTCGGCCGACATCTCTTCCACCAGCATCTTGGCCATCTTCAGTTCGGACGCGCTGGGCGACATGCTCTTGGCGCCGGCCTTGGGCAGGTCCAGGCCCTCCACGGACTTCACGTCATCCCCCCAACGCATCAGATTCAGGACCAGCGCGTCCCCCATCGGGATCAGCGCCGCCAGATGCTGCTTGGTCTGGATCACGACCTTGGCGATGCCGATCTTGCCGCTCTGGACCAGCGTGTCGCGCAGCAGCGCGTAGACCTTTTGACCCTTGTTGATCGGGGCGACATAGTAGGGACGTTCCAGGTAGACGAACGAGACTTCGGCCGCCTCGACGAATTGCTGGATTTCAATGGTCTGGGTGGTGCGCGGATAGGCGTCCGCTATCTCGTCGGGCGAGATGATGACGTACTGGCCGTCCTCGTACTCGACCCCTTTTACGATGTCCTTGGATTCGATTTCCTTGCCCGTGCGCTTGTTGATGCGCTTGTAGCCGACGGGGTCCATGGACCTGCGGTCGAGCCAGTCGAAATCCACGCCCGATTCCGTCGTGGCGGTATGCAGGCCCACGGGGATGTGGACCAGGCCGAAGGAGATCGCGCCTTTCCAGATGGTACGCGTGGCCATGAGCATTACTCCCTGGTGATGTGCGCGCGGCCTCGCCGTTTGGTCCAGATGCTGGCTTGGCAACCAGGACTCCGGCGAGACACTCGAAGCAGCAATTTCCATGCCCGGGGCCACGTCCGCGCCCATGCACGGCACCGCCGTTTCCCCGGAACGCCCTTCCCGCGCAGGCACGCCGCTTGCTGGACTGCCTGCCATGACATCCGCAACCCATCCCCGCACGGCGGGCATCGTGGCTGCCTTCCCCCGGCGCGCCCATGCCTCCGAACACGAAGTGGCTTCGCTGGACGCCCAGGCTTCCCGCGTGGCCGCGCTGCTGGGCAGGCGGTATGTGCCTGACTACCGGCCCAGCCGCCAACGGGGTGGACCCACGCCCTATTATGTGCCCGATCGCAGTCTGGTTGGAATGGCGCGCGCCGCCATCCTGGGCATCACCGGCGAAGCGGACCTGTATGGCGGCGTAGCGCCGCATGCGTTCGTGGCGACGAAATCCATCAGCCACGGGCTGGTCGGACCACAGGCCCGGCGCCCGGCCGGCTGGGCTGCCACGCTGGCAGACGCGCTGCGCGGCGTGGTGCTGGAAGGCTATACCGCCTTTTGCCCCGAAGACGCCCTGGCGGCAGGCCAGCGCCTGCTCGAGCGCGGCCCGATACGCGTGAAGCCCGTGGACGCCACGGCCGGGCGCGGACAGGTGGTGGCCAGGGACCTGGACGCACTGCGGGCAGCCCTGGCGGAACAATCCCCGCGGGTGATGGAACGGTTGGGCCTGGTGCTTGAGGAAGATCTCGAAGAGGTCGACACCTACAGCGTGGGCTGGGCCAAAGTCGGCGAGATCGAAATCGCCTACGTCGGCACGCAATCGCTGACCGACGACAACCAAGGCCGCCCGGTCTACGGCGGATCCGAATTGCGCGTGGCGCGCGGCAGCTTCGACGCTCTGCGCGCGCTGGACCTCGGCGACGACGAGCGCCGCGCCATCGACCTGGCCTGCCGATATGACGCGGCGATCTGGGCGGCCTATCCGGAATTGATCGCGTCGCGGCGCAATTACGACGTGGCGATCGGACGCACTGCGGATGGCGCCGCGCGCGCCGGCGTGCTGGAACAATCCTGGCGCGCCGGCGGCGCCAGCCTGGCCGAGCTTGCGGCCATGCAGGCATTCGCGCTCTCGCCCGCGTTGATGGAGGTGCGCGCCGAAACGCGCGAACGTTATGGCGCGGGTGAACCCCTGCCCATCGCGCAACGGCTGGTGTTCCATGGCGTAGACAGCGCCATCGGCCAGATCAGCAAATCGGGAGGCATCGTGGAGACGGAAGATGGCGGCGCATAGCACCCCGACGGCTCTGGAGGTTGATGACGTTAAGCTGGAGGCGACCTTTCTCACTCCAGAAGACAAGGTGCCCGGCGTGCTGTTCATCCACGGCTGGGGTGGCAGCCAGGAATTCGACCTGTCGCGCGCCAAAGGCATCGCCGCACTGGGCTGCGTCTGCCTCACCTTCGATCTGCGCGGCCATGGCGGTACGCGTGCCCAGCAACTCCAGGTGACCCGCGAAAACAATCTGCGCGACGTGGTGGCAGCCTATGACAGGCTGTCGCTCCATCCGTCGCTGGATTCCGGCTCGATCGCGGTGGTGGGCAGCAGCTATGGCGGCTACCTGGCCGCCCTGCTCTGCACCCTGCGCCGCGTGCGTTGGCTGGCGCTGCATGTGCCCGCGTTGTACCGCGATGACGAATGGTTGGTGCCCAAGAACCAGCTCAATCGCGACACGCTGCGCGCCTACCGCAGCGCCTACGTGCCGCCGGAGGAAAACCGCGCCTTGAAGGCCTGCACCGAGTTTTCCGGCGACGTGCTGCTGGTGGAGGCGGAGAACGATATCTACATCCCCCACTCCACCATCATGAGCTACCGCTCCGCCTTCCGCCGATCTCACTCCTTGACCCACCGGATCATCGACGGCGCCGACCATGCGTTGACGGAAAAACCCGCGCAACGTGCGTACACCTCCATCCTGGTCAACTGGGTGACGGAGATGGTGACCGGCGCCCGCATGGGAGAGGGGCGCACAAGCATCTGATGACGGGCGCCAAACAGGACGGCACGGCGGGTAGCCATGCCGTCCGCTCACTGCGCTCACTGATAGCGATTCACCTTGGTCACAGACTTGGAACTGCCGAGCGCCGCTGGCCGGCCAATAATGCCCGGCTTTTTCCCGAGGGCTCCCCCGCTGACCTGGTGGGTTTCCTTGGCGTTCAAGGGCCGGATCCGTTGATCGACCGTACCCTGTTGCCCTGCTTGCTCCGTTTTCTTCATGTCCGTCTCCCGCTTCGTGCTGACGAAGTAAGCCGCGCCAGCGTCGGCCGAGTATCAAGGGGGGACGACACTGGTCCACGTCCCTGCGGACAGGAGCGTCGGCGCCCCACCCATTGAAAGACTCGATGCGGAAAGTAGCAGGAGGCGGGCGGCGGCGAATCGGTCTTTGGTCGTAGGTCCGCACGCGCATTCGCTCCCCTTGCAGCCGGCACGACGGCAATCCGGAAGCCACGCGGAATTTCCATCCCTACGACTAAAGACCGATGCGCCTGCACCGGTGCGCTGCTACTGTCCGCCCCGAGCATTGCCAGTTTGGGAGCCGGGCTTCCCGTCTGCAGCGCATCGCGGCGAGAACCTGGTTCCGGGTGATGCTCGGCCGACGCTGGCGCGGCTTCATTCGTCAGCATGCAGCAGGAGATAAAGATGGAAAAAACTGAACAGCCCGATCAGCGGCGCGACGCGGAACAACAGGTCAGACCCTTGAGCGCCGAGGAAACCCGGGCGGTCAGCGGCGGCTGGGGACCGAACCGTACCAATATCACCTTTGCCCCCCAGAAAAGCGGCTGGCCCGCCGGCAAGACGCTTTACATGCCGAAGTAGTCAGTAAGGATCCGGGCCACATCGGACGGATGCCCCAACTGGCATCCGATTTCATAGCGCGGCGGCGCGTTCGCCGCGGCTTTTTTTCCGCCATGCCGGCCGGCTTTTGCTCACCACGTTTTCCTGGGCTGCTTCCAACGCCGTGACGCTCTATCGCAAAAAGGCGCTTGCCGCGCAACACTCCGTCGGGCTGGGCGACATCGTCCTGATCCGGCCAGTGTCGTTCGCACTGGTCACCGCCGTGCTGGCGGGCTTCGTGCTGACCATCTGCCTGTTTCTTGCGTTCGGCTCGTACACCAAGCGCGCGACCGTGAGCGGCCAGCTGGCGCCCGACACCGGGCTGATCAAGCTCTACGTGCCGCAGGCCGGCATCGTGCTCGAAAGCCGGGTCCAGGAAGGCCAGCATGTTGCTGCTGGCGACGTGCTCTACGTGGTGTCCGGCGATCAACAAAGCGCCCTGGGCGAGACCCAGGAAGCCATCAGCGGCCAGATCCGGCAGCGCGAAGAAAGTCTGAGGCTGGCGCGCCAGAAGACAGTGCTGCTGCAACAGAGCGAGCACGATAGCCAGACCGCCGCCATCGCCAGCCTGAAGGCGCAACTGGCGGCGATGGACAACCAGATCGCGGGGCAGCGCGCCCGCATCAAGTTGGCCGAAGACAGCGCGAACCGCTATCGCGGCCTGATGGAAAAAGGCTATCTCTCCGCCGAGGAAGCCGACCAGAAGCGCGCCGAGCTGCTGGAACAGCGCAATCAGCTGCAAGCGCTGCTGCGCGACCGCATCGGGCTGGCAACCGACCTGTCCAACCGGCAGGCCGCGCTGGCGGATCTGGCGCTGCGGCAGCAGAACCAGCTGGCGCAGCTGGACCGGGACATGGCCGACATCGCCGTGGACTTGACGCGCAGCGAAGCCAGGCGCCGCATCCTGGTCAGCGCGCCTCAGGCCGGCGTCGTCACCGCCGTGGCCGCCGCCGCGGGACAGGCCGTGGACAACAAACGGCCCCTGGCCACCATCGTTCCCGACGGCGCCAGGCTGCAGGCCGAGCTGCTGGCGCCCAGCCGCGCGGTGGGATTCGTCGCGCCGGGCGATCGGGTGCTGATGCGATTCGCGGCCTACCCATATCAAACGTTCGGGCAGCAGGCCGGCATCGTCCAGACCGTAACGCGCAGCGCATCGCCGGAATGGCAATTGAATGAAGCCGCCGCAAACAATGGCGTCCAGGAGGATATGTACCGCATCACGGTGTCGCTGGACGCTCCGGCGCGCGGACCGCAAGGGCAGACGCTAGCGCTGCGGCCCGGCATGCGGTTGGAGGCGGACATCCTGCAGCAGACGCGCCGCCTGTACCAATGGGCGTTCGATCCCGCCCAGCGGCTGTCGGGGAAACTGTGAACATGCTCGAACGCCTGACGCTGGGAGTCAAACGGCGGGTGCCCAGGCTCCTGCAGACCGAGGCCGCCGAATGCGGCCTGGCCTGCGTGGGCATGATCGCGGGCTACCACGGCCATCAGCAAAGCCTTGCGACCCTGCGCGGCCGCTTTCCCGTATCGCTGAAGGGCGCGACGCTGGCGACGCTGATCCATGTGGCCAGCCAACTGGGGCTGGCGTCGCGGCCGGTCAAGGTCAGTCTGGGAGCCTTGAGCAAGCTGAAGCTGCCTTGCATCCTGCATTGGGAGTTCAATCACTTCGTGGTGCTGACCGCCATCAACGGTCGTTCGGCCACGCTGATCGACCCTGCGTCCGGCACGCGCAGGTGCTCCATCGGCGAACTGTCCGCGTCCTTCACCGGCGTTGCGCTGGAACTATGGCCCACGCCAGACTTCACCGAAGCGCGCGACTACAAGCGCGTGCGGCTGCGCGAACTGACCGGACGGGTATCGGGGTTGGGCGGCGCGTTCTCGCAGGTGCTGCTGCTGGCGCTGGCGCTGGAAATCCTCACCGTGGTCCAGCCTTTTTTCCTGCAATGGGTGGTGGACCATGTCCTGAATACCGGCGATCGCGATCTGCTGACCACGCTGGCGCTGGCCTTCGGCTTGCTGATGATCATGAAACAGCTGACCTCGGTGGCGCGCAGCTGGATGCTGATGGTCCTGGGCACCACGCTGAACCTGCAATGGCGCACCAACGTATTCACCCATCTGCTGCGCCTGCCCGTCGGCTACTTCGAGAAGCGTCACCTGGGCGACGTGGTGTCGCGCTTCGGCGCCATCGACGCCATACAGCGCACCGTGACGACGTCCTTCCTGGAGGCGGTGCTGGACGGCTTGGTCATGCTGATCACGTTGGTGCTGATGTTCCTGTACAGCCCGCCTCTGGCGTGGATCGCGGTGGGTGCGATGGCGCTGTATGGACTGGCCCGCTGGTCCGGCTATGCGCCGCTGCACTACGCAACCGAAGAGCACATCGTGCACGCGGCCAAGGAGCAATCGCATTTCCTCGAGACCGTGCGCGGCGTCAAGGCGATCAAGCTGTTCCAGCACCAGGACGACCGGCGCTCCCGCTGGCTGTCGCTGCTGGTGAACGAGATCAACGCCGACCTGCGCGTGCAGAAGTGGACGCTGTTCTTCCGCACCTTCAATGGCTTGCTGTTCGGCCTGTCCTCCATCGCGATACTCTGGCTGGGCGCAAGGCTGGTGCTGGACGGCCAGTTCACCGTGGGCGCGCTGCTGGCTTTCATCGTCTACAAGACCTTGTTCGACCAGCGAGTGGCGGCCCTGCTGGACAAGCTGGTCGAAGTGAAGATGCTGCGGCTGCAAGGCGAACGCCTGGCTGATATCGTGCGCGAGACGCCCGAGCCCGTCGACGAAATGCCGCGCACCCAGGACGCGCAGGAGCGCTTGCCCGCGATCGAAGTTCGCAACCTACGCTTCCGCTATGGGCCGCAAGAGCCGTATGTGCTGGATGGCGTCAGTTTCAGGATCGAACCCGGCGAATCGGTCGCGATCACGGGGCCTTCCGGCGGCGGCAAGACGACTCTGATCAACATCCTGCTGGGCATTCTGGCGCCGACCGACGGCGAGGTGTTGATCGATGGCGTGCCGGCGCGGGGCGGGGGCGCGGCATCCCTGCGGCGCATCGCCGGCACGGTATTGCAGGACGACGTCCTGTTCGCCGGGTCCATCGGCGAGAACATCAGCTTCTTCGATCCTCAGTACGACTCCGAGCGCGCCAGCCGCTGCGCCCGGATCGCCGCGATCCACGACGACATCAGCGCCATGCCCATGGGCTACAACACGCTGGTGGGAGACATGGGCACGGTCCTGTCCGGCGGCCAGAAGCAGCGCGTGCTGCTGGCGCGGGCCTTGTACAAGCAGCCCGCCATCCTGTTCCTGGACGAGGCCACCAGCCATCTGGATATCGAACGCGAACGGATCGTCAACACGGCGATCGCCAGGCTCAACATGACGCGGGTGATCGTGGCGCACCGCCCCGACACGATTGCGGCGGCCGGACGCGAGATCTCGCTGGTGGCCGGCAAGGTGGCCAGCGACAGCGGGCAGCGGCCTAAACTGGCTTCCCGAACACGCCGCCGCGCCGCGCCACTAGCGTCGCCTGCGTACGATTGAGCACGCCCAGGGTACCCAGGATGGCCGACACATGCGTCTTGACGGTCTTCTCGGTCATGTTCAGGCGTTCCGATATTTCCTTGTTGCGCAGGCCGTCGCACATCAGGCACAACACCTCGCTCTGGCGCGGCGTCAGCGCACGCAGCAAGGCCGCCTCATCCTGACCGCCCGCGAGCAGCGCAGACGAGGAGACGCCACGATACGGTGGCGGGGCCTCGCTGACCGCCTCCAGCGCGGCTGCCAGTTCCTGGCAACTGGCGGACTTGTTCAGAAAGCCCTGCGCGCCGGCCTCCATCGCCCGGCGCATGTCCTCCGGATCCTGCGAAGCCGACAGCACCAGGATGCGTAGTTGCGCGCGGCGCTGGCGCAAGCGCTTGAGCAGCTCGGCCCCGGCCATGTCGGGCAGGTAGAAATCCATGATGACGTGCTGGATCGCCGTCTGCCGGTCCAGCGCGTCCAATGCTTCCTGGCCGCTGGCCGCGGGATGGATCGTCATGCCGGGCATGGCCTGGCCCAGCGCCATGACCAGCGCTTCGCGGAACATGGCGTGGTCGTCAACCAATAACACTGCCGTCATTCGACGTCTCCTGTAAGGGGCACTGCTTTCCTGGCGTACAGCAGGCTCGTCACGTGCTCACGCAGCGCCTGGACTTGCACGGGCTTGTGCAGCAGCGGCACGCCGCGAGCGGCGGCTTCGGTCAGCCGCGCCGGGTCCGTGTCGCCGCTGACCAGCAAGGCAGGCAGATCGGGATCGTTGTATTCCTCGCGCAACCGTTCGATCACATGGATGCCGGTTTCGTGTTCGCGCAGCCGGTAATCGGTGACGATCAGGGCAGGCGTTTCGGCCAGCGGCAGCACGCGCTCGAACAGCGCATTGCCACTGGTCGCGGCGATGACGCGGCAGCCCCAACTTTCGAACAACATGGACAGGCCCGCCAGGTTCTGCGCATCGTCGTCCACCAGCAGCGCCAGCTTGCCGTGCAGGCCGTCTTCGGTTGCAGGCCCCGGAGGCAGCCTCACACCGGCATCGCCGACGGACAGGCCAGCCGCGGCGGGATCCGAAGCCGGCACCGTGACCGTGAACACCGTGCTGCGGCCTGCTTCCGAGCGCAGCGCCAGTTCGTGGCCCAGCAGCCTGGCGGTGCGGCGCACGATGGCCAGGCCGAGACCCAGGCCCTTGCTGCGGTCGCGCTCGGGATTGGCCAGTTGGTGGAACTCCCAGAAGACCCGCTCCTGCTCGGTCTTCGGGATCCCGGAGCCGTTGTCCCAGACCTCGACGCGCAAGCGATTCCCGACCCGGCGGCACCCCACCAGAACGCACCCGCCGTCTGAGTGCACGATGGCGTTGCTGATCAGGTTGCGCAGCATGCGTTCCAGCAGCACCGGATCCGAACGCACGCTGGCCGCGCACGGACGTACCCGCAACCGCATGCCTTTCTCGCCGGCCTGCGGCGCATACTCGGCCTTCAGCTGGTCCAGCAGCGGCTGCATCCTGAACGTCTCGAAGCGAGGCTCGATGACGCCGGCGTCCAGCCGCGAAAGATTCAGCAAGGCGTCGAACAGATGGCCCATCGCGGACAGCGCACTGGTGATGTTGTCGACCAGATAGCGGCCGTGCCGGGACAAGGGTTCATTGGCCAACAGGCCCAGGAACAGGTTCACCGCGTGCACGGGCTGGCGCAGGTCGTGGCTGGCCGCCGCCAAAAAACGGGACTTCTCCAGGTCGCTGCGTTCGGCGGCTATCTTCTCCTGGCGCACCTGTTCCAGCAGCGCCAGGTTCTCATACCCCAGCCGCAGCGCATCGAGGTGGGTGCGGTTCATGCGATGGATGAAGGCCAGGGTAGCGACCAAATAGGCCAGACCGCCCGTCACCAGCGCCAGATGGATGGCCGATGGCTGCGCCGCGAGCGCGATGAACATCGGCGCGAAAGCCGGCACCTCGAACGCGTACATCACCGGCAGCAGCATGTAGTTCGAATAGATGGCGCCCGTGCCCAGCCCGAACAGGATGACGATGAAGAACAGCTGGTATTCCAGCGGGACGAAAAACGTCCAGTAGGCCAGCGGCAATCCCCACAGAATGCCGGAACACAGATTGCCGGCCAGCATGCGGCGCACCCAGCGCTGCGCCGCCGCCGGATCCGCGCGACGGCGGTCGTACGCCACCACCGCGGCCCAGCGCAGCACGCCCACCATCAGCGTGGCGCCCAGCCACAGCATGATCTCGTGCAGGGGCAACACGCCGACCAAGGCAAACGCAGAAAAACAGGCGCTGATCAGCGACCCGGCCAGGGCGAACGGAAAGCTTCGGCGCAATGCGTCGACCTGCACCTGACGGATGCGGGCGGCATAGGACGAACTTGGCGGCGTAGAGGCGGAAGTCGGGCCGATGGCGGGCTGCAATTGGGTGGGATGCTACGTGCGAGGGACCTGCCGCTTGCGCAGGCGCGGGTCGAAGCGTGTGCGGATTTTAGTCCTATTGGCGGGCTTCGGCGGGTATCGCGTGAATCTCAAGCGGCCTTGACATTCCCACAGTGGAAAACCTCAGGATTTTCGCCATGGCCCGAGCAAAAGCGCTACATGGCCGCGCCTCTGTGGCCGGCACTGCGCCCGCGGCGGGCAGACTCATCGGACGCAATCCGACGGCCCGATGTTCGACGACTTGGAGGATAGATCCCGATGAAACTGCCCGCATCCAGACAAGAGCTCCTGCGCAACATCCGCGACCGGCACCGACAGTTCCGCATAGAGACGGCCACCATCCGCGCAAGCCTTTACCGCAAGACGGCGGAGGTGGGACACGCTCATCGCGTGCACATCGATGCTGCAACCGTATTGATCGACGTAATTCTCTGGAACACGATGATCCTGCAGTGCGCTGCGGCGGGAACGCGGGAGGCCGGCGCCTCGTATTACAGCCGGGAGGCCATGCTGGAAAGAGTCGGCCGGCTGGCTCATGCATTCCGGCGCGATTTCACCGGCCGTAGTCTTCACGACTTGCATGAACTGACCAGGCTCGGACAGGAGCGCGTGGTCAGCAGCGTGGAGCTGCATTCGGAAGTAGCGCTCTTCGCGCCCTCGAGCGAAGGAGCCGAAACGCTGGGCGGCCAACTCCAGATCTTCACTTGCATGGCATATGCCAACGCGCTGTCGAAGTTGCGCGCGTGGAAACAGGTCGTATAGCAGGTATCAACACCGGGCTATCGCTGAGCCCAGCCGCCACCTCAAGACGACTGGCAAAACCCCTGGGGACTAGCGATGCCCCCAGGGGTTCACGCCGCCGGCGGATGCCTAGGCGCCAGCGGGCGACTGCACCGTATGCTCCGACCACCCTCCTCCCAGCGCTTTGTAAAGCCCGATCAAATTGTTCAAGCGGGTCAGGCGTGTCCGCACCAGGATTTGCTGTGCGCCGTATAGCGAGCGATAGGCTTCAAGCAAGGTGAGATAGTCGTCCACGCCTTCCTGAAAGCGCAGCTCTGCCAGCTCGTACGCACTGCGGCTGGCCGCCACCGCCAACTGCTCCGAACGGATCTGGTCGTCGAGCGTGCGCTTACCCGCCAATCCATCGGCCACCTCACGGAACGCCACCTGAATCGCCTTCTCGTAGCTGGCGATCTCGATACGCTTCTGTACATGCGCCACTTCCAGATTGGCCAGCAAGGCGCCGCCCCGGAAAATGGGCAGCGTGATCTGCGGCAGGAAGGTCCAGGCCCGCGACCCGGAATCGAACAAGCCATCCAGGGATGCGCTGGCGGAACCCGCCGAGCCCGTCAGGCTGATCGCCGGCAGAAAGGCCGCGCGCGCAGCGCCAATATTGGCGTTGGCACCACGCAGCATCTGCTCTGCCGCACGGATGTCAGGCCGGCGGACCAGCAAGTCGGATGGCAGCCCGGTCGGCAAATCCGTCGGAACGATACCGTCGGGCAGCGTTATCGCTTCGTCCAGCTGACTGGACAACGTGGGCGTCAACGGCTGCCCCAGCACCAGCACCAGGGCATTGCGGTCCTGCGACACTTGCCGGGTGTAAGCGGAGCGGTAGGCTTCCGCGTTGCGCAACGCAATCTCCGCCAGGCGCAAATCGAGTTGCGTCGAATTGCCTGCCGCGACCAGATCGGCCGTCAGATCGTACGAACGCTTTTGCGTCGCCAGGGTATCTTCCGTCAGACGCAGCAGTTCCTGGTCAGCGCGCAGCGTGAGATACGCATTGGCCACTTCGGAAACCAGGCTCAGTTGCGCGGCGATCCGGGTTTCCTCCAGCGCCAGATAGGAGGCCAGGGCCTGGTCGCTGAGGCTGCGGATGCGGCCCCAGAAATCCAGTTCCCAGGCGGCCGTCACGCCGGCCACATCGTAGCGTCTGGCGACGTGGCCGGCCTGCGCGGCCCCGAGATCGCCTGGAATGCGCTCGGATGCGCCGCTGGCCGAGACGCTCAGGTTCGGCAGTATGGCGGCGCGCTGGATCCGGTACAGCGCCTGCGCCGCCTCGACGTTGAGTGCGGCCCGGCGCATATCCCGGTTGTTGTGCAGCGAAATTTCTATCAATTGCTGCAATAGCGGGTCACGGAAAAAGTCGCGCCATCCTATGTCGGCCGCAGCCATCGCATCAGGCTGTTGCTGCACGTCCTGAGCATCCGGCGTATAGCTCGCGTCGACGGGAGCTTCCGGGCGTTCGTACTTCGGCGCCAAGGAGCACCCAGTCAACGCGACCGCAAGGACGAGCGGCGCAAGCATGCCGGCGTGCCGGGAACGAGTAAAGCGGTACGTCATGTCGAAATTCCTCCTGGCCATCATGCGTGCTGGTCGCCCGAACGGGCTAAGGCTTGGCGGGCTTCCCGGCGCAGCGCCAGCTTGCGCACGACGACATAGAACACGGGCGTGAGCAGCAGGCCGAACAGTGTCACGCCCACCATGCCCGCAAATACGGCGATACCCATGGCATGGCGCATCTCCGCGCCAGCGCCCGTGGCAAGCACCAGCGGCACCACGCCGGCAATGAACGCGAACGAAGTCATCAGAATGGGGCGCAGGCGCAGACGGGCCGCCTCCAGGACCGCCGCCAGCGGATCGGCGCCCTCTTCTTCCTTGGTGCGGGCAAATTCCACAATCAAGATGGCGTTCTTGGCGGCCAGCCCCACCAGCACCACGAAGCCGATCTGCGTGAAGATGTTGTTGTCTCCACCGGATAGCCAGACGCCACCTATCGCCGAGAGCAACGCCATGGGTGCAATGAGCAGCACGGCGAACGGCAGCGACCAGCTGTTGTATTGGGCTGCGAGGATAAGGAAGGCCAGCAGCACCGCCAGGGGAAAGATGTAAAGCGCCGAATTTCCAGCCTGCTTTTCCTGGTAGACGAGGTCCGTCCACTCATACGCCATACCTTCCGGCAAGGTCTCGCGGACGATGCGTTCTATCGCATCAGTCGCCTGCCCCGAGGAATAGCCCGGCGCGGGGCCGCCGCTGATATCCGCCGACGGAAAGCCGTTGTGGCGGATGACTCTGTCCGGACCGGACCCGCGTGTCAGAGTCACGAACGCGCTCAGCGGAATCATCTCACCGCTGTTGTTCCGCACTTTGAGCATGCCGATGTCATCGGCCTGCATGCGGAACGGCGCGTCGGCCTGCGCCATGACCCGGTAAGTGCGTCCGAAGCGGTTGAAGTCATTGACGTAGAGCGATCCCAGGTTGATCTGCAGGGTCTCGAACACGTCCGTCAGCGACACTCCCAGGGACTTGGCCTTCACGCGATCGACGTCCACCTGCAATTGCGGCGCGTTGGTCTGGAAACTGGCCAGCATGTTTGCCAGTTCGGGAGCCTGCATGGCCTTGGCCATGATCTGACCCTGCGCCTGCATCAGCGCCTCGAACCCCATTCCGGCGCGGTCCTCGATTTGCAGCTTGAAGCCACCCATGGCCCCCAGTCCTGGCACGGGAGGCGGCGGGAAAATGCCCAGGAACCCATCCGGAATCTGGCTGAACTTGCCCATCAGCTTTCCTGCGATGGCGTTGGCGGAAAGCGAAGGGTCCTGGCGCTCATCGAAGGGTTTGAGCATGGCGAACATCAGCGCCGAGTTCGGCACGTTTACCGGACCGTTGACCGAAAGTCCGGGGAAGGCAACCACGCTCTCCACGCCGGGTTCGGCCAGCGCGATCTCGGACATCTGCTTCACGGCCGCCTCCGTCCGGTCGAGCGAAGCGCCGCTGGGCAACTGCGCGATTCCCACCAGGAAATACTTATCCTGGGCCGGCACGAATCCATTCGGCACCTGGTTGAAGCCCAGCCATGTCAGGCCGACAAAGCCGGCGTATAGCAGCAGCACGATGACGCTGCCGCGCACCGCGCGGCGCACGGTGCCGACATACGCGTGCGAGGCGCTGTCGAAGAAGAAGTTGAAGCGCCGGAAGAATCCGCCCAACGCCCTGCCCATAACGCGCGACAACCAGTCGGCCTTGGCAGCGTCTTGGTGCGGCTTGAGCAGGATGGCCGCGAGCGCGGGCGACAGGGTGAGGGAATTGATGGCGGAGAGTATGGTCGAGATGGCGATGGTCAGCGCGAACTGGCGATAGAACTCGCCCTGCAATCCGGAAAGGAACGCCGAAGGAATGAAGACGGCCGCCAGCACCGAGGTGATCGCGATAATCGGTCCCGTCACCTCATCCATGGCCTTGATCGCAGCCTGCCGCGGGGATTCTCCCAGGGCCATGTGCCGCTCCACGTTCTCGACCACCACGATGGCGTCGTCCACCACAATGCCGATCGATAACACCAGGCCGAACAGCGACAAGGTGTTGAGCGAAAAGCCGAACATGTGCATCAGCGCGAAGGTGCCCACCAGCGACACCGGCACGGCCACGAGCGGAATGATGGAGGCCCGCCAGGTCTGCAGGAACAGCACCACCACAATCACCACCAGAATGATGGCCTCCAGCAGCGTGACTGCTACGGATTGCAGCGAGGCGCGCACGAAGACGGTGGGATCATAGGCAATCCGGTACTCCACATCTTGCGGGAAGCTTTGCTGCAGCTCCTGCATCTTGGCACGGACCGCATTGGAAACGTCGATGGCGTTGGCGCCAGGACTCTGGATGATCTGCAGGGCCGGCGCCGACTCGCCATTGAGCAGGCTGCGCAGGGTGTAGGAATCCGCGCCCAAGGACACCCGGGCGACGTCGCGCAGCCGGGTGACCTGGCCATCGGCGCCGGTCTTCACAACGATGTCGCCGAACTGTTCCGTACTCGTCAGGCGGCCCAGGGTATTGACGGTCACCTGGAAGGCGGACGAGGTATCCGGCTGCTGGCCCACGGATCCCGCGGCGACCTGCACGTTTTGCTCTCGAAGGGCCGCGACCACATCGCTGGCGGTCAAGCCGCGCGCGGCAACGCTGGTGGGGTCCAGCCAGACGCGCATGGAGTATTCGCCGGCGCCCCAGACCAGAACGTCGCCGATGCCCGGCAGCCGTGCGAGTTCGTCGCGCACCTGCCGAATGGCGAAGTTCGACAAGTACAGGGGGTCGTAGCGCTTTTCGGGCGAAACGAGGTGTACCACCATCAACACATCGGGTGAGGTCTTCTGCGTCACGACCCCGATGCGCTGCACCTCCTGCGGCAAGCGCGGCAAGGCGCGCGAGACCCGGTTCTGCACCTGGATCTGCGCCATGTCCGGGTCCGTCCCCTGCTTGAACGCGATGGTGAGCACCATCTGGCCGTCGACCGCCATCTGGGAGCTCATGTAAAGCATGCCCTCGACGCCGTTGATCACCTGTTCCAGAGGGGCTGCGACGGTATCGGCGATCACCTGCGGATTGGCGCCGGGATAGCTCGCGGTCACCTGCACCGTGGGCGGCGTGACGGCAGGGTATTCGCTCAGCGGCAGCTGCCAGAAAGCGATGCCGCCCGCCAGCAGCATCAACAGCGACAGGACGATGGCGAAGATCGGCCTGGCAATGAAGAAATGGGGAAACTTCATTGGCGGGTCTCCGTGGAGCCGGCAGCGGCGCCATCGCCCGCATTGCCGGCCTTCTGCGCTGCGATGGCTACCTGTTGCATGGGCACCAGACGAGGCGTGACCGTCATGCCGGGACGCACCAGACCCTTGATGATGATTTTTTCTCCGGCCTGCAAGCCGCTATTGATGATGCGCAAGCCATCCGCCATCTGGCCCAGCTCCACCGCGCGGTACTGGGCCTGATGGTCCTGGCCTACAACCAGGACGTAGTTCTTCCCTTGGTCCGTGCCGACCGCCAGGTCATCGACCAGAATGGCCGGGCGCTCAACGCCCGTCGCCAGCCTGGCGCGCGCGAACAGTCCCGGAGCCAGCAGGCCGTCGGGATTCGGCACGACGGCGCGGACGCGGATCGTGCCTGTGCGCCGGTCGACCTGATTGCCCACGAAGTCGAGCATGCCCTGGTGAGGAAAGCCCCGATCCGTCGTCAGCGCCACGGCTACCGGCAACGACGGTTTTCCGCCGCGAGAGTCGGGCCGGACCTGTCTTACGGCATTGAGATAGGTCGCTTCGTCTATGTCGAAGTACACATGCACTGGGTCGATCGACACTATCGTCGTCAGCAGGTTGGCCACGCCCGCCGCGCCGCCGTTGACCAGATTGCCCTCGGTCACCAGAACCCGGTCGACACGCCCCGAAATCGGCGCGGTGATGCGTGCGTAGGACAGGTCGAGCCGCGCCGCGGCGACGGCCGCCTTGGCCACCAGGATCTCCGCCTGGCGAGCGTTGCGCGCGGAGACGGCGTCGTCATAGGTCTTGCGCGAAACGGCTCCGGTGGCCACCAGTCGCTGGGCGCGGTCGAAGTCGCCCTGGGCCTGGCTGGCCAGGGCCTCGGCCTGGCGCAGCTGTGCCGTGGCGGTATCGAGCGCAACCTGAAATGGCCGCGGATCGATCTGAAACAGCTGTTGCCCTTTGCGCACCAGGCTGCCCTCCGGAACGCTGACGGCATCGACCGCCCCGCTTACGCGTGACCGCAATTCAACGGTCTCCGGAGCCGAGAGGTATCCGGTGAAGTCGGTCGATGGCGAGATGACGCGCTGAATCACTTCGGCCACCGGCACCTGTGGCGCCATCGGCGCGACCACTGCGCCCGTCGGGGCCCCCGTCTTGCTTTCATCTCCGGAGGACTCGCCGGCCGCTAACGCAATGGTTCCGGCCGCCGCGATGGCTCCTGCCGTCACAACAATTCTGAATTTTCGACGCATCGACTTGCCCCTTCTGTACAGCAGGGCTTCGGCCCTTCCGAAGCTTCTCTGCAGCAATTCGGCAAGGCTAGGCATTACAACAACGGGAAGGTCAAGCCCGCGCTTGCAGGCGCTTCAGGCTATTGACCTTGCAATCGTTGGAAGGAATAGATTTGGGCCGTTGTCTGAAGACCGGAAGGCATCTTGATGCCGTCCCATACCAATCTGAAGTACTCGGAACAATCATGCAGAACCTCTCTCACGATGAACCTCAATCCCACGCGATGGGGCCTGCGATGACGGCTGCGCTCATCGAGGGAGCCGCGACATGAGCGGCAAAACAGTGGATATCCGGCAGGCGCGAACCCGACTGCCGCTTCTGGACGGACAGACCATACTCGAGGCGGCTCTGCAGCATGACGTTGCCTATCCGCACGGCTGTCGTTCCGGCCGCTGCGGAAGCTGCAAATCCCGCCTGATTGAAGGCGAGGCGGAAATGCTGCCGCACTCGCGCTACGCGTTGACGGACGAAGAAAAGGCCCGCGGCTACGTTCTGGCGTGCCGCGCGGTGCCGAAAACCGATGTGGCGGTGGCCTGGCTCGGGACCGACGACTTGGCGGCCGCCGCGCCCGTCCAGCATCTGGAAGGGTTTGTCGTTTCCATGGACGAACTGACGCACGACATCAGGCGCGTCAGGATTCGGCCAGACGGAACGGACGCCTTGGCGTTCGCCGCCGGGCAATATGCCGACATTACATTCGGCCAGTCGCCGGCACGCAGCTACTCAATGGCCAACAGGCCGGGCGATTCCGAACTGGAATTCCACATCCGCCGGGTTCAGGGCGGGGTCACGTCGGGCTATGTCCACACCGCGCTGCAGCCTGGCGAACGCGTCACACTCCGCGCTCCGCTCGGGTCCTCGCATCTACGCCAACAGCATTCCGGACCGATGCTTTGCATCGCCGGCGGATCGGGATTGGCTCCCATCAACTCAATCGTCGAAACCGCGCTCGCGCACGGCATGAGGCAGCCGATACACGTCTACTTCGGCGCGCGCATGGCACGGGATCTTTATTTCGTCGAGCATTTCCAGGAACTGGCTCGCCGCCACGCCAACCTGAGCTTTGTGCCGGTGTTGTCCGAAACGCAGGCGGCGCAATACCGGACGGGCGTCGTCACGCAAGCGGTCGGAGAAGACTTGGCGGACCTCAACAATTGGAAAACCTATGTCGCCGGCCCGCCAGCGATGATGGAGGCAGCCATGGCGCTCGCATTCGAGCGCGGCCTGAACGTCCAGGACATGCACGCCGACGTCTTTTTTACGCCACAGTAGCCCGGTCTCCCGCCAGGCCCCGCAGCAGCGGACACGCTTGACCTTCCCACGTTGGCAAGCCTCAGGCTTCCCTCATGCCCCCCTCCCCATGAGCAAGGAGACTTCCATGAACATCGGCGAAGCGTCCAAGACATCCAAGGTCTCGGCAAAGATGATCCGCTACTACGAGCAGATCGGCCTGATACCCGCGGCGCAGCGGACCACGTCCGGCTACCGCGCCTACAACCGGATCGACATCCACCGGCTCCACTTCATCCGCCGCGCCCGCAATCTGGGCTTTTCGGTGGCCGAAACCAAGGATCTGCTGGGCCTGTGGCACGACCAATCGCGCCAAAGCGCGGACGTCAAGCGCGTGGCCCAGGAACACCTGGCCGAACTGGACCGGCGCATCGAAAGCATGCGGCAAATGGCCGAGACGCTCAAGACGCTGATCCGGTGCTGCGCGGGCGACGAGCGGTCCAACTGCCCCATCCTGCATACCCTTGAGCAGCCCGACGACAGAGAGCCGGAGCCTGCCGCGCGCAGCGGCGCGGTGCAGCGGCGCTTTCGCAGCGGCAGACCGGCGAAACCCGCGTCAGCTTGCTGAGGACCTGGAATCAGATATGCCAAAAATCACCGTTCTTCCGCATGCCGAACTGGCGCCTGAAGGCGCCGAGCTCGAGGTGCGGGCCGGCACCACGATCTGCGAGGCCTTGCTGGCCAACGGCATTGAAATAGAACACGCCTGCGACATGAGCAGCGCCTGCACGACCTGCCACTGCATCGTGCGCAAGGGCTTTGAATCCTTGAACGAAGCCAATGAGAGCGAGGACGATCTGCTTGACCGGGCCTGGGGGCTGGAAGCGCAGTCCCGCCTGAGCTGTCAGGCCATCGTGGCCGAAGTGGACCTTACCGTCGCCATTCCCAAGTACACGGTCAACCATGCCAAGGAGGAGCATTAGGATCTGGCTGGGGTGTCAGGGATTTCGGCCAATGAGCCTCGCGTCCTATCGGCCTCCCGCCTCATACATGTCCCACGCCTGCCCGGCGCTGGCGTTGTCGTGGATCATGGCCATCAGTGCCCGCACCACTGACGACGGATCGGCGTGCTGATAGACGTTTCGGCCGTACACCAGCCCCACTGCGCCCTCGTCGAGCAACTCGCGCGACCGCTCAAAGACCTGCCGCAAGTCCTCCCGGCCGCCGCCGCGCACCAGCACGGGGCAGCGCGCGGCCTGCACCACGCGATGGAAATCGCGCGTGGCGGTCGTGGGGTCGGCCTTGACGATATCGGCGCCCATTTCGCGTGCCAGCCTCACCAGGGTGACGATCTTCTCGGCGTCGCCATCGACCATATAGCCGCCGCGCGCGGAGTGTGGCGCCATGACCAGGGGCTCGATCATCAGCGGCATGCCGTAGCGATCGCAGTCCGCGCGCACGCGGGCGATGTTGGCGACGCACTGGCGGAACAAGTCGGGTTCGTCCGGCAGCATGAACAAGTTGACGACCACGCAGGCCGCGTCCATCTGGACGGCGGGCAGCACCGGGTCTTGTTCGTTCTGCAGCACGGCCCACATGACGCGGTGGGTGGTGGCGTTGTAGGGATTTCCCATATCCAGGCGCATGACCAGCGCGGGCTTGTCCCGGCCGGGGCGTTGTTGGAGCAGGTCGGCCTGACCGTAGTTCAGCTGGATGGCGTCGGGGCGCGCCGCCGCCAGTTGTTCCATCACGGCCGGCATGTCCTCCAGCCCGGACAGGAAGCCGGGTTCATTGCAGACGCCATGATCGACGGCGATGTCCAGGCAGCGGCCGTTGGTCAGCAGCCGGTTCAGGCGCGCTTCTTTTCTGTGCAGCATGGGGATTCCTTGTTCAATCCAGTGTTTGCAGGTGGCGCCCGGCCGCCTGGTCGATGACGGCAAGGTCTTCAGGCGAGAGCGCCAGCGCGGCGGCGGCGGCGTTCTGCGTGGCCTGCTGTGGCGTGCGTGCGCCGCATAGCGCCACGGTCACGCCGCCCGGCCGTGTGGTCCAGGCGATCATCAGCTGCGAAATCGGGCAGTCCAGCCGCTGGCGCAGGGGCTCCAGTTCCGCGAAGAAGCCTTGCAGCCGGCCCCGGTTGGCGACGCTGAAGCGGGGGTTGCCGGCGCGCTGATCGTCGCCGGTAAAGCGGCGGCCGGGGTCGATAGGGCCGGCCAACAGGCCGAGCGCCAGCGAGGAATACCCGAGGATGCCGACGTTGTGGTTGCGGCACAGCGGCATCAGCGTCGATTCGATTTCGCGGTCGATCAGGCTGTAGCGTTCCTGGATGGCGTCGACCGGGCCGTGGCGCAAGTACTCGGCCAGAGTGCCGGAATCCACGTTGCTGACGCCGATGGCGCGGATCTTTCCTTGCCGCTTCAGATCCAGCAAGGCGTCCATGGTCTCGGCGACGGGCGTACCGGCGTCTTGCCAGTGGGTGATGTAGAGGTCGATGTAATCCGTCTGCAGGCGCGCCAGGCTTTGTTCCACTTCATGGAAGATGGAGGCGCGGCCCAGGTGGCGATGCACGGCCTGGCCGTCCTCGTCGAAGAAATGTTCGCCTTGGCGCGTGTGCCAGACCAGTCCGCATTTGGTGGCGATGACCGCTTGCTGGCGGCGCCCCTTGAGCGCCTGGCCGACCAGGCTTTCGGCGTGCCCCAGGCCATAAGCGGGTGCGGTGTCGATAAGCCGCACGCCCGCGTCGACGGATGCCTGGATGGCGGCAATGGCGGCAGCGTCGTCCGCGCCGCCCCACATCCAGCCGCCCATGGCCCAGGTGCCCAGGCCGACGGATTCGCAAGCGATGCCGGACGCGCCCAGTGTTGTAGTCTTCATCGGGAACCCTTTCTGACGTTCATGAGATGGTCAACGGTGACGGCGGCCAGCAGGATCAGCCCCTTGACGACGTCTTGCCAGTAGGGCGACACGTCCAGCAGGATGAGCGAGCTGGTGACGACCGACAACAAGGCCAGGCCCAGCACCGCACCCAGCACGGTGCCCGAGCCGCCTTTGAGGCTGGCGCCGCCGATTACCACCGCCGCGATGACATTGAGCTCCATGCCCACGCCGAAGTTGGGCGTGGCGGCGCCGAAACGAGCCGTGTAGACCACGCCGGCAACCCCGGCCAGGGTCGAGCACAGCACCGTGACCCAGAACTTCACGCGTCCGGTGCGGATGCCGGCATAGAGCGCGGCCTTTTCATTGCTGCCGGTGTAGAACACCTTGCGCAACAGGGCCGCGCGGCGCAATGCGAAGTCGCTGACGATGACGATGACGGCGAAGATCAGGATGACGGCGGGAATGCCGCCGATGGATCCCTGGCCGATGAACTTGAATTGCGGCGGCAGCGAGAACAACGATTGCGGCGTGCCTTGGGTGATTGCCAGGCACAGACCGCGCACGATCACCATGAACGCCAGCGACGCGATGAAATGGCTGAGGCCGATGCGTGTGACGCAGCCGCCGATGAGCGCGCCCACCATCGTGCACACGGCGATCGCAGCCAGGCTGGCGGTCCATGGGTCCAGTCCCATCAGGAAGAGCTTGCCGGTAATGACCATGGCCAGGCAGACCACCGAGCCCACCGACAGATCGATGCCGCCGACAATGACCAGGATGGTCATGCCGACCACCACGATGCCTTCGATGGAAAACGACAGCAGCATGGCGCGCACGTTTTCCCAGGTCAGGAAATGCGGCGACGCGAAGCTCATCACCACGCACAGCGCGGCGATGATCAGCAGCAGCCCCGCTTCGCGGAAGCTGCCCAGCCGCCGCCCCAGGCGGGGACCTGGCGGCAGGCTGGCGGCGGGAGGCGGCAGGACCGCTTCCGCCGCGGGGTGGGATTTCAGGTCGCTCATCATGTCGCCTCCTGGGCGGACAGGCCCGAGGCCAGCCGCAGCAGTCTTTCTTCCGTCATGTCGCTTGCCGCCAGTTCGCCGGCGAGCCTGCCATTGCGTATGACCAGGGCCCGGTCGCACAGGCCGATGATCTCCGGTAGTTCGGACGAGATCACCACCACGCCCACGCCCTGGTTGGCCAGCTCGCGCAGAAGGTGGTGGATCTCGGACTTGGCGCCGACATCCACGCCGCGCGTGGGTTCGTCCATCAGCAGCACCGAGGGGCGGGTGGCCAGCAGTTTGGCGATGGCCACTTTTTGCTGGTTGCCGCCCGACAGGCAGCTGGCGTCGATAGCCACGCCGTCGGACTTGAGCTTGAGCCGTGCGCCCAGTTCGACCGCCAGGCTGCGTTCCGCTGCCCGCTTGAGCAGGCCGAAGCGCGAACTGATGCGGCCCAGCGCCATGGAGGACACACTCTGTTCGATCGGCATGTCCAGAAACAGGCCGGCGGCCTTGCGGTCTTCGCTCAGGTAGGCTATGCCGTGGCGCAGGGCGTCGGCATAGCGGCGCAGCCGCAGAGGCCGGCCCCGCAGCCGCACCGCGCCACGCCGCGCGCGCCGCAGGCCGCACACGGTTTCGGCCAGTTCGCTGCGGCCCGCGCCCATCAGGCCGGAGATGCCCAGGATTTCGCCCCGGCGCAGCGTGAACGAAATGCCGTGGACATTCGCGCCATCGGCGATGTCCTCCACTTCCAGCAGAACCTCGGCAGGCGCGTCGCCAGCGGTCTGCCGGGGCGGGTAATAGTTGCCCAGGTCGCGTCCCACCATGCAGCGCACCAGCGCGTCTGGAGAGAGCGCCGCGATATCGGCGCTGTGCACGTCGCGGCCGTCGCGCAGCACCGTGACGCGGTCGCAGTGCTCGAAGATCTCGGCCATGCGGTGGCTGATGTAGACAATGCCGATGCCTTGGGCTTTCAGGTCGTGCAACACGCGGAACAGCGCCACGGACTCGACTTCGGTCAGCGCGGCCGTGGGTTCGTCCAGGATCAGCACCTTGCAGTCCAGCGTCAAGGCGCGGGCGATCTCGACCAGCTGCTGGCTGGATATGCCCAGCGCATCCACCCGCAAGCCCGGGTCGATGTCCTGGCCCAGCCGCCGCAGCACGCCCGCGGCGCGCTGGTTCAGGCTGGCATAGTCCATCCAGGCCTGCGCGCCGGCACTGATCGCGGGCATGAAAATGTTCTCGGCCACGGTGGCGTCGCCGCACAGCGCGATTTCCTGGTGGACCAGGCCGATGCCCAGGCGCATGGCATGGGCCGGCCCATTGATGACTACACGCTGACCTTCCAGGTAGATGTCGCCGCTGTCCGGCTGGTGGATGCCGTCGATGATCTTCATCAACGTCGACTTGCCGGCGCCGTTCTCGCCGCACAAGGCATGGATTTCGCCCCGGCGCAGCGTGAAGCGCACGTCGGCCAGGGCCTTGGACGCGCCGAACTGCTTGCTGATGCCCTGCAGTTCCAGCAGCGCTGCGGTCGCGTTCATTCGTTGATGCCCTTGGTGCCACGACGCGCCAGGTACTTGTCCCAATAAAAGTCGTCGGCGTTCGCCTTGCTGACGATGGACAGGCCGTTGTCCAGGAACGGCACCGCCATGGGGTTGGTGCCGTTGCGCTTGGCGTCGTTCATCGGGTCGATCAGTTGCTGGTTGCGGGCCAGAAACAGCAGCATCATCCCCATGTAGCCCTGCACGCCCTGGTTCGGGTTGACGGAACCAAAGACCTCGCCGGACTTGATCATGTCCAGGATCTTGGCGTTCACGTCGCAGCACAAGACCTTGATGTTCTTCTTGGTTTCGATCGATGCCTGTGCCGCGCCCAGCGCCGAATTGGCTTCGGGCATGAACAGGGCGCCCAGGCCGGGGTTGGCCTGGGCCAGGCTCAGCGTGGCCTGGTAGGCCTTGTTCGGGTCCTGGTTGCTGGCCGCGCGGCCCACCAGCTTCATCCCGGGATGCTGGGTCTTCATGCGGTTGATGAAGGCGGCGACGCGGCGGTCATGGTTGTCCTGGCCGGGATTTTCCAGCACCGCGTATTCGCCCTTGCCGTTGAGCGCGGCGGCGAGGGCGTCGGCGGCCTGCGCGCCTTCGCGGTCATTGTCGGACGTGACAAAGGACACGCGCTTGGAATTGGGAGAGTCGGCCGCGAAGGTCACCACCGGGATGCCCATGGCCGCGGCGCGGTTGATGGGCTCGATGAAGGGGTCGGGATTCATGGGGTGCAACAGGATGCCGGCCGGCTTGCGCGCCAGTTCCTGTTCGAACGAGGCCAACTGCTTGTTGACGTCATATTCGGGCGTACCCGAATAGCGGGTCCGCACGCCGAGCGAATGGCCCAGCTGCTTCATCATTTCGTAGACAGGGAACCAGTACTCCACCCCGGACACCATCACGTTCATCACGTAGACGTCGTTCGCGTTGCCGCGCAGCCCGGGGGCTTGCGGAGTGTTCTGCGCAAAGGCGTTGGCTCCCGCCAGGCTGGCGCCCGCCGCCGCTACGGTCTTCAAGAAATCTCGTCTCATGTTCCGCTCCTTTTTTTCGCAAAGATCCAAGAACCCTGGAGCCCTCGGTGCCTGTAGTTCAACCTGTCCGGGTCGAATCGTTGTTATGACATCGACGAACTATATTGCACGGCAAATTTTTAGATTACTAGGGGAAACACTGCTATCCTGAGTGAGATTTCTGTAGACAATGTTATGACATGAAAACAGACATCTACCTAGGCATAGACATGGGCTCCACGGGCCTGAAGGCGGTTGCCTTCGAGGCCGGGAGCGGCGCCACGCTGGCCGCATCGGGCGGCGCGCTGCCCTACCGGCAGTTGGCGCAAGGCGGTTGCGAGCTGTCCGCGGACGCCATCGAGGCGGCGCTGGCGCTGGCCTTGCAAGGCGTGGCGGCGCAACTGGGCAGGCGCGTGGCGGACGTACGCGCGCTCTGCTGCACGGGCCATGGCGCAGGCCTGTATGCGCTGGATGCAAGCGGCCAATTGCTGGAGGGCCGCGCGGTGGCATCGACCGACCAGCGCGCCGCCGCCCGCGCCCGGGCGCTGGACCGCAGCATGGGGGATGCGCTGTATGACGAAGTGGGGTGCCGGCCGTGGGCCGGACAGTCGTCACTGATCGCCGCGGAGCTTTTCAACGCGAACGCCGGCCAGCTCCATCGCATTCGCCACCTGCTGTTCGCCAAGGACTATCTGGGGTTCCTGTTGACCGGCGAGATCGCCACGGACGCCAGCGACGCCAGCACCGCGGGCCTGCTGTCGCTCAAGGCCGGGGCCTGGTCCACGATGGCTTTCGAGGCCGCCGGCCTGTCTGGCCTGGCGGCCACGGCGCTGGCGCCCATCGCGCCCAGCGGCACGGTGATCGGCCGGCTGCGGCCGGCCCAGGCGGCCACCTTCGGCTTGCCCGCCGGCCTGCCCGTGGCACTGGGCGCGATCGATCTGCTCGCCTCACTGAAGGCGGTGAGCGCGGAGCGCCAGGGCCATGCCGTGGCCGTGCTCGGCACCTGGTGCGTGAATGCCGTGGTGGCGCCAACTCGCGAGCCGAAACCGGAGGTCGGCGCCATCGTCAGCTTCGGCGATCCGGGCCGCAGGCTCTATCTGGAAAACAGCCCGTCGTCGATGGCGAACGTGGTCTGGCTGGCGCGCACCTTGCAGTTCCCGGACGCAGCCGCGGCGGTGGAATGCGCGATGGACGTGCCCTTGGGCGCCGACGGCCTGCGATTTCTGCCCTTCATCAACGGCGGAAGCTGGCCGGCGGGAGCCTGCGCGGGCTATGTCGGCCTGCAAGGACATCACACCCGCGCGCACATGGCTCGCGCCGTGATCGACGCCGTGGTGGCGCTGCATGCGTGGCATCTGAAACGCCTGGCGGCGCTTGGGCTGGGCGTGCCAGGCAGGGTCGCCGCCCTGGGCGGCGGCGCTCGGGACTTGCGCTTGGCGCGTCTGCTGGCGGGCTTTCTGGGCCATGCCGTGGAACGCTGCGGCGACGACGAAACCGGCGCGCGTGGCGCCGCCTTGTATGCCGCGCTATCGCAAAATCCCGGCGGCGACGGCTTGCTGCCCGCTCCATGCGAACGGGTCGAACCGCTAGCTGCCGAAGCGCAGGCGCATGCCGATTTCTACGCCAGCTTCCATGGCTTGGTGGACAGCATGGCTCCCGCCTTCGGCCATCTTGCGGGGCCGGCCCGATGACCCCGCGCACACCGCCCTTCGCGCGTCCGGCCTCATTGGCGGGCCGTCATTTTTCGACGGTGATCGTGGGCGCGGGCATCAACGGCGCGGGCGTATTCCGCGACCTGTCGCTGCAAGGCGTGGACTGCCTGATCGTGGACAAAGACGATGTGGCTGCTGGCGCCAGCAGCGCGCCGTCGCGCATGATCCACGGCGGCTTGCGCTACCTGGAAAGCGGCGCATTTTCCCTGGTGGCGGAAGCCACGCGCGAACGCAATCTGCTGCTGCGCAACGCGGCGCATCTGGTGCATCCGCTGGAAACCGTGGTGCCGCTATCCAGCCGCTTCGGCGGCTTGTGGGGCAGCATGTTGCGCTTTGCCGGCCTGAGCGCCTCGCCTGGCGCGCGGGGACTGTGCGTGGTGGGGCTGGGCTTGCGCCTCTACGACCGGCTGGGCCGCAGCCAGCGCGTCATGCCGGAACATCGCATCGAGCGCGTACCGCAGGCGGACGGCGCGCTGTTCGGCACGGACGTACGCTGGACAGCCACTTACTACGATGCCTGGATACGGCATCCGGAATGGCTGGTGCTGGAGCTGATCGACGATGCCCATCGCGGCCATCCGGCCTCGGTCGCATCGAACTATTGCAGCGTGACGGCATGCCAGGGCCGCACCATCACGCTGCGCGACGCGCTGACCGGACAATCCGTGCAAGTGACCGCCGATACGGTGGTCAATGCGACGGGGGCCTGGCTGGACCGCGCCGCCGGCGCGCTGCAAGGCGCCGGCTCACGCGTCATGGGCACCAAGGGGTCACACCTGATCCTGGACCATCCCGCGCTGCGCTCGGCGCTTCAAGGCCGCATGGCTTACTTCGAGGCGTCCGACGGCCGGGTGTGCATTGTCTACCCCTTCCTGGACCGGGTGCTGGTGGGCTCCACCGATATACCGGTGGAGGATCCGGACCTTGCCGCGACCGAGCCGGCGGAGATCGACTACCTGCTTGGCGTTCTGCGCGAGGTGTTTCCTCGCCTGGATTTCAGCCGCAATGACGTGGTCTACACTTATGTGGGAGTCAGGCCGCTGGCCCAGTCCGATGCCGACAAGCCTGGACAGATATCGCGCGATCACGCGGTGGTGATCGACCCGCCCAACGCACGGCGCGAGGTCCCCATGGTGTGCCTGGTGGGCGGAAAATGGACCACCTTCCGTTCGCTGGCGCAATTGGCAGCCGACGCGGTGCTGCAACAACTGGGCCGCGCGCGGCGGCAGTCAACCGAGCAGGTGGCGATCGGCGGCGGGGCGGGCATGCCCGCCGATGCTCCGGGGCGGCAACGCTTTCTGGACAGCATCCAGGCGGCCACCGCCTTGGACCGCGAGCGCGTCACCGAACTGTTCATGCGCTATGGTTCACGGGCGGACGCCGTGGCGGCGGATTTCGCGGCTGCGGGCGATAAACCCTTGCGCCACGCGCCGGACCATTCCGCGGCCGAGATCCGCTATCTGTGCCGTGAAACGGCCGTGCAGCACCTGACCGATCTGGTGATCCGACGCACCCTGCTGGCCATCCGCGGCCATGTCACCCCGGCGCTGCTGGCTGAATTGGCCGATATCGCCGCGGCCGAGCTAGGCTGGAACGCCGAGCGCCGGCAGACCGAGTTACGGGCCTGCACCGCGACGCTGCGGGACCGGCATTGTGTTCAACTTCCTGCGGACGAGGCGTCCTGGGCAAAGCCCGCCGATTCCGCCCTGACCGCAGGTTCGATTTCCAACTCTTTGACGACATGAGCAGCCCCATCTCCACCGAAGCCATATTGGACCGCAGCGCCGGCGCCCCGCTCTGGGCGCAGTTCCGCGACGTGGTGCGCGGCAAGATCCTGCAAGGCGAACTGGCCGTGGGCGACAAGCTGCCCACCGAGGCGGAGTTCGGCGAGCAATATGGCATTTCGCGCATCGTCGTGCGCGAAGCGCTGGCGGACCTGGTCCGCAACGGCCTGATCTACAAGATACGCGGCCAGGGCGCCTTCGTGTCGGCGCGCGAACGCGACGAAGATTTCGTTTCCACCGTGCTGGGATTTTCGGACGAAATGGAACGCAAGGGCCGCACGGTGCGCACCCAGGTGCTGCGGCAGGAACTGCGTGCGCCGACTGCGCACGAGGCCAGTTCGCTGGGGCTGGCCGAAGACGGCCAGGTGGTGGCGCTCAAGCGGCTGCGCAGCGTCGATGGCGAACTGCAATTGCTGGTGGAAACCGCCGTGCCCGCGGACCTGGTACCGGGGCTGCATCGCACCCGTTTGGAAAACCGTTCGCTCTACGACGTGCTGCGCCGACAGTACGGCCTGCGCATCGTGCGCGCGGAACGTTGGATAGACGCCGTGCAACCGGACGCGGAGACCTGCGAATTGCTGGGAATGAAAGAACCCGAACCCTTGCTGCGCATCGAGTCCATCGCCTATGGCGCCAACGGACGTCCGCTGGAACACTACCGCGCCTTGCACCGCTGCAAGTCCAGCCGGCTGCATGTGCAGACCACTACCTGACGCATCAAGGCGCTTGCATCAGTGGCAACGTGACGGTGTTTAGGATCGTCTGCACCCGGCACTGCTACATCGCCTGCCCCATCATCATCTGCCTGCGCTTCGCCGATCGGTTTTGTTGGCCGCTCTTGGCCTCTGCCGCTGCCTGTCTTCCTTGTCCTTGGTCATCTTGCTCGCCTTCGATTGCGATGTTGAATCGCGTATCGGGGTGTCCGTGAAACGGGGGCAAGATCAGCCCTCGCGCCTCTTGCCAGCTGGTCCCGAACCAGTTTACATTCGAGAATGCTTCCTATTATTGTTTCGATGCGCAAGAGTGATGCATGAGTTTTTTGTCTGATCAATCGCCTGCCGTGAATGTTGAGTCGCTCTATTGCAACGACCATAGATGGTTGCAGGGTTGGCTGCGCCGCAAACTGGGCAACGCGCACGATGCCGCAGATCTCGCTCACGATACGTTCCTGCGCATCCTGTCATCGCAGGCGTTCAATCAGCATTACAGCAACGAACCACGTGCCTTGCTCACGCACATCGCCAAGGGCCTGGTGGTCGATCACTGGCGCAGAAAGGCGGTCGAGACGGCATACCTGGACGCCATCTCGCAGCTTCCCGCGCAGCACGCACCTTCTGCCGAAACTCGCCTGCTCATCATAGAAGCGCTGGTGCGCATCGACACCATGCTTGCCAGCATGACGCCACGCATCCGCCAGGTCTTCCTGATGGCACAGCTTCACGGTATGACGCTGGCTCAGATCTCCGAACACATGACGATGCCGCTGATCACCGTGCGACGCGATATCCAGAAAGCCTTGCTCGCCTGCCTGGCCGTGGCCTGAGCCTCTCCGGACACACCGTCATGTCTTCCACCACTGCCGTCATCGACAGCAGGATCCTGAAAGAGGCGGCGGCTTGGGCCATCACCTTTCAGTATGAATCACCTTCAGTCGCCGATCGTCAAGCTCTTGAGCTCTGGTGTCGCAAGAGCCCAGCACACGCCGCCGCCTGGATGCGGACGCAAGCCATCTTCCATGTCTTCGACGAGGTTCCTCGCGAAATCGGAGCGGAGGCGCTGGAGAGCCTGCAACGCAGCAACGGTCGTCGCCGCAGCCTGCGTACGGTGGGCATGTTGCTGGTGGTTGCGCCGCTAGGCATGCTGGCTTTGCGTTACGTACCGTGGCGGGAATGGACCGCCGATGTAAGCACGACAGCAGGCGAGCGCAAGCAACTGACGCTGCCCGACGAGTCGCATCTGGCGCTCAACACCCGCAGCGCGGTCAATATCAAGTTCAGCGATACCGAACGCCGGATCCGTCTGGTCGCGGGCGAGGTGCTTATTTCCACGCAGAAGGACCGCGTGGCCACGCCGCGACCGTTTCTGCTGGATACGCCGGCTGGCGTCGTGCGGGCGCTGGGCACACGCTTCAATGTGCGGCAGATCGATTCCGACAGGTTTCGGGTTGCCGTGTTGGAGAGCGCCGTCGAGATCCGCCCCTTTGGAGGCACGCCCCGCATTGTGCGTGAGGGCGAGCAAGCCGAGTTCGATGGGACGGGCGTGGGCAGCATTGCCCGCATCGAAAACCACGTCGGCCTGTGGGAGAAGGGCATTTTGCTGGTCAAGGGCATGCGTCTGGCTGACGTCATTGCCGAAATTGCCCGCTATCGTGCGGGCGTGTTGCGCTGTGATCCGGCCGTGGCCGATCTGCGCGTATCGGGATCGCTGCCCATCGGCGACACCGATGCGGCCCTGGCCGTGCTGGCCGAATCGTTGCCGCTCAAGATAGAGAGTCGCTCGAAATACTGGGTGACAGTGCTTGCAAGAGATTGATGCCTCTTTGGCCCGTTCGTGACAAAGCTCGCCACGAGCGAAGGCGATTCGGAACTTACATCTTGCAATGAGCATATTTTTCGTCTCGTTCGGTGTACCGCTGTAAGACGCCATTGAGGGCGTCCGAGGTATTCACCCCTACTGACGAAAGGTCCATAGCATGGCGCTTCGCTCACCTCCACGCTCGTCTGCCGACAAGGCAGCCGGTGTCCGCACTTCGCAATCAGGCCGCTCCCCCCAACAACCTCCGTACCGGCGAAAGGCCAATCTGCTCGCGTTGGCGGTGAGTTGTGTCCTGACAAGTCTGCCCGCAGCCGTGCTGCTTTCACCCGGCGTTGCGACGGCCAGCGAGGCGCCGGGCAGCGAGCAAAAGAAAAAATACCGTATCCCGTCCGGCAAGTTGAGCGATGTGCTGGCAGAGTTCGCCGCCCTCTCGGGTGTGTATCTGACGTACGACCCACAGCGTCTGGCCGGACTGCAGAACAGACCGCTGGATGGCGTCTACAGTATCCGCGAAGGCTTCGCACACCTGCTGGCCAACAGTGGATTCGAGGCGCTGGACAACGGTGCCGGCCGTTACGTGCTGCGCCAGGCTCCGCCAAGCGATAGTGGCGCGCCCAGGCAGTCAGCCGCAGGCGACGGCGATGCCACGCTGCTCAGCCCCGTGATCGTGACGGGACTGTACCGTGGCGATCTGACCCCTGTGTACGCCGGAGGCAAGGTGGCGACCGGCATCCGCGTGGGTATGCTCGGCTACAAGGATTTCATGGAGACGCCCTTCAGCACCATCGGCTATACCGAGGAGGCTGTACGTCAAGCTCAGGATCTTGCGCGGGTTGTCGGGTCGACCGATGCCGGGGTTTACGACCTGGGCATGCGCGGCACGGTCCGCGAGGCGTTCGTCATCCGCGGGTTCGATGTGGACTCTGGCGATATTGCCTTCGGCGGGCTTTATGGTTTGCTGCCCTACACCCGGGTACCGCTGGAACTGGTGGAGCGCGTCGAAGTGCTCAAGGGACCTTCCACCATGCTCAACGGCATGCCTCCGGGCGGGTCTGTCGGGGGGAGTATCAACCTCGTTCCGAAACGGGCGACCGAAAAGCCGCTGACCCGGGTGACCGGCATGTTCGTGTCCGACGGTCAATACGGTACGCACGTGGATGTGGGCCGACGATTCGGCGACGACCAGCAGGTGGGCATACGGTTCAACGGGCTGTATCAGGATGGCCGCACGTCGGTCGAAGGGCAATCGAAACGCACCACGCTGGGCGCCTTCGGCCTGGACTGGCGCAACGAACGAGTGCGGCTGGCGGCCGACTTGTACGCAAACAAGGATAACGGCAGCAGTGTCAATCGGGGTATCACCGTGGGCGCGGGACTGCAAAGACCGGACGTGCCGAATCCGCGTCGCTCGCTGGAGCCGGATTGGACTTTCTCCAATGTAGAGGATTCGGCTTTTGTACTGCGAGGCGAGGCCGATGTCACCGATGACATCATCGTCTATGGAAACTACGGGAAAGCCAAGACTGACTACAACGGCGTGCTCGGCGTGGTCTTTAGGGTGACCGACAACGATGGGCGCTATCGCACCAACTTTGGACAGCAACGACAGTCGCTGGATCGCACGGCAGGCGACGTCGGTGTCATGGCGCGTCTGCGCACGGGCGGCGTGAAGCACGAAGTAGCGGTCAGCGGCTCCTACTACGAGCAGGAAGTCCGATCCGCAATCGCGCTCGGTCTATTGCCGTCCGATTGGTACACCAACATTTATGACCCGCAATGGGGGCCTGCGCCTGCCAGACCGCTGGGCAAGTCGGACATCCCCAAGACCGCCTTGTCGCGCCTGTCCAGCGTAGGTATTGCCGACACCATGAGCTTTGCCGGTGATCGTGTGGTGCTGACGGCGGGCCTGCGGCGCCAGAATGTGATCGCCGAGTCTTTCAACATAACCACCGGTGCCCGCACATCGCGCTACGACGAGTCGGCCACATCGCCAGCGGCCGCGTTGCTGGTGAAAGCCACCAATCAGATATCCATCTACGGAAACTACACCGAAGGGCTCAGGGAAGGCGCCATCGCGCCGGTTGGCGCAAGCAATGCCGGAGAGATCTTCGCGCCCTACAAGACCAAACAGCACGAAGTGGGTGTGAAGCTGGACCTCGGCGACTTTGCGGCGACCTTGAGTGCCTATCAGATCAGACTGCCCAGCAGCTATGTCGACCCTGTGACGAACATGTTTTCCTTCGAGGGTGAGCAGCGCAATCGCGGCCTAGAACTGGGCTTCTTCGGTGAACCCACGAGTGGCCTGCGCCTGATGGGCGGTGTGGCCTATCTGGATGCGGAACTCACCAAGACGGCCGGTGGCGTGGATCAGGGACGGTTCGTGATGGCACGCCCCAAATGGCAAGCGAAGCTGGGTGTCGAATGGGATGTGCCGGGCGTTCCAGGCCTGACCGCGACCGGCAATGTGCAGGCCATCACCGGGCAGTTCTACAGCCGCGACAACTCACTCAGAACGGCAGGCCGAACCATCTTCGATGCCGGCATGCAGTATCGGACTTCGATCGATGGCCACGACGTGGTTCTGAACGCCAATGTCCTGAACCTTGCGAACAAGGCGTATTGGGCGGCGGGAGGCGCCGGCAAGTTGTGGCTGGGCGCGCCTCGCACATTCATGCTTTCGGCCAGCGTGGATTTCTGATTTCGAAAAACCCGGCCGTCATATCAATCAAGGAATATGAGGCTCTTTTGATATTCGAATGGCCTAAGCGTGACTAACAAGACCGGGGCCCGGCCGCGCTGGGCATCCGGGAACCAACGAGAAAAGGCGAAGATGGCGGCCCTCTGTGCCGAGCATTTGCTTGCCCGGAAGCCGTAATTGGAAGCTCAAAGAACTCGCATTAATCTGCGCGTTTTGGTCCCAAAACGGACCCAAAAAACGTAAGCCTTTGATTTGGTGGCGCGCCCGACAGGAATCGAACCTGTATCAAGAGCTTCGGAAACTCTCATTCTATCCATTGAACTACGGGCGCAGCGCAAGGAGGCGGTATTGTACCCAGTTTTCGCGGAACTGCATGAACAGGATCAAATCTTCCGTCAAACTCAGCGAAAACCCGGTCAGATGCATTGGACGCGTGTCTATGACACCGTTATATAATCCAGCGTTTGCTTGCAAGGCGGGCCGTCCATGCCGCCGACTTGTGCAGTACTGATTTTCTGTTGCCGCCGCCAGGCGCCCCCGGTACCCGTTAGCAGGATTTGGTCATGAGCAACGAGCAGGAACACATAGAAGAGCACTCCTCCCCCATCAAGACCCCGAAGCAACTGATCGTCACGATCGTCCTGTCTTTCGTGATCCCGATCGCCATCATCATCCTATTGGTGAACATGGTGGTCTCGGGCAACAAGACAGGAGCGGGTTCGGACACACTGTCCCAAGAAGCCGTCGCCAAGCGCATTGCCCCGGTCGCGGGTTTTGAACTGGTCGATGCGAATGCCCCCAAGGTCTTCAAGACCGGCGAACAAGTTTTCGCCGCCGTCTGTACGGCCTGTCATACCGCCGGCGTGGCTGGCGCACCCAAGGTGGGCGATAACGCCGCCTGGGCGCCCTTCATCACCGCAGGCTACGACGCCATGATGAACGTGGCCCTGCACGGCAAGGGCGGCATGCCCGCCAAGGGCGGCAACCCCACGCTGTCCGACTACGAAGTCGCGCGCGCCGTGGTGTACATGGCCAACAAGTCTGGCGCTTCCCTGCCCGAGCCCGCCGCTCCGGCCGCGGAAGGCGACAAGAAGGAAGCGGCTGCCGCTCCTGCCGCCGCCCCCGCAGCGCCTGCTGCTGCCCCGGCTGCTGCGGCTCCGGCCCCGGTCGCTGCGGCACCCGCGCCGGCCGCTCCCGCCGCCGCGCCGCAAGCCGCGGCTGCGGTCAATCCGGCCGGCGAAAAGCTGTACAAGAGCGTCTGCTTCGCCTGCCATGCCACCGGCGTAGCCAACGCCCCCAAGTTCGGCGACAAGGCCGCCTGGGATCCGTACATCAAGACCGGCATGGACGCCATGGTGAAGGTCGCCATGCAAGGCAAGCCGCCGATGCCCCCGAAGGGCGGCGCGGCCAACGCCTCGGAAGACGATATCCGCGCAGCGGTGCAGTACATGGTGGATGCGGCCAAGTAAGACTCGCCGCCCACTATGAAAAAAGCCCCTTAAGCCAATCAAGGGGCTTTTTCTTTGCGCGCTGGCGCGCCGGTTATTCGCGGATCAGGCCGATCGCCTTGGAAAACAACGCCCGCTGCTCCTGCAGATAGGCGCCGTACTCCTGCGGGCTCAGCACGCTGATTTCCGCGCCGATGCCGCCCAGGGTCTTGTTCACCTCATCGCCCTGCTCCGCTACGACCTTGCGGGCGGCCTGGTACAAGGCATCGACTACCTGGGGCGGCGTGCCCTTGGGCGCCATCAGCCCATAGATGGTGGGGCTGCCGACCTCATAGCCCAGTTCCCGCAGAGTCGGCACGTCCGGATAGGCCGCCAGCCGCTTGCTGCTGAAGACGGCCAGCGGCCGCAGGCCGCCGGACTGGATGTGCGCCTGCGCCGGCCCCACCGCGGACACGGCGATATCCGTGTGGCCACCGAGCAAGGCGGTGACCGCCGGCGTGCTGCCCTGGAAGGGGATGTGGCGCAATTTGACCTTGGCCTCGGAAGCGAACGTCTCGCCCAGCAGATGGCTGATGCCCATGGCGCCCGAGGTGCCGTAGGAGATGGCGTCGGGACGCGCCTTGGCATCGGTCACCACGTCGGCCAGGGTCTTGTACCTGGACTTCCCGGGCGCGACGATCATCATGCCGCCCAGGGATATGGCGGCGACCGGCGCGAAGGACTCCGTCGTGTACTTGATCTCCTTGTTGGCCAGCGGAACCACGACCAGCGCGCCCGGCGAACTGCCCACGATGGTATAGCCGTCGGGCGCCGCCGAGGCCGTGTATGCCGCGCCTATGCCTCCCCCCGCGCCGGGCTTGTAGTTCATCACGATGGGCTGGCCCAGGTATTGCCCCATCTTCTCGGTGATGGGCCGCAGCATCTGGTCGGTATCGCCCGGCGCGAACGGAATGATCAGTTGCACCGGCTTTGCCGGATAGCCGGCATGTGCCGGCGCGCTCAGGGCCAGGCCCAGCGCAAGAGAGGCGAACGCGCCACCAAATCGTTTGAAGCTATGCATGCATGTCTCCTGTGTTTTTATTTACCGGCTGTACGACCAGCCGTTCATTCATGGTCGATCTGTATGGCCTCCAGAAAGCGCGACACCATGTTGTACGCGGCCACCGTGGCCGTGATCTCAACGATCGCGCGGGCATCGAAAGCCTCGCGGACGGCGGCGAACGTAGCGTCCCGGACCCGGATCTCGCGCGTCATCTCATCGCAATACGCCATGGCCGCGCGCTCGCCCGCGTCCAGCGATGTGAAATCGCCGGTCTTCAAGCCCTGCACCTGGTCTTCGTTGCAACCCGCTTTCAAAGCGATCGGCAGATGCTGCTCGAACTCGTAGTCGGCCTGGTTCAGCACCGCGACGCGCAGGATGAGCATCTCCCGCAGTTTGGGCGCAAGCCCGCTGTGCTGGCGTATCGCCGTGAGATAGGCCAGCCAGCCCTGCGCCACCGGCGGGCTGTTGAGCAGCATCCGATAGAGATTCGGCAGGCTGGACCGCTCCCGTTCGATGCGTTCGACCAGCGGCCGGATCTCCGGCCTGGCGATATCCGCATATTCAATTCGCGCCATCGTGATTCTCCTCAGCTTGGTTTTCAGTCGCAGCGGGCGCTCATGCCCCCGTCCACGATCAGTTCGGTTCCGGTGATGAAACGCGCCTCGTCCGAGGCGAGAAAGAGCACGGCATTGGCCGTGTCCCGGCCATCGCCGGAAAGCGGCAACGGAATGCGGCGGCGCCGCCGCTCCAGCAAGGCGTCGATGTCGCCCGCGCTCTGCTGGCCGGCGAGGAAGGCATCGACCAGCGGCGTATGGAGCTGGCCCGGCAGGACGGTGTTGATGCGCACCCCCTTGCCGGCGTATTCCACGGCGGCCACACGGCCGAACTGCATTACGCCGGCCTTGGCCGCCGCATAGCCGACCTGCGGCGCGCCGGTCCAGCGTATGGCCGAGGTCGAAGACACGTTGACCACGGCGCCAGCGCCCTGCTCCTGCATGATGGGCAGGACGTGCTGGCAGGTGGTGAACACCGAGGTCAGGTTCAAGTCGAGCTGCCTGCGCCAATCCGCTTGCGTCAGCGCCGCCGCACCGCCGGGAATGGGACCTCCCACGTTATTGACCAGAATGTCGATCCGCCCGTGACGCCGCGCCACGGCTTGGACCAGCGCAGCGACCTGGGCCGCGTCGCCCACATCGCAGATCTGGGTTTCGATGCGGGACCGGTAGCGTCCAGCCAACTCCAGGGTCTCGGGCAGTGACTCCGGCCGTATGTCCACCGCGACCACCACGGCCCCCTCCTGGGCGAAGCGCACGGCGATCGCTCTTCCGTTGCCCCAACCCGGTCCCACGCAACCCGCGCCGAAGATCAAGGCCACCTTGCCCGCCAGGCGTCCGGCGCCCGCTTGCTCATGCACGTTCATCGCGACTATCCCCGCTCAACGCGTTGCCATGGTGATGCCGCCATCCACCACGATCTGCTGCCCCGTGATGTAGCGGCTCTCATCGCTGGCCAGGAAAGCCACGGCATGGGCCACGTCCCAGGCGTCGCCCATGCGACCCGCGGGCACCTGGGCATGGCGGTGCGCCACAAAACCCTCGTAATCACCCTTGGCGTATTTCTGCGCCAGGCGTTCCACCAGGGGCGTGAACATCAGTCCTGGCACCACCGAATTCAGCCGCACGCCGTCTTGCGCATAGATGACCGCGGTGGTGGCCGTCATCTGCATCAGGGCGGCCTTGGCGGCGGCATAGCCGACCTGGGGTTTGCCCGCATAACGCAGCCCGGCGATGGACGAAATGTTGATAATCGATCCTCCACCAGCGCTCTTCATGAGGGGGATGACGTGCTTGCAGCACAGGAAGGCAGAGGTCAGATTCACCTGGATCTGATCGTGCCAAAGATCCTCCGGCATGGAGACCGGGTCGCCCGGTTCCGAGCGGCCCACGTTGTTGACCAGCACATCGATACGGCCATGCGTCTCCATGCACGCCCGCACCAGTTCCGCCACCTGGCTGCCGTCCGTGACGTCGCACTGCCGGACCGTGATCTTCCCGCCCTCCGCGGCCACGGCCTGCGCGGACTGTCGCGCCGCGTCGATGTTCAGATCGCAACCGAAAATCGCGGCGCCCTGCCTGGCAAGCACCGCCGCAGCAGCCTTTCCATTTCCCCAACCTGCGCCCAGCGTGCCGCAACCGGTCACCAGGGCTACCTTTCCATCAAGACGAAACATCCCAGCTCCAGAGAGAGATCGTGATGCAAAGGCTAAGGCAGCCAGGTCTTCTGGTTAAGTTCCGATTTGAACGGCATTGATAGACAAAAAGAATGAATCTGACGACGAGACAACTGCGCATCTTCGTGATGCTGGCCGAAACGCTGAGTTTTCAGAGAACGGCCGAGATGCTGCACGTAACTCAGCCAACGCTGAGCAAGCTGCTGAAGGAAACGGAAGAGACGCTGGGCGTCAAACTCTTCGAGCGCACCACCCGCATGGTGCGCCTGTCGCGCGAAGGCCAGGACATCCTGGAGATTGCGCACAGGATCACCGCTCTGCATGAAAAAGGCATGCTGGAACTGGACCAACGGCTGCGCGATCGCCACAACCGCGTCGCCGTCGCGGCCCTGCCCACGCTTGCGGCGTCGCTCATTCCCCTGTTGATCCAAAGCCTTGCGCGCAAACACCCGCGGGTACGGGTGGAGGTCTACGATCCCATCGCCAGCGAGGCCTTGCAACTGTTGCGCGAGCGGCGAGTGGACATCGCCGTGACCACGATGAACGAGGAAGGCGCCTCCGACCTCGTCTATCAGGAGTTGTTCACCGAGCCCTTCGTGTTGTTCCACAGCGCCCAGATCAAGCCGGACGTCAGGCACTGGATGCCCATGGAATTGGCCCGGCTGCCCTTGATCAGCATGCCGCCCGGGACCAGCGTGCGGGTCCTGACCGAACGCGCCTTCCAGGCCGCGGCACAACCCTTCAATCCGGTCTATTCCCTTCGGGACCTGAACACCATCGCACGCTTCGTGCAGCACAACTGCGGCATTGCGCTGTTGCCGGAGTCGTCGCTGGACAACGCAACGCAGCGCGGCGTGCGCAAGACCCGCCTGCGGCAGGCGCTTTCGCGCTCCGTCGGCATGTATATCCGGCGGGAGAGCCAGCCCTCGGGGCTGCTGCGCCAAACGCTGGATGAATTGCGCCGCCTGGGCCGGGACCGCCAGTCGCGACCCGATTGAGCGGGCTGGGGTCCGTGCTCAGGCGCGGGCCACCCAGGCGCCGTCCACTTCGGCCAACTGGCTGCTGATCTGGCTGGCGGCCTCGATCACCGCCGCGCGAAAAGGCTCGAGGCGGCAATGCTCGGCGCGCACGATCAGGCTCAATCCGGCCACCACGCGCTGCTCCAGGAAGATGGGCGCGGCTATGCCTATGGTCCCAGGCGTGATCTCGGAATCACTGACCGCTACGCCCGCCTCGCGGATGGCGTCGAGTTCCAGGCACAGGTCCTTCAGGCTCTTCCAGTGCGAGATGGCGCGCGCTTCCTCTTCATGGGCCAGGTACATGCGCTCCAGGGCGCGGCGGCTCTGGTGCGCCAGGATGACTTTGGAGGTCGCGCCGCGAAACATCGGCATGGTGGCGCCACGTTCGTAGCGTCCGACGCGCGCGGCCGGATCGCCGATTTCCTGGTGGATGCACATGACCTTGTCCTGGTAGCTGCGCGTCAGCACCGAGGCCGACGAGGGCGTGGTCGCCTCCACCAGGCGGCGCATGTGCGGCTCGGCCACCTTCAGCAAGGGATCGCCATGGCGCATCAGCAGGTCGAAATGGGCAAAGGTCGGCCCCAGCACGTAGCGCGCGCCCATCACCGGGGTCAGGAAATCGGCGCGGACCAGTTCCTGCACGTCGCGATAGGCTGAGCTGACGGACACATCCATTTCGACGGCGATGTCCTCGACCGACCATGCGGCACGCCTGTCATAGAGCTGCAGGATGTGCAGTATCCGGTTGCGCGTCCTGATTTCACCCGCCACGTCGACCTCTCCCTATCGTTACGCCTGTGCGGCGCGTGATTTCGCATCCATTGCGAAATTCAATTTCTCCGCGATTCTAGCAGCGTCATTCTCACCTCCCGGCCGACGCGTCGCGACGCGAAACCGTGGGGACTTGCCAAAGCCTCAACTCGATGCAAAAATCCATTTAATCGCAATGATTGCGAATTTATTATTTTTTGCAAAGGTGCATCATGGCAGACGGCGAGATATCCGAAACGCGCATTCCGGTCACTTTGCTGACGGGCTTCCTGGGCAGCGGCAAGACCACCCTGCTGAATCACTGGCTGCGCGACCCGGCGCTGGCCGGTGCGGCGGTCATCGTCAATGAGTTTGGCGAGATCGGCATCGATCACGCGCTGATCGCCAGCAGCAACGACAACACCATCGAACTGACCACCGGATGCCTGTGCTGCACCGTGCAAGGCGACCTGGTCGAGACCCTGCGCGACCTGCGCGCCAAGCGCAGCGCCGGAACCATCGCCGCCTTCGATCGCATCCTGATAGAAACCACGGGCATGGCCGACGTGGTGCCGGTCATCCAGGCGCTGATGACGTTCCCCGTCGCGCGCTCGTTCCGCCTGAATCGTGTGCTGACCGTGGTGGACGCCATCAACGGGCCGGGCACGCTGGCCGCGCACCCGGAAGCCATCAAGCAGGTGGCCGTCGCCGATGCCTTGATCGTCACCAAGACCGAACTGCCCGGCGCGCAAGTCGCGGCGCTGGTGGACACGCTGGCGCGCGTCAACCCAGGGGCAACGCTCGTGGTGTGCAACCCTGCGGCCCGGCCGGATGCCACGGTGCTGGACGGGCCCGATGTCTACGATGTGAACGTGCGTCCGGAGCAGGCGCGGCAATGGCTCAATGCCGCGCCTTACGCGGACGGACACGGGCATGGTGGGCATGGGCATGAACACACCCATAAGCACCACACGCACGCGCATGGCCACGACCATGCCCGCATCGACAGCTTCTGCCTGGATTTCGCCGCCCCCTTGCAATGGCCGCAAGTCAGCGCGTGGCTGGATGCGTTGGTCATGGCGCATCCGGACGAGCTGCTGCGCGTCAAGGGCATCCTGCACATCGCCGGCCACGAGCGGCCCATCGTGCTGCAGGCCGTGCAGCGCTTGTTCCATCCCCCCACCGAATTGCCGGACTGGCCCGACACGGACCGGCAATCCCGCATGGTTTTCATTACCAAAGGCCTGAGCAAAGACTACGTCATGCAGGTCTGGGACACGGTGCGGCAGCGCGCTGTCCCGCCTGCCGCACGCGCGGCCTGATCGTTTTGGCATTCCCCATCACAAGGAAAACAGCATGGACACTTTGATCAAGAACGGCCTGGTGGTCACTCCGCAGGGCCGCGTGCGCGCCTCCATCGGCATCCGCAACGGCAAGATCGCCGGCCTGTACGAGGCCGGCAGCGAGCCCGACGCGCGGGACGTCATCGATGCGAGCGGCCTGGCCGTCCTGCCGGGCGCCATCGATATGCACTCGCACCACCGTCAGGGCTCGCAAAAGGGTTTCGAGTACAAGGACACGATCTTCACCGCCACCCAGCAATGCGCCGCGGGCGGCGTCACCACCAGCGTGGGCATGCCCAACGTCAATCCGCCGCCCAACTCGCTGGACCTGCTGGAAAAGCAGTTCGCCATCTACCGCAGCGACGCCGTGGTCGACTGGAACTTCAATCCGGCGCCGACGATAGAGTCGGAAATGGAAGCCATGACCGCCACCGGCATTGCGGCGTTCAAGATCTTCATGGTGGTGGACACGGGGCGCGATTACCCGCACATGCCCGGCATCGGCGTGCATGACCACGGCAAGCTGTTGCGCATCATGCAGCGCTGCGCCGAACTGGACGTGCCATTGATGGTGCACCCGCACGACCAGGCCTTGATGGACGTGATCGAACAGACCTACTGGGACCGCGGCGAACGCGACGCGCTGGCCTATGCGCGCGCCTATGCCGCCCATGATGGCGTGATCTGGGAAACCGCCATCGCCACCCTGCTGCGGCTGCAGAAGGCGGCCGGCTGCCACCTGCACATTCTGCACACGCAGACCGCCGGCAGCGTGCAGCTCATCCGTGAAGCCAAGGCAGCGGGGCAGAAGGTGACCTGCGAGATCAATCCCTGGGCGCTGTTCCTGGGTTGCGAATGGTCGGCGATCCAGCGCCTGGGCTCGTATGCGCTGTCGTATTGGGTGCCGGAGAAGAACGTGCCGGGCCTGTGGGAAGGACTCAACGACGGCACCATCGATATCATTGCCACCGACCATGCCCCGCATACGCGCGAAGAGAAAGAAGTGGGCTGGACTGATGGCTGGAAAGCCCATACCGGCACGCCGTCGACCCAGTTCTACCTGAGCATGTTCCTGACCGCGGCGCAGGAAGGCAAGATCAGCCTGGAACGGGTGGCCGAGGCCTGCTCGGCCAAACCCGCCGAATTGTTCCGGCTGCGCGAAAAGGGTGAAATACGCGCGGGCCTGGACGCCGACCTGGTCCTGGTCGACCTGGAGACCGAATACGAAGTGCGCGACGAAGACGTCCTCAGCCTGGTGGGCTGGAGCCCCTATGCCGGCCGCCGTCTCATGGGCAAGCCGGTACGCACCCTGGTGCGCGGCGCCACGGTGTATGAGGACGGAAAAGTCGTCGGCGCCAAGGGCAGCGGCCAGATGGCTGCCGCGACCCGTTGAGTTCACGGCCGCGCATCACTACGACACAAGGGGAAAACATCATGAATCGTCGTCAGTTCTCGCGGCTGCTGGCCACCTCGCCGCTGCTGCTGTCCGCGCTGGCCCAAGCCCAGGAAGGGTCCGCCATCACACTGATCGTGCCTTACCCGCCGGGCGGCAACACCGACTATGTGGCGCGCATCACCTCCGATTCGCTGCGCCGCACGCTGGGGTCGTCAGTGGTGGTGAAAAACCAGGCGGGCGCGGGCGGAACCATCGCCACCGATGCGCTGATCCGTTCCCGCAACGACGGCAATACGCTGATGGTGGGATCGATCGGCCAGGTTTCGCTGGTCCGGTTCCTGTTCAACGTGCGTTATGACCCGTTGAACGATCTGGTGCCGGTGGCCAACATCGCCAGCAACCCGCTGGTGCTCACGGTGCCGTCCAGCTCGCGCTTCCAGAACCTGGCGCAGTTGATCGAGTATGGCCGGGCCAAACCCGGCGCGTTGACCGTCGCGCACGGCGGCGAAGGGTCGATGTCGCACATGTCGGTGCTGGTGTTCCTGAAGCGCGCCGGTATCGAGGCGACGCTGATCGGCTACCGGGGCGGCGCGCCGGCCTTGCTCGACACCATGGGCGGCACCACCGACCTGTATTCGGCCAACATCTCCGAAATCCTGCCTTACAAGGATAGCGGCCGCATCCGCTTCCTGGGCGTGTCCAGCCGCCAGCCCGTGCCTCAGCTGCCGGGCGTGCCAGCCATCGCCGACACCATCCCGGGGCACGAGATCGAAACCTGGAACGGCCTGTTCGCGCCGCCCGGCACGCCCGCCGAAGTAGTGGACAGGCTGGCCGACGCCGTGCAGGTCATGCTGCGCGACCCGGACGTGCTGAGCAAGTTCGACGCGTCCGGCAGCCAGCCGCGCGCAGGCGAAGTGAAGGACAAGTTCGCCCGCCGCATCCGCGACGACATCGCGCTCTGGACGCCGCTGGTATCGCTGATCGGCGTCAAGCCGGCCAACTGAGGCGACCTGCCCTGCAGAAAAAAAGGCCCGCAAGACGCGAAGTCTTGCGGGCCCTTTTACGCATGCCAGGGCGGCGCCTGCCATGCATGTCCATCACATCACTGCTCGCCAGCCGCCTTGGTCAGCGACATGCCGAGCTGCACGCGGCGCTGCAGCCACAGGCTGGGGCGATAGCGCGGATCGCCGGTCACGCGCTGCATGCTCTTCAGGATTTCCAGGATGCGGTCGGCGCCCAGCTTGTCGCCCAGGGCCAGCGGACCCACCGGATAGCCCAGGCCCAGCGTCACCGCCAGGTCGATGTCCTTGGGCGTGGCGATCTGCTGTTGCGCGATGTCGCTGGCGATGTTGACGATGGTGGCCACGATGCGCTGGGCGATGAAGCCCGGCGAATCCTCGATCACCGTGACCGGCACGCCATCGGCGGCCAGCAGCGCGTGCGCGGCGTCGCGCCACTTGGCTTCGGTGGCGGGAGACACCATGATGGTGCGGCGCTTTGCGCTGTCGAAAGCGTACAGCGTGTCCAGGCCGACCGTGCGGGCCGCGTTCAGGCCTTGCGCGGAAACCGTGGTGGAAACGTCTTCGCCAAAGGGCGTGACGAGGATGAGCGCGTCGGCGTCGGGCGTGGAACCGGTCACCAGCGTGGCGCCCAGCTTTTCGACCAGCGCGGCGGCGCGGGCGTAGCCTTCGGCGTGCCTGGGGCTGACCCAGACCTTGAGGTTCTCCGGCAGCGCGGGCACGGGCGGCTCGGCCGGCACCTGCTTCTGGCCGTCGGCATAGACGTAGAAGCCTTCACCAGCCTTGCGGCCGATCAGGCCGCCGGCCAGGCGCACGGTGGTGATGGGCGACGGACGGAAGCGCGGCTCGTCGAAGAACTGGCGATAGATCGATTCCATGACCGGGTGGGACACGTCCAGCGCCGTCAGGTCCAGCAGTTCGAACGGCCCCATGCGGAAGCCGGCCTGCTCGCGCATAACGGCATCGACCTGGGCGAAGCTCGCCACGGCTTCCTGCGCCACGCGCAGGCCTTCGGTATTCATGCCGCGGCCGGCATGGTTGACGATGAAGCCCGGCATATCCTTGGCGCGCACCGGCGTGTGGCCCATGCGGTGGGCCAGCTCGGCCAGCGCGTCGCCGACTTCGGGCGCGCTGCGCAGGCCGTCGATGACTTCGACCACCTTCATCAGCGCGACCGGGTTGAAGAAGTGGTAGCCCGCCACGCGCTGCGGATGCTTGCAGGCGGCGGCGATGGCGGTGATGGACAGCGACGAGGTATTCGACGCCAGGATGCAATCTTCGGCCACCACGCCTTCCAGCGCGGCGAACAGGTCGCGCTTGACGTCCAGGCGTTCGACGATGGCTTCCACCACCAGCTGGCAATTCGACATGTCGGTCAGCGCGGTGGCGGATTCGACGCGTTCCAAGGCGGCCTGCGCGTCGGCGGCGCTCAGCTTGCCCTTCTGGGCCAGCTTGTCCCAGGTCTGGCGCAGCGACTCGCGCGCGGCCGCCACGGCGTCGGCGCTGGTGTCGTACAGGCGCACGCGCAGCCCGGCTTGCGCCGCGATCTGCGCGATGCCGCGCCCCATGGCCCCGGCGCCGACGACGCCGATGGTTTGAATCTCCTTCATCACCACTCTCCTGCTTTATTGGATGGGGTTCAGGCCCGGCTTTGCGCCAGCGCCAGGATTTCTTCGGCCGACAGGCCCAGTTTTTCGGCCAGCACCTGCTCGGTATGCTCGCCCAGCATGGGCGGCGGACGGCGGTACTCGACCGGGCTGTCGGAAAACTTCAGCGGGCTGGCGGCAATCGGCACCGTGCCTGCGGTGGGATGCGGCAATTCGCGCTTCATGCCGCGCGCCAGGACCTGCGGGTCTTCGTAGACCTGGTCCAGCGTATTGATGGGGCCGGCCGGCACGCCCACGGCTTCCAACGCGGCCAGCCAGTGGTCGCGCCCGCCGGTGGCCATGCGTTCGGTCAGCAGCGGCACCAGTTCGGCGCGGTTCTTCACGCGTTGCGGATTGGTGGCGAAGCGCGGATCGGCCGACAGCTCGGGCAGGCCGATCGCGCCGCAATAATTGCGGAACTGGCTGTCGTTGCCGACCGCCACGATCAGGTGGCCGTCGCTGGCCGCGAACACCTGGTAAGGCACCAGGTTCTGGTGCGCATTGCCGGCACGCTTGGGCGCCACGCCCGAGGTCATGTAGTTGAGGTTCTGGTTGGCCAGCATGCTGACCTGGCAGTCCAGCAGCGCCATGTCGATGTGCTGGCCCAGGCCGCTGCGCGAACGCTCATGCAGCGCGGCCAGGATGCCGACGGTGGAGTACATGCCGGTCATCAGGTCGGTCACCGCCACCCCCGCCTTCTGCGGACCGCCGCCGGGCAGGTCGTCGCGTTCGCCGGTGATGCTCATCAGGCCGCCCATGCCCTGGATCATGAAGTCGTAGCCGGGGCGGCTGGCGTAGGGGCCGGTCTGGCCGAAGCCGGTAATGGAGCAGTAGATCAGGCGCGGGTTGAGTTCCTTCAGGCTGTCGTAGTCCAGGCCGTACTTGGAGAGGCCGCCGACCTTGAAGTTTTCCACCAGGATGTCGCTTTGCAGCGCCAGTTCACGCACCAGCTCGGCGCCGCGCGGCGAGGCGATGTCCAGCGCCACCGACAGCTTGTTGCGGTTGGCGGACAGGTAATAGGCCGCCTCGGTGGTGTCGTTGCCCGCCTCGTCCTTCAGGTACGGAGGCCCCCAGGCCCGCGTGTCGTCGCCCGCGCCGGGGCGTTCGATCTTGATCACCTCGGCGCCGAGGTCGGCAAGGTTCTGGGTGCACCAGGGACCCGCCAGGACGCGGGTGAGATCCAGCACGCGTATGCCGGTAAGGGGAGCGGGACGTTGCGACATTAGTAATCTTTTCGCTGGAAGAGAAATGAAAACGTCCGGCTTGCGGCGGTGCGCAAGCCAGACTGGAATTCCGTCATGCCGGCGGCGCGCGGCCGCTGGCGCGTCATATTCCGGCGCGGCCCAGGGCCGCTGCCGGATCACCGTCAGTCATGCAGGATATTAGCCTCTTGGGCCGTGTCCGCGCTCAGGAATGCGCCTTGATGGTTTCGCGGGCGATCACCAGCTGCTGGATCTGCGAGGTGCCTTCGAAGATGCGGAACAGGCGCACGTCGCGGTAGAAACGCTCGACCGCGTACTCGGACATGTAGCCCGCGCCGCCGTGGATCTGCACCGCGCGGTCGGCCACGCGGCCCACCATTTCGGTGGCGTACAGCTTGCAGCAGGCGGCCTGCATGGTGGTGTTCTCGCCGCGGTCACGCATACGGGCGGCGTCCAGCACCATGCAGCGCGCGGCGTAAAGTTCGGCCTGGCTGTCGGCAATCATGGCCTGGATCAGCTGGAATTCAGCGATGGGCTGGCCGAATTGCTTACGCTCAATGGCGTACTTCACGGCGTCGCTCAGCAGGCGGTCGGCGATGCCCACGCACAGCGCCGAGATATGCAGGCGGCCCTTGTCCAGCACCCGCATCGAGGTGCGGAAGCCATTGCCCTCTTCCCCGCCCAGCAGCGCGCTGGCCGGGACGCGGCAGTTGTCGAACACCACGTCGCTGGTCAGGGCGCCAGCCTGGCCCATCTTCTTGTCGGGCTTGCCGATGGTCAGGCCCGGCGTGCCGGCCTCGACCAGGAAGCACGAAATGGAATTGGCGCGGCGTTCCGGCGCGGTGCGCGCCATGACCGAGAACAGGCCGGCGATGGGCGCGTTGGTGATGTAGCGCTTGGTGCCGTTGAGCACATAGCTGTCGCCGTCGCGCACGGCGGACAGGCGCAGCGCCATCGCGTCGGAGCCGGCATCAGGCTCGGTCAGCGCGAACGAGCCTATCAGTTCGCCGCTGGCCAGCTTGGGCAGGTAGTTGGCGCGCTGCTCATCGGTGCCGGCCAGCACGATGGCTTGCGAACCGATGCCGATGTTGGTGCCGGCCAGCGAACGGAATGCGGGCGAGGTCTGCCCCAGTTCGAAGACCACGCGCACTTCCTCTTCCATGGTCAGGCCCAGGCCGCCGTGGTCGGGCGAGATGGACAGGCCGAACAGGCCCAGTTCGCGCATCTCGTTGACGATGTCCGGCGGCACCTGGCCGCTTTCGGCCAGTTCGTCTTCGGCGGGGATCAGGCGTTCGTGCACGAAGCGGCGCACGGCGTCCAGCAGCAGGTTCAGGGTTTCGGTATCGAGGGCCATGATGGGAGTCTCAAAAAAAAGCGGGGCAAGCCGGGGACAGCCGCGCCTCAGGCGCGCATGCCTCCGACCAGTAGATCGAAATAGCCGGCGGCGATGGCTTCGGCGCTGTCGCCCTGGCCGGGCTTGTACCAGCGCACCATCCAATTCAGCATGGACAGCACGGCGCGGCCGGCCGCGGCCACGTCCAGCGCGCGGAACTCGCCGGCGGCGACGCCCTGCGCGATCAGCTCGCGCAGGCGCTTCTCGTAGCCGTCGCGCAGCCGGGCGGCGTCTTCGCGTTCGGTCAAGGCCATGCCGGAATAGCCGATCAGCATGGTGACGAATTCGGCGTGGTGCTGCTCGAAGTAGCGCGCGTGGCTCACCATGAAGGCGCGCAGCCGGGCGGTAGCGCTCTCGGCCCGCGCCACGTCCTGGGCGACGGACTGGGTCAGTCCGCTCAGCACGGCCAGGATGATGGCGTCGTAGATGTCCTGCTTGGTGGTGTAGTAGTGGTAGATGGCCGCCTTGGAAACGCCGAGTGCTCCAGCCAGGTCCGACACCGAGCTGCCGTCGTAGCCGCTGCGGGCGAAGAGCTTGGCGGCTTCTTCCAGGATCCGTTCGCGCGGCGCCGCCACGGTGGGCGGGCGGCCGGCGCGGGCGCGTTTCTGGGTGGGAGGGGCGGAGGTCGCCATGGCTGCCTTTGGAAGGGCCGCGCCGGCGCTGCCGGAGGCTCTTGCGAACCTCCATTGACAGCGCTTCGGCGCATGCCGTTTAATAAGGATTAATTAATTACCGGACGGTCGGTAGGTAATTATAGGCACACCCGACTACGATGCTCAAGCCCTCTTTTGACCTTTTTTCCGCGACGACGCCATGCCCCACTCTCTCGTGACTGATTTGTACGGCCAGATGTCCCTGCCGGTCATCTGCGCCCCCATGTTCATCGTGTCCAATCCCAAGCTGGTGGTGGCGCAATGCACCAGCGGCATCGTGGGTTCGTTCCCGGCGCTGAACGCGCGCCCGCAGAGCCTGCTGAGCGACTGGCTGGACGAGGTCCAGGCTGGCCTGGCCTCGCACCGCGAAGCCAATCCCGGCGCGACCGTGGCGCCGTTCGCGGTCAACCAGATCATCCATCAGTCCAACGACCGCCTGGAGCAAGACCTGGCCGTGTGCGCCAGCCACCGCGTGCCGCTCATCATTACCAGCCTGCGCGCGCCCGGCGACCTGGTCAAAGGCGTGCATGACTGGGGCGGCAAGGTATTCCATGACGTGACCACGATCCGCCACGCCGAAAAGGCGCTGGAAGCCGGCGTGGACGGTCTTATCCTGGTGTGCGCCGGCGCCGGCGGCCACGCGGGCACGCTCAGCCCCTTCGCGCTGGTGTCCGAAGTGCGCCGCTTCTATGACGGCCCGCTGATCCTGTCGGGCGCAATCACCTCGGGCGCACACGTCCTGGCCGCGCAGGCCATGGGCGCGGACTTCGCCTACATGGGCACGCGCTTCATCGCCAGCGAGGAAGCCAACGCCAGCGAGGGCTACAAATCCGCCATCGTCGACGCCAGCGCCTCGGACATCCTGTACACCCCGTTCTTCACCGGCATCCCCGGCAACTACCTGAAGGCCAGCATCGCCGCCGCCGGGCTGGACCCGGCCAACCTGCCGCAGCCCGACAGCGGCGCGTCCAATTTCGGCTCCGGCCGGGTCAAGCCCTGGAAGGACATCTGGGGCGCGGGCCAGGGCGTGGGCGGCATCGCCAGCGTGCTGCCCACGCGCCAGATCGTGGACACGCTGCGCAGCGAGTACGCGGACGCCAAGAGCCGCCTGGCCAAGGGGTTCGGCGCATGAGCGGCGGGCTGCAAGTCAACCGCGACGGTGCGGTGCTGACGCTGACCATCAATCGTCCGGACCGCCGCAACGCGCTGGATACCGCCACCTATGCGGCGCTGACCGAACAGATTGCACTGGCCTCGGCCGACACGGCGCTGGCGGCAGTGATCCTGACCGGCGCGGGCGAGCACTTCACGGCCGGCAACGACTTGCGCGACTTCCAGGCGGAGCGCGGCGCGGGCGACAGCGCCGGCCTGACGTTCCTGCGCGCGCTGACCATGGCGGACGTGCCGGTCATCGCCGCGGTCGAGGGCTACGCAGTCGGCATCGGCGTGACGCTGCTGCAGCACTGCGACTTCGTCCATATCGGCGAAGGCGCCACCTTGCGCATGCCGTTCGTGGCGCTGGGCCTGTGTCCAGAGGGCGCGTCCAGCCTGCTGATGCCGCGCTTGGCCGGCACCCGCCGCGCCGCTGAATGGCTGCTGCAGGGCAAGGCGTTCACGGCGCAGGACGCCTGCGACGCCGGGCTGGCGACTTCGGTCGCGCCCAAGGGCCAGGCGCTGGCCGCCGCGCAAGCCACCGCCGCCGATCTGGCGCGCCAGCCGCCGGCGGCCCTGCGCCTGACCAAGGCCATGCTGCGCCGGCCGGACCGCCAGGCGATCCAGGACACGCTGGACTATGAAGCCCAGCAGTTCCGTATCCGCCTGCAATCCGAAGAGGCGCAGGCGGCCTTCGCGAAGTTCTTCAAGAAGTAGGGAAGCTGGATGGCGCGCCTTGCCCCGGCGCGCGCCATCCGCAACCTCAGAACGGCGAATCCGGCCGGAAGTTCGGCGCGCGGCGTTCGCGCAGGGACTGGATCCCTTCGCGCACGTCCGGGCCGCCAAAGCCCATGAATTCCAGCGCCAGCGAGGTATCGAAGCTGGGACCCGCCATGCGCAGCCAATTGTTCAGCGAATACTTGGTCCAGCGGATGGCGGTCTGCGAACCCGCGGCCAGCTTGTTGGCGACTTCGAAGGCGCGGCCGATCAGTTCGGCCTCGTCCACGCACAACGACACCAGGCCGATGCGCTCAGCTTCTTCGCCGGTCACGGTTTCGCACAGCATCAGGTAGTACTTGGCGCGCGCCATGCCGCAAAGCAGCGGCCAGACGATGGCGGCATGGTCGCCGGCCGTCACGCCCAGGCGGGTATGGCCGTCGATGATGCGCGCGTCGCGCGCCGCGATGGAGATGTCGGCCAGCAAGCCCGCCACCAGGCCCGCGCCCACGGCCGCGCCGTGCATGGCGGACACGATGGGCTTGTTGCAATTGATGATGTTGTAGACCAGGTCGCGGGCTTCGCGCCAGACGCGGGTGCGCACGTCGAAGTCATCCGCCATCTGCTGCACCAGGTCCAGGTCGCCGCCACCGGAAAAGCCCTTGCCTTCGCCGCGGATCACCACCACCCGGGTGTCGGGGTCGGTGTCGATGTCGCGCCAGATGTCGGCCAGCTCGCGGTGCATGCGGTCATCGGCGGTGGACAGCTTGCCCGGCTTGCCGCCCTTGGCGCCCATGATCACCTCCAGCACCCCGCCGGGGTGCCGGCGCAGCTTCAGGGACTCATAGGCGGAATAGTGTTCCAGCGTGATGTCGCTCATGTTTGTCTCCACGTCGTCTTGTCTGGGGGCCGGGCCGGATGCCGGCCGGTTTGGGCGCACTATAGTAGATACGCGCCATCGCGCCATGCCGATTTCCCCAGGAGCCTCAGCCCATGAACACTAGCGCCCCGTCCACCGGCGGCACCATCGACCGCGCCGCCCTGCCTGCCCTGTTCGCGCCGCGCGGCCAGGACACCCACAAGGGCAGTTTCGGCACGGTGGGCGTGGTGGGCGGCGGCCCCGGCATGACGGGCGCAGCCCTGCTGGCCGCGCGCGCCGCTCTGAAGACCGGCGCGGGCAAAGTGCTGGTCGGCTTCTCCCAGGAGGCCGCGCCGCTCGCCTGCGATCCGCTGCAGCCCGAACTGATGCTGCGCGATGCCCGCTCGCTGCTGGAAGAGGACTGGGGCGTCACCGCCTGGGTGGCGGGATGCGGCATAGGAACGGGCGCCCTGGCCGCCAACGCGCTGTCCGAATTGTTCGTGCTGCGGCGCGGCGCGCCGCTGGTGCTGGACGCGGATGGACTGAATCTGCTGGCGCGCGGCGACATCCAGCCCAATTGGGGCGACGGTCCCGTGGTGCTGACGCCGCACCCGGCCGAGGCCGGCCGCCTGCTGGGCATCAGCGCGGCCGAGGTGCAGGCCGACCGCCCCGGCGCCGCCTGGACACTGGCACAGCGCTACCGGGCCTGGATCGTGTTGAAGGGCGCCGGCACCGTCGTCTGCTCGCCGGACGGCGGGCTGAAGGTCAACACCAGCGGCAATCCGGGGCTTGCCACCGCTGGAACCGGGGACGTATTGGCGGGCATGCTGGGCGCCCTGATCGCCCAGAAGTTGCCTCTGGAACAAGCCGTAGCCGGAGCCGTGTGGCTGCACGGCGCGGCGGCCGACGCCCTGGTGGCCCAGGGGGTCGGCCCCATCGGACTGACCGCCGGAGAGCTGGCTGACGCCGCCCGCGCCCTGCGCAATCGCGGCTAAGTCCCTGGGAAATAAACATTTTTACAACATATAGGGGTTTACCCTAAAAATAGCGTTGCATAGAGCATAGGGTTATCCCTATAATGGTTTACACCAAGACGAAACGGACTGGAGCAAACCATGAGCGAACTGACCCTGAACCACACTGCCCGCCTGACCGATGCGCTGGAGCGCGATCTGCTCCGCGGCGCCCTCGAGAACCAACCGAATTCCCACCCGCTGACCGGCCTGAAGAAAGCCGGCCAGGCCGTAGTGGCAGCTGTTGCCGCCGTGTTCTCCTTCATCGACGAAGTGAACGAATCGATGAACAAGGCCCGCGCCGCCAGCTCGCGCTTCTCCGGTTCGCAGTGGTAAGCCCTGCCGCGCCGGCCTGAATCGCGATCGATCTCCCGCGATTCAGCCTGGCGCGACCCCGCCGCAACGCCCGCCGGTTTCCCGGCGCCCCTTGCGGCGGTTCTTCGGCGCCCAGCCCCTCACCCGGGCGCCATCGCGCCGCGCAGGCCTCCAGACGAGGCAGCGCGGCGCGCTCTTTCCCCCTCCCTCTCCGCGTTTTCCCTAGCGCCGCGCTTGCCATTGCGCATTGACAGTGCGCGAAGCCCCTACCGATAATCGGCCCCTTGCCGTCGTGCCCGGCGCCAAAACCCCCTGAGCCCCTTCCAGGCGACGCCGCCCGCGCGGCTGGCGCAGGCCGGTTTACACGCAGGCGCGATCCGGTTCGTTTCCCATCCGGAGTTGTCACCATGAAGTTGCGCACTACCCTGGCCCTTGCGGCCGCCGCCATCCCCTTGGCCGCCGCCCAAGCCCAGACGCTGAAGATCGGCCTGTCGGCCGAACCCACCTCGGCGGATCCCCACTATCACAAGATGACGCAGAACGACGCGTTCTCCGCGCACGTCTACAGTTCGCTGGTGGGCCGTAGCGCCGACATGAAGCTGGTGCCCGCCCTGGCCACCTCCTGGAAGACGCTGGACGACCAGACCTGGGAATTCAAGCTGCGCGACGACGTCAAGTTCTCCAACGGCAAGCCGTTCACGTCCGAAGACGTGCTGTTCACCATCTGCCGCACGCTGAACAACGAAACCAACGTGTCGCAGTCCTACATGGACATGACCAAGCGCATCACCGACGTGCAGACGCCGGACGCGCACACCGTCATCATCAAGACCGGCGAGCCCTTCCCCCTGATGCCCGCCGAACTGGCGCGTTCGCTGCCCATCGTCTGGAACGGCATCGTCGAGCACGGCAAGCTCACGTTCGACCCCAAGAAGGGTTGCGGCGTGACCGGCGCCTGGCCCACGGTGGCCGACTTCAACAACGGCAAGGATGCCATCGGCACCGGCCCGTACACCCTGAAGTCCTACGTCAAGGGCACCGGCATCGAGCTGGTCCGCAATGAGAACTACTGGGGTCCCAAGCCCTACTGGAAGGAAGTGAAGTTCGTGCCGGTGCCGTCCGCCGGCCCGCGCCTGACCGGCCTGCTGTCCGGCGACTTCGACATGATCGAAAACCCGGCCGCCCGCGACCTGCCGCGCCTGAAGGACAACCCCAAGTTCGGTTTCGTCGCCACCCCGTCGACCCGCCTGGTGTTCTTCCAGCCGGACGTGGGCCGCAACCCCAGCCCCTTCGTCAAGAGCGCCGACGGCAAGAACCCGCTGCAGGACCTGCGCGTGCGCAAGGCGATTTCGATGGCCATCGACCGCAAGACCATCACCGCCCGCATCATGGACGGCATGGCCACCCCGGCCTTCCAGTACATGCCCGACGGCATGTTCGGCGCCCTGCCCAAGGCCCCGGAAATCAAGTACGACCCGGAAGGCGCCAAGAAGCTGTTGGCCGAGGCCGGCTACCCGAACGGCTTTGAACTGACGCTGTCGTCCACCAACGACCGCTACGTCAACGACGGCCAGGTGGCGCAAGCCGTGGCCCAGTACCTGGCCCGCGTCGGCATCAAGACCAATGTGGACGCGATGACGGCCTCCATCTACTTCCCCAAGCGCGCCAAGCGCGAGTTCAGCTTCTCGATGGGCGGCTGGCCGGCGGAAACGGGTGAAGCCTCGGCGCTGTTCCAGCTGTGGGTGGCTTCCCTGGATTCCCCCAACAGCCTGGGCACCAGCAACTACGGCGGCTTCAGCAACGCCGACTTCGACAAGGTCTACAAGCAGGCCATCGTGACCGTCGACGCGCCCAAGCGCGAGAAGCTGCTGCAGGAATCCACCCAGATCGCGCTCGACAACGTGCCGCTGATCCCGCTGCACTTCGAAAGCAGCATCTGGGCCTTCCGCAAGGGCATCACCTACGAAGGCCGCCGCGACCAGTACACGCTGGCCACCTCGGTCACGCCCGAAAAGCAATAATCAGGTTCGCCTGAATGAACAAACGGCTGCCTTAGGGCAGCCGTTTTTTTTGCCCGACCGATCCAAGGCAAGAGCCTCTTGGGAGGCAGCAAGCACGCATGGCGTCCGCGGCCTGAGGGTCTTTTCGTTCTTGCCAGGCTATGCCGCCGGCCTGCCCTGCAGCGCATCGTCCAGTTCCCGCGCCAGCAGTTCAACGAAGGCTTCCGCCGCGGGCGGCAGCACCCGCCCGGGCATGACCTGGATCTGCAGGGTGCGCGATTGCAGCTCGGCATTGGAAATCGGCACGGCGACCAGTTCGTCGCGCCGCAGGCTCCAGGCCACCGAGATGTAGCCGCTGAGCATGATGGCGTCCGACCCGAAGACAAAGCCATGCAGCGGCGAGGAATCATTGCAGGTCAGCGCCGGCTCCAGCTGCACCGATTCCAGCGCGCAGCCCATTTCGAAGAGCTGCCGCGTGGTGGTGCCCGGCCCGGTCAAGGCCAGCGGATACTGGCTGAGATCCTGCAGGCTGACGCTGGCGCGGCCCGCCAGCGGATGGTCGGCCGCCATCACCGCATGCACCGGCGCGCGGCGCGAATAGCGCGGGCTGACCCCGCCGATGCGCTCGGCGATGAAGACCATGCCCAGTTCCACGCTGCCTTCGGCCACGCGGCGGCTGACTTCGGCCGGCGACCCCACATAGAGGTCGAAGCGGATGTTGGGCCAATCGCGCCGGAAGCGCGCCATCACCGAGGGCAGGAAGATCCGCGCCACGCCTTCGACGGACGCCACCCGGATCTCGTTGCGCGCGGTGCCCTTGATGGCCGCGATCTCCTGCAGCACGGAATCGGCTTCCAGCATGGTGCGGCGGGCATGCGCCAGCAGCAGCTGGCCCGCTTCGCTCAGCACCATGCCGCGCGCGGCGCGCTCGAACAGCGGCGCCCCCGCCTCCTCCTCCAGCTTGGCGATCTGCCGGCTGATGGCCGACACCGCCACATGCAGGCGCTCGGACGCGCCGCTCAAGCTGCCCGCCTGGGCAACTTCCAGAAAGTACTTCAGCGCGATGCCATGCATGTCAGCCCTGGGCGGTTCTCAAGGAATGGGAATGAGGAACAAGCTTTGCCTTTTCTGCAAAGCTCGAGATAAATATTCTAATTGTAGAGAAAGCAGCCAAGCTCCTAGAATTCGCCCAATACTCGAAGGCGGCGTGCGTCTGATGCGCCCCATATATAAGGGAAAACCCGTGCTAGCAGCCCATTTCAGCGCCCTCCGCGCCGCGGCGCCCGCTCATTCCGGCCGCTAGCCGCCCCCCCCAGCGCCATCGCCTATACAATCCCGTCGCTTCATCGGAGTTCCCATGCCTACGTCCGCCCCCGCGTCCATTCCGCGCCCATTTCTACTTGCCTGTCCGAACTTGTCGGCGGAGCGGGCCGGCAATACGGACACCCCGGGGGTCTGGCATTTCGATTCGGGCGTGCCGGGCAAGCATGTCATGCTGAGCGCGCTGATCCACGGCAATGAACTTTGCGGCGCCTGGGCTTTGAAGGACGCGCTGGCGGCGGGCCTGCGGCCGCGCCGGGGCGCGCTGACGCTGGCCTTCTGCAATCTGGCCGCGTTCGACCGCTTCGACCCAGCCAATTACGCGCCCGCGCGCTTCGTCGACGAAGACATGAACCGCGTCTGGAGCGACGATAAGCTCGCCGTGCCCATCAGCCAGGAGCGACGCCGCGCCGCCGAGCTGCGGCCCTGGGTCGAGCAGGCCGACTGGCTGCTGGACTTCCATTCGATGAGCAATTCCGACGTGCCGCTGCAGCTGACCGGCATGGAGCAGCGCAATATCGACCTGGCGCTGGCACTGGGCAATCCCGCCACCATCATCGCCGATGCCGGCCACGCCGCGGGCGTGCGCATGCGCGATTACGGCCGCTTTGGCGAAGCCGGCGACAACGGCACCCGTTCCCTGCTGATCGAATGCGGCTTCCATGGCGCCCCCGAGGCGCGCGGCGTGGCCGTCGACCAGATGGCCCGCTTCCTGCTGGAAGCGGGCGCCGTGGACCGCGGCGATCTGCCGGCGGACTGGTTCGCCCCTGCGGCGCCAGCACAGCGCGCACTGCGCGTGACGCATGCGGTCGCCGCCAAGAGCGCCGATTTCCGCTTCGCCCAACCCTGGAAGGGCCTGGAAACGCTGGCCGCGGCCGGCACCCTGATCGGCTGGTCGGAAGGCGAGCCCGTCGTCACGCCCTATGACGATTGCGTGCTGATCATGCCGTCCACGGCCAATCTGCGGCCCGGCGTGACCGTCGTCCGGCTGGCGCAGCCCATCGCCTGAAGACTCGCGGCGGCCCGCCAAGGACGCCACCCAGCACCACAAGACCAATACAACAAAGGGACAAAATCCATGTCTGCCCAGACGCTCACCCGCAGCATGCTCACGGCCTTCGCCATGGCCGCCTGTACCACCGCGGCCATCGCGCAGGATGCCGCCGGCACCCTGAAGATCGGCCTGTCGTCCGAGCCGACGTCCATGGATCCGCACTACCACCAGGCCACGCCGAACGACGCGATGACCTCGCACATGTTCGAGACGCTGGTGGGGCAGGACGCGAAGATGAACCTGATCCCGCGTCTGGCCACGGCCTGGAAGCCGGTGGACGACACGACCTGGGAATTCACGCTGCGCGACGGCGTCAAGTTCTCCAACGGCCAGCCTTTCACGGCGCAGGACGTGCTGTTCACGTTCTGCCGCGTGGTCAACAACGAGCAGTCCATCAGCAGCTCGTACCCGGCCATCGTGCAGAAGTTCGCCGACGTGCAGGTGCGCGGCGGCAACACCCTGGTGATCAAGACGCGCCAGCCCTATCCGCTGCTGCCCAACGACCTGACCCGCATGGGCATGCTGTGGAACGGCATCGCCGAGCACGGCCCGATCAGCTTCGACCTGAAGAACAAGTGCGGCGTCACCGGCGCCTGGCCCACCGTGGCCGACTTCAATACCGGCCGCTCGGTGATCGGCACTGGCGCTTACACCCTGAAGAGCTACGTCAAGGGCACCGCCATCGAACTGACGCGCAATGACGCCTACTGGGGCGCCAAGCCGGCCTGGAAGGACGTGAAGCTGGTGCCGGTGCCGGCCGCCGGCCCGCGCCTGACCGGCCTCCTGGCCGGCGACTTCGACCTGATCGAGAATCCCGCCGCGCGCGACGTGAAGCGCATCTCGGAAACGCCGGGCTTCGGCCACGTCATCACGCCCTCGGTGCGCGTGGTGTACTTCCAGCCCGACGTGGCGCGCAGCCCCAGCCCCGGCGTCAAGGCGGCGGACGGCAAGAACCCGCTGCAGGACGCACGCGTGCGCCGCGCCATGTCGCTGGCCATCGACCGCAAGACCATCGCCGCCCGCATCATGGACGGCGCGGCCACCCCGGCCAACCAGTTCCTGCCGGACGGCATGTTCGGCACCCTGCCCAACCCGCCCGAACTCAAGTACGACCCGGCCGCCGCCAAGAAGCTGCTGGCCGAGGCCGGCTACCCGGACGGCTTCGAGCTGGTGGTCTCGTCCACCAACGACCGCTACATCAACGACGCGCAGATCTCGCAGGCGGTGGCGCAATACCTGTCGCGCGTGGGCATCAAGACCACGGTCGACACCATGACGCGCTCGGTCTACTTCCCCAAGCGCGCCAAGCGCGAGTTCAGCTTCGCCATGGGCGGCTGGTCCTCGGAAACCGGCGAGGCCTCGTCGTTCCTGCAATACTGGGTCAGCGCGTTCGACAAGGAACACGGCCTGGGCACCAGCAACTACGGCGGCTATGACAACCCTGAGTTCGACCGCGTGTTCAAGCGCGCGCTGGTCACCGTGGACCCGGCCACGCGCGAAAAACTGCTGCAGGAATCGCTGACGCTGGCGTTGGCCGACCTGCCCAGCATTCCCCTGCATTTCGAAAGCAGCATCTGGGCGTTCCGCAAGGGACTGACCTACGAAGGCCGCGCCGACCAGTACACCCTGGCCATGTCGGCCAAGCCCGCCAAGTAAGCCCCTACGCGGCGCCCGCAAACCCTGAGCCCACCAAGGAAATCATCTCGTGGCCTTGTTCATCCTACGCAGACTGATACAGAGTCTGTTCGTGCTGCTGGCCGTATCGGTCGTGGTCTTCTTCGCGGTCTATGCCGTGGGCGATCCGATCGAACTGCTGGTCAGCCCCGAAGCCAGCCAGGCCGCGCGCGAGGCGATGATCGCCCGCCTGGGCCTGGACCTGCCGGTATGGCAGCAATACACAGGATTCCTGTGGCGCGCGCTGCACGGCGATCTGGGCACCTCCTTCGTGCACGGCATCCCAGCCATCGAACTGATCGTGCAGCGCATCCCCGCCACGTTCGAACTGGTGGTCGTGGCCATCATGCTGACCTGTGTGTTCGGCATTCCGCTGGGGCTGATCGCGGGCCTGTACCGCGACCAGCCGCTGGGCCGCGGCATCATGGCGTCCTCGGTGCTGGGCTTTTCGCTGCCGAACTTCTGGCAAGGCATGATGCTGATCCTGCTGTTCGCGGTATGGCTGGGCTGGCTGCCCGCCACCGGCCGCGGCGATACGGTCACGGTGTTGGGCGTGCCCCTATCGATCCTCACGGCCGACGGCTGGTCGCACCTGATCATGCCGGCCATCAACCTGGCGCTGGCCAACATCGCCCTGGTGCTGCGCCTGACCGCCTCCGGCGTGGTCGAAGCCCGCAGCCAGGACTACGTGAAGTTCGCGCGCGCCAAGGGCGTCAAGCCCGGCCGCATCGTGCGCCGCCACATCCTGCGCAACATCCTGATCCCCGTGGTCACCGTGATCGGCATGGAATTCGGCACCCTCATCGCCTACTCCACCATCACCGAAACCGTGTTCGCCTGGCCCGGCATGGGCAAGCTGCTGATCGACAGCGTCTACCAGCTGGACCGCCCGGTGGTGGTGGCCTACGTGATGCTGGTCACCCTGATCTTCGTGATCATCAACCTGGTTGTGGACATCCTGTACGCCACGCTCGACCCGCGCGTGCAGCTCGTGACTCCCGCTCAATAATCCGCCATGGCTCAAACTCCCAATTCCGGCCGCACCCGCACCGTCCAGCCCCTGGCTGAGACGCCGCAGCGCGCCTCCATCCTGAAGAAACTGCACGCGCGCCCGACGCTGCGCGGCTCCGTGATCGCACTGGCCATCCTGATCGTGCTGGTGGTCTTCGCGCCCTACTTCGCGCCGCAGAACCCTTACGACCTCGCCAACCTTTCGCTGATGGACGGCCGCCTGGCGCCGCGCCAGGCGTTGATGGACGGCAGCATCGCCTGGCTGGGCACCGACGACCAGGGCCGCGACATGCTCAGCGCCATCCTGTATGGCCTGCGCATCAGCCTGATGGTGGGCTTGTCCGCCGTGGTGCTGGCCACCGCCGTGGGCGGCGCCATCGGCCTGGTGGCCGCCTATGTCGGCGGCGTGGTCGACACGGTGCTGATGCGCATCGTCGACTTCATCCTGGGCTTTCCGACCATCCTGGTGGCGCTGGTGCTGCTGGTGGTGCTGGGGCGCGGGGTCGACAAGGTGATCCTGGCTTTGGTGCTGGTGCAGTGGGGCCACTACGCGCGCATCATGCGCAGCCGCGCCCTGCAGGAACGCCGCAAAGAATACGTGGAAGCCGCCGCCAACCTGGGCTACCCGGCCTGGCGCATCATGCTGTTCCATCTGCTGCCCAACTGCCTGGGCCCCGTCATGGTGTTCGCCACCATCCAGATCGCGACCGCAATCGCCCTGGAAGCCACGCTGTCGTTCCTGGGTGTGGGCGTGCCCATTACCGAACCCTCGCTGGGCCTGCTGATTTCCAACGGCTTCCAGTACCTGCTGTCGGGCGACTACTGGATCAGCCTGTTCCCGGGCATCGCACTGTTGGTGCTGATCCTCTCTATTAATATCGTGGGCGACCGCCTGCGCGAAAGCCTGGACCCGCGACGAGCATGAGCGAAATACTCTTAGACGTGCGCGGCCTGCGCACCGCATTCCATACCGAAGCCGGCGCCTGGCTGGCGGTCGACGGCGTCGACCTGACCGTGCGCCGCGGCGAGATCGTCGGCCTGGTCGGCGAATCGGGCTCCGGCAAATCCGTCACCGGCTTCTCGCTGCTGGGCCTGATCGATCCGCCCGGAGAAGTGGTGGACGGCGAAGTGAAGTTCAAGGGCACGGACCTGCGCAAGCTGAGCGAAGAGCAGATGCGCCAGTTGCGCGGCAACCGCATCGCCATGATCTTCCAGGATCCCCTGATGACGCTCAATCCGGTGCTGCGCATCGGCGAGCAGATGATGGAAGCCATCCTGACCCACGAAGACGTGCCGCGCGCCGCAGCCGAAGAGCGCTGCCGCGAGGCGCTGGCCATGGTCGGCATTCCTTCGCCCGAAAAGCGCCTGAAGAGCTACCCGCACGAATTTTCGGGCGGCATGCGCCAGCGCGTGGCGATCGCGATCGCCATGCTGAACAAGCCCGACCTGATCATCTGCGACGAGCCGACCACGGCGCTGGACGTCACCATCCAGGGGCAGATCCTCTATCGCATGCAGGAGATCTGCCGCGAGCACAACACGGCGCTGATCTGGATCACCCACGACCTGGGCGTGGTGGCCGAACTGGCCGACCGCGTGGCCGTGATGTACGCCGGCCGCATCGTCGAAAGCGGTCCGGTCGAGCAGGTGCTGGACGCGCCCCGCCACCCCTACACCAAGGGCTTGCTGGACTCCATGCCCGGCGCCACTCAGCCCGGCGCGCGCCTGCACCAGATCAACGGCATGGCGCCCAGCCTGGCCGGCCGTCCCTCGGGCTGTCCGTTCCGCCCGCGCTGTACCAGCGCGGTCACGCGCTGCACCGAGCAAGCCCCCACCGTCACCACCGAAGGCGCGCGCAACTACCGCTGCTACGTGCCGATTACCCGCGAGGCCCAGCCGGTATGAGCCAAGCCGATACTCCCGTCATCGAGCTCAAGAACGTCCACAAGCGCTTCGAGCAGCGGCCCGACCTGGCCCAGCGCATCCTGGCCCTGACCGGCCGTCCCATCGACCGCCGCACCGTGTATGCGGTCAACGGCGTGGACCTGTCCATCAAGCGCGGCGAAGTCGTCGGCCTGGTCGGCGAGTCCGGCTGCGGCAAGTCGACGCTGGGCCGCGTCGTCGCCGGCCTGCACGGCCAGACCGAAGGCCAGCTGCTGTACCAGGGCCAGGAAGCCCGCCGCCTGCGTGGCGCCGACAAGCTGGCCTATACGCTGGGCGTGCAGATGATTTTCCAGGATCCGCAAGCCTCGCTGAACCCGCGCCAGCGCCTGCGCCAGATCCTGGGCGAATCGCTCAAGGTCCACAAGCTGGCGCCCGCCGCGCAGATTCCCGCGCGCATCGACCAGGCGCTCAAGGAAGTCGGCCTGGACCCTGAATACCGCGACCGCTTCCCGCACCAGATCTCGGGCGGCCAGCGCCAGCGCATCGGCATCGCCCGCGCGCTGATGGTGGCGCCGAAATTCCTGGTCTGCGACGAGCCCGTGGCCGCGCTGGACGTGTCGATCCAGGCGCAGGTGATCAACCTGTTCATGGACCTGCGCGAACAGCACGGCTTCACCTACCTGTTCATCAGCCACGACCTGGGCGTGGTCAAGCACATCTCGGACCGCGTGGCGATCATGTACCTGGGCAAGATCGTGGAAATCTCCACGTCGGCCGAGATCTTCGCGCGCGCCAACCATCCCTACACCCAGGCCCTGATGGCCGAAGTGCCGGACGTGGGCCGCCGCGGCCGCAAGTTCACGCCGATCAAAGGCGAGATCCCGTCGCCGCTGAATCCGCCGCCGGGCTGTACCTTCAATCCCCGCTGCCCCCACGCCATGCCGCGCTGCCGCGAGCAGGCGCCGGTCCTGAAAGAAATCTCCGCGGGCCACTGGTCGGCCTGCCACCTGAATGAGGCGAACGCCTGATGAAACCCTCCGAGATGTCCAACGTCGACCGCATCGCCATCGAGCTCGGCCATGCCGGCCGCAACGCCATCCTGTATGTGGACGAGGACCGCAATTCCGACCGTCCCTTCAAGCTGCAGACCTACCGCCCCTACGGCTACACGCCGGACCGCCCGGTGGTCATCGTGCAGCACGGCGTGCTGCGCAATGGCGACGAGTACCGCGATTTCTGGGTGGAAGCCGCCGACAAGCACAAGCTGCTGATCGTGGCGCTGACCTTCTCCAACGAGATCTGGCCCGGCGTGGAAAGCTACAACAACGGCCGAGTGTTCTCGGCCGGCGGCAATCCGCGCCATATCGACGGCTGGACCTACGCGCTGGTGGGCAACGTCATCAAGGACCTGATCGCCGGTGAAATCACCGACGGCCAGAATATCTACCTGTTCGGCCATTCCGCGGGCGGCCAGTTCGTGCACCGCCTGATGAGCAGCCAGTCGCACGCGCCCTTCAAGGCCGTGGCCGCGGGCAACCCGGGCTGGTACACGCTGCCGACCTTCGACCATCCCTTCCCCGAAGGCATGGACGGCGTCGGCTTGACGGAAGAGCACCTGGTGAAGCTGCTGGCCTACCCGATGACCATCCTGGCAGGCGACCAGGACATCGCCACCGACGATCCCAACCTGCCGTCCGAGCCCGCCGCCATGCGCCAGGGTCCGCACCGTTTTGCGCGCGCCCAGAACTACTTCGAGTTCGGCCGCAAGGAAGCGGAGCGCCGCGGCGTGCCGTTCGGCTGGACGCTGCAAGTCGTGCCCGGCATCGGCCATGACGGCCGCGCCATGTCCGCCGTGTGCGCCAGCCTCTGGTTCGACGGCAAGATGCCCGACGACGCCGAGCTGGCCCGCCTGGCCGGCCAGCAGGTCGCCTGAACGCTCCCATTTTCTTCGCTGCAGATATCCGTTACCGCCATGTCCAACACCCAGAGCACTGAACAGATCGTCGCCGGCATCAAGAGCTGGCTGCAATGCGAATCGCCTTCCAACTTTCCCGAAGGCATTGCCGCCATGGCGCGCATCATCGCCGACTACGCCGCCGCCGCCGGCCTGACGGTCGAGCTGTCGTCGCTGGGCCCGACCACGGGTCCGCTGCTGTACGCGACCAACCGCGCCCCCGGCGACACGCGCCCCGGCATCCTGATCCTGGCGCACATGGACACGGTGCATCCGGTAGGCACGCTGCTCGAAAACCCCGTACGCATCGAAGGCGACCGTCTCTACGGCCCGGGCGGCTATGACATGAAGGCCGGCATCTACCTGGCGCTGTCAGCCCTGTCCGGCCTGGCGCGCCCCGGCGCGACCCAGCTACCGGTGGACTTCCTGGTGGTGCCCGACGAAGAAACCGGCAGCCACGCCTCGCGTACGCACATCGAACGCTTCGCCGCCAACGCCAAGTACGCGCTGGTCTGCGAACCGGCCCGCCCCAATGGCGGCAAGTGCGTCACGGCGCGCAAGGGCACCGGCATGCTGAACCTGAACGTCAAGGGCCGCCCAGCCCACGCCGGCATGCAGCACGAGAAGGGCCGCAGCGCCATCCGCGAAATGGCCCACCAGGTGCTGGCGCTGGAAGCCATGACCGACTATGACCGCGGCATCACCGTCAGCGTCGGCACCATCGCCGGCGGCACCGTGACCAACACCGTGCCGGCGCTGTGCCGCTGCGTGGTCGACTTCCGCGTGCCCGACATGGGCGCCGCCGAAGACGTGCTGCGCCGCATGCGCGAGCTGTGCGCCGTGGGTCCGGACGTCGAACTGGACATCGACGTGGAACTGAACCGCCCGCCGATGGTGAAGACCGAAGCCGCCGCCGACCTGCTGGCGCTGGTGCAGGGCTACGCCGAACGCGCCGGCTTCCTGCTGGAAGACGCACCCATGACGGGCGGTGGCAGCGACGCCAACTTCACGTCCGCCATGGGCATCCCCACGCTGGACGGCCTGGGCGCCGATGGCGACGGCGCGCACACCTTGAACGAGCACATCCTGATTTCGACGCTGGAACAGCGCATGAAATTCTGGGAACTGCTGCTGAAAGAACTGGCGTAAGCAGCCCTTGCCGCCACCGATAGCCGTCCGCCGGCAGTTGCTGGCGCGGGCGTTCGCCGCGCATGCCGTGTTTGCGGCGGGCGCGGCGCACGCGCACGCCGGACAGACCCGCGACTTGCTGGCCGACCGGCCGGCCAGTCCCGCGCCGGCCCAGCCGGGCTGGCTCGTCGCCGTCGACAATTGGCAGATGCTGGAGGGCGGCGCCAATGTGGCCCGCATCAAGCAGCGCACCACCGGCGTGTACGGCGGCGGCGAGTTCGAAGCGGGCGCCGGCTGGCGGCTGGGCGGCGCGCTGGGCGCCACCCGCAGCCGAGTCAACATCGACGCAGCCGACGCCCGGCTGGACGTCTACAGCTATACCGCGGGGGCCTACGGCAAGAAGTCGTTCAGCGCCGGCCCCGGCAAGCTGAACCTGCTGGCGGCCGCTTCCTACTCCTGGCACGACATCGACACCCGCCGGCATTTCGAGATGCCCGGGATTCCCCGCCAGACACTGACCGCCGACTTCAGCGCCTACACCGCACAGGTCTTCTCGGAACTCGGCTACGAGCTGGCGCTGTCGCCAGGCGCCACCCTTGAGCCATTCGCAGGCGTGGCCGTGCGCAACGTGCGCACCCGCAGCTTCAGCGAGTCGGGCGGTTCCACCGCGCTCTCGGCCGACGCGGGACGCATCCGGCAAACCACGACCACACTGGGCCTGCGCGGCCAGACCGGCTTCGCGCTCGGCCCCACCATGGGTCGGCTGCATGCGACGCTGGGCTGGCGCCGGGCCTTCGGCGACGTGCAGCCGGAAACGACCCTGGTCCTGGACGGCGGCAGCGTGCTGACCGTGGCCGGCGCGCCCATCGCCCAGTCCGCGGCGCTGGCGGGCCTGGGCCTGGAAGTCGCCGTGTCGCGCTCGGCCGTCATCGGCCTGGCCTACGGCGGCCAGTATGGCGGCGGCAACCGCGAACACACGGGCTCGCTGAGCTTGCGCTGGGCCTTCGGCAGTCTCTGAAAACTGCGGCCCGGCGCCCCCGCCATCCGTCCCTTTCGTCTTAGAATTACGCACTCAGACCGCGCATTTTCTCTTTCATCATGGCCGATTCCCCCACGCCCCTCAGCGCCATCGCCTATGGCGTCGCCACGCTGGCCGCCGACGGCGCCATCCTGGACACCTGGTATCCGCGCCCCTCGCTGGCCGACAACTCGCCGGCCACCGGCACCCGCCACCTGTCGCCCGAGGAAGCCCGCGCCGCGCTGGGCGAACACGTGCCCACCGCCCTGATCCGCGACACCCGCCGCAAGGTGGACATCGTCGCGGTACGCACCGCGATCGCGTCGCTCGACGAACCGCCGGTCGACGCGCACGACGCCTACCTGCGCCTGCACCTGCTCAGCCACCGGCTGATCCGTCCGCACGACACCAATCTCGATGGCCTGTTCAATGTGCTGGCCAACGTCGCCTGGACCTCGGCCGGGCCCTGCGCGGTAGACCAGGTGGACTCGCTGCGCTGGCACTTGCGCGCATCGGGGCAGATCCTGGAGATCCGCGGCGTGGACAAGATCCCCCGCATGACCGATTACGTGATGCCCGCCGGCGTGCGCATCGCCGACACCGCGCGCGTGCGGCTGGGCGCGCATCTGTCGCCCGGCACCACGGTGCTGCATGAAGGTTTCTGCAATTTCAACGCCGGCACGCTGGGCGCGTCCATGGTCGAAGGCCGCATCAGCGCGGGCGTCATCGTCGATGACGGCAGCGATATCGGTGGCGGCGCGTCCATCATGGGCACCATGTCAGGCGGCGGCAAGCAGGTGGTGTCCATCGGCAAGCGCTGCCTGCTGGGCGCCAACTCGGGCATAGGCATTTCGCTGGGCGACGACTGCGTGGTGGAGGCCGGCTGCTACATCACCGCCGGCACGCGCGTGCTGACCCCCGAAGGCGCAGTGGTCAAGGCCACTTCGCTGGCGGGCCAGCAAGGCCTGCTGTTCCGCCGCAACTCGCAGACCGGCGCCGTGGAGTGCCTGGTGCGCACCGCCGCCTGGGGCACCCTGAACCCCGATCTGCACACGGGGCATTGACCGGGCGCCGCGCAAGCGGCCCTGCTCAGGCGTATTCCGCCGTCCGGCCCAATTGGTCGTAGACCAAGTTCACGAACAGGTCCGAACTCAGCACGTCTGCGGCCAGGCACGAAAACACGGTCTCGCCGTTTTCGTCCTGCAGGCTGATCGTCTCGGTCCATTGGTTCAGGTCGATGCGCTTGAGCGATTCGTACGGCCATGTAGCGCCGCCGATATGCAGGCCCTCGGCCGACAAAGCCAGCTCCTGCGTCTGCAGGTCCGGGAAATTGCCGCTCTGGACGTAGCGGAACGCGACTCGCGCGCCGTCCGCGATCTTCTCTTCCAGCACGGGCAGGCGCTGCGCCACGTAGCGCGCGCGGAACGCGTCCATCAGCTTGTTGAATTCGCCGACCTCGGCGGGCACCAGAGTCCAAGGCTGCGCCGAACCGGTGCGGTAGGCAAAATGATTGATCGGGCCAGGGCCGTCGTCCGGCCCGGAGGCGAACAGGAACAGGTCCTGGATGTCCGCGAAGGCGGTGTAGATGCGCACGTCGCCTTGCCGGCAGACAACGCCGTGCTCGTGCAGTTCAAAACAATCCGGGGTGCTCCCCGTGTGGTTAAACACCGCCAGCGCGACAGAGGCTTGCGGGGTTTTGCTATCGGTCATGCAACTTCCTTATTGGAATTAGGGTGCTTTCGCGGCCCAGGACGTCGCAAAGTCATGCGATCCGTATTCTCCCTTATATAGGAGATACGTGCTTGATGACCCCGTTTTCCAGGTATTCCGGCCTGCCCGGCTGTAGTCACGCCCCCGGCGGCACCGGCGCGAACCGATAGTGCGCCACCGTGCCGCCGCCCGCGATGATGGCGGTGGATTCGGGCACTTCCTCCCAGGCGCCGGGCATTTCGGTCAAGGGTTCCGACAACAGCAGGAAGGCGTCATCGTCCAGCGCCGCGATCTGCGGGTTGTCGGGATACAGCTGGCGCAAATGGCGCACGCAGGTGTTGTGGAACAGCGTGCGCGAGTCCGCCTCGCTGGAATAGCGCACCGCGATCAGGCGCTGGCCGTCCAGCGCGCAGACCGTCATGTTGATGGGCTGCGCCACGCCATGCCGCCTGCCCGTCTCTTCCACCGCGCCCACCATGCGGGCCAGCGCCGTCAGCGGATCTTCGTCCAGGCCGAAGCTGAGCGCCAGCAGGAACATCACCTCGGAATCCGTCGACCCTTCCAGCGAGCCGAAGTACGCAGGCGCGATCATCAGCATCAGGTCGCGCCGGAGCAGCGGATAGTCGCGGATGACGCCGTTGTGGACGAACAGCCATTGGCCGTGACGGAACGGATGGCAGTTGGTTTCCTGGGCGGGCGTGTCGGTGGCGGCGCGGATATGCGCCACGAACAGCGGCGCGTGGATCGCGCGCGCCGCTTCTCGCAGATTGCGGTCGTTCCAGGCCGGATGGACGCTGCGGTAGCGGAATGGCGGCTCCAGCGGTTGGCCTTCGCGCTGGCGGCTGTACCAGCCCAGGCCGAAGCCATCGCCATTGGTAGTGGTGGCGCCCAGACGCGAGTGCAGGCTCTGGTCGATCAGAGAGTGCTTGGCCTTGAACAGCACGCTCTCCATCTGTATTGGACTACCGGTATAAGCCAGCCAGCGACACATGGCGCGCTCCTTCGATCCGCGGGGTTGCCGCCCCGGACCGCGGGACGGGCGCAGTCCAGTGTAGGAGCAGCCCGCGGCTTTTCACAAGCCGCTGCCCCGCCCCTATTTCTTCAGCAGCGCCTTGAGCATGGCCATGCGTTCTTTGGGATTCATCGCGGCGGTGGCCTCGTCTTCCTGCACGCGCACGTCGCCCAGGCCCATTTCCTCGATGAAGCGCGAAGGCTCGCGCACCAGGTCCTCGCGCGCCCGGCGCCGGCGCTTGCACCAGCTCAGGTTCAGGCTGCGCTGCGCGCGCGTGATGCCCACGTACATCAGCCTGCGTTCCTCCTGGATGCGCGAGGCCAGGTTCTCGGCCGCGCGCGCCGGATCGCCGACTTCGTCGTCCTTGCCCAGATGAGGCAGCAGGCCTTCTTCCACGCCCGCCAGGTATACGTGCGGATACTCCAGGCCCTTGGACGCGTGCAGCGTGGACATCTTCACCGCGTCGGGTTCTTCTTCCTCGCCGCGCTCCAGCATGGTGACCAGCGCCACGTGCTGCACCAGGTCGAAGAGCGTCATGTTGTCCTCTTCGGCCTTGCGCTTGAGCCAGCCCGTCAGCTCCAGCACGTTCTGCCAGCGCGTCTGCGCGGGCCGTTCCTCGAACAGCTCGTACAGATAGCGCTCGTACTGGATGGCCTCCAGCAGATCGTCCAGCAGCACGCCCGCGGGTTCGGCGGGCGCGGCGTCCTTGCCCGAGGCCGCGCCGCGACCGGCGCGCCACTGCATGCGGCGGATGAACTCGGTGAAGGTGCGCAGCGGCTCCAGCTGGCGCGGCGCCAGCTGGCTTTCCAGGCCGGTCTCGGCGACAGCCGCCAGCAGGGACAGCTCGCGGCTGGCGGCGTACTGCCCCAGCGTCTGCAAGGTGGCCTGGCCGATGCCGCGCTTGGGCGTGGTGGCCGCGCGGATGAAGGCCGGATCGTCTTCGTCATTGGCCAGGATGCGCAGATAGGCCAGCACGTCGCGCACTTCGGTCTTGTCGAAAAAGCTCTGGCCGCCCGAGATCGTGTACGGAATCTTCAGGTTGCGCAGCGCCTGCTCCAGGATGCGCGACTGATGGTTGCTGCGGTACAGGATGGCGAAGTCCTTCCATTGCGCCTGGCGCTCGAAGCGCGAGGCCGACACCTTCATGGCGATGGATTCCGCCTCCTGTTCCTCGCCGTCCATGGCCGACACCAGGATGGGTTCGCCCACGCCCAGGTCGGACCACAGCTTCTTGTCGAACAGCTTGGGATTCTTTTCGATCACCTGGTTCGCCGCCGCCAGGATGCGCTGCACCGAACGGTAGTTCTGCTCCAGCTTGATCAGCTTGATGCTGGGGTAGTCGGTGGTCAGCTTGGCCAGGTTTTCGATGGTGGCGCCGCGCCAGGCGTAGATTGCCTGGTCGTCGTCGCCCACCGCCGTGAACATGGCGCGCGAGCCCGTCAGCAACTGCACCAGACGGTACTGACAGACGTTGGTGTCCTGGTATTCGTCCACCAGCAGGTAGCGCACGCGGTTCTGCCAGCGCGTGCGTACTTCTTCATTGTTGGCCAGCAGCAGCGCCGGGATGCGGATCAGGTCGTCGAAGTCCACCGCCTGGTAGGCGGCCAGCGTGGCCGCATAGCTGCGGTAGACGTTGGCCGCTTCCACGTCCGCCGGCGTGATGGCCTCGCGCGCGGCGTCGTCCGGCTCCATCAGCCCGTTCTTCCACAGCGAGATGATGCCCTGCACGTGGCGCAGCCGGCCCTTGTCGGTGGTGTTCAGCAGTTCCTGGATGATGGCCATGGCATCGTCGGCGTCCAGGATGGAGAAGGTCGGCTTCAGGCCCGCGTTGCGCGCTTCCTCGCGCAGCATCTTCACGCCCAGCGAATGGAAAGTGCTGATGATCAAGCCTTTGGACAGCTTGCGGTCCACCAAGGTCTTGACGCGCTCGTCCATCTCGCGCGCGGCCTTGTTGGTGAAGGTCAGCGCCACCACGTTGCGGCCCATGTAGCCGCACTCGCGCAGCAGGTACGCGATCTTCTGCGTGATCACGCGGGTCTTGCCGCTGCCGGCGCCGGCCAGCACCAGGCAGGGGCCGTCCAGGTACAGCACCGCTTCGCGTTGAGCGGGGTTCATGCCTTGGGCTATAGGTTCGCTGGCGGACATTTGAGTCAGGTGATCATGCATCGCGGCGGCCGCATTGAAGATGCTGCCGGCAAGCACGGGGCTTGCGGCCGCCCGTCAGCGGGCCGGTGATACGCGAGAAAAAGGGGACGGGCGCGGCCGCCGCAGCGGGCCTGCCGCGCCGGCGCGATAGAGGAGAAAGATCATAGAACAATCGGATCGGCGGTGCATCGGCCCTTACCGCAAGCGATCAGATTTCCAGCGGATCGACTTCCAGCTGCCAGCGCACGCGCGCCTCATTGGCGAGGTACGGCAGGTGGTGCGACCAGGACGCCAGGAAGGCCTGCAAAGCCGGGCGGCTGCTGCTTTCCGCCAACAGCTGGGCGCGCTCGATGTTGGCGACGCGCACCACCCGCAACGGCACCGGGTCGTACAGCATGATGGCGTCCAGGCCCGGAAAGTCGGCCGCCCACTCCCCTTCCGGCAAGCTTCGCGCCCGCTCCAGGAACTCCTGGGCCACCTTCAGTTCGCGCGCCTCGGCGGTCAGGAGCGCCTGGTAGACGAAAGGCGGCAAGCCGGTGCTTTCGCGCTCGTGCAGAGCATGGCGGGCGAAGCCCGCGTAATCGTGCCGCAGCAGCGCCTGATAGACCGGCTGCTCGGGGTAGCCGGTCTGTATCAGCACCTCGCCGTTGCCCTGGTGGCGGCCGGCCCGGCCCGCCACCTGCATCAGCTGCGCGAACAGGCGCTCCGGCGCGCGGAAGTCGTGCGCGAACAGCATCGAGTCCGCATTCAGCACGCCCACCAGTCCAAGGCGGGCGAAATCATGGCCCTTGGCCACCATCTGCGTGCCCACCAGGATGTCCACCTCGCCCGCGTGCACCGAGGCAAACAGCGCCTCGGCGCTGCCCTTCTTACGCGTGCTGTCGGCGTCGATGCGCAGGATGCGGGCTTCGGGAAACAATTCCGCCAGGTGTTCTTCGACGCGCTGCGTGCCGCGCCCCATGGGCGCCAAGTCCTGGTCGCCGCATTCGGGACAAGCGCGCGGCACCGGGGCCTGATAGCCGCAGTGATGGCATTGCAGCCGGTGGCCACGGCCATCGGTGCGATGCAGCACGGTGAACGCGGTGCAACGCGGGCAATTGCTGACCCAGGCGCAGGACTGGCAATGCAGCACCGGCGAATAGCCGCGCCGGTTCAGGAAGATGAGTGACTGCTCCTTGCGCTCCAGCCGCTGCGCAAGGGCGTCCAGCAGCTGCGGCGACATGCCATGCTTCAGTTGCAGGCGGCGCGTGTCCACCAGCCGCATCGACGGCAGACTGCTGGCGCGCGCCCGGCCCGGCAGGGTCAGGCGCAGGTAGCGGCCGCGCTCGGCATGCTGCCAGGTCTCCAGCGACGGCGTGGCCGATCCCAGCACCACCGGGATGCCCAGGTCATGGGCGCGCCACACCGCCAGATCGCGCGCCGAATAGCGCAGGCCGTCCTGCTGCTTGTAGGACGCGTCGTGCTCCTCGTCCACCACGATCAGGCCCAACTGGCCCAGCGGCGCGAACACCGACATGCGCGTGCCCAGCAACATGCGCGCCTCGCCGCGCTGGGCGCGGGCCCAGGCCTGCAGGCGTTCGCCATCGGACAGGCCGCTATGCATCACCGCCAGGCCATCCGGCCCGACCAGCGCCTCCAGACGCGCGCGCAGCGCGCTTTCCAGCTGCGGCGTCAGATTGATTTCGGGCACCATCAGCAGTACTTGGCGTCCTGCCGCCAGGACCTTCTCGGCCGCCCGCAGGTAGACCTCGGTCTTGCCGCTGCCCGTCACACCGTGCAGCAGCACGGGCTTGAACCCGTTCAGCGCGCCTATGGTGTCCACCGCCTCGCGTTGGGCGTCATTGAGTCCCGGCGGCTGATCGGCCTGGGCCGGCGTGCGCGCAGCCTTGCGCTTGCGTCCGTCCAGCCGCGCCACCGGTCCGCCGGCCGAGCGCTTGCCCTGATAGGCCGTGGGCTTGCGCAGCGGCGGCGGCAAGGTCGGCAGCATCACCTCGCCCAGTGGCCGCTGATAGTAGTCCGCAGCAAACCGGGCCAGGCGCAGCCAGTCCTCATCGAACGGCGGCAAGTCGTCCAGCACCTCTTCGATCGGCCGGATCTGCTTGGGGTCGAAGGACGGTTCCGCCGGGTTTTCCACCACCACGCCGATCAGCTTGCGGCGGCCGAACGGCACGATGACCCGCAGGCCGACCGTCACCGGCGCCTCGCTGCGGTAGTCGAACGGGCCGGGCAAGGGCACGTCCAGCGCCACGCGCACCCAGCAGACCGCGGGGGTCGTATTTGGCTGCGCTTCAGACATGGAGGCTAGGACGGTGCATGTAGAAGGATGATCCCGGATGATGGCGGCGTGCTCCGTTCCCGGCCTGTGGATAACTTTGGGGAAAAGGCTGGAGCAACATCGAAAATTGGAATTTGATAAGATTGCGCAAACTTGCGAAATCTTCTTGAAAACCATCAATTCATTATTTAAAACAATAACTTATGATGGCTTCCCAGATTGTAAACTAGCATCTAAAGGGTTTTCCCCGAGAGCAATCTTGCTGTGCACAAGTGTCCCCGGGGGCCCTCCTGCTCCGGCCCTTTAGACCGAAGCGTCCACTCACTTACCCCCGCAGCGAACGGCTGTGCTGGTGGACTTCATCCACCAATTCGGCTACGGCTTCCGGCGGAGTAAAGCGCGAAATTCCGTGCCCCAGATTGAACACGTGGCCGCCCTTGCCCACCGGTCCGAAGGCATCCAGCACGCGCCGCGCCTCGGCCCGGATGGCGGGTCCGCCGCCGAACAAAGCCATGGGATCCAGGTTGCCCTGGAACGCCACCGAGTCCCCGGTGCGGCGCCGCGCGGCGGCCAGATCCACCGTCCAGTCCAGGCCCACGGCGTCGGCGCCGCAGGCGGCAATCTGTTCCAGCCATTGGCCGCCGCCTTTGGTGAAGACAATGGCCGGCACGCGGCGGCCTTCGTGTTCGCGCTTCAGGCCGGCCACGACCTTGCGGGTGTAGGCCAGCGAAAACTGCTGGAACAGGCCGTCGGCCAGCACGCCGCCCCAGCTGTCGAACAGCATCACGGCTTGCGCGCCCGCGTCGATCTGCGCGTTCAGGTACTGCAGCGTGGCTTCGGCGTTGATCTCGAGTATGCGGTGCAGCAGGTCGGGACGCGCATACAGCATGGTCTTGATCAGGCGGTAATCATCGCTGCCCTGGCCTTCCACCATGTAGCAGGCGATGGTCCAGGGGCTGCCGGCAAAGCCGATCAGCGGGACCTTGCCGTCCAGGTCGCGCCGGATCGTGCGCACGGCGTCGAAGACATAGCGCAGCTTGTCCATGTCCGGCACTTCCAGGCGCGCCACGTCTTCCTCGGTACGCACCGGACGCGCGAAGCGCGGCCCCTCGCCTTCGGCGAAATCCAGGCCCAGGCCCATGGCGTGCGGCACCGTCAGGATGTCCGAGAACAGGATGGCCGCATCCAGGTCGAAACGCTCCAGCGGCTGCAGCGTGACTTCCGAGGCGTACTCCGGATTCTGCGCGAGGCCCATGAAGGAACCCGCACGGGCCCGCGTCTGGCGGTACTCGGGCAAGTAGCGGCCGGCCTGGCGCATCAGCCAGATCGGGGTGTAGGGCACGGGCTCGCGCAACAGCGAGCGCAAGAACACATCGTTCTTCAGTACGGAAGCAGACACGACTATCCTCGATGATCGGAAGCCGTGATTTTACTTCCCCTGGCTGACAAATCCCGGCCCGCCGCCGGCCCGTGCTTGCCCGCGCGCAAGTACGGCGCTTTCCGCGCGGGACGACGCGTGCGACGCCCGGGTGGTGGAGCTGACGCGCCAGCAGTCCTGCCTGCCGCGCAGGCGCTTCAGGCACCCTGCTCCTGCGCGGCCTGCCGGTACGGCGCCGCCTCGATGCCGTGCTTGCGCATCAGCGCCCAGAAGGCCCGCCGGTGCTTGCAGCAGGCCCGCGCCGCCTGCGCCACGTTGCCGCCATGACGCGACAGCGCAAGCCGGATGTAGTCGCGCTCGAAGCCGTCCACCACCCGCGCCTTCGCGATCCGGAAGGATTCGTGCGCGAGCCGCGGGTGTTGATGACGCGGGCCGGGCACGGCGTGATCGACAAGATCGGACGCCACCCGGGCGCGCAAGGCTGCGGGACGAGGTAATCCGCCCGCGCCTGCCTGAGGCCGCGCCTCGCGGTACATCGTCGCGGGCTCACGGATCTCTACCCGCGCCGTGCCGCGCCCCTGCGCGGCGCGGGCCAGGCGACCGAGCCGCACCCGCAGGCTCTCCCGGCAGGCGGGCTGCGTCTCGAAATCCGATGCGCCCAGGCTCAGCAGGTCTTCGATGGCGGGCGCCTTCACGTCCGAGATCAGCAACAGCAACGGGGTAGTCAACACGGCGTCGGCCTGCTGCAAGGCCATGCGCGTCCAGGCCAGCGAAGACGGTGCCACGGGCAGGATGCAGCAGTCATAGCGCCTGAGCGCCACAGCCAACCGCGCCAGCGCCTGCACGTCCGCTTCCGGGACCGGGGCTTCAGGCACGGCGTCAGCCGCCGCATCTGCGGACGTATCGCGGGACGCCGCGCCAGCGGCGGCATAACGCACCGGACTCAGCGATACCAGGTGCAGCCGCACACGCATCTGCCTGGCCGGGTGCTGCGCAACCAGATCGCGCATCGCCCCTTCGTGGCCCGGCGCCAGCAGAACCCCGCAATCCAGGACTTCTCGCACGCTTTCCCCCTACGCTTCACTAGGCAAAACTGAAGGCTACTGTTGCAGCCGCCAGCCAGCTATTCGTAGTGATCGCATTGCGGCTCGCACAAAGGCGAATGCCGCAGCCTTGGCTCGGACATGAAAAAAGCGGCCCAAAGGCCGCTTTCTTCGAGTCCGGAGCGTAACCCGGGGCACAGCGTCGCCGCTTAGTGCGAACGGCCGCCTTGGCGCAGCTTGCGCGCCGCGATGGCTTGCGCAGCCAGCATGGCGAGTTCGGCTTCGACCACGGCGATGTCCGCCTTGTCCTTGGCGTTGGCCAGGGCCTGTTCGGCCTTCTGGCGCGCTTCCAGGGCGCGGGCTTCGTCCAGGTCGGCGGCACGGATAGCCGTGTCGGCCAGAACCGTCACGCTGCCCGGCTGCACTTCCAGAATGCCCCCGGCGACGAAGATGTTTTCCTCGCCTTGGTCGGCACGAACGATCTTGACCGTCCCGGGGCGTATGCGCGAAATCAGCGGGGTGTGGCCGGGCAGAATGCCCAGTTCACCCGCTTCGCCAGGCAGCACCACGAACTTCGCCTCACCGGAGAAGATCGCTTCCTCTGCGCTGACGACATCCACATGCAGGGTAGCCATATCGGTTCCTTATTGCAGTTTCTTGGCCTTCTCGAAGGCCTCGTCGATCGAGCCGACCATGTAGAAGGCCTGTTCCGGCAGTGCATCGCACTCGCCGTTCACGATCATCTTGAAACCACGGATGGTTTCGGCCAGCGGAACGTACTTGCCGGGCGAACCGGTAAACACTTCAGCAACGTGGAACGGCTGCGACAGGAAGCGCTGGATCTTGCGAGCGCGGGCCACGGCCTGCTTGTCTTCCGGCGACAGTTCGTCCATGCCCAGAATCGCGATGATGTCGCGCAGTTCCTTGTAGCGCTGCAGCGTTTGCTGCACGCCACGGGCAACGGCGTAGTGCTCTTCGCCCACGACTTGCGGGTCGAGCTGGCGGCTGGACGAATCCAGCGGGTCCACGGCCGGGTAGATACCCAGAGCGGCGATGTCACGCGACAGCACGACGGTCGAGTCCAAATGCTGGAAGGTCGTGGCAGGCGACGGGTCGGTCAAGTCGTCCGCAGGGACGTACACGGCCTGGATCGAGGTGATCGAGCCGGTCTTGGTCGACGTGATGCGCTCTTGCAGCTTGCCCATTTCTTCGGCCAGCGTGGGCTGGTAACCCACCGCCGACGGCATACGGCCCAGCAGTGCGGACACTTCCGTACCGGCCAGGGTGTAGCGGTAGATGTTGTCCACGAAGAACAGGATGTCGCGGCCTTCGTCGCGGAACTTCTCGGCCATGGTCAGGCCGGTCAGCGCCACGCGCAGACGGTTGCCCGGGGGTTCGTTCATCTGACCGAACACCATCGCAACCTTGTCCAGAACGTTCGACTCTTCCATTTCGTGGTAGAAGTCGTTGCCTTCGCGGGTACGCTCACCCACGCCGGCGAACACCGACAAGCCGCTGTGCTGCTTGGCGATGTTGTTGATCAGTTCCATCATGTTGACGGTCTTGCCCACGCCGGCGCCGCCGAACAGGCCGACCTTGCCGCCCTTGGCGAACGGGCAAACCAGGTCAATAACCTTGATGCCGGTTTCCAGCAGTTCCACCGACGGCGACAGTTCGTCGAAACGGGGAGCCGGCTGGTGAATGCCGCGCTTTTCTTCGTGCTGAATGGGGCCGGCTTCGTCGATGGGACGACCCAGCACGTCCATGATGCGGCCCAGCGTGCCGGTGCCGACGGGCACCGAGATCGGGGCGCCCGTGCCCGTGACCTTCATGCCGCGGCGCAGGCCGTCGCTGGAGCCCAGCGCAATGGTACGCACCACGCCGTCGCCCAACTGTTGCTGCACTTCCAGCGTCAGACCCTTTTCGGCGAACGAGGAACCCTCGTCGGCCAGGGTAAGCGCTTCGTAAATCTTGGGCATGTGATCGCGGGGGAACTGAATATCCACCACGGCGCCGATGCACTGAACGATGGTTCCGTTGCTCATGTCGATTCCTTGCTTGATAGCTTGTGACGGGATGCTGCCTGCCTCAAACGGCGGCAGCGCCCCCTACGATTTCCGAAATTTCTTTGGTGATCGCGGCCTGACGGGTCTTGTTGTAGACCAGTTGCAGATCGCCGATGACCTTCTTGGCGTTGTCCGACGCCGCCTTCATGGCGACCATCCGGGCCGACTGCTCCGAAGCCATGTTCTCGGCCACGGCTTGGTACAGCAGGCCTTCAACGTAACGCTGCAGCAGGTCGTCGATCACGCTACGGGCGTCGGGTTCGTAGATGTAATCCCAGCTGTAGTCCGACTTCACTTCCGAGGTCTTGGCCAGCTTCTCGGCACCCATCTGGTACGGATCATCCAAACCGCTGGCCAGGGGCAGCAGACGCAGGAACAGCGGCTCCTGCTTCATCGTGTTGACGAAGCGGGTCGAAGCCACGTACAGCGCGTCGATGCGGCCTTCCAGGTAGGCGTCCAGCTGCACCTTGATCGCGCCCAGCAGGCGGTCGAGTTGCGGCTTGTCGCCCAGTTGCACTTCCTGGGAAACCAGTTTGGCGCCGATGCGCGTCAGCACGCCCACGCCCTTGTTGCCGAAAGCGGTCGCTTGCACGGCGATGCCGTTCTTCTCGAACTCTTTCAGCTTGCCCAACGTCACGCGGGTGATGTTGGTGTTCAAGCCGCCGCACAAACCCTTGTCGGTCGTCACCATGACCACGCCGACCGCTTTGATTTCGCGTTCGACCAGGTACGGGTGGCTGTATTCGGGGTTGGCCTGCATCAGGTGCGCAGCAATCTCGCGCACCTTGGTGGCGTACGGACGGCCTGCACGCATCCGCTCCTGCGCCTTGCGCATTTTGGATGCGGCGACCATTTCCATCGCCTTGGTGATCTTGCGCGTGTTTTGCACGCTCTTGATCTTGGTTCGGATTTCCTTAATTCCGGGCATTGCGCTTTCCTGTGAAGACTGGCCGATGGGTTCCGCTGGCGCCTCATCCATCCGGGAAGGATGGGTGAGGCGTCGCGGACGCCTAACCCATCACTTTCTTAAAAAGCACCGTGCTTCTTGAATTCCTGAATGGCGGCGGCCAGTTCGGCCTCGTCATCCTTGGACAGTTCCTTGGTGTCTTCGATGCGCTGGATCAGGGCCGCATGCTTGGCCTTCAGTTGATCCTTCAGCGACTTCTCGAACGACAGCACTTGGGCCACGTCCACTTCATCCAGGTAGCCGTTGTTGACCGTGTACAGCGTGACGGCCAGTTCCCACACTTGCAGCGGCTGGTATTGCGGCTGCTTGAGCAGTTCCACCACGCGCTTGCCGCGTTCCAGCTGGCGACGGGTCGCGTCGTCCAGGTCGGAAGCGAACTGCGCGAAGGCGGCCAGTTCACGGTACTGCGCCAAGTCGGTACGGATACCGCCGGACAGCTTCTTGACGACCTTGGTCTGAGCAGCGCCACCCACACGCGACACCGAAATACCGGCGTTGATTGCGGGGCGGACACCGGCGTTGAACAGGTCGGTTTCCAGGAAGATCTGGCCGTCGGTGATCGAGATCACGTTGGTCGGAACGAAGGCCGACACGTCGCCTGCCTGGGTTTCGATGATCGGCAGCGCGGTCAGCGAACCGGTCTGGCCCTTGACGGCGCCGTTGGTGAACTTCTCGACGTACTCTTCGTTGACGCGGGCAGCGCGTTCCAGCAGGCGCGAGTGCAGGTAGAACACGTCGCCCGGGTAGGCTTCGCGGCCCGGCGGACGGCGCAGCAGCAGCGAGACCTGGCGATAGGCCCAGGCTTGCTTGGTCAGGTCGTCATAGACGATCAGAGCGTCTTCGCCGCGATCGCGGAAGTATTCGCCCATCGTGCAGCCGGCGTAGGCGGCCAGGTACTGCATGGCGGCCGAGTCGGAGGCCGAAGCGGCCACGACGATGGTGTATTCCATCGCGCCGTGCTCTTCCAGCTTGCGGACCACGTTGTTGATCGTGGAAGCCTTCTGGCCGATAGCGACGTACACGCAGGTGACGCCCTTGCCCTTCTGGCTGATGATGGTGTCGACAGCGACGGCGGTCTTGCCGGTCTGGCGGTCGCCAATGATCAGTTCGCGCTGGCCACGGCCGATCGGCACCATCGAGTCGATAGCCTTGATGCCGGTTTGCAGCGGCTGCGACACCGAGCGGCGGGCGATAACGCCAGGCGCCACTTTTTCGATGATGTCGGTGGCCTTGGCGTTGACCGGGCCCTTGCCGTCGATCGGCTCGCCCAGCGTGTTGACCACGCGGCCTTTCAGTTCGGGACCGACCGGAACTTCCAGAATGCGGCCGGTCGTCTTGACCTGGTCGCCTTCGGAAACGCCGGTGTAGTCGCCGAGAATAACGGCGCCGACGGAATCACGCTCGAGGTTGAGCGCCAGACCGAAAACGTTGTTGGGGAATTCGAGCATTTCGCCCTGCATCACGTCGGACAAGCCGTGGATGCGGGTAATACCGTCGGTCACGGACACGACGGTGCCCTGAGTACGGACATCAGCCGAAGCGCCCAGGCCCTCGATGCGGCTCTTGAGCAGTTCGCTGATCTCGGAGGGATTGAGTTGCATATTGACTCCTGGAATCCTGTTAGTTGCCTTAAGCGGCGAGCTGATCGCGCATGCGGGCCAATTGGGCTTGTACGGAAGTATCGAGCACCTGGTCACCGACGGCCACGCGCACGCCGCCGATCAGCGACGGATCAACGGTGACGCTGGGCTTGAGCTTGAGGCCAAATTTTTGTTCGAGGGCGGTAACCAGTTCTTTGACCTGGGCATCGCTCAGTTCGAACGCGCTGGTGATTTCCGCCTGCGCCGTGCCGTCGTGACGATTCCGCAGCACCGCGAATTGCGCGGCGATGTCGGGCAGCAGCAGCAACCGGTCGTTTTCGACCAGCAGCTCGATGAAATTGCGGGCGGCTTGAGGCAGTTCGGCCTTTACCAGGCCGGAGAACAGCTCGACGCGCTGCTTGTCGCCCAGACGCGGGTCGGCCATGGCCTCGCGCACGTCGGGGTTGGAGGCGACCTGAGCCAGTTCGCTGACCAGGTCGGACCAGGCCGGCAAGCCGGCGCGGTCGTCGCGCGCCGCGCTGAAGAGCGCTTCAGCGTAGGGCCGGGCAACAGTGGAAAGTTCAGCCATGACGGTCCCGGATTAAAGCTGCGCGCGGAGCTGGTTGAGCAGCTCGGCGTGTGCGCGGGCGTCAACCTCGCGCTTGAGGATCTGTTCAGCACCCTTGACGGCCAGCGCAGCGACGTCGTCGCGCAGCAGGTCGCGGGCGCGCTGGACTTCCTGCGCGGCATCCTGGGCAGCCTGCGCCACGATGCGGGCGCGCTCGGCTTCCGCTTCACGGCGGGCCTGCTCGATCAGGGAGGCGGCTTGCTTCTCGGCCTCGATGATGCGGGCGTGGTTTTCGGACTTGGCAGAAGCCTCGATCAGACTGACGCGCGCCTGGGCTTGAGCCAGATCGGCTTTGCCCTTCTCGGCGGCGGCCAGGCCGTCGGCGATTTTCTGGCGGCGCTCGTCCATCGCCTTCGTCAGGGGGGGCCACACGAATTTCATCGTGAACCAGCCCAGAACGAAGAACACGAGCATCTGGAAAATGATCGTCGCGTTCAGATTCACGGTCGTTCCTTTAACACCTTGCGGCTCCGACCGCACCCGGAAAGGGGCGTCACGGAGCACTCGATACTTTGCTAGGCGGCGACGGAGCTTGCACCCGCATCGCCGCCAGCGTCATGACCCGCCTTTTCGCCGGCGGGCGGTGCCTTAGCCGACGAACGGGTTGGCGAAGGCGAACAGCATGGCGATACCCACGCCGATCAGGAATGCCGCGTCGATCAGGCCAGCCAGCAGGAACATCTTCGTTTGCAGAGCGTTCATCAGTTCAGGCTGACGAGCCGAGGCTTCCAGATACTTGCCGCCCATCAGTGCGATGCCGATGCAAGCGCCGATAGCGCCCAGACCGATGATAAGACCGCATGCGAGGGCAACGAAAGCGACGTTGGTCATGACAACTCCTTGGTTAGAAATCTGAAGTCAAAAATTGAAAAATAAGGGGTACTGCTCAATGCAAGATAATCTTGCTATCCCGTGCTGGCCGGGTGGCCAGCACGGGAAATTCGGGGGATCAGTGGCCTTCGTGAGCCTGGCCGAGGTACACCAGCGTCAGCATCATGAAGATGAAGGCCTGCAGCAGAACGATCAGGATGTGGAAGATCGCCCAGATGGAACCGGCCAGGATGTGACCGATGCCCAAGCCGATGCTGGCGCCGTTGAAACCGGTCCAGGCGCCGCCCAGCAGGGCGATCAGCATGAAAATCAGTTCGCCGGCGAACATGTTGCCGAACAACCGCATGCCCAGCGAGACGGACTTGGCGGCGTATTCGATCAGGTTCAGCAGCAGGTTGAACGGAGCCAGCACAATGGCGCCGATGCCGTGCGCATGGAACGGCGCGGTGAACAGTTCTTTGACGAAGCCGCCCGGGTGCTTGATCTTGATGCCGTAGTAGAACATCAGCAGCAGCACGCCCAGCGACATGCCCATCGGCACGTTCAGGTCGGCGGTCGGCAGAATGCGGTGGTAGTAGAGAGGGTCGCCATGCTCGGCACCCAGGCCGGTCAGACGCCAGATGGAGGGCAGCAAGTCGACGGGCAGCAGGTCCAGCGCGTTCATCAGGATGATCCAGAGGAACACGGTGAGCGCCAGCGGGGCGATGAAGAGACGGCTCTTGGCGTTGTGGACGATGCCCTTGGCCTGGTCGTCGACCATGTCGACGATCATTTCCACGAAGGCCTGGAAGCGGCCCGGCACGCCGTTGGTGGCGCGGCGCGCAGCGCGCCAGAGGAAGAAAATGACGATCAGGCCCATCAGGCCGGACCAGAACAACGAGTCGTAATTGATGATGTCGAACTGAGCAATAGCGCTCTGTTTCTCACCGGTATTGTTCAGATGCACCAGGTGGTGCTGAATATACGCGGACTGAGGCGACACGTCGCTGGCAGCAGCCATTTGAATCCTACCCTATTTGCTGTGCCCGGCCCTTGCGAACCGGACGATTCCACGATTTCGTTTGCCGCAAACCTGCTCGGCGCTATGACAACTTGCGGAACATCAAGAGCAAGAGATAGCCCTTCAATGTGAGTATCAGACCGAGCAGCGCGGCAGGCCATACGAGGCTGTCCTGCGCCACACGCGAAAGCAGCCACAACAGCAACGCCGTTGCGAACAACTTGATCAACTCACCAGAGAGAAAGGTAAAGGGACTGGACTTACCGGCCCGTACGCTGACAGCCAGGCGCAATGCGAACAACGCATTGGGAATGAAATACGCTCCCGCCCCCGCCAGCGCCGACCAACCTGCCGCCGCCCCTCCGACAACCCCCGCTATCACTGCTGCTGCGAGCCCCATGGCACCTTGCGCTGCCAATGCCAACAGGAGCCCGCGGCTTGCTTGAGCATTCAGCGCCGCGCGATCCGCGTCACTGAGAACCAGAACTTTATCCGTCATGTCGTGGTCAAACATTGCTTGCTGCTGACCCTGACCTTCAACCGGACCCTGCCGCACTTCCTGCTGCATGGAGTTCTGTTGCATCAAACTTCCTCGCTTTGCTTCTTTGCCCCTATCAGAACCGGCGCGTCCCGCTGCCCGTAGCTGCCTCCCATAGCCGGCGCCAAGTCGTTGATTTCAAAAGGCTCATCAACGCCGTGCCAGCTACTTGTCAGCCGCTACGTGTTCTTATCCCGCAAGCGTCAAACCCGCAGAGTATAGCGTGATTCTTTTTACCCTAGCAAATGAACTTTCGGCCGTTTGTAAGGTGCAAACAACGCTTGGATCCGACGAAATTAGGGACGCGAATCGGCCCGCAACGCGCGGTGCGCAAAGCCTGCGCCATGCAACGCGGCCTCCGCAATGGAGGCCGCGCTTTATACCATCAAAACAAGGTCAGTCTTCCTTGACCGGCGGCGGCGCCCACTGGCCGTCCAGCGCCGTATCCTGGGGCGAATACAAACGCATACTGAGCAGGAACGGCGCATCGGCGGCCGGCGAGGCGATCCAGTTCGAGCGCTTGCGTTCGCCGGGGTCGCGGCGCTGGATGTAGATGTCCAGCGAACCGTCGGCGTTGTACTTCAGGCCGTCGGTGCTGCGCAGCACGTAGCGGTTGGCCGGATTGTCGGCAAAGCCGTGGTTCGCGTCGTAGACGTGCAGCGACCAGAAGGCATTGGCCGGCGGCAACTGGCCCTTGTCGAAGTGCAGCACATAGTCCTCGTTGGAGTTCAGCGCGCGGCCCTTGGAATCGGACACCGTCACCGGGTAGAGCACGTCCTCGGGCGTCGGCGCGCCCAGGCCGGCATAGGCGATGGCGGCACGCCGCGTGTAGTCGGTGCCGTAGGTGCCGATGCCGGACAGCACGGTGCTCCAGCCGTTCATGGGCGTGCCCAGGCGCGACACGCCATCGGCGATGCGCCGGCCGGCCAGCGGCTGGGCCTGCGCCAGCGCCTGCTGCACGGCCGGATTCAGGCGGCCATACGAGAACGGTTGGCGGCTGTCCAGGCCGATGCGGCGCATGCGGTCCAGGATGGGCGTGTCATTGGCGTGCGGCGGGTTGTTGCGCATCACGTCGAAGAACAGCGTGAAGAACGAGGCGGCATCCATGCCCGCGGCCTGCTCGGCCGGCGTGCCGTCGGGTACCGTCACGGGCATGGGCGGCGGCAGGTCGCTGCCGATTGGCGCCGCACCCACGCCGGGACCGGTCTGCGGATAAGCGCTGCGGGAGCCGCGGTTGACGGCGGGCCGAGCGGTGGCGGACGCGGCCAGCAGACTGGCGGTCATGCCGGCCTGGATCTGATTGACGGCCGCGTAGTCTTGCGGGCCTCCCGCCTGGGTCCAGCCGATCAGCCAGCCGGTGGCGGTGGGGCTGTGGATCACGTCCATGCCGGGCGGCACACTGCCCTGCCAGCCGGGGCCGACGATCGCGAAGGACTGGGCGCCGTTGCCATTGGTACGCGTGCCGCGCGAGGCGAACACATCGCTCCACATGTCCAGCGCCGACAACACCATATAGCGGTCGCCGGTGGCGGGCAGGTTCACGATCAGCGGCGCGCGCGACACGTCGAACCACAAGCTGGAATAGAGCGCATCGGCGCTGGGCCACGGCACGTCGCCGGCGCGCGGATCGGGGAAGGCGGCCTTGTGGCCGAATTGATTCACCGGCGCCTTGCCGTCCAGCGGCGTCTGCACGGCGGTGGCCTTGCGGCGCGCCAGCTCCATCAGCACCATCGGATAGGCGTAGACATAGGCGTCGATGGCGATGTCGCGCAGCTCTTGCTCGCTCATCTGCGCGGCGGGCGCGGAAGCGGCCGGATATGGCGTCTCGGACACCAGGCGCAGGGAGGGACGCGGCGATTGCGCCTGCGCGGCGGTAACGAAGCAGGCGCTCAGCGCGCCGGCAAGGACTGCGGCGGACCACCGGCGGGTAGCGATAGATGTACGCATGCAAGGCTCCTTCTTGGTTTTGTCTGCAAGCGAGCCGCCGCGCCGGGCTTGCCAGTTCGGGCAAGCCTCTCTGGCGCGGCACCTCGTGGTGACGCTTTTTCAGGATAGGACCGAACTCTGCAACAAGGTGCTGCCCAAGCGTTTCAAGGCGCAACACGGCGCGCACTAGAGCGCGCATGCAAAAAAATCGCGCCCTGAGAGGGCGCGAGGAGCAAATCCGGGAGCGCGCGGACCATAGGCCCGCGCGTAACAAGGATTAACGGTGTTTGAAGTCCGGTTTGCGCTTTTCAGTGAAAGCCGCCATGCCTTCCTTCTGGTCTTCGGTCGCGAACAGCGAATGGAACACGCGGCGCTCGAACAGCAGGCCTTCGTTGAGCGAGCCTTCGAAGGCGCGGTTGACGCATTCCTTGGCCATCATGACCGAGGGCAGCGACATGGAGGCGATGACGGTGGCCGCGTCCATGGCTTCTTCCATGAGCTTGTCGGCCGCAACCACGCGCGACACCAGGCCGGCGCGTTCCGCTTCCTCTGCGCCCATCATGCGGGCGGTCAGCGCCAGGTCCATGGCCTTGGCCTTGCCCACCGCGCGCGGCAGGCGCTGGGTGCCGCCGGCGCCCGGGATCACGCCCAGCTTGATTTCGGGCTGGCCGAACTTGGCGGTATCGGCGGCGATGATGATGTCGCACATCATGGCCAATTCGCAGCCGCCGCCCAGGGCGTAACCGGCCACGGCAGCGATCACCGGCTTCTTGATGCGCTTGAGCGTTTCCCAGTTGCGCGTGATGTATTCACTGCCATACACGTCCATGTACGACCAGTCTTTCATGGCGCCGATGTCGGCGCCGGCGGCAAAGGCTTTTTCGCTGCCGGTGATGACCACGGCGCCGATACCGGCATCCGCTTCGAACGCCAGCAAGGCCGCGCCGAGCTCATCCATCAGTTGATCGTTCAAGGCGTTCAGGGCCTTGGGACGGTTCAGCGTCAGCAGGCCGACGCGGCCCCGGGTTTCGACCAGCACAAACGACTCGCTCATTGATGTCTCCGAATAAGTATGAAAGTAAGATATGTCCATGGAAAAAGACAACGCTCTGCCGCTACTTTACCGCCTCGCGCCCCACGACCCGGCCGGACACCGCTACCGGATAACCCTAAGCATCGCAGCGCCCTCCCCCGGCGGCCAGCGCCTGTCGCTGCCGGCCTGGATTCCGGGCAGCTACCTGATCCGCGATTTCTCGCGCCAGATCGAATCGCTGGCGGCCTATTCGGGCTCGCGACGCGTACCGGTCGAGAAGATCGACAACCACACCTGGCAGGCCGCACCCTGCGAGGGTCCGCTGCGGGTCGAGTACGAAGTCTATGCCTGGGACCTGTCGGTGCGCGGCGCGCACCTGGACGAGACTCACGGCTTTTTCAATGGCACCAGCGTGTTCCTGCGGGTGCATGGACAGGACCATCTGCCGTGCCTGGTGGACCTGGCGCCGCCGCGTTCGATCCAGGGCTGGAAGGTCTACACCAGCCTGCCTGAAGCGCGCGGCCACACGGGCGCCGCGCGCCGCCATGGTTTCGGGTTGTACCTGGCACCCGACTATGACGCGCTGATCGATCATCCGGTGGAGATGGGCACGCCGCAGGTGTCGAGTTTCGTGGCGCATGGCGCGGAACACGAGTTGGTGTTCACCGGGGTTGCGCCCAATCTGGATCTGGCGCGGATCACGGAAGACGTACGCAAGATCTGCGAAACGCAGATCGCGTTCTTCGAGCCGCGCAGCAAGCGCGCGCCTTTCCTGGATAGCTCGGACCGCTACGTGTTCATGACGATGGTCACGGGCGACGGCTATGGCGGGCTGGAGCATCGCGCCAGCACGGCGCTGATGACGGCGCGCAAGGACTTGCCGGTGATGGGCCAGCAGGGCCAGGGCGAGGGCTATCGCGGTTTCCTGGGGCTGGTGAGCCATGAGTATTTCCATACCTGGAACGTCAAGCGGATCAAGCCGGAAGCCTTTGTTCCCTACGATCTTTCGCAGCCTGACCTGACGCGCCTGCTGTGGGTGTTCGAGGGTTTCACTTCCTATTACGACGATCTGCTGCTGCTGCGTTCGGGCGCGATCACGCAGCCCGACTATCTGCGCCTGCTGGCCAAGACCATCACCAGCGTGGCGCGCACGCCGGGGCGTACGAAGCAGTCGGTGGCGGAGAGTTCATTCGATGCCTGGACGCGCTATTACAAGCAGGACGAGAATTCGCCGAATGCGCTGGTCAGCTATTACACCAAGGGCGCGCTGGTGGCGTTGGGACTGGATCTGCTGATCCGCCGGGAAACGGACGGGGCGCGCTCGCTGGATGATGTGATGCGTTTGCTGTGGGGCCGTTATGGGCGTGACTTTTATCAGGGCAAGCCGCAGGGTTTGGCCGAGGACGGGCTGCCGGCGTTGATTCTCGAGGCCACGGGCGTTGATACGCGGCGCTTCATTGCACGCCATGCCTACGGGACGGCGGATGTGCCGCTGGCCGAATTGCTGGAGCCGCAGGGCATCAAGCTGCAATGGAAGACGGCGGCCAATATTCCTTCGCTGTATGTGCGTACGCGCAAGCAGGGGGAGTCGCTGGTGCTGGCGACGGTGCTGGAGGGCGGCGCGGGGCATAAGGGCGGCTTGTCTGCCGGGGATGTGCTGGTGGCGGTGGATGGCTTGCGGGTGGATGCGCCGGCGGGGCTGGAGCTGTTGCTGGCGCAGTATCGGGCGGGGGACCGGATTACTGTGCATGTGTTCCGGCGGGATGAGTTGAGGGAGTTCCGGGTTAGGTTGAGTCCGCCTGAGGCTTTGGATTGTGTATTGACGGGTTGAGTGTTTTTACTTCGCTCGGTTTTTTTGGGGGCCGTGTGTTGTGGGACGGTCCTTGTTTTTTGGGCGGCCGGTTTTGGGTTCTTAAGGCCGCCCGGCGCGGCGGCCCAGCCGGTGGCGCGGGGCAACGATTGCGGTCCGGAGCCTACGCTCCGGACTGCCCCTGCGTCATCCTCGTACGCCTTCGGCTCCCTACGGATTCCCTTGGGCTTATCGACGCCCCGCGCCACCGGCTGGGCCGCCGCGCCGGGCTCGGTTGTATGAATCTTTACGGGCGCTGGGACGAGCTGGGTGCTTGGGGTTCTGGCCTCGGTCTGGGGTTTGGCGAAGATCTTGCGGGGCCCGCCCCAGGGCGGCCGCGCGGGCGGCCTTCTGGGGCTTACGCGGAGTCTTGCGTCGGATGGTGACGCTGCGCGACGGTCACTGCCCTTCGTTGGCACCGTTGCGTTGGATGTTATGGCGCACCTCGCACGGTTCCCGGGATTCCGGCGTCTGGCATCAGTATGGCCACGACATTTTTGGACCGTCAGCGATTACGCCCTCACTCCTCCTTCATCTGCGCCGCAGTCTGCAAGAACGTATCCAACGCGCGTCTCCTGCCCAGCCTGCGGGTGACGGCGTAGACCATGGCGCGGGAGATATTGGCGGGCAGGCTGCAGATGGCGACCCGGTCGGTGGCATGGCGGCAGGTGGAACGCGGAACCAGGGCCACGCCCAGGCCTGCGGCGACGAGCGCCAGTTGCGCCGGGACTTCGGCGACGGTTTGGGCGGCGGACAGGGGCAGGCCGGCGCGGGCGCAGGTTTCGGCCAGGGTGCGGGCGAAGGCCGACGTGTCCTGGCGCAGCATGACGAAGGCTTGGCCGGCCAGGTCCTTCAGCTCCAGCCGCTTGCGAGCGGAGAGGGGGTGGCCCTTGGGGAGCACGGCCACGACGGGATCGGGCCATAGGGGCATGGACTGTAGTTCCTCGTCGTCGACGGCGGTGCGGGAGATGCTGACGTCGATGCGGTGTCCGCGCAGCGCGTCCAGTTGCGCGGCGGGATTCATTTCATTGAGCAGCACGGAGACCTGGGGATGGGACGCCTTGTAGCGCGCGATCAGGGCGGGGACTGGGCCCATGAAGTGCGATCCGGACAGGCCCACTTCGATGCGGCCCGCCAGGCCCTGGTCCACGGCGCGGACCCGCACGGTGGCGTCCTTCAGGCTGGCGAGGAGCGCGCGCACGTCGTTGAGGAAAGCTTCGCCGGCTTCGGTCAGGGTCACGCGGCGGTTGTTGCGGTCGAACAGCTTGACCTCTAGTTCGCGCTCCAGCTGCGCGATCTGCAGGCTGAGCGGCGGCTGCGAAATGTGCAGACGTGCGGCGGCGCGGGTGAAGTTGAGTTCTTCGGCCAGCACGGCGAAATAGCGGAGTTGGCGGATTTCCATGGCGGTCAGTTATTTGGGAAAGATATCAAACCAGATAAAAACTATATTGGAAAATATCGTTCCCGGCGACCAGAATAAGTCCTGCCGATAGAGCACACGAGCACATCCGGGGACCTGCCATGAGACCGGCGCTAGCCGCCGCAGGCTCCGCCATCGGCTGACATCCGCATTCCGTATCGCCGAACTCCCGCGCATCGCAGCGGGCCGGCCCCTCTTACGCCTTTCGAGGAGCATCGCCATGACCACTTCCCCCCGCGCCCTGCGCATCGGCCAGATCGTGCCCAGTTCCAACACCACCATGGAAACCGAGATCCCGGCCATGCTGCGCCTGCGCGAGACCATTGCGCCGGAACGTTTCACCTTCCATTCCAGCCGCATGCGCATGAAGCAGGTGACGGCGGCGGAACTGGCGTCGATGGACCGCGAATCGGACCGTTGCGCGCAGGAACTGTCCGACGCGCGGGTGGACGTGCTGGGCTATGCCTGCCTGGTGGCGATCATGAGCCAGGGACTGGGTTATCACCGCGTCTCGCAGGAACGCCTGCACCAGGCCACCGTGGATAACGGCGCGCCGGCGCCGGTGATCTCCAGCGCGGGCGCGCTGGTGGAGGGCCTGCACGCCATCGGCGCGCGCAAGGTCTCGATCCTGACGCCCTATATGAAGCCGCTGACCAAGCTGGTGGTGGACTACATCGAAAACGAAGGCATCGAGGTGCAGGACAGCCTGTCGCTGGAGATCCCGGACAATCTGAAGGTCGGCGCACAGGATCCGATGGCGCCTGCCAGCCACGTGGAGCGCCTGAACACGCGCGGCGTGGACGCGGTGGTGTTGTCCGCCTGCGTGCAGATGCCGTCCTTGGCATCGATCCAGCCGACACAGGATCGCCTGGGCCTGCCGGTGGTGACGGCCGCCGCGGCGACGGTCTACCGGATGCTGAAGGTGCTGGACCTGGAAGCGCGCGTGCCCAACGCGGGCGAGCTGCTGACCGGCAAGTACTGAGCCGGCGCGGGGCGCCCTACTTGCCCAGCGACAGGATCTCGTTGGCGTTGACGATGGCGCCCGCGATTTCCTCGGTGGTGACGCGCTTGTTCATGGCCTGCTCGCGGATCAGGTCGTAGGCCTGGTCCTCGGTGACGTTGCGCGTGCGCATGAGGATGCTCTTGGCCTCCGCGATACGGCGCACGCCCAGCAGCTTGCCCTCGAGCTTGCGCAGGCGCCGGGCATGCGACTTGATGTCGTCATAGACCTGGCGCGCCACCACCAGCGAAGACAGCAGGCCGAATGAGCGCACGGGCGAAGGCAGCACCGCTTTCGCGCCGATGCGCAGCACGGCCTCGACGATGGTCGGATTCTCGTAGGTGACGATGGCGATGACCATGGGTGCGTCGTCGCTCTTGGCCCATTCGAAACCCAGGTCGATCACGTCCGGACGCACGGCCAGGAATACCGCGTCCAGCCCTTCTGGCAGGGTGGGCGCCGGCGGCCAGAAGGTCTGGACCTGACAGCCGATACGCTGAAGCTGTTGCGTCAACTGGCGGCCGTCGGCGTCGTCGGGATGATAGACCGCGATCCGCAGCGTGCGCAGGTCCTTGAGCAGGGAAGGCGTCGCGCGCTCCGCGCGCTGGCGGCTGGCGGTATCGCCCATCAGATGTCCAGCGAGCTCAGGGTGGCCGTCCAGTCGCCCAGCGAATGGGTGACCAGATACGGATCGGGATGCACGGACCGCGTGGCCTCGCGCACGATGGTGAATTGGCCCTTGGCATTGACCCGGCCGACACGCGGATACAGGCAAGTGTGATGATTGGTGGGATCGATGCGCACCCGGCCCTGGGGCGCCTGGAATTCGCTTTGCAGCACGCGCGGCAGAATTTGCGCGATCTCGTCGGTGCCAGTGTCGCGGAAGGCATTGGCGAAGATGTGCATCTGGAAGTACGCCGCTTCCCAGCAAAGATTGGGCACGCAATCGTGGCCGAAGCGCCGCCGCAAGCGTTCCAGGCAGCGCCGATTGATGTCGGAATCGATGGACTGGAAGTACGGCGCGGAGGTGAAATGGCCGGCCGCGACCTCGGGCTCCATCTGCGAGATCTCCGCTTCGGAGGTCGTCAGGCTGGCGATGGGCATGGTCTTCGGATCGAAGCCCGCGTCCGCGTAGGCGCGGTACAGGCAAGCGGTGGAGTTGCCGACCACGGTGGAGAAGATGAAGTCCGGGCGCTTGTTGCGGATGTCGTCCAGGATTTCCCGGTAATCGCGCTCGGTCGCGGTCAAGGGCACGTAGCGCTCGCCGAGCTTGGCGCTATCCTGCCGCTGCAACACGAGTTCGCCCATGATGCGGTTGGACTCGTAGGGATAGATGTAGTCCGAGCCGATCAGGTAGACCCGGGCGCCGAAGTTGGCGGTCATGAACTCTGCCAGTTGCACGCTGTTCTGATTGGGCGCGGCGCCGGTATAGATGATGTTGTTCGAGAACTCGAACCCTTCGTACAGCGTCGGGTAGAACAGCAGCCGGTTCCACTTCTCGACCACCGGCAGCACCGCCTTGCGGCTGCTGGACATATAGCAGCCGAATATGACGTTCACGCGGTCTTGCGTGATCAGCTTTTCGGCCAGCACGCTGTAGGTGGCGGGGTCCGACCTCGGGTCGTAACGCACCGGCACGATCTCACGGCCGTCGACGCCGCCCGCCTCGTTGATCTCGTCGATGGCCAGCAGCGTGCCTTGCAGCTGGGAACGGCCTATGGTCGATGTGGCCCCCGTTTCAGAGAACAACACGCCTACACGGATGGGATCTTTGTTTGCCATGATCGGGAGGCCCGCTGGCGCGGACATCCATCCTTTTTCGAGTTCATCAGTTTCAGCACAGCCGCAGCCGCCGTCAACACGTGGATTCCTGGGGTCGTCACGGCGCCGCCCTGGCATAGGCGCGGACCAGCGCCTGCGGCAGCGCCGCCGGGTTCGTCACGATCCGGTAGCCGCGAAAGCCGAACATGGCGCGCAGCTGCGGTTCGGCCTTGGCGTCCAGCGCAACGCAATGCACGCTCACGCCGCGCCCGCGCAATTCCAGCACCGCCTCGCGCGCGTCGTCCACCAGATAGCGCGGGTCGTGCGCGTCGACATCGGAAGGCTCGCCGTCGGTCACGACGATGATGGCGTGCCGCTCCCCCGGGACGAGCAGCGCCAGCCCGCCGGCATGCCGCAGCGCCGCGCCCAGGCGCGTCGAATAGCGGGCCTGGGCCGCGCCTATGCGGCCCAGCGCCGTCGCCACCGGAGCGCCGGGCTCCAGCAGCCGGTAGTAATACACCGCCGCCCGCGTATCCGAGCAGAAGCCGTGCACGGCGATCCTGTCGCCTTCGCCCGATGTGGCCTGCGCCAGCAGCATCGCTGCCTGCTTCTCCAGATCCAGCACCGTCGTCCCGGCGTCGGATGCCAGGTCGTTGGCCGAAGCCGACAGGTCCAGCAGCACCAGCGTGCTGCTGGCGCAGGGCTGGGTGCCGGGCCGCATGAAGAAGCGGGCGTCGGGCGCCAGATCCAGGCGCCGGTCGATCAGGACCTCGATCGCGGCGTTCAGGTCGATGTCATCGCCCTCCCATTGCCGCCTCAGACGGCGCGCGCGGCTCAGGCGACGAGACTGCGGCAAGGCCAGGCGTTGCACAGGAACGGCGGGCGCGGGCGGCGCCGTGCCGTTCCACCCGGGCAGCTTCTCGATCACGGTGCACCAGTCCGGCCGGCTGCGGCCCAGCTTGTAGTCCCATTCCGGATAGCGATAGCGCCCCAGTTCCGTTTCGTCGGCAGCTTGCTGTACGTCTTCCTGCCCTTGCGGCGCCGCGTCGCGGGGCTCGGGCACCATCCCCTGCGAACCCAGGGTCAGTTCAGGCGGCGGTTCGGCCGCGTCGCCGTAGTCCCACAGGTAGGCGTTGTCGTCGCGGTAAGGGACCGGCACGGCGTATTGCTGTGGATTGAAGCGCACCCGCATCTGGCCCAGGTCGTTCGCCAGTACCGACGCCAGGCGGCGAAAGGCCGCCGTGTCCCGCAGGTCGGCGGACTGCGCCTCGAACAATGCCCGCGCCTTGTTCACCCAGTGGTTGTCGTCACGCAGCGACGGGTCCATCAGCAGACGGCTCATGCGCTGGATCAGCGCCGCGAACCCCAGGTCCGCCGGATCGGGCGGCGGCGGCGCAAACGGCAGGAACCAGCGGCGCACGCCGGGATAGTCCGCGGCCAGCAGCCGCTCCACTCGCGCATCCTCGATGGCGGACACCACCGCCACGCCCATGGGCTTCAGGCTCGCGACCGGTTGCGCCGCCGGCGAATAGCGCAGATGGGCCGCCGCATGCGCCACGGCCGCGCGGTACAGCGCCCAGCGGTCGGCGCCGTCCAGCACGGTGTAGCTGTCCGGCACCAGCAGATGCGTAGGTGCGAGAATGGGGCGCGAAGGCGGACCGTCCAGTGCCGGACGCCGCAAGGCTTCGACCCCCATGGCTCTGCCCGAAAGGCCGCACAGAAGCCATGACAGCCGCGCCTGCGCGGCTTCCAGATCCTGCGCGCCCGCTTCGCCGTTCAGGGCCTCGCGCGCATAGGCATCGCGCAACTGGAAGTAGGCGCGCAGCAAGGCGGGCTGGCGTTCGTAGCGCCGCAGGCCCGCCAGCATCCAGCGCTCCAGCCCGCCCGCCGTCAGCTTCGCCATCAACTGGTCGAGCCGCTCCACCACGGCTGCGGCGCACTCCGCGTCTTCGTCATGCAGCAAGTCGATCCAGCGCCGCACTGCCGCGGCCTGGTCCTCGCCGCCGCGCGCGGCCAGGCGGCGCAACTTATCGTCCAGCGTGCCTGCCAGGCGTGCGCCGGCACCGGCTCCCTCCCCCGCGGACAGGACGGCTCGCATGTTCATTCCAGGTTCGCATCGACCAGCGCCCGCAGCGCGGCCGCCATGTCGGGGTCGTCCGTCAGCGCACGCGTCATCGTCATGTCGCAGCTCTCGGCGGGACTGACGCCGTCGCGGATCAGGATGCCGGCGTAGATCAGCATGCGGGTGGACACGCCCTCGTCCAGCCCATGGCGCTTGAGCTCGCGCGAACTGTGCGCGATCCGCACCAGCCGGTCCGCCAGCCCGGCGGCTATGCCCGCCTCGTGCGCCACGATTTCGGCCTCGTGCCCGGGTTCCGGATAGTCGAAATCCAGGGCCACGAAACGCTGCCGGGTGGAGGGCTTGAGATCCTTGGCGCTGCTCTGGTAGCCAGGGTTGTAGGACACCACCAACTGGAAATCCGGATGGGCTCGCACCACCTCGCCCTTCTTGTCCAGGGGCAGGATGCGCCGCGCATCGGTCAGCGGATGGATGACGACCGTCGTGTCCTGGCGCGCCTCCACGATCTCGTCCAGGTAGCAGATGCCGCCATGGCGTACCGCCAGCGTCAGTGGGCCGTCATGCCAGGCGGTGCCGTCGGCGTCCAACAGGTAGCGGCCCACCAGATCAGAGGCCGTCATGTCCTCGTTGCACGCCAGCGTGACCAGCGGCCGGCCCAGCTTCCAGGCCATGTACTCCACGAACCGCGTCTTGCCGCAGCCGGTGGGACCCTTCAGAATCATGGGCAGCCGATGCGCGTACGCATGTTCGTACAGTGCGGTTTCCCGCCCCGTCGGGCGGTAAAAGGGTTCTTGCGCAATCCGGTAGGTATCGAGCGGAGACGGCACGGTTCATGTCCTCGGAAAGCGTCCGTCCGGCACGGCAGGCCGGACGGACCGGATGATCGGCAGGCGCGCCTAGCGATGCTTTGCGTCCTCGTTGGGGATGCCTTCCATCGGGCACTCCGGCGTGCCCACCGTGGACCGGGTAAAGGACTCGACCATCTTGCGCGTGCCTTCCGGATCGTTGATCCAGTTGGCGTAGAAGTTGTAGGGGCAGGCCGCGACGCCCGTGGCCTCCTCGCCGGAATTGATCTTGCCGGTGTAGCCGCGATGCACCAGTTTGAACAGGTGGTTCTGCGACTGCATGTTCTTGCGCGCGTCGCGGATCAGGCTGGTCGACAGCTCGGCGTACTGCACGCCCATGTCTTCCTCGCCGCATTCGCCCAGCGTGCGGCCGTCAAAGCCGATGATGGCCGAATGGCCAAAGTAGGAATAGACGCCATCGAAACCCGCGGCGTTGGCCACCGCCACATAGACGTTGTTCATCCACGCCATGGCCTTGGACACCATGACCTGCTGATCCTTGGCCGGGTACATATAGCCCTGGCAGCGCACGATCAGTTCCGCGCCGCGCATGGCGCAATCGCGCCAGATCTCGGGGTAATTGCCGTCGTCGCAAATGATGAGGCTGATCTTCAGGCCCTTGGGGCCTTCCGACACATAGGTGCAATCGCCCGGATACCAGCCTTCGATCGGCACCCAGGGCATGATCTTGCGGTACTTCTGTACGATCTCGCCCTTGTTGTTCATCAGGATGAGCGTGTTGTAGGGCGCCTTGTTGGGGTGCTCTTCGTGGCGCTCCCCCGTCAGCGAGAACACGCCCCAGACATTGGCCTTGCGGCAGGCGTCGGCGAACACCGCGGTCTCTTCGCCCGGAATGGCCGACGCGGTTTCGTACATTTCCTTGGCGTCGTACATGATGCCGTGGGTCGAGTACTCGGGGAAGATGACCAGGTCCATGCCGGGCAGGCCGCGCTTCATGCCCACGACCATGTCGGCGATCTTGCGGGTGTTCTCCATCACCTCCGCGCGGGTGTGCAGCCGCGGCATCTTGTAGTTCACGACGGCCACGCCCACGCAATCGTTGCTGCTGGAGATATCTCCATGTCTCATGACAATGCTCCTCGGTGGTTGACGGTCATACCGTCAGGAAAGATCTGACTTTTTCCTGGTCCAGGTTCTCGCGGCACGCCTCATGCACGATGCGGCCCCGGTCTATCACCAGGAAGCGGTCGGCCAGGTCCAATGCGAAGCCCAACATCTGTTCCGACACGACGATGGCGAAGCCGCGTTCCTCGCGCAGCGCATTCAGGACCCGCGCGATGTCCTTGATGATGGAAGGCTGGATGCCCTCGGTAGGCTCGTCCAGGATCAGCACGCGCGGATCGGAGATGAGCGCCCGGGCGATCGCCAGCTGCTGCTGCTGTCCGCCGGACAGGTTGCCGCCTTTGCGCCGCCGCATCTCATGCAGCACCGGAAAAAAGCGGTACAGGTATTCCGGCACGGCCTTGAGCCCGCTGCGCTCGGCGCCCGTCAGGATGTTCTGCTCCACGGTCAGGAACGGGAAGATCATCCTGCCCTGCGGCACGAAGGCCAGCCCGTTGCGTACACGCTGGTAGCTCTCCATGCCCGCCAGTTCCACGCCGTCCAGCCGGATGCTGCCCGAGCCCGACCGCAGCATGCCGATCAGCGCCTTGAGCAAGGTGGTCTTGCCCATGCCGTTGCGGCCCATGATGGCCACGGATTCCCGGGGCGCCACGTCGAAGCACACGTCGTGGACGACGTGGGATTCCCCGTAACTCACGTTCAGCTTGTCGATCTGGAACACGATGCGCCCTCCTATCAATGGCCCAGGTACACATCCAGCACGCGCGGATCGGCTTGCACCTCGGCCACGGTGCCTTCGCTCAGTAGCCGGCCCTGGTGCAGCACGGTGACTTTGTGCGCGATGCGTTTGACGAAATCCATGTCGTGCTCGATGACGACCATCGATTTGCCGCGCGAGATCCGCGCCAACAGCTCGGCGGTCTGTTCGCGTTCGCGCGGACTCATGCCGGCCACCGGTTCATCCAGCAATAGCAGCTGCGGGCTCTGCATCAGCAGCATGCCTATCTCCAGCCATTGCTTCTGCCCGTGGCTCAGGCGGCCCGCCTTCTCCGCCAGGCGGTCCTGCAGAAACACTTGTGCGGCCATGTCCTGGATGCGCTCGCGGATGTCGGCCGTACGCCGGAACCGCAACGAGCGGACCACGCCGTGCGCGTTGGGCAACGAGATCTCGAAGTTCTCCAGCACGGTCAGGTCTTCGTAGACCGATGGCGTCTGGAACTTGCGCCCCACGCCGGCGCGCACAATGTCGAATTCCGCCATCCGCACCAGGTCGCGGCCCTGGAACATCACTCGGCCCGCGGACGGCCGGGTCTTGCCGCAGATGATGTCCAGCAGCGTGGTCTTGCCCGCGCCGTTGGGGCCGATGATGACGCGCAGTTCGTCCTGTGCCACGCGCAGGCTCAGCCCGTCCACGGCCCGAAAGCCGTCGAACGAGACTGTCAGATCCTCGACGCTCAGGATGGCGCCCGGCGCCGGGCGGTCGCTGCTCATGTCCATGCTGGCGGGCTCCTGCAGGTCCAGGGTGGCGCTCATCGCGCGCTCCCCGCGGCGCGGCGCGCCTGGATCTGGCCGAACACGCCGGCCAGGCCGTTGGGCATGATCACGACCACCGCAATGAAGATGGCGCCCAGGAAGTACAGCCACACTTCCGGGAAGGTCTCGGACAGATAGGATTTGAGAAAGCCGATCAGCAAGGCGCCAACCACGGCTCCCGGAATCGACAGGCGGCCGCCGACCGCGGCATAGATCACCATTTCGATCGACGCCACCACGCCGATCGCTCCCGGAGAGATCAGGCCCACCTGCAGGGTGAAGAATGCGCCACCGATGGACGACAGGACCGCAGCCACCGCGAAAATGCAGGCTTTCACGTGCGCCGTGTCGTAGCCCGAGAAGCGCACGCGGTCCTCGCGGTCGCGGATGGCGATCAGGATCTTGCCCAACCGGCTGCGCACGATCGCCAGCGCCGCCAACATCGCCACGATCAGCGCCCCAGCCTCGATGAAGTACAGCGCCTGCTTGCCATCATCGCCGACGATGTCCCAGCCCAGCAGCGTGCGGAAGTCGGTAATGCCATTGGCCCCGCCCGTGTCTCCCTGCTGGCCGATGATGAGGACAGTCAGCGTCATCGCCAGGGCCAGCGTCACGATGGCGAAGTACACCCCGCTGACCCGCTTGCGGAAAATGGCCAAGGAAAACAGATAGGCGGCCAGGCCCGGCAGGACCACGATCAGCAAGAGCGTCAGCGTCAGCGAGTGGAACGGCTGCCACCAGACCGGCAGGCTATCCACGCTGCTCCACACCATGAAGTCGGGCAGTTCCGGCGCGGAAGCCTCCAGCTTCAGGAACATGGCCATCATGTAGCCGCCCAGCCCGAAGAATATGCCTTGCCCCAGGCTCAACACGCCGCTGTAGCCCCAGGTCAGCACGATGCCTATCGCCACGAAGGCGAACGCCATGTACTTGCCGACGAGGTTCAGCCGGAACGGATCCAGCGACAGGGGCAGCACAGCCAGGATCAGCGCCGCGACCAACAGGATCGCGATCTCTTCGGTTTTCCGGTGCAGGGCCTTCATCGCATCACCCCCGAGTCTTATTGGCGAACAGCCCGTTTGGGCGGAAATAGAGCACTACGATCACCAGGACCAGGATCGTGACCTTGGCCATCGAACCGCTCATCAGGTATTCCAGCGTGGTCTGCGACTGCGCGATGGCCAGGCCGGAAAACGCCGTTCCCAACAGACTCTGCACGCCGCCGAACACCACCACGATGAACGAGTCGACGATGTAGAGCTGGCCGGTGCCGGGGTTGGTCGACCCGATCATGGTGAAGACACAGCCGGCGATCCCCGCCAGGCCGGAACCCAGCGCGAAAGTCAGCGCGTCCACGCGCCGCGTGTTGATGCCGACGGCGCCTGCCATCGCGCGGTTCTGCGTGACGGCGCGCACCCGCAGGCCCCAGGCGCTGCGATAAAGCAGCAGGTACACGCCCACGGCCACCAGCAATGTCAGGCCGAGGATGAAAATGCGGTTCAGCGGGAATTGCAGGTCGGGCGTGGGCTCCCACGCGCCGCTGAGCCAGGAGGCCAGCGGCACGCTGACCTCCTGCGCGCCGAATATCGAGCGGTAGGCTTGCTGCAGGATCAGGCTCAAGCCCCAGGTCGCCAGCAGCGTGTCCAGCGGACGGTTGTAGAACCAGCGTATGAAGCCGCGCTCAAGCACATAGCCAAATGCGAAGGTAACCAGGAACGCCAGCGGAATGGCCGCAAACAGATAAACGTCCATCCAGCCCGGCGCCCAATGCTGGAACGCCACCGAGACCAGATAGGTCGTGTAGGCCCCCATGGCCATCAGTTCGCCGTGGGCCATATTGATGACGCCCATCAGGCCGAACACGACGGCCAGGCCGATCGCCATCAGCAGAAGAATGCTGAAGAGGCTGATCCCGTTGAAAAGCTGCATTGCCGCAATGTCGAGATTCATGGTCACGTTCCAGGCTGTGCCGGCGGCATCGCCGCCGGCCATGGGCTCGCGCGCATCCGCAAGCGCGCGCTACAGCTTCGGGAAGGGATTGGGTTCGATCAGGTCCGCCGATTCCCAGACGATGTCGAACTGCCCATCGGGTCTGGCCTTGCCCACGCGTACCTTCTTCCAGACGTGATGGTTGGTTTCATGCACGCGCACGGTGCCCTCCGGCGCTTGCAATGTGAGGCCCGCCGAGGCCGCTATCACCTTGTCGGGATCGAACGAACCGGCCTTCTCCACGCCGAGCTTCCACAGGTACACACTGTTGTAGGCAACCTCCATCGGGTCGCCGATGACGCGGTCCTGGCCGTACTTGGCCTTGAACGCTTTGACGAACTTTTCGTTGGCCGGATTCTGCAGGCTCTGGAAATAACCCATGCAGGCGTAGTAACCCGCTGCGTTGTCCTTGCCTATGCCTTCGATCTCGTTCTCGGACACCACCGTGGACAGCAGCACGACGCGCGTGCCATCCAGGCCGGCCGCGCGCAGCTGCTTGTAGAACGCGACGTTCGAGCCGCCCACCACGGTGCTGTAGATGCACTCGGGCTTGGCCGCCTTGATCTTGTTGATGATGGAAGAAAATTCCGTGTGCCCCAGCGGCGCGTACTCTTCGCCCACCACCTTGGCGTTCATGCGCGCAATGGCCGGCTTGGCGATCTTGTTGCAGGTGCGCGGATAGATGTAGTCGGAGCCGACCAGGAAGAAGGTCTTGCCCTTTTCTCGCGCCATCCACTCCACCGCCGCGATCACGGACTGCGTGGCTTCCTGCGACGGGTAGAACACCCGCGCATCCTGCTCCTGGCCCTCGTAGTAGGTCGGGTAGTAAAGCAGGCCCTTGCTGCGCGAGAGCACGGGCAGCAAGGCCTTGCGCGAGGCCGAGGTATAGCAGCCCACGATGGCCGCGACCTTGTCGCGGTCGAGCAGCTTGCGCGCCTTCTCGGCGAACACCGCGTTCTCGCTCGCGCCGTCTTCGACCACGGGTTCGATCTTGCGGCCCATCACGCCGCCCGCGGCGTTGATCTCTTCGATCGCCAGCTTTTCCGCGTCCACCAGCGAAGCCTCGGCGATGGCGATGGTGCCGGACAGGGAATGCAGCAGGCCCAGTTTGACGGTGTCTTGGGCGTAAGCCTGGCGGGGCAAGGCTGCCATCCCCGATGCGGCACTCAGTAAGACCATGGAGCCGCTGTGCTGCAGAAAGCGGCGGCGGTTGTATACGCTCATCGTTGCGCTCCTGTGCGTTTCTGAAGGCAAGCCTCCGGCCGGGGCTTGCACGCAAGCCCTGAACTGCCCGGGATTGGACAGGCGCCATTGCCCACCACATCACGACGACTGCCGTCCGCCCGCAGCGTCCACGTTTCTTCAGGCAAAGCTGCGCCCACGGCGCAGCGAAACGCCATTCGAAGAGAAGCGATGGACAAACGGAAAACGAAAAGGCCCGAGCCGGAAATTCCGGCTCGGGCCTTTTTGCCCTACGCCTGACTGGCAACACTGGCAGTCGGCGAAAATTTGAAGACGAACTTGCGTCTGGAAGGCATTCTGAAGAAGCGTGTGGCGCTATGCCATGCGTATTTTCCCTTAGCGGCCGCGACGCGATGCCAAGGCGCGGCGCAAGGCTGGCGCGGCAGCCTGCAGGTACTGCCACAAGCGGTTCGACACCGGGCCTTGCGCCCGGTCCGTGCGCCGCGCCGCCACCAGTTCTTCGACGCTGCCGGGCAGATGGCGGTTGGCAATGGAAAGCAGACTGCCGTCACGCAGTTCATCGTCGATGAGAAAGCGCGGCATATGGCCCCAGCCCATGCCTTGCAGGATGATTTCCTTCTTCATCAACTGGTCAGCCACCGTGCACTGGCGCGCGCCTTCGACGGTGAAATAGTCTTGCGATGGCGAGTGCGTGGCGGTATCGCGCATGACGCATTGCGTGTAGTCGCGCAGCAGCGCGGGCTTGATCGCGCGCGGCACGGGCTCACGCAGAAAGCCCGGCGCCACGACGGGCACGAAAGGCACTTTGACCAAATCGACCCATTCGATGCGGGCGTCGTTCTTGTCGACGCGATGCAGGATGAGGTCGGCCTCGCCATCGTAAAGGCGTTCCAGCGGCCCGGACACGGCTTCGAAGTGCAGGTCCAGGCGCGTGGCCGGACAGTCCGCGAAGAAACGGCTCAACAAGCCCAGCACGTAGGGCCGCGGGCAGAAATCGCCGATCACGATCCGCAGTTCGGTTTCCTCGCCCATCGCCAGTTGTTCGGCGTGCGCACGCAAGGCGGTCAGCTCGCGCAGCAGCGATTGCGCACGGGCGTGGAAGGACTGCCCCGCGGCTGTCAGGCTCACGCGGTAGCCGCTGCGGTCCAGCAGGGCCAGGCCCAGCTGCCGTTCCAGCTTGGCCACGGCGGCGAACACCGCCGGGTGCGAACGGTGCAGCGTTACCGCGGCCGCCTGGAAGCCGCCGGCGCGCGCCACCGCGTCGAAGCACTGGAGATCGTGCAGCGTGAATTCGCTCATGTCTGTTTTTCCGACAATGATTGTGAGAACTTTGTAATTTTTTCTTGAACGGTGCGCAACTACGATTTGCCTCACACCCATCACCGAGAGGCGAACCATCATGCAAGATATCTCCCACTACACCGCCGGCGACGGCGCCCGCATCGCCTACCGTTACGATGGCCACGCGGACCTGCCCACGCTGGTGCTGGCGAACTCCATCGGCACCACGCTGCACATGTGGGACGCGCAGATTCCCGCGCTGACCCGCCACTTCCGCGTGCTGCGCTATGACTACCGCGGCCATGGCGCGTCCAGCGTGCCGCAAGGCCCCTATTCGCTGGACCGCCTGGGCCGCGATGTGCTGGAACTGCTGGATGGGCTGGGCATCGAGCGCGCGCATTTCCTGGGACTGTCGCTGGGCGGCATCGTCGGCCAGTGGCTGGGGGTGCATGCTCCCGAGCGCGTCGGCCGCCTGATCCTGAGCAACACTTCGGCCTATCTGGGACCGGCGCCGCAATGGGACGAACGCATCGCCGCCACGCTGCGGGCGGAAAACATGTCGGAAACAGCCGAAACGTTTCTGAAGAACTGGTTTCCCGCGTCCTGGTTACGAGATGGCAACCCTGCCGTCGAACCGTTCCGCGCCATGCTGCTGAGCACCGACAAGCACGGCCTGGCAGGCGCATTCGCGGCCGTGCGGGACTTCGACCTGCGCCGGACCATCGCCCTGATCCCCAATCCGACGCTGGTCATCGCCGGCCAGCACGACACCGTCACCGCGGCCAGCCATGGCGAGCAGATCGCCGCGACCATTCCCGGCGCCCGCCTGCTGACGCTGCCGGCCGTGCACTTGGCCAACATCGAATTGCCCGAGGCGTTCGAAGCCGCGGTGATGGAATTCCTGCTCGCGGCCTGAGCCGGCCGCCTTATTCCGCGCCGCGCTCCCAGCGGCGCTGGATGGCCTTGGCTGCGACCACGCCGTCGGCCATGGAGGTCACCACGCAGGGATGCATCCGGTGCGCCACCTCGCCCACGGCATAGATGTCCGGCACGCTGGTTTCGGCGGTGGCGAAGTCCGTGCGGATGTAGCCGCGCTCGTCGCGGGCCAGATGCAGGCTGTCGGCAAAGCCGGCCTGGGGCTCCCAGCCGTAAAAGACCAGGATCAGGTCGTATTGTCTGCCGTCCACGCTGCGGCTGGCGGGGTCCACCTTGTACGGGCCGATGTGCACGCCTTCGCGGCCGGCGCGCGTCACCCATTGCTGCTGGGCGCGGACGCTGCGGGCATAGAGATGCACGCTGCGGGCGCCGCGGTTGCGCACATAGACGTAGTTTTCGAAAGCGTTGTCGCCCCCGCCCAGCACCGCCACCGACAGGCCCGAGTAGTCCTGCGCCACGATGGGCGAGCCAGGACCGATCAGCACGCCCGGCCAGGATGCATTCGGAGGATGGTCCGGCAGGCCCTTGGCGCGCACGCCGGAGGCGATCACCAGGGTGCGCCCGCGCACCAGGGATTCGGCGCCGTCCGGGCCGGACAGCGTGGCCTCGATGCCGCCCTTGCAGGGGCGCACCCCGGCTACGCGCGTTTCCAGCCGCAGCGGCACGCCGGCCGCGCGCACGCTGGCGTCGATATTGGCGGCCACCTGCTGCCCGGTGACGCCCGGCAGCACGGCGATCCAGTCGTCGGCGAAAGGGTTGTCATTGCCCAGCCCGCCCAGCCGGGCGCCGGCCTCGACCAATAGCGGGGACAGGCCCAGCCGCGCCAACCACAGGGCGCAGGAGGCGCCGGCCGGGCCGCCGCCTACAATGACCGAATCGTGCATCTGTTGCATTTCACCCCTTATTGACTGCGCCGGCGCCTCGCGGACGTCCGGACATGGCCGGATTGTAGCCAGCGCGCCGCCCTCGTTCCGCTGTCGCCTTACAATTCCGGGCTACCCCACCCAGGTTTTCATCATGCCTACACGCCGTATCATTCTTTCCGGGCTCGCGCTCGATGCCCGCATCGGCATCCTCGAGCACGAGCGCCGCGCCACCCAGCCCCTGCATGTCGACGCCGAATTCGACGTGGACATCCAGCGCTCGGTCGACGACCACGATATCCACAGCGTGCTGGACTACCGCCGGCTGCGCGAAGCTATCGTCGAAGAATGCACGCAGGCGCACGTGAACCTGATCGAAACCCTGTCGGAACAGGTCGCGGCGCGTCTGCTGGCCGACTTCCAGGAAATCCGCGCGCTGCGCCTGCGCATCAGCAAACCCATGGCCTTTTCCGACTGCGCGGCGGTAGGCGTGGAAATCCAGATCACGCGTTGACCATGAACGATATCGCTACCCCCGAGGTGCGCTTTCGCACCGAGGCCGAAGAAAAGGCCCGCCACGAAGGCAACAAGCTGACCAAGCGCCTGGCGCGCGAAACCACCCGCGCCCTGTCCGACTACAACATGATCGGGGAAGGCGACCGCGTGATGGTCTGTCTGTCCGGCGGCAAGGATTCCTATGCGATGCTGGACATCCTGCTGCAGCTGCAGAAGCGCGCGCCCTTCAAGTTCGAGCTGATCGCGGTCAACCTGGACCAGAAGCAGCCGGGCTTTCCCGACCATATCCTGCCCGAGTATCTGAAGACGCTGGGCGTGCCCTTCCACATCGAGACGCAGGACACCTATTCCATCGTCACGCGCGTGCTGGAAGAGGGCAAGACCATGTGCTCGCTCTGTTCGCGCTTGCGCCGCGGCATCCTGTACCGCGTCGCCTCCGAGCTGGGCGCCACCAAGATCGCGCTAGGCCATCACCGCGACGACATCCTGGGCACGTTCTTCCTGAACCTGTTCTACGGCGGAAAGGCCAAGGGCATGCCGCCCAAGCTGGTGTCGGACGACGGCCGCCACACGGTGATCCGCCCCCTGGCCTATGTGCCGGAGACCGACCTGATCGCCTATGCGGAACTCAAGCAGTTCCCCATCATTCCCTGCAATCTCTGCGGCTCGCAAGAGAACCTGAAGCGCAAGGAAGTGGGCCGCATGATCAAGGAATGGGACAAGCAGCATCCGGGCCGCTCGTGGAACGTGTTCAACGCGCTGTCGCGCGTGGTGCCCTCGCACTTGATGGACCGTGACCTGTTCGACTTCGTGGGCCTGAAGCCCACCGGCGTGCCGGACGCCAACGGCGACACGGCGTTCGACGCCGAGGATCCGCAAGAGAATGCCGGCGAAGCCTGTGGCGATGCGCCGCAGGCGCTGGATCCCGGCGCCATCGTCGAAAAGAAGGTGACGTTCACGCGCGGATGAACGCTGGGCGGAAGTAAAAAAGGCTGCTTGCGCAGCCTTTTTTTCTTTTACGGGCGCAGCGCCTATGCGTTCAGCACGCGGATAGGCTTGCCTGCTTTCCACGCCTTCACCGCTTCCAGCGCGTTCTGGTAGAAGGCTTCGAAGTTCTCGCGGCTGACGTAGCCCAGATGCGGCGTCAGGATCACGTTGTCGAGGTCGCGCACGGTGTCGGTGGGCGACAGCGGTTCCTCGGGATAGACGTCCAGGCCGGCGCCCGCGATGCGGAACTTCACCAGCGCGTCCATCAGGGCTTCCTGGTCCACCAGGCCGGCGCGCGAGGTGTTGACCAGGTAGGCGGTCGGCTTCATCGCGGCCAGCGCGGCGGCGTCGACCACGTGGCGGCTGCGCTCGGACAGGATCAGGTGCAGGCTGACCACGTCGGACGTGGCGAAGAGTTCGTGCTTGTCCACCCGCTTCACGCCTGCGGCCTCGGCACGCTCGTCGGTCAGGTTGGGGCTCCAGGCCACCACATCCATGCCGAAGGCCAGCCCCACCTTGGCCACAGCCGCGCCCAGCTTGCCCAGGCCCAGCACGCCCAGGCGCTTGCCCGCCAGCGGCTCGGGCATGGCCGTCTGCCACATGCCGCGGCGCATGGCTGCGTCTTCGGCAGGGAGGTGTTTGAACAAGCCCAGGATATGCGCCCAGGCGAGTTCGGCCGTGGCGGTGTTGGCGTCGGCGCTGCCGGGCGCGCCGCAGACGATGATGCCCTGCTCGGCGCAGGCCTGCATGTCGATGGCGTTGTTGCGCATGCCGGTGGTGACCAGCAGGCGCAGATTTGGGAGGGCGCGGATTCGTTCGGCAGGGAACGGCGTGCGCTCGCGCATGGCGACGATCACGTCGAAGGACTCGAGCGATGGCTCGACCTGCCCTTCCGGGATGAAATTATTGAAGATCCGCACCTCGGCGTCACCGCCCAGCGAGGTCCAATCCGCATAGCGCTTCGCTACGTCGTGGTAATCGTCGAGTATTGCGATTTTCAAGAGCTGTCTCCGGGGGCTAGGCGCCTGTGGCGCCAGCCTCCCGGCCGGCGCACCGCGCCGGTCAGTTCAAGCGGGCTTTGAATTGCTCCAGCGGCAAGGCGCCGCTGACGCGCGAGCCGTCTGCAAAGAAGGTGGTCGGCGTGCCGCGCACCATCAGCTTCTGGCCCAGGGCCAGCAGCTTGTCCTCGGGCACGTCGCAATTCGCGGTGGCGGGCTTCTTGCCGCGCAGCATCCAGTCGTCCCAGGTGGCGCCCGGGTCCTTGGAGCACCACACGTCACGCACCTTGTCCTTGGAATCCGGCGACAGGATGGGATAGAGGAAGGTGTAGACGGTGATGTTGTCGACGTTTTCCAGCGTCTTGCGCAATTGCTTGCAGTAGCCGCAATTGGGGTCTTCGAAGATCGCAACCTTGCGCGAGCCGTCGCCCTTGACCTGCTTGATGGCCAGGTCCAGCGGCAGCTGGTCGAACGACACGGCGCTCAGGCGTTCCTGCGTTTCGCGGGTGACGTCGCGGCGCGTCATGGCGTCGATCAACGGACCTTCCATGACCCAGGTCACCTTTTCATCCGTGTAGATCAGGTCCATGCCCAGCTGCACTTCGAACAGGCCGTAAGGCGTGCGGCGCACGGCCGTCACGTCCATGCCGTCGAAACGCTGGCGAAAGCGATCCTTGACCGCGTCCGCCACGGGATCGGCCGGCGCCACCTGGGTGGTGGAATAGCTCTTGTCGCCCTTGCCAGGCTGCCCCACCGACTGGGTCGAGACAGACTTGTCGCCCTGGGCCGCCGCGCCGGCGGACAAGCCCAGGCCCGCGGCCAGGAAACAAGCCGCCAGCGTGGCGGATATGCGGAAATTCATCGGTACTCCTGTACTTGTCTATCGTGTTCTTGTGCGGAAAGGGTAACCGATCCGCACTGCAGCCAAGCCGGCCTGCACGGGCAGGCGCCCCCTATGGGTCAGACAGTTCGCCCACGGGCTAGGTTCCGCGGAGCGGATCCTGCCCTAATTGGCCGAAGCGCCGGTAATCAGGCGGCGCTTGATCAGCGGCGCCCTTTCCACCCAGTGCATGCCGGCGTTGCGCAGCCAGACCAGCGGCGTCGCCCGCGAGGCGAACAGCTTGTGCAGGCCGTCGGTGGCCAGGCGCATGGCCAGCACCGGTTCGGCGCGCGCGCGCTGGTAGCGGTGCAGCACGCGCAGGTCGCCCGCCGCGCGGTAGGCTTCGCGGCCGGCGACGACGCGGGCCAGGGCCTCGACATCGCCCAGGCCCAGGTTCAGCCCCTGGCCGGCCAGCGGGTGCAGGCGGTGCGCCGCGTCGCCCGCCAGCGCGATGCCGGGCGCGACCATCTGGGCGCGTTCCAGCGTCAAGGGGAAGCCATGCAGCTTGCTGCGGACCTTCAGCGCGCCCAAACGGCCCTCGGCGGCCTCGGCCAGCAGGGCCTCGAGCCGGGTGGCCTGCTCCTCGGGCGGCAATGCCAGCAGCGCCTGGGCCAGCTCGGTGCGCATAGACCAGACCATGGAAACCTGCGGACCGGCCGAGGTGTCGGGCAGCGGCAGCAGGGCCAACACGCCGTCGTCGCGGAACCATTGGAAAGCGGCGCCCTGGTGCGGGCGCTCCGCGTCCAGGTGCACTACCAGGCCCGTGTCGTCGTAGGACACGGCCTCATGCTTCAGCCCGGCGGCCTCGCGCAGCGGCGATGCGGCGCCATCGGCGCCTACGAACAGCTCGGCCTCGATGCGCGCGCCGCTCTCGGTGTCGATCGCGCCGTCGCGGTAACCCGTGCAGCGGTCCTCCAGCCAGGGAATACCGAACATGCGGACCGCCTGGATCAGCACGCGCTCGATTTCGCCGGACTCGACGATCCACGCCAGCTGCGGCAGCGCCGCCTGCCAGGCGCTCAGGTTGACCTGACCGTCGGCGTCGCCGTGGATTTCCATGGCGTTGACCGGCGTCAGCCGGGACGCGGGCATGGCGTCCCACACGCCCAGTTCGGCCAGAAAGCGCTGGCTGGCGGGCGAAATGGCGTAGACGCGCGGGTGATAGCGGTCGGGATCGGCCGGCGGCACGCTGGCGCGCGGCGCCAGCACGGCCACGCGCTGGCCACGGCGGGCCAGCGCCAGGGCGGTGGACAGGCCGACGATGCCGGCCCCGCAAACGACGATCTGATGGCTCATCTTGCGCTTGGCTCCCCGGCCTGTTTCGGCCACAGCACCCACATCTGGCCGCGCTGCTTCATGCGGCCGGCCTGTTGGCCGGCTTCGTCGCCATAGCCCCAATAGAAGTCGGCGCGCGCGCCGCCTCGGATGGCCGTGCCCGTATCCTGCGCCAGCACCAGGCGCTGCAGCGGCCGGTCGGATGCAGGATAGGTCGTGGCCAGGAACACGGGCGTACCCAGCGGCACGAAGCCCGCGTCCACCGCGATCGAGCGCATGGGGGCCAGCGGCACGGCATAGGCGCCCTTGGGGCCTTGTTCCGGATCAACCACCATTTCTTCGCGGAAGAACACCACCGCCGGGTTGGCGTTGAGCATTTCCGGCACGCGCTTGGGATTGCGCTGGGCCCAGGCGCGGATGTTCTGCATGGAGGCCTGGTCGGCGGACAGCTCGCCGCGGTCGATCAGCCAACGGCCGATGGACGCATAGGGCTGGCCGTTGTGGTCGGCATAGGCCACGCGGATGGTCTTGCCGGAATCGGGACCGTCGGTCAGCTGCACCCGGCCCGAGCCCTGCACCTGCAAGAAGAAGTTGTCGACGGGGTCGTCCACCCACACCAGCACGGGTGGGCGGCGGCCCGAGGACTCGATGGCGGCGCGCGAGTCATAGGGCACCACGCGCTTGCCGTCCAGCTTGCCGCGCACGCGCTTGCCCGCCAGTTCCGGATAGATCGAGCCCAGGTCGATGGTCAGCAGGTCCGCGGGCACGGTGTACAGCGGCCATTGGTGGCTGCCGCCCTGGCGGCGCGAGCCGCGCACCAGAGGCTCGTAATAGCCCGTCACGGTATTGGTGGCCGGCTTGCCGTCGGCGGCGTTCAGGCGCCAGGGCTGCAGGTAGGTCTGGAGGAAGCGGCGCACGCCCTCGCCATCACCGGCAGCGGGCGCGCGGGCCGGATCCACCGCGGCGGCGCAGACCGGCTGCCAGGCCCGCGGCGTGGCGCGCGCGGGCGCGGCCAGGTTGCCGCTGGTCGGCCGCATCAGGCCGCGGCAGTTGCGCAGGAACAGGGGCCAGAAGCGCGACAGATCATCGTTGCTCCAGCCGGGCATCTCGGACCAGTTGGCCGCCTTGTACTTGCCGGCCAGCGCGCGCGGCGGAGTGTCCGGTAAGGATGCCAGCGACGGCACCACCAGAGGGCCGTCGGCCGCAGGCGCGGACGGGCCGGGGATGCTGGACGAGCCCGAATCGGGCGGGATATCGGAGGGGGTGGAACATGCCGCCAGCAATACGGACAGCACGGACAGACTGAGAATGCGCTTCATGAGCAAATGAAAAAACGTGCGACGGGTGGCCGGGCCATTCAATGCAGGGTACGCGGCATGGCCAGGACGAATTCGGCGATCGGCACTTCGAACGGAATGCCGTTCTCGCCGACGCAGTGATAGGTGCCCCGCATCGTGCCCACCGGGGTAGGCAGGGGACAGCCGCTGGTGTATTCGAAGGTTTCGCCGGGCGCCAGCAAGGGCTGCTGCCCGACGATGCCCAGGCCGCGCACTTCCTGCACGCGCTGGTTGCCGTCGGTGATGATCCAGTGGCGGCTGATCACCTGGGCGGGATGCTCGCCGGTATTGGTGATGCGGACGGTATAGGCGAACACGAACTGCTGTTCGGCAGGGTCGGACTGTTCGGGCACGAAGCGCGGAGAGACAGAGACGCTCAGGTCGTAAGGTTTCACAGTCCTTCCCTGTGTGATGCTGGCAGGCCACCGTGGTACGGCGCCGGACGCAGGAAAAGACGCGGTTCCCGGACCCGCCGGGCCGGGCCATTCCCGGTACCGCGCCTCAAACTGCAATAATGGCACATTATGCCCTCCCCGATCCCGAACATCATGTCTACCCAACAGGCTTCCACCCGCATCACCCCCAGCATCCTGTCGGCCGACTTCGCCCGCCTGGGCGAGGAAGTCCGCAACGTCGTCGCCGCTGGCGCCGACTGGATCCACGTGGACGTGATGGACAACCACTATGTCCCCAATCTGACCATAGGCCCGATGGTGTGCGCGGCGATCCGCCCCCACGTCCAGGTGCCGATCGACGTGCATCTGATGGCGGAACCGGTGGACGACCTGGTGCCGATGTTCGCCAAGGCCGGCGCCGACTACATCAGCTTCCACCCGGACGCCAGCCGCCACGTGGACCGCACCCTGTCGCTGATCCGCGAAAACGGCTGTAAGGCCGGCCTGGTGTTCAACCCCGCCACCCCGCTGTCCTACCTGGACTATGTGATGGACAAGATCGACCTGATCCTGATCATGTCGGTCAATCCGGGCTTTGGCGGCCAGAGCTTCATCCCCGGCGCGTTGACCAAGCTGCGCGAGGCGCGCGCCCGGATCGATGCCTGGATGCAGGCCGGCGGCCAGGAAATCGTGCTGCAGGTGGACGGCGGCGTGAAGATCGACAACATCGCCGAAATCCGCCGCGCCGGCGCCGACACCTTCGTGGCCGGCTCCGCCATTTTCGGCAAGCCGGACTACGCCGGCATCATCAAGTCCATGCGCGACCAGATCGCCATCGGCGAAACCACCGCCATCTAAGCCTCGGGAACCGACATGACCGTTTTTCGCGCCGCGCTGCTGGACCTGGACGGCACCCTGCTGGATTCGATTCCCGACCTGGCCTTCGCGGCCAACGCCATGCGCGTGGAGCTGGGCATGTCGCCGCTGCGCGAAGACGTGGTGGCCACCTTCGTCGGCAAGGGCGTGGACAACCTGGTGCGCCGCAGCCTGGCCGGCAGCCTGGACGCCGCCGACCCCACTGCCGCCGAGTTCGATGTCGCCCGCGCCGCCTTCTATCGCCACTACCACCTGTCCAACGGCGAGAAAGCGCAGATCTACCCCGGCGTCATCGAAGGCTTGAAGCTCATGCGCGAGCAAGGCCTGAAGCTGGCGGTGGTGACCAACAAGCCCACCGAATTCACCCTGCCGCTGCTGCAGCGCACGGGCCTGGCGGGCTTTTTCGACGCCGTGGTCTGCGGCGACACCTGCGAGCGCCGCAAGCCGGATCCCGACCAGGTGTTGCATGCCTGCGACTTGCTCGGCGTTGCCGCGGAGGAAGCCGTGACCATCGGCGATTCGGTCAATGACGCCCAGGCGGGCCGCAGCGCGGGCACCCAGGTCCTGGTGGTGCCTTATGGCTACAACGAAGGCCGCGACGTGCGCGAGCTGGATGTCGATGGTATAGTGGACACGCTAGTCGCTGCCGCCGAGTGGGTCGTGATCTGGAATCAAAACCGGAACGCGGCAAAAACAGGCTCCTGAATACCTGGCGGCTCACCGCGAATTCAATACTGAACAAAGCTCAATGAACGTTTCCATCCAGAACCAAATGCTCGGCGCCTCGTGGCGCTGGTGGCGTTTGTCTTCCGGGTGGCGATGATCCCTCCCGGCCCTGGACGCGTATGCCGCCTAGTGCCGTAGCTGTGTAAAACACAGAGCCAAGCCCGGAACCAGTAACCTGGACCGGGCTTTTTTGTTGTGCGCCTGGTCCGAAAGCAAATAAATCGCTCACGAGACCCGACATGACCGAAATCGAATTCAAGGCCCTCGCCGCACAAGGCTACAACCGCATCCCGCTGGTTGCCGAAACCTATGCCGACCTGGACACCCCGCTGGGCATCTACCTGAAGCTGGCGCATGCCGGCCCCCAGGGCGGGCGCATGACCTGCCTGATGGAATCGGTGGTGGGCGGCGAGCGCTTCGGCCGCTATTCCTTCATCGGCCTGCCGGCCCGCACGGTGATCCGCGCCAGCGGCACCCGCACCGAAGTACTGCATGACGGCAAGGTCGCCGAGACCCACGACGGCGATCCGCTGGCCTTCATTGAGCAGTACCAGAGCCGCTTCAAGGTCGCCCTGCGCCCGGGCATGCCGCGCTTCTGCGGCGGCCTGGCGGGCTATTTCGGCTACGACACGGTGCGCCACATCGAGCCCTGCCTGGGCCCCGCGGTCAAGCCGTTTCCCGCCGGCATGGAAGGCGGTACGCCCGACCTGATGCTGATGCACGTGGACGAGCTGGTCATCGTCGACAACCTGGCCGGCCGCATCTACCTGATGGTCTACGCCGACCCGAGCCAGCCCGAGTCTTACAGCCGCGCCCAGCAGCGCCTGCACGACCTGCGCGCGCGCCTGCGACGCCCCGTGGAAATCCCCTACAGTCACGCCAGCATGCAGACCGAAGAGCGGCGCGACTTCAAGAAGGAAGACTATCTGGCCGCCGTGCACCGCGCCAAGGAACACATCGCCGCGGGCGACCTGATGCAAGTGCAGATCGGCCAGGTCATCGCCAAGCCCTTTCGCGATTCCCCCCTCTCCCTCTACCGCGCCCTGCGGTCGCTCAATCCCTCCCCCTACATGTACTTCTGGAACTTCGGCGACTTCCAGGTGGTCGGCGCGTCGCCGGAGATCCTGGTGCGCCAGGAGCGCGTGATGGAAGACGGCGAACCCAAGTCGCAGATCACCATCCGTCCCCTGGCCGGCACCCGCAAGCGCGGCGGCACGCCCGAGGAAGACGCCGCCCTGGCCGCCGAACTGAAGGCCGACCCCAAGGAAGTGGCCGAGCACGTGATGCTGATCGATCTGGCGCGCAACGACGTGGGCCGCGTGGCCCAGGTGGGCTCGGTCAAGGTCAGCGACACCATGGTGATCGAACGCTATTCGCACGTAATGCACCTGGTGTCCAACGTCACCGGCACGCTGAACCCGGGCATGAGCAGCATGGACGTGCTGCGCGCCTCCTTCCCCGCCGGCACCCTGACCGGCGCGCCCAAGGTCGAGGCCATGAAGATCATCGACGAACTGGAGCCCGTGCGCCGCGGCATCTACGGCGGCGCGGCCGGCTACCTGAGCTACGGCGGCGAAATGGACGTGGCCATCGCCATCCGCACCGGCGTCATCAAGGACGGCACGCTGTACGTGCAGGCCGCCGCCGGCATCGTGGCCGACTCCAACCCCGAAGCCGAATGGGCCGAAACCGAAGCCAAGGCCCGCGCGGTGCTGCGCGCGGCGGAGCAGGTGCAGCACGGCCTGGACGAGCCCATCTGAGGCCCCGCCCCCAACCGGACATATCCGGGCCGCCGGGCGGCCCTAGAGGAGAATTAAATGCTGTTGATGATCGACAACTACGACTCTTTCACCTACAACCTGGTTCAGTACTTCGGTGAACTGGGCGAGGACGTGCGCGTGGCGCGCAACGACCAGATCACGCTGGAAGAGATCGCCGCCATGAATCCGGACCGCATCTGCGTGTCGCCCGGCCCCTGCTCCCCCGCCGAGGCGGGCATCTCGGTGCCCGTGATCCAGGCCTTCGCCGGCAAGAAACCCATCCTGGGCGTGTGCCTGGGCCACCAGGCCATCGGCGCGGCCTACGGCGGCGACATCGTACGCGCGCAGCAGATCATGCACGGCAAGACCGTGCGGATCTCGCATACGGGCACGGACATCTTCACCGATCTGCCCACCCCCTACACCGTGATCCGTTACAACTCGCTGACCATCGACCCCGCCACCCTGCCCGACTGCCTGGCCGTGACCGCGACCGCGCCGGACGGCGACATCATGGGCGTGCGCCACAAGACCCTGCCGCTATACGGAGTACAGTTCCATCCCGAGTCGGTGCTCAGCGAGCACGGCCATGCCCTGCTCCGCAATTTCCTGAACCTCGCCTAAGAAGGACGCATCGTGACGATTTCCCCCGCCGAAGCGCTGACGCGCTGCATAGAACACCGCGAAATTTTCCACGACGAAATGCTGCATCTCATGCGCATGCTGATGCGCGGCGAAATGTCGCCGCAGATCGCAAGCGCCCTGCTGATGGGCCTGCGCGTGAAGAAAGAGACCATAGGCGAGATCACCGCGGCCGCGCAGGTCATGCGCGAGTTCGCCACGCCCGTGGTCACGCCCAACCCCGCCGACCTGCTCGACATGTGCGGTACCGGCGGCGACGGCAGCCATACCTTCAACATTTCCACCACAGCAATGTTTGTGGCGGCCGCCGCCGGCGTGCCGATCGCCAAGCACGGCAACCGCAGCGCCTCGTCCTCCAGCGGCAGCGCCGACGTGCTGGAAGCGCTGGGCGCCAACCTGGTGCTGACGCCCGAGCAGGTGGCCGAGTGCATCCAGGCCACCGGCATCGGTTTCATGTTCGCGCCCGCCCACCATGGCGCCATGAAGAACGTGGCCGCCGTGCGCAAGGAGCTGGGCGTGCGGACGATCTTCAACATCCTGGGCCCGCTGACCAATCCGGCCGGCGCCGCCAACCAGCTGATGGGCGTGTTCCATCCGGACCTGGTCGGCATCCAGGTGCGCGTGCTGGAACGCCTGGGTTCGCGCCACGTGCTGGTGGTGCACGGCAAGGACGGCATGGACGAGGCCTCGCTGGGCGGCGCCACCCTGGTCGGGGAACTCAAGGACGGAAAAATCCTCGAATATGAGATCCACCCCGAGGACTACGGGCTATCCATGATGTCCAACCGGAGCATCAAGGTGTCCAATCGCGAACAATCGCGCGAGCTTGTCATAGAGGCGCTCGAAAATGTCGAGGGCACCGCCCGCGACATCGTCGCGCTCAATGCGGGACTCGCCATCTATGCTGGCAATAAAGCCGATTCCATTCCCGAAGCCTTAGCACTAGCATTCGAATTGATCTCCACCGGCGCGGCGCGAGCCAAGCTGGAAGAATTCTGCGCATATACCCGGAAATTCCTGAAATGAACGATATTCTCGCGAAGATCCTCGCCGTCAAGGCCGAGGAAGTCGCCGCCGCTCGCCAGATGCGCAGCGAAGCCGAAGTCCTGCGCGAAGCGCAGGCGCGGCAGGACGTGCGTGGCTTTGCCCAAGCCATCGAAGACAAGATCTCGCAAGGCAAGGCCGGCGTCATCGCTGAAATCAAGAAAGCCTCGCCCTCCAAGGGCGTGCTGCGCGACCCCTTCAATCCCCCGGAAATCGCCTCCACCTATGCGGTGCATGGCGCGGCCTGCCTGTCGGTGCTGACCGACGTGCAGTTCTTCCAGGGTTCCCACGACCACCTGCGCCAGGCGCGCGCGGCTTGCTCGCTGCCGGTGCTGCGCAAGGACTTCGTGATCGACCCGTACCAGATCATCGCCGCGCGCGCCATGGGCGCGGACTGCGTGCTGTTGATCGTGGCCGCGCTCAGCCCCGCGCAATTGCGCGACTATGAAACGCTGGCGATGGAACTGGGCATGGACGTGCTGGTGGAAGTGCACGACGCCAAGGAACTCGACATCGCGCTGACCCTGAAGACGCCGCTGCTCGGCATCAACAACCGCAACCTGCGCACCTTCGAGACCAGCCTGTCGAACACGCTGGACCTGCTGCCCCGGATTCCCGCGGGCAAGCGCGTCGTGACCGAAAGCGGCATCCTCAAGCCCGAAGACGTGCAGCTGATGCGCCAGCACAAGGTCGATGCCTTCCTGGTGGGCGAAGCCTTCATGCGCGCCAAGGATCCGGGCGCGGAACTTGCGCGCCTGGTGGGCTAGGCAAAAAAGCTATCTTGCGCGCGGCGAGGCCAGCGCCGCAGCGCGCCGGTACAGCGTGCTGCGGTGCACGCCCAATGCGCGCGCCGCGTGGCTGACGTTGCCGCCGTGAGCGGCCAGGGCGTCGCGAATCGCAGCGTCCGTCATGGCTTGCAGATTTGCCGGGTCGCCGTCGCCGCCTGTGGCTTGCGACGCTGCCGCCGCGCCGCGGATGTCGGCGGGCAACATGTCGGCGTCGACCATGCCGGCAGGCCCCGCCAGCACGTGCAGCGTGCGCAGCACGGCCACCAATTGCCGGTAGTTGCCGGGCCACGCGTATGCCACCAGGATCGCTTCGATATCGGGCGGCAGGACCGGCCCCGCACCCTGCGCCGCCCACAGGCCGCGCAGCAACCCCAGGCGGTCGGCGCGCGCACGCAGCGGCTCCAGCGTGACGGTGTATTCGGCGATGCGGAAGTACAGGTCCGGGCGCACCGGCGCATCGGGCCCTTCATGCGCCAGCGGCCGGTGGGTCGCGCACACCAGCGCGAAGTCCACGGACACCGGCCGCGCCGCGCCCAGCGGCGAGACTTCGCGCGTCTGCAGCACGCGCAACAGGCGCGATTGCAGCATCAGCGGCATGTCGCCGATCTCGTCCAGGAACAGCACGCCGCCGTGCGCCTGGCGCAGCAGCCCCTTGCTGCCCTGGCGCCGCGCGCCGGTGAAAGCGCCGTCTTCGTAGCCGAATAGTTCGGACTCGATCAGACTTTCAGGCAGCGCCGCGCAGTTCACCGCCACGAACGGCCCGGAGGCCCGCTTGCTGCGCGCATGCAGCTGGCGCGCGAACACTTCCTTGCCCACGCCGGTTTCGCCCTGCAGCAGGATGGATACGCCCGCGTCCGACAGGTGCACGGCGCGCGCCAGCGCACCCAGGGTCGCGGCATCGAAATTCGGCGCGGCAGGGCGCGGGCCCGCGGTGGGCGGCAGCAGCGGCCGTGCCGGCGCCTGCGGCGCGCGCGAGCGCGGCCAACGCAGACGCGCGTGGTACACGGCGCCCGATCGCGTCAGCACCCTGCCGGCCGCGTCGGGGCAGCGCTCCATGTCGCCGTCGAATACGTCGGCGTAGCGGTACACGCCCAGGGCGGTGGGCGCCAGGCCCAGCGCCTGCAAGGCGCGGCGGTTGGCGCCGATCAGCAGGTCGCCCTGGAAGGCGAGCAGGCCTTCCCCCGGCGCGCCCAGTCCGGAATGGTCCACGTGCAGCCGCAGCACGGCGTGCTGCTCATAGGCTTGTTCAAATAAACGGTGCTCGATCAGGTCCACGGCGGCGCGCACCAGTTCCAGCACGTCGGGGCGGAGATCGCGGGCCGGGCTGGACAGGTCCAGCACGCCCAGCGTGCGGCCTTCGCTGTCGGTAATGGGGACGGCGGCGCAGGTCAGGATGCGGTTGGGTTCGAAATAGTGTTCCGCGCCATGCACGGCGATGGGCCGGCCTTCCACCAGCGCGGTGCCGATGGCGTTGGTGCCTGCGGCCGCTTCGTCCCAGGGCGCGCCGGGCATCAGCGCCACGCGCGACGCGCGCTGGGCGAAACCGGTGTCGCCGTCGGAGTCCAGCACCAGGCCTTGCGCGTCGGACAGGATCACCAGGCCGTCGCTGCCGCCGGCCTCGCGGCGCAGCATGGACATGGCGGGTTCGGACAGCCGGCGCAACGCCTCATTGCGCTGCTGGGCCTCGCGCAGTTCGCCCTGGGTCATGAGCTCGGCCCGGCGCACGCCGCGCATGTCGAAGCCCAGGTCGGCGCAGCGCCGCCACGATCGCAGGATGGGCTCGGCGACCATGCCGCCGGGCACCGCGCCTTGCTGGTTGAACAGCAGGCGCGCTTGCGTCAGCGCGTGCTGACGGGAATGAGTGGCCATGCATGTCTCCTGGGACAGGCGTTCTGCGACACCTGTTCCGCGACGATGTCGCAAAAAGCGACAGGGAAGGCCCCCACGCCGCACCCGCTGCGCGGGCTTGCTGCCCCCCGAGGGGGCTGGCCCGCCTTGGGACGGCCCGGCGGCGGGCCGGCCCTCGAGGGGCTCTGCTGCCTATTGCCCGTTCGGAAACCTACTTTCGCATGCAAGCCGCGGGCTGTCCAGCGGGGAAGCACCGACTGGCACGCTCCTTGCTTGATACAGGACAGGCAGCCGACTGCCGCTATCCCACAATACCGGAGACAAGCATGGACATCGCGACCCGCATCACCCCCGACTCCTACGGCACGCGCCTGGACCTGAAGACCCAGTACGACAACTTCATCGACGGCAAGTGGCAGAAGCCCGCCGACGGCGAATACTTCGACAACGTCACGCCGGTCACGGGCCAGGTGCTGACGCGCAATGCGCGCTCGAAGGAACGCGACATCGAACTGGCGCTGGACGCCGCGCACCGCGCCGCGCCTAAATGGGGAGCAACCCCGGCCGCGCAGCGCGCCCACATGCTGATGCAGATCGCCGATGTGATGGAGGCGAACCTGGAGCGCCTGGCCACGGCCGAAACCTGGGACAACGGCAAACCCATCCGCGAAGCGCGCGCCGCCGACATTCCGCTGGCGATCGACCACTTCCGCTATTTCGCTTCTTGCATCCGCAGCCAGGAAGGCGGGCTGTCCGAGATCGACAGCGACACGGTGGCCTACCACTTCAATGAACCGCTGGGCGTGGTCGGCCAGATCATTCCGTGGAACTTCCCCATCCTGATGGCGGCATGGAAGCTGGCGCCGGCCCTGGCCGCGGGCAACTGCGTGGTGCTCAAGCCCGCCGAGCAGACGCCGCTGGGCATCCTGCTGCTGATGGAACTGATCGGCGACATCCTGCCCCCGGGCGTGATCAACGTGGTCACGGGCTTCGGCCTGGAAGCCGGCAAGCCGCTGGCCTCGAACAAGCGCATCGCCAAGATCGCCTTCACCGGCGAGACCACCACCGGCCGCCTCATCATGCAGTACGCCTCGCAGAACATCATTCCGGTGACGCTGGAGCTGGGCGGCAAGTCGCCCAACATCTTCTTCGCCGACGTCGCCGCACAGGACGATGATTTCCTCGACAAGGCGGTCGAAGGCTTCGTCATGTTCGCGCTGAACCAGGGCGAGGTCTGCACTTGCCCCAGCCGCGCGCTGATCCAGGAGTCCCTGTACGACAAGTTCATGGAGCGCGCCCTGAAGCGCGTGGCCGAGATCAAGCAGGGCAATCCGCTGGACGCGGACACCATGCTGGGCGCGCAGGCTTCCACCGAACAGCTGGAGAAAATCCTGTCGTACCTGGACATCGGCAAGCAGGAAGGCGCCGACGTGCTGGCCGGCGGCTCGCGCGCGCAGATGCAGGGCGCGCTGGAGGGCGGCTATTACGTGCAGCCCACCGTGTTCAAGGGCCACAACAAGATGCGCGTGTTCCAGGAGGAAATCTTCGGGCCGGTGGTGGCCGTGACGACCTTCAAGGATGCCGACGACGCGCTGGCCCTGGCCAACGACACGCTCTACGGCCTGGGCGCGGGCGTGTGGTCGCGCGACGCCAACACCTGCTACCGCATGGGACGCGCGATCAAGGCGGGCCGCGTATGGACCAACTGCTATCACGCCTATCCGGCGCATGCGGCATTCGGCGGCTACAAGCAATCCGGCATCGGGCGCGAGAACCACAAGATGATGCTCAACCACTATCAGCAGACCAAGAACCTGCTGGTGAGCTACTCGCCGAAGAAGCTGGGTTTCTTCTGACCTGCTTGTGTTCCGGCGCCGGGCCGCGAGGCCCGGCGCGCCTCAAAGGAGCCTGACATGGCAGAGCAAACGCCGCGCGTGGTCGCCACCGACGAGGCGCGCAGCCTGATCGAGACCCTGCGCGCCAAGCATGGCCCGCTGATGTTCCACCAATCCGGCGGCTGCTGCGACGGCAGTTCGCCCATGTGCTACGCCCAGGGTGAATTCATGGTGGGCGGTTCGGACGTGCTGCTGGGCGAATTGGAGGGCTGCCCGTTCTACATGGGCGAGGACCAGTTCGCCTATTGGGAGCACACCCAGCTCATCATCGACGCCGTGCCCGGCCGGGGCGGCGCCTTCTCGCTGGACAGTGCGGAAGGCAAGCGCTTCCTGCTGCGTTCGCGGCTGTACTCGGACGAGGAATGGGCGCGGGTGGCGCCCGTCAGCAGGGGCTAGCCTGCACCCCCTGAGCAGATTGCGCGCGAGGCCCTAGCGGCCCCGCGAGCCTCCATGCGGACTGCCCTTGTCCGGCGTGCCGGCATCGACAGCCTGTTTCCACTGGAACGACACGCGCCGGATGCGCGCGGCGCGGAATTGCGTGAACGAACGGCCGCCCGGCATGGGCGCGCCGCGATAGGCACTGCTGGCGTTTTTCATTGCTGAAAGAGGTGTGAGGAAAAAACTTGCGCGGGCGGCGGCTCAGGGGCGCGCGGCGGACGAGGTCCAGGCGCTGGCGGGCGCCACGCGGCGCGTCCATTCCAGCGCATCTTCTAGGCGGTCGTTGCCCCAGAACATCTCGCCATCCACGAAAAAAGTCGGCGCGCCGAACAGGCCCAGGTTGCGCGCCTGGTCGACCTGGCCGCGCAGCGCTTCCTTGGCGGCTTCGGACTTGCCGCGGGCGATCAGGGCATCGGCGTCCAGGCCCAGGTCGGTCAGCAGTCCGTGCACCACGTCCTCGGACTGGATGTCCAGGTCGCGTTGGAAGTTGGCGCGGAACACCGCCACGCAGAAATCGCGGCCCCAGGGCTCATCCTGGCCCAGCAGCGCGATGCGCGCGGGCAGCACGCTCATGCGCGGAAACAGGCGTGGACGGTTGTAGACCAGGCCGTACTTTTCGGCCAGGCGGGCGATATCACGCATCATGTAGGCGCCCTTGCCCGGGAACAGCCGGAACGGCGTGTCGTTCCAGCCCTGGGCCTGGAAGATCGGGCCCAGCAGAAAGGGCCGCAGATCGACCCGGACCGCGGCCTCTTGCGCCAAGGCGTCGATGCGCTCTATCGCCAGATAGCTGTACGGGCTGGCGAAATCGAACCACATCTCGATGCGGGGCGTGTCGGGCAGGGGCGCGGTCATGACTAGGGCTCCGGGACTACTGAGAAATTAGCGCGACCTGCGCATCCGGCAGGCCGCTGAGAACGACATCGCGATCGCTGCCGACGGTGATGGAATCACCGGCTTGAAGCACGCTGTCATCGAAGCGCTGGTATTCGGACAGCCACAAGGTGCCGGCGTGACACACGATGCGGACGCCCGAAGCGTGTTTGAGCAGCATAGTCGAGCCGCCGGCCAGACGGAATGACATTCCCGCAGTGCAACATACCTGGATCATGGCGTACCCCTGGGCCGCGGCGGCGGCGATCGCGACGGATTGCGGGGCTCTGCGCCCCTTACCCGTCGTCTGAGTCTTATTGGACGCCCGGGAGGTACTATTGCTCAAGCGACATTTCCGTCCGATACGCATGAGTTTTACGAATGCCATATCCGCTGGCCAAACTCCCGCCGCTTGATCTGGTCCGAGGCTTCGTGGCCGTGGGCCGCCGCATGAGCATCACGCTGGCCGCGCAGGACCTGCATGTGACGCAGTCGGCCGTGAGCCGCCAGATCCGGGCGCTGGAGGCTCATTTGGGCGTGCCGCTGCTGGTGCGCGGATTCCGCAGCGTGTCGTTCACCTCCGAAGGCGCGCAGCTGTTCCGCATGGCCGACGTCTGGCTGAGCCAGCTGGGCGACCTGACCGAGCAGTTGCGCGCGCCCGAACGCCGCACGCCCGTCACCGTCACCACCACCATAGGCGTGGCCTCGCTGTGGCTGCTGCCGCGGCTGGGGGACTTCCAGGCGGCGTATCCGCACATCGACGTGCGCGTGGCGGCCGACAACCGGCTGATCGACATCGACCGTGAAAGCGTGGACATCGCCATCCGCTACAGCCTGCGCGACGGCGTGCCGGACAGCGCGGCCTGGCTGTTCGGCGAGGCGGTGGTGCCGGTAGCCCACCCCTCGCTCAAGGCCCGCATGCTGGATGCCGAGGAACTGCAGCGCCACGTGCTGCTGGAATTCGACGACCCGACGCGTCCCTGGCTGCAATGGTCGGAATGGCTGAACGCGCGCGGGCTGGGCCGGGCGCCCGCCCGGGGCATGCTGCGCTTCAACCAGTACGACCAGATCGTGCACGCGGCGCTGGCGGGCCACGGCATCGCGCTGGGACGGCTGGCGCTGATCGCGCCGATGCTGGCGGACCAGCGCCTGGAGGCCGTCGGCGGCCAGGCCGCCAGCGCCACCGAGCACGCCTACTGGCTGGTGCGCAATACGCGCCGCGCCACGCCCGACGCCGACGTCGTCACGCGCTGGCTGATGGAACAGGCGCAAGCCACCGCGCACGACCTGACCGCGTAGGCGCCCCGCCCTCCGGACGCCGCGCTACAAAATCCATACAGATCTTCATAACTTGGGACGGCTGTTCCAGTAGATTGCGGCGCGTGTCCGTAACCCTGCTCCCAAGATGTTGATGAGGCTTTTCCGTCCGGCGTCGGAGTGGCAAGACTGGCTCGCCAACTTTCAGCGTTCCTGCCTGGTCCTGCTGGCCCCCTGGCTGATCAGCGTGCTCGCGCAAAGCGCCGGGCGCGGCTACCTGCTGCTGCGCCATGCGGCGCCGGGGACCTATGACGCGCTGCCCCAGGACGTGCGGCGCAGCCTGACGACCGGGCTGCTGTTCGATATCAAGGTCGCCAGCATTGCCTGTGCGGCACTGCTGCTGCTGTCCATGGCGGCGGCCGCCAAACCCGGTTTGCAACAGCGCTGGCAACGCTATCTGCCGGGCCTGGGCGCGGTCATGGCGATGCTGTTCACGGCCATCACGATCGTCAGCGTCTTCTACTTCGCCACATTCTCGCGCTCGATCGACATTTTCGTGTTCGGTTTGGTCGACGACGACACCCACGCCATCCTGATGACCCTGTGGCACGGCTATCCCCTGGCGCAGGCCGGCCTGCTGCTGGCGGCGGTGCTGGCCGGCACCTGGTGGCTCGGCCGCCGCTGGCGCGGCCGGGTGCAGCGCATGCGGTTCAAGCGTCGCCCATTCGCGCCCAGCCTGGTCCGGTTCGTACTGATCATCGCCGTCACCGTGCTGGCCTGTAGAGGCTCGCTGGGCAGGTTTCCGCTCAACAAGGACGACACCAGCATTTCGTCGCTGCGCCTGCTCAACGATATTGCGCCCAACGGCATATCGGCCTTTTCCTGGGCCCTGTCGGATCGCGGCAACGACAAGCGCTTCGAACCCGTCACCGCGCGCGAAGGACGCCTGCTCTACGAGCGCTTCCTGGGCTGGCCGGACGACGGCCTGCGGCCCTTCATGGCCGCAACCGGCCCCAATGCGGCGGCCGCGGCGCAGCCGCCCCACGTGGTGCTGCAGGTCATGGAGAGCATGGGCGCGCATCTAAACGCTTATGACCGTCCCGGCCGCGACCTGCTTGGCGCGCTGCGGCCGCACTGGCGCCAGGACTGGGTATTCGAGCGCTTCGTGGCCGAAGGCAACGGCACCATCGAATCGTTGAGCCTGCTGCTGGTGCGCAGCCCGATTGCCGCCGTCGGCCAATCGTCGGCGGCGGATACCCCCTTCGCCAGCAATGCCTTCACGCCTTTTCTGCAACGCGGCTACCGGGTCGTCTTCGTCACGTCCGGCGCGGCCACCTGGCGCAACCTCGGGACCTTTGCCACCAAACTGGGCGCGCACGAATTCGTGGACCAGCAAACCCTCAGGGCGCGCTATCCCCAAGCACGGACCGGAACCTGGGGCGTGCCCGACGAGTACATGTTCCGCTACATCGAGGAGCGGCTGGCGCAGGGCACCGAGGATAGCCTGCCGCTATTCATCGTGGCCTTGTCCACCACCCACCATCCCCCGTTCATCGTGCCGGAAGGCGGCCAGCGGAGTGGTCTGCCCCTGGATGACGTGGCCAGCCTGCCGTATTTCAAAAGCTGGGATACGCTGGCCGCCGCTTTCGACACGCTGCGCTACGCCAACGACCAGCTGGGCGGTTTCCTGACGCGCTTGAAAGGCTCGGCCAACGCGTCACGCACCATCGTCGCGGTAACCGGCGACCACAACATCCTGGGCATCGACTATCAGGATCCGAAGGACGCGGCGCTGGCGCGCGCCGTGCCGTTCTATCTGTACGTGCCGCCGGCCTATCAAGCGCAGGCGCGTTACGACCCGGCGCGCGTGGGCAGCCACAAGGACATCCTGCCCACGCTGTATCACCTGAGCCTGCCGCAAACCCCCTACTTCCGCAGCGGTTGCAACCTGCTGGCCGCGCGGCCCGACCCGGCCTGGTGCTTCGGCTTCAACAACGGGAACGTGATGCTGACGGATGAAGGGGCGTTCCGGCCGGACAAGCCCGGCCGCATCCTGCCCTGGGCAGGCCCGTCGGGACTGGCGCTGGGGCAGGAACAGGACGCCACGGCCGAGCAATGGGCGGAGCAGGTGCGGCTGAACGCCTATCCGCGGCTGCTGCACTGGCAGATCAACTACCAGGTGCAGGAGCTGGGCCGCGCAGGCCAGGCGCGCTAGCCCGTGGGAAGCCAAGGCTTCAATCGACGCGCACTTCCGGTTCGCCCGCGCGCATGTCGCCGATGACGGCCGCCTGTTCAAAACCGTGCTGGCGGAACAGGTCCAGCACCGCCTGCGCGGCATCCGGCGTACACGCCACCAGCAGGCCGCCCGCGGTTTGCGGGTCGGTCAGCAAGGCGCGCTCGGTGTCGCTCACGCCCTCGCCCAGACGCACGGACGCGCCATAGGAGGCCCAGTTGCGGCCGGACGCGCCGGTGATCACGCCGTCCGCGGCAAACGCCTGCACGCCGGGCAGCCAGGGCAGCGCATCGCGCCGCACATGCGCGGTCAGTTGCGCGCCGCGCGCCATCTCCAGCGTGTGTCCCAGCAGGCCGAAGCCGGTCACGTCGGTGATGGCGTGCACGCCTTCCATGGCGGCCAGCGCCGGACCCGGCCGGTTCAGGCGCGTGGTCTCGGTGATCATGGCGCGGTAGCCGGCGTCGTCCAGGCGGTTCTTCTTCAGCGCGGCCGACAGGATGCCCACGCCCAGCGCCTTGCCCAGGATCAGCACGTCGCCGGCGCGCGCATCGGCATTGCGCTTGATGCGGCCGGGATGCACCAGGCCCATCGCCGCCAGCCCGTAGATGGGTTCGACGGAATCGATGCTATGGCCGCCGGCCACGGGTATGCCAGCGTCCTTGCAGACCGCTTCGCCGCCGCGCAGGATGTCGGCGATGACGCTGTGCGGCAGCACGTTGATCGGCATGCCCACGATGGCCAGCGCCATGATGGGCGTGCCGCCCATCGCATAGACGTCCGACAGCGCGTTGGTCGCGGCGATGCGGCCGAAATCGTAGGGATCATCGACGATGGGCATGAAGAAGTCGGTGGTGGCGATCAGCGCCTGCTCGTCGTTCAGCCGGTAGACCGCCGCGTCGTCGGCGGTCTCGGTGCCCACCAGCAAATCGGGATAGCTGACCGCCGGGCCGAAGCGCTTGAGCAGCTCGGACAGCACGCCGGGCGCGATCTTGCAGCCGCAGCCGCCGCCATGCGAAAGCGAAGTCAATCGCGGCACTGCCGCGCTGGCAACATCCTGGGTGGTCATCTGAATCTCCATTGGTCAGTGGAAAAGGATAGCACCGCCCCCGGGATTGGCCCTATGATGATCCGGCAGCATGCAGCAACGGACGGCCGCCCGGCCCCGGGCGCACCGACAGCCAATCTTCACCGTGAGTGAGGGCTACATGGATCGCCGACATTTTCTCCGTTTCTCGGGCGCCCTGTGCGCCGCCAGCGCGGCACTGCCCAGGGCGGCGCGCGCGGATCTCGCCCCCGTCAGCGCCGACTGGCGCGCCTTCGAACTGACCACCGACATTACCGTGCAGGACCCGGGCGCGCATGCGCGCATCTGGATTCCGGTTCCCTACGCCACGGACACCGCCTACCAGCGCGGCGCGCAAAGCAGCTGGCAGGTCAGCGGCGGCGGCAGCGCGCAGCTGACGCAGGCGCCCGGCTATGGCGTGCAGATGCTGGCCGTGCAATGGCCGGATGCGCAAGCGCCACGCAGGGTCACCGTCACCAGCCGCTTCCAGACCCGCAACCGGCGGGTGGACCTGAGCCAGCCTCCCGCTGCCGGCATCCCGCAGGAAAGCGCGGCGGCGCTGCGCGAATTCCTGCAGCCCACCGCGTTGCTGCCCACCGACGGCATCGTCAAGAGCACTGCCGACCAGATCACCCGCGGCCATCGCGGCGATCTGGCGCAGGCCCGCGCCATCTACGAATGGGTCGTCGAGAAGACCTGCAGGACCGCGTCCACCCGGGGCTGCGGCGTGGGCGACGTGCGCTACATGCTCACGGCCAACGATCTGAACGGCAAATGCGCCGACATCAACTCCCTGTTCGTCGCGCTGGCCCGCGCCGCCGGCATACCCGCCCGCGACGCCTACGGCCTGCGCGTGGCGGACTCCGAGTTCGGCTACAAAAGCCTGGGCAAGGCGGGCGACGTCACCAAAGCGCAGCACTGCCGCGCCGAGTTCTATGCCGCCGGCTACGGCTGGGTGCCCGTGGACCCGGCCGACGTGCGCAAGGTCATGCTGGAAGAGCCTCCCGGCGAGCTGCCGCTGACCAACGCCAAGGTGCGCGCCGCGCGCGTCATGCTGTTCGGCGCCTGGGAGATGAACTGGGTGGCCTACAACCATGGCCACGACGTGGTCCTGCCCGGCGCCGCCCATGGCCCCGTGCCTTTCCTGATGTATCCCAACGGGGAAACCGCGGCCGGCCGGTTGGACAGCCTGGATCCCGACAGCTTCAGCTACAAGCTCATCGCCAAGCCGATTGCCATCTGAGTCCAACCCAGGGGACCCGCCATGATCAGCCGCCGCCTACTCCTGCAGTCCGGCCTGTCGCTGGCGGCCCTGCCCTGGTTTGTCCGGGCCGCCAGCGACGATGCGCTCAAGAAGGCCACCGGTCCGGACTGGGCTCCCTGGACCTCAGCCACCCCGCCCCTGGCCTTGCCCGACCTATCCGGCCGCGAGAAAAAGCTCTCCTCCTGGCGCGGCAATGTGCTCATCGTCAGTTTCTGGGCCACCTCGTGCGAGCCCTGCCGTGACGAAATCCCCATCATGTCCGCCATGGCCAAGCGCCATCGCGAGGAAGGCTTGCGCCTGGTGGCGGTGAACGTCGGCGATTCGGCGGCCAAGATCAGCACCTTCCTGGCGAAGTGGCCGGTCGCCGGCACCGTGCTGCATGACAGGAACAGCACGGTGTCGAAACAATGGGACGCGGTCGGGCTGCCCGCGAACTATCTGGTGGATCGCGGCGGATCCATCCGATATTGGCACCTGGGGCAACTGGACTGGAAATCGGACCGCGTGGGCGGCGTGGTGACGGGGCTGCTGCGGGCCTAGCCCGCGGGCGCCGCGAGAAGGATGGCGGAAGGCAGCAGGAGTCGAACCTACCTGGGAACGTCTGACGTCCCCAACTGGGTTTGAAGCCCAGCCGTGCCACCGGGCACGAATGCCTTCCATGGTGGCCGCTCATGATACCGGTTACTGCGTCAGGCGCGTGCTGCCGTAGGCGCTTTCCTGGCGCAGCACGTGCGCATCGCGCACCCGCCGGGTGTAGCCCACGCGGTCGAAGAACTCCAGGATCTGGATCGCGCGTTTCCTGCCCAGGCCGGTGGCGTCACGGAACGCTGCGGCGTTCAAGCCTGCCGGCTGCGCCGTCAGGCCTTGCGCCAGCGCCGCCAGCCCGGCCACCTGATCGCGGTGATAGAACAAGTCCTTCACCACCTGGGCCACTTCGCCGCGCCGCAAGAGCTTGCGCAGCAGCTGCCGCACGCGGTCCTCGGGCTCGCCCAGCGTACGGGCCAGGTCGCGCACCCAGGGCGGGTCGAAGGCGCCGGCCGCCAGCAGGGGCAGCAGGCGCTCAGCCAGCGCCGACTCGTCGGGCGCCAGGGTCGCGGTATGGCCGGGCAGATGCAGCCAGGGGCCGTTGCGCACAATGCGGCCGTCGCGCTGCAGATCGTCCAGCACCGCCAGCCACAGCGCATCCGGGCCGACGGGCATGGCCATGCGGCGCAGGCGCGGGCCGTCCGGCCCTGGCTCGTCGGGCGCGCCTTGGTGGAACGCCGCCAGCGCCTGCTCCACGCGGACGCGCATTGCGTCCCAATGGGCCGCAAGAATCAGGGTACGCGGCGCCTGCGGCGTGCGCGCCTCCAGCCATAGCGCGCCATGCGGCGCGGGGATTTCAGCCACGGGCCGGCCGGTCAGTCGCTGCAAGGCGTCTTCGTCCAGGCCCAGCGCGGCATGCTCCAGCACCGGATGCAGGCCGGCGCCGTCCAGCATGGACGACAGAGCCTGCAACCACTGCATGCGCGCGGCGGAACGGCGCTTGCGGTCTGGCGCGTTCGGATCCAGTACCCGGCCGCCGCCCACCGTGCGCGTGGCCTGCGCGTTGCGCACGATAAAACGGTCGCCCGGCATGACGCAGACCGGTTCGTCGAACACCAGTTGCACCCAGCCGGACTGCCCCGGCGCCAACGACTCCGCGCTCAGCGGCACCACATGCGCGACGTGGCGCGCCGCGCCGATGTGCACATGCAGCGGCGCCCAGGCGCGCACCGGCGCATCGGCAGATGCCAGCAGCGTCAGCGCCACATCGACATGGCGCGACGGCAGGAAGCAGCGCGCGTCTGCGATCCAGTCGCCGCGGGCAATGGCGTTCTTGTCCATGCCGGCAAGATTCAAGGCGCAGCGCTGGCCGGCCGCGCCGGTCTCGCTGGGCTGGTTCTGGGCGTGGATGCTGCGCACCCGCACGCGCGTGCCGGCAGGCATCAGCCGCAGATCGGCCGCTTCGTCGCCGGCGCGGGCCAGCCCGGCATGGGCTGTGCCCGTCACCACCGTGCCGTGGCCGGCCAGGGTGAACACGCGATCGACGGCCAGTCGGAACAGGCCGGCGCCATCACGGCGGCGCATGGCCTGCGCCTGGGCGTCCAGGTGCGCTTTCAGTTCCGCCACGCCCGCATCGCCAGACTGCGACGCGCACACCGCGTACAACGGCGCGTCCTGCAGAAAGGTGCCAGCGGCAAGCTCCGCGATCTCGGCGCGTACCGCCTGCAGCCGCGCGGCGTCGGCGCGGTCGGTCTTGGTCAGCGCCACCGCGCCGCGCGCCACGCCCAGCAGGGCCAGGATGGCCAGGTGTTCGCGCGTCTGCGGCATGACGCCGTCGTCCGCCGCCACCACCAGCAGGCCGAAATCGATGCCGCTGGCGCCAGCCGCCATGGTGTGCACCAGCTTCTCGTGGCCAGGCACATCGATGAAGCCCAGCACGTCGCCGTTGGGCAAGGGCGTGTAGGCGTAGCCCAGCTCGATCGAAATCCCGCGCGCTTTCTCTTCCTTGAGCCTGTCGGTGTCGACGCCGGTCAGCGCCCGCACCAGCGTGGTCTTGCCATGGTCGATATGGCCGGCGGTGCCGATGATCATGCCTGCTCCGCCAGATGCGCCAGCTGCGCGGCGAAGTCGGCTTCATCGCGCGCTTCCAGGCAGCGCAGGTCCAGCCACAAGGCGTCGTCGGCGATACGGCCGATCACGGGCACGGGCAGGCGGCGCAGCCGCGTCTCCAGCTTGTCCAGATGACGTCCCGCGCGGCCGCTGCCGGTGTAGCGCACGGCCAGGCCGTAGCTGGGCAGCTGGTCCACCGGCAAGGCGCCGCTGCCGATCTGGCTGAACATGGGCACGGCCTCGACCGCGTACGGCTCGCCCGCCGCGTGCGCCAGAGCGCCGCGCAGACGTTCGGCCTGCGGCTGGATGTCGCGCTGCGGACGGGTCAGCAGGCGCAGCGTGGTCAGCCGCTGGGCCAGGAATTCCGGCGCGCGATACAGGCCCAGCACCGGCTCCAGCGCCGCCAGGGTCAGCTTGCTGACGCGCAAGGCGCGCTTCAGCGGGTTCTTCTTGATCTTGCGGATCAGATCCTTGCTGCCCACCAGCAAGCCAGCCTGCGGACCGCCCAGCAGCTTGTCGCCGCTGAAGGTGACCAGGTCGGCGCCGGCCGCGATGGTCTCGCGCACGGTGTCTTCCTTGGGCAGGCCGAATTGCGTCAGGTCAACCAGCGTGCCGCTGCCCAGGTCCACGGTGGCCGGCAGGCCGCGCGCATGCGCCAGGGCCGCCACTTCGGCCACGCTCACGCTTTTGGTGAAACCGGTGACCGCATAGTTGCTGCAATGCACCTTCATCAGCATCGCCGTGCGCGGGCCGATGGCGTTTTCGTAGTCGGCGGCGTGCGTGCGGTTGGTGGTGCCGACTTCGACCAGCTTGGCGCCGGCGCGCTTCATGATGTCGGGGATGCGGAACGCGCCGCCGATCTCGACCAGTTCGCCGCGCGACACCACCACTTCGCGCCGGTCGGCCAGCGCGTTCAACATCAGCAGCACGGCCGCGGCGTTGTTGTTGACGACGGTGGCGGCCTCGGCCCCCGTCAGTTCACATAGCAGCTCGTCGATCAGGTCGTCGCGGTCGCCGCGTCCGCCGGTGTCCAGATCGAATTCCAGATTGGCGGGAGTCGTGAGCGCGCGCAGCACCGAGGCCACCGCCTCGTCGGGCAGCAGCGCCCGGCCCAGATTGGTGTGCAGCACGGTGCCGGTCAGGTTGTACACCGCCCGCAGCTTCGGCTCGGCGGCGCGGGCCAGCGCCGCGGCCACGCGCGCCGCCACGGCGTCGGCATCGAGTTCCTGGCGCGGCAGCCCGCCGGCCAGCGCGCGTTCGCGCATCGCGTCCAGGTCGTGGCGCAGGGCCGCCACCACCTGGGTCCTGCCATGCTGGTCCAGCGCGGCTTGCATGCCCGGCGCGTTCAGCAGCCGGTCCAGGGAAGGAATGTCGGAGATCGCGGCCGCGCCGCCATCGGGCGTATGCGCAGCCATGCTATTCCTCCGATCCGTGCCACAGCAGCGGATTGCCGCTGGCCCGCGAATAGCCGGCCTCGCCGACCAGCACGTCCAGCATCAGGCTGGCCAGGTCGTCGGCCACGGGCTCCACCTGCAGGTCCTTGTCCTGGTAGAAGATCTTGCGGTAGGTATGGCAGTGGTCGCAGGTTTCGGCCTTGATGGCGGGCGTGCGGCCTTCGATGGCCTGGTAGGCCACCGACTCCACGTCTTCGCAGTGCGAGCACTTCACCCGCACCATGTGCCATTGGGTCGCGCACAGGCTGCAGCACAGGTAGCGGTAGCCTTCGAACTGCCCGCCCACGCGCACCACGCTGGCCACCGGCAAGCTGGCGCACACCGGACAGACGCCAAAGGGACTGGCCACCGGCAGCTGCTTTTCATCGAAACGGCTGGCCAGGTCGGTCCAATAGACCTGCAAGGCCGCCATCACGAAAGGCGCCGCGGCGCCGTCGACGCCCTGGTCCTGTTCGGACAGCACGGCCTCGGCCAGGTCCTCCAGCGACTCCGGGTTCTCGGCCAGCGCGCGGCGCAAGGTGGCGCAGACCTCGACGGCCTCGGCCGGCACGTCCTTGACACCGGCCACGTGGTCTATCAGTTGGCCCAGTATGCCGCGCCACAGGGGATCGCGCGGCCAGCCCACCGCCTGCAGGGGCGGCATGCCATGCGCCTGCGCCAGCGAAATGCGTTCTTCGGACGCTTCGGGCGCCGCGCAATCCTGCAAGGCGCGGTGCTGGGCGTCGACCAGATGCGCCATCAGCAGCAGGTAGTCGGCTACCGGGCTGTCCGCCGCCAGCTGCCGCAACCGGGCCGCGCGCATGGCGAACACCGACCCGCGTTCCGGCAGGCTGACACGGGGGATGCGGTTGTGGTCTAGCGCTTCGATCTCGCCGCGCGGAAGAATTCGCTGCACTTGCGTCTCCAGATAAAAAAACACGGCTGCCAGCCTTCAAGGAGAAGGATAGCAGCCGTTGGGTGAGTATGTGGGGGCCGGGAGAAGACCCCCTTTGCCGCAGAGCAAGCGGCACGCACGCAGTGCGCGCGCCGTGGGGGCCCTTCTTCCCTTTCTATTTTCGGATTTGTTCGCGGAACCAGGCGCGGTGATGCTTCCACGCCCACCCTGCCGTCACGTACCCGCGCAGCATCGCAGTCAAGGAACCCTTGACCCAGATCGCCGCGTAAATGTGCACGATGATGGCGCAGATCAGCACCAGTGCGCTGACGGCATGCAGCACCGAGGCGGCGCGGATGACCCAGATCGGGAAATAGAACGCGAAGTACTCGCGCCAGATCACGATGCCGCTGACGAACAGGCCCAGCATGCACAGGATCAGCACATAGAACAGCAGCTTCTGGCCGGCGTTGTACTTGCCGACTTCGGGCAGCTTTTCCTCGCGGTTCTCGACCACATCGTTCAGTTGCCGCATCCACTGGCGGTCGGCCTTCGTCATGAGGTTGTGCCGCCACATGTGGCCGGCGAACACGACGAAGCAGGCGAACATCACCACCCCGATGAAGGGATGCAGGATGCGTGTCCAGGGGCCGCCTCCGAACAGGTTGCTCAGCCAGTACATGGACGGGTGGAACAGCGCCAGCCCGGACAGCGCCAACAGGATGAACGTGAAGGCGATGATCCAGTGGTTGGTGCGTTCGCCCGGCGTATAGCGCTTGATGCGGCGGTAGTGGCGGTCTTCACTCATGGCGCACCTCCTCTTCGGCACGGCGTTCGTCTTCCTCGGACACCTCGTTGCGGCCAACGCGGGCGTAATGGAAGAAGCCCGCCAGCGCGGTCAAGGCCATCACGGCCACGCCCACGGGTTTGGACAGGCCCTTCCATAGCGAAACCATGGGACTGATCTGCGGGTCCTTGGGCAGCCCGTGATACAGCCCGGGCTGGTCGGCGTGATGCAGCACATACATGACGTGGGTGCCGCCCACGCCCTGCGGGTCGTACAAGCCTGCCTTGTCGAAGCCGCGTGACTTGAGGTCGACGATCCGTTCCTCGGCGTGCTGCGTCATGTCTTCCTTGGTGCCGAAGACGATGGCGCCGGTGGGACAGGCCTTGACGCAGGCCGGTTCCTGGCCGACGGCCACGCGGTCGGAACACAGGGTGCACTTGTACGCCTTGTGGTCCTTCTTGGAGATGCGCGGCACGTTGAACGGACAGCCGGTGATGCAGTAGCCGCAGCCGATGCAGTTCTCTTCGTGGAAATCCACGATGCCGTTGGTGTACTGGATGATGGCGCCCGGCGAGGGACAGGCCTTCAGGCAGCCTGGGTCCTCGCAGTGCATGCAGCCGTCCTTGCGGATCAGCCATTCGAGGTCGCCCTGCGGATTCTCGTACTCGGAGAAGCGCATGACCGTCCAGGAATGCTCGGTCAGGTCGGCCGGATTGTCATAGACGCCCACGTTGGTGCCGATCTCGTCGCGCAGATCGTTCCATTCCATACAGGCGCTTTGGCAGGCCTTGCAGCCGATGCACTTGGAGACGTCGATCAGCTTGGCTACCGAGCCCGTGATGGGCTCGCGGATGCCGGGCGGCGGCGTGGTGGTGGCGGAGCGCCGCTTGATGTCTAGGGATTGCATGGACATGACGGTCTCCTTAAGCCTTCTCGACCTGCACCAGGAACGACTTGAATTCCGGCGTCTGGGAATTCCCGTCGCCCACGAACGGCGTCAGGGTGTTGGTGAGGAAGCCGGGTTTGGCCAGGCCCACGAAGCCCCAGTGGATGGGGATGCCCACGTGATGCACCGTCTTGCCCTCGACGGTCAGCGCGCGCAGGCGCTTGGTGACCAGCGCGACCGCCTTGATGTAGCCGCGGTTGGACGACACCTTCACGCGCGAACCGTTGGCGATGCCCAATTCCTTGGCCAGCGCCTCGCCGATCTCCACGAACTGCTCCGGCTGGAGGATCGCGTTGATGCGGACGTGCTTGGTCCAGTAGTGGAAGTGCTCCGTCAGGCGGTAGGTCGTGGCCACGTAGGGGAACTTGTCCACCGTGCCCATCGCGGCCAGGTCGTCCTTGAAGACCCGCGCGGCCGGATTGCTGGTGACGCCCTTGGCCTTCGGATACAGCGGGTTGTAGCCCAGCGGCGTCTCGAAGGGTTCGTAGTGCTCGGGGAACGGCCCTTCGGCCATGCCCGCCCGCGCGAAGAAGCGCGCCACGCCCTCGGGATTCATGATGAACGGACCCATGCCGCCGTCGGGGTTCTCGTCGCCCTTGAAGTCGGGGATGTCGGCGCCGGTCCAAAACTTGCCGTTCCACGAAACAAGGCTGCGGCGCGGGTCGAACGGCTTGCCCGTCAGGTCACAGGACGCGCGGTTGTACAGGACGCGGCGATTGGCCGGCCAGGCCCAGGCCCAGTTCAGGGTCTGGCCTATGCCGGTCGGATCGCTGTTGTCGCGCCGCGCCATCAGGTTGCCGCCGGGGCCCCAGGCGCCGGCGAAGATCCAACAGCCGCTGATGGTGGAACCATCGTCGCGCAGTTCCGCGAAGCCGGCCAACTGCTCGCCAGCCTTGCGCGTCACCTTGGACGGGTCCTTGGGATCCGTCAGTTCCACCAGTGCCTTGCCCGTGTATTCCTTGGCCAACTCTTCCGCAGTGGGATTCTGCGGATTGGAGTACGGCCAGGACAGGTTGACGATGGGGTCGGGGTACTTGCCGCCCTCGTCCTGGTACATCTTGCGCAGGCGCGTGAACAGCAGCGCCATGATCTCGATGTCGCTCTTGGCCTCGCCCGGAGGTTCGGCGCCCTTCCAGTGCCATTGCAGCCAGCGGCCGGAGTTCACCAGCGTGCCGTCTTCCTCGGCAAAACAGGTGGTCGGCAGGCGGAAGACCTCGGTCTGGATCTTGGACGGATCCACATCGTTGGCTTCGCCCGCGTTGCGCCAGAACTCGGAGGTCTCGGTGACCAGCGGGTCCATGATGACCAGGAACTTCAGCTTGGCGAAGCCGGCATTCAGCTTGGCCTTGTTGGGCGCGGCGGCCAGGGGATTGAAGCCCTGGGCAAGGTAGCCGTTCATCTTGCCCTGGAACATGAGCTCGTAGACCTGCAGCATGTCGTAGAGCTTGTCCAGCTTGGGCAGGTAATCGAACGCCCAGTTGTTTTCGGCCGTGGCGGACTTGCCCCACCAGGCCTTCATCAGGCTCACGTGGAACTTGCTGTAGTTCTGCCAGTAGCTCAGCTGGTTGGGCCGCAAGGGCTTCTGCGTGCGCGACTCGATGTACTTGCCGTAGTCCTGTTCGGGCTCGTTGGGCAAGGTCATGTAGCCGGGCAGCAGGTTCGACATCAGGCCCAGGTCGGTCAGACCCTGGATGTTCGAGTGCCCGCGCAGCGCATTCATGCCGCCGCCGGCGATGCCGATGTTGCCCAGCAGCAGCTGCACCATGGCGCCGGTGCGGATGATCTGCGAACCGATGGAATGCTGCGTCCAGCCCAGCGCGTAGAGGATGGTCGCGGCGCGGTTGGTGGTGGCGGTGGAAGCCAGCATCTCGCACACCTTCAGGAACTTGTCCTTGGGCGTGCCGCAGACGCGCTCGACCATGTCCTCGGTGTAGCGCGAATAGTGCTTCTTCAGCAGCTGGTAGACGCTGCGCGGGTGCGCCAGCGTCGGATCGGTCTTGACGTAGCCGTCGTCGCCGCGCTCGTAGTCCCAGCTGGCCTTGTTGTAGGTGCGCTTTTCGGCGTCGTAGCCGGAATACAGGCCTGCGTCGAACGCGAAGTCTTCGCGCACGATGAAGGAAAAGTCCGTGTAGTTGCGCACGTACTCGTGCTGGATCTTGTCCTTATCCAGCAGATACTTGATGACGCCGCCCAGGAAAATGATGTCGGTGCCGGTGCGTATGGGCGCGTAGAAGTCCGCCACGGATGCCGAGCGCGTGAAGCGCGGATCCACGACGATCAGCTTCGCCTTGTTATGGGCTTTTGCTTCCGTGACCCATTTGAACCCGCAAGGGTGGGCCTCGGCGGCATTGCCGCCCATGATCAGTACTACGTCCGCGTTCTTGATGTCGACCCAATGGTTCGTCATCGCTCCACGGCCAAACGTCGGGGCAAGACCTGCCACCGTCGGGCCATGTCAGACACGGGCTTGGTTGTCGAATGACAGTATCCCCATGCTGCGCACGGTCTTGTGCGTGATGTAGCCGACCTCGTTGCTGCTTGCCGAGGCCGCCAGCATGCCGGTGGTCAGCCACCGGTTGACGGTTTTGCCATCCGCGGTCTTCTCGACGAAGTTCGCGTCGCGGTCGGCCTTCATGAGCTTGGTGATGCGGGTCAGGGCGTCGTCCCACGACATCCGTACCCACTTGTCCGAACCTGGCGCCCGGTATTCCGGGTACTTCAGGCGGTTGGGGCTGTGGATGAAGTCGATCAGGGCAGCGCCCTTCGGACAGAGCGTGCCGCGGTTGACGGGGTGGTCCGGGTCGCCTTCGATGTGCATGATGCTGGCACGGGCGTTCTTGGAGCCGTCGCCCAAGCCGTACATCAGCAGTCCACAGGCGACCGAACAGTAGGGACAGGTGTTGCGCGTTTCAGTCATGCGCGCAAGCTTGTACTGGCGGACTTCGGCCATGGCCGTGCCGGGGGCAGCCCCCAGCAAAGCCAGGCTGGAGCCTGCCAGCGTCGCACCGGTCACCTTGAAGAACTGGCGGCGATTCATGTTGACCATGAAACACTCCTCTCCTGGTGAATGAAGAAAGCCTTAAGGCCGCCGAAGCGAAAAGGCCCTACGACTTCCAAGGACATTTTCCCGAGTATAGGCCTTGCGCGACGGCCGCGCCATGAGATCAGTCCTAAGACTGGCCCGTCCTTATGTCTGAGATTTGGATGCCAAATCGGGTTTTTTCGCAGATTTTGGATGATCCCGCGGCTGCTACCATTCTCGGCTGCCTGGACTGGCCGCAAGCTTCCCGCTGCGGGGACGCCACGCCGGCCCGATCTCCCTCTTTTCCCCCGCATGTCCGTAGGAGCGCCGATGCGCCGCCTTGTTGCCCTGGCCCTGTCTTTCGCCGCCGTCGCCGCGCTGGCGCCGGCCACGCCCGTCGTGGCGGCGCCCTCCGCCCCGACCCCGGCCGCCGCCGCCACCGAAGCAGCCCACCAGGCGGCGATGGAAGGCTATCTCTATTTCTATCCGCTGGTCACGATGGACCTGACCCGCCGCCAGTTCACCCATCCGTCGCGCGGCGCCGAGGGCGCCCCGGCCAATACCTTCCTGCACGGGCGCGCGCTGCCGCAGCCCGGCGCCGCAACGCCCTGGGCCAATCCCGACATGCTGCGCAGCGCCGCCTGGCTGGACCTGACTTCCGGGCCGGTGGTGCTGTCAGTGCCGGATACCCAGGGCCGGCTCTACACGCTGACGCTGCTGGACATGTGGACCGACGTGTTCGCCATGCTGGGCAAGCGCAGCACCGGCACGGCCAAGGGCAATACCGTGATCGTGCCGCCGGGCTGGAACGGCGTGCTGCCCTCTGGCATGGCGCGCATCGACGCGCCTACCGCCCATATCTGGGCCAAGAACCTGATCCAGACGGGCGGGCCAGCGGACTACCCCGCAGTCCACGGCTTGCAGGACGGCTTCGTGCTGACGCCGCTGGCGCAATGGAATTTGCCCGCGCAGGCGCAGCGGGTGAAATCCGATCCTTCCCTCAATCTGCGGATCCCCGTGCGCGAGCAGGTTGAATCCATGCCGACCGACGCCTACTTCGAGTACGCGGCCGAGCTGCTGCGCAAGAATCCGCCGCATCCCACCGACCAGCCAGTGCTGGCCAAGCTGCGCGGCGCGGGTCTCATCGCCGGCCGGCCGTTCGACTTCGCTCAACTCGGCCACCCCGCCAAACAAGGCATGCGGCGCGGCCTGCGAACGGCGCGCGAGCGGATGACGGCCGCTGCCGGCGGCACGGTGCGCAGCGTGAACGGCTGGCACCAGGAAACCGCCAACCTCGGCGTCTACGGCAATTCCTATCTGCGGCGCGCCCTGACGGCGCAAGCGCAGCCGGGCGCGGGCCTGCCCGAAGACCTGAGCGTGCTGCTGCTGGCCGCCGACAGCCAGGGCGCGCCGCTGGATGGCGCGCACGGCTACACGCTGCATTTCGAGAGCGGCCAGTTGCCGCCCGCCGCGGCGCTCTGGTCGCTGGCGGCCTACGATGCGCAAGGCATGCCGTTTGCCAATCCGCTGAGCCGCTACGCGCTGGGCGACCGCGATCCCCTGCGCTACAACGCCGACGGTTCGCTGGACCTGCGCATCAGCCACGCGCCCCCCGCGCCCGAGGAACAGTCCAACTGGCTGCCCCTGCCCGCCGCCGGGCCGGCAAGCCTGCTGCTGCGCGTCTATGCGCCCGAGCCGGCGCTGCTGGATGGGTTGTGGACGCCGCCCGCCCTGCTGCGTGACGTGCCGCCCGAAGAATTGGTGGAAGCGCCTGCGGAAAACACTGAAAAGACCCAGCCATGACAGTCGCCTGCCGCTACCATAGGTGTTTTATTCAAGATTGAACGACCGCCATGGACGAAGCCTTTAGCCACCAACTGTCGATGACCATCCTGATGACGCCGGACATGGCGAATTTCTCGGGAAATGTGCACGGCGGAACCATCCTCAAGTACCTGGACCAGGTGGCCTACGCCTGTGCCAGCCGGTACGCCGGCCAATATGTGGTGACCCTGTCCGTGGACCAGGTGGTGTTCCGCGAACCCATCCACGTGGGCGAACTGGTGACCTTCCTGGCAGCCGTGAACTACACCGGCCGCACCTCGATGGAAATCGGCATCAAGGTCGTCACCGAGGACATCCGCAAGAAGCTGGTGCGCCACACCAACAGCTGTTACTTCACGATGGTGGCGGTGGATGAGCAGGGCGCGCCGACCGCGGTGCCGCCCCTGGAACCGCGCAACCTGGAAGAAAAGCAACGCATGGAAGCCGCGCGCCTGCGCCGCGAACTGCGCCAGGAAATGGAACGCCGGCACGGCGAGATCAAGCGGGAGACCACGCACGACGGTCAGCCCTGAAACGGGCTTCCAGACCGATCCTCCCAAATAAAAACGAGCCCTACCGGGCTCGTTTTTATTTGCGCGTTTCCAACCGGGAAAGCGCGTGGGGCAGTTCTCAGGCGCGTTCCGCGGAAGCCGGCGGCGCCGGTGGCGCGGCGGCAGGCTCGCGATCGCGGCCGACCATGCGCTTCAAGCCCAGCCACTGCTGCGACCAGAAGCTGCGGCCGTAATCGCGCCCGCCCAGTTCCGCCTGCTGGTCATGGATGCCGGTAGGGCCGTAGCCCACGCCGAAGCGGGCGGTGCGGAACAGCACGTCCCAGATGGGGAACAGCGCGCCGAAGTTGTAGCCGCCCACCGGCCCTGGCGAAGACGCGTCGTAGGCGATGGAGTGGTGATGGCGGTGAAAGCGCGGGCTGACCAGCAGGCGCTCGCCGATGGCGCCGAAATGCATGCGCAGATTGGCGTGCGAGAAACTCTGCGCCAGCTGGGTAATGGCCACCACCATGACGAACTGCGCGGGCGGCACGCCCACCAGCTGCGACACGAATACCACCAGCACGTCGCGCAGCATGTCGTCCAGCAGATGGTTGCGGTCGTCGCTCCAGATCGTCATCTGGCGCTGGCTATGGTGCACCGCATGCAATGCCCAGAGCCAACCGAAACGATGCTGGGCGCGATGGTAGAAGTAGTCGACCGCGTCGAACAGCAGCAGGTAGATGATCAGGCTGACCCAGGCCTTGTCCGTGACGCCGGGCCAGTACTGGTCCAGCTGGAAGGCCGCGAAGCCCCAGACGTGCAGTTGCCCGAACACGCTGTCCCACAGCGGGTCCACGGTAAAGAACAGCAACAGGCGGAACGCGCCCAGGCGGTGGATCAGCGTGTACAGCACGTCGATGCCGATCTGGCGGCGGTCGGTCACGGCCTCCACGGGGCGCAGGCGCTGCAAGGGGCCGAATATCAGCACCAGCACCGCGATCTGCAGCAGGCCGACCAGCAGCCACATGGTGGCGTCGTAGCCGTCTTCGATGAAGTTGCTCATGCCCAGGTGGAACAGCGCGGGCTGAATCGCCGTTTCGAAGAGCCATTGCTGGCACTCTCCGAAGAATTGACTAAGCGTATCCATGATCAATGATGAGTAGCGATCCAGTCGCGGTAGGACGGGTGCGCGTCCAAGGTAGCAAAACAATAGCCCTTGCGCTGCAAACCGACAATCAGCGGCTCCAGCACGGCCGGCGCCCAGGGGTCCTGGCGCGACCAGATGCCCAGGTGGGCCAGCAGGATGTCGCCGGGCTTGATGGTGCGCAGCGCCTGATCCAGCAGGCGGGCGTTGGGGTATTTGTCGCTGGGCAGTTCATCGCCCAGGAAGCCGGCGGGCGCCCAGCCCACGTGCTCGAAGCCGCAGGCCTTGGCCGCCTTCAGCAGCGCAGGCGAGGTCTTGCCACCGGGCGCACGGTAGATCGGCAGCATGTTCTTGCCCGTCATCTGGTGGAAACGAGTGACGGACCGCTTGATCTCGGCGCAATACTGCTCGGGCGTCCATTCGGCGCGCTTGCCCGCGTCCGGACCGGCGCTGGGCTTGACGCGGAACTTGCCGCCGGGCAGGTCGGCCTGCCAATAGACGTGATCGTAGGTGTGCGAGCCGAAGACATGGCCTTCGGCCGCGCGCGCCTTCCACCACGGCGCCCACACGTTATCCAGGCTGGAGCCGTCGGTCAGCGTGCGCTCGTTGGCCAGGAAGAAGGTGACCTTGACGTTGTGGCGGGCCAGCACGTCGGCGATCAGCGGGGCCACGCCCATGTGGCCGGTATCGAAAGTCAGGTAGACCGGCTTGTCGCAGGTGGCGGGCGCGGCCGTTCCCAGGGCGGGAAAGGCCAGCGCGAGCATCACGGCCACAGCCACATGTCGTTTTGCCGGCAAGCGCTGCCCCTTGGGGGGCAGCAAGCCCGCGCAAGCGGGCGCGGCGTGGGGGCTCTTACCTCGTCGGAGCATGGTTCAAGGTCCAGACGCCGTGAGGCGACTTGCCCACCGGCACCTGATTGACGACCTTCTTCTGCTCAAGATCCACCACCGTGAGCTTGCGTGCCCAGCGCGAGGTGACCAGCAGGGTCTTGCCGTCGGCCAGCACGTCCATGCAGTCCGGGCCGCCCGGCACCGGGAAGGTGTCGGTGACGGCCAACGTCTGCAGGTCGATGCGGCTGATGGAATTGGCGGTGCGGTTGCTGACGAACAGATGGCGGTGGTCGCCCTGCGCGCGGAAGGCGTGGGCGCCCGCGGCGGTCTTGATGCGCGTCACCAGCTTGGCCGGGCCGTTGCTGACATCGTAGGCCTCGACGTAGGAGTCGCCGGTCAGCGCCACCAGCAAGGTCTTCTGATCAGGCGTCAGGAACACGTCGGCCGGCGTCTTGCCCACCGACACCGTCCACTTCGGCGTCTGCGTGGCCAGGTCGATGGCGATGAGCTGATCGCTGTCCTGCAGCGTCACGTAGGCCGTGGTGCTGTTCTTGTCGATCATGATGTGGCTGGGCGTCTTGCCGGCCTGGATACGCTTGACCAGCTTGAGGTCGAAGCCCTTTTCCAGCGGATGCCAGGAATAGATGTCGATGTGGTCCAGGCGGTTGGCGGCGGTCACGAACCACTTCATGTCCGGCGAAAACTGCAGCTGGTAGGGATCGACAATGCCGGTCAGCGTGCGCTGCACTTCACCGGTCTTGGGATCCATCAGCGTGATCGAATCGCTGGTGGCGTTGGCCACCATGAGCGACTTTTCGTCGGGGGTCAGGTACAGGTGATGCGGCTCTTTGCCCGTGGGCACGCGCCGCAATTCCTTGTAGGTGGCCGGATCAACGATGCTGACGTTGGCGTCCAGGGAGTTCAGGACGAAAATCGGGGCCGAGGCCGCCGCGGCGCTCAGCGCCATCCCTACGCCGAACAGGGCGTAGCGGACAAAATGCATGGGATTCAATTTCTAGGTCCGGCAAAGGGGTATCGGGCAGGGTCCCGGTGCTCGCCATTTTAGGCACAGCGCGCTGACAAAAGGGCGTCGCGCCACGCGATGCGGACAAACGGACACGCCTGTTGCGACCCAGCAACAGGCGTGCGCGGATTACTCCCCGAAAGCCGGAAAAATCATTTGGTGCCAACGGGTTGCGCGTCGGCGTCGGTCCAGGTTCCGGCACTGATATCGCGTTCCCGCAAGGCGGCGGCGCGCGCCGCGGACGCGGGTCCCAGGTCGGACTCCAGTACGCGCCCGTCGGGACCGATGACAAAGGTGTCGATGCCGGTCTGCCCGTAGCGGGCCGGCCAGGCGACGATGCGGTACGAACTGCCGTCGGCGCCCGGCATCACCTTGTACCGATAGCCGTAATAGGCGTCGTCCAGCGGCACCTCCGGCCCCATGCTGAGCGCGTCCAAGCCGTAGGCCTGCTGAGGCGCGCCAGGCACTTCGGGCCAGTACAGGCCGTCGCGTTGTCCCGGACGGCTGACCAGGCGGCTCGCATAGCGCCCTTGGCCCACGCTGTCCTTGTAACGGCCCTGGGCCGCCTGCAACTCCCGCAGCGTCGCGATGGCGGTCAGTTCGTTGCGACCGATGGCGCGGCGGCGGATTTCCGCCGTGCCGGCTGCCGGGTCGAAACGCCAGCCCTGCCCGGCACGCACAATGGGTACGGGCAGAGTCCAGCCCGAATCCCCGACCGCCAGCCAGGAACGGCCGCCGTCGGCCACGATTTCGTGCTTGCGCGACCAGGCCGCCAGGAAACGGTAGATATCGTCCTGCGCCACGCCACCCGGCACGATCTTCCGGTGATTCGGCCCCAGTACCTTGGCCAGTCCGTCCAGGTCGCCAGTGGCCATGGCGTCGACGAAGGCGTCGGCGGCGGCCTGCGGGCTCGGATACAGGCTTTGCGCGGCGACGGGGGCCGCGAGGCCCAGCGCCAGCAGCGACGCGGCGCCCAGCGCGCGCAAACGAGCAATGGTCATGAGAGTTCCCTTGTCCATGGTGCTTATCTCCGGCCGCCGAAATGTCCGCCGCCGCCACCGCCGCGTCCGCCGCCGGCGTGGCCGCCCCCGCGCGCGCCGCCTCCGCCGCCGCGGTTCATCTCGCTGCGGCTGTGCTGCTGCCGCATCTGATCGCCGTTGCCGGCGCCGCTCAGCGCATTGGCGCTATTGGAAGCACGGCCCCTGTCGCGCGCGGCCGCTTCGTCCGCGCGCTGGCGCTGGGACGCGGCCTGGCGGTCCTGCGTCGACACGCTGGAGGAAGGCCGGTTGTGCTGCGCTTGTCCGCCGCCCTGGGTCCGGTCGCGGGCGCCCTGCCCGCCCTGTCCGCCTTGCGCGGCTCGCTGGCCTTGCCCTTGTCCTTGCCCGCGGCCGGCTGCGGCATCGCCCCTGCCGGCGGCGCCTTGGCCACGTCCCGCGGACGGTCCGGAATGGCCGGCAATGGATTGCCCGGTGCGACCCTCGAACGACTGCGCCGCGCGGTCACGGGCGGCATCGCGGGAACTGGCGGCCGGCGCCGCGCCCGGCGTACGGCCGCCCTGGCCCTGCGCCCGGCTCTGCACACCGGCCTGGCGCTGGCTGTCGAAACGCTGCCGGCTGGCCTGGTCCGCATACGGGGTATTGCCGCGGTTGGCGGGATTGTGCTGCCAGTTGGTCCTGTTGTTGTTGATGTTGGTCCGGTCGATGCGCTGGTTGACGTTGATGTTGTTGTAGCGGTTGACGTCGATATCGACGTCGTTGTGCCCCCAGTCGAACCCGCCCCACATGGAGTTGACCGCGGCCACGCCCAGGCCGAAGCCTATGCCGGCCACCAGCGAGGTGGCGAACACCGAGCCCGGAGGCGGCGGATAGTAGTAAGGCGGATAGGAAGGATAGGCCCAGGCGCCGTAGACCACCGTCGGGTTGTAGCTGGGCACATACACCACCTGCGGATCGGCCGGCTCGATCACCACCACCGTCTTGTCGTTGGTGGTGTTGGAGGTGACCTTCTGCTGCGGCGTGCTCTTCAGGTTGCCGGCTTTCTGCGCCTGGACTCGCAGCCGCTGGACCGAGTCCATGACAGCGTCGGGTTGCGCCAGGAAGGCGTCGCCCACGGACTTCACCCAGTCCGGCTGGCGGCCCATCATGTCCATGACCGAAGGAAATGCCACCAGGGATTTGACGCTGGGATCCCAGGCCTCGCCTTCGACAGCCTTGACGGCCTTGTCGCCGGATTCCGAGGTGTGCGCGGCCGACCACTTGGCGGCCGCCGCGACATCGTCGGGGTAGGTCGCCCCCATGAGGATTTGCGAGAGCAGCGAATCCGGATACAGCGCCACGGGCGCCATCAGCTGATCCAGTTGCGCGTTGTCCAGCTTGGTCTGCGCCGTGGCGGGGAAGCAGGCAACCAGCCCCAGGCATAACCAGCCGATGAACCATTGTTGCAGTCGACGCATTTTCCGTTCTCCGTGAATCGCAAAACATGCTGCCACAAGCCAGGAGGAAATTGCCGGATATCGCGCAGACAATATATGCCTAACGCCGGCGCAGGGGAAGCGCCGGCGCGGATCTGTCTCGGTTCACAGTTTGGCGACGGAAACCTCGGTCGCCTTGACGAAGGCCAGCACCTCGGTGCCGACCTGCAAGTCCAGTTCCTTGACCGACCGGGTGGTGATGACCGAGGTCACGATGCCGGCCGGCGTATCCACGTCCACCTCGGACACCACCGGGCCCAGAATGATTTCCTTGATCTTGCCGCGGAACTGGTTGCGGGCGTTAATGGATTGAATGCTCATGGGTCTTGCTCCTGGTGTGTGGGGCGGCGCCATGCCGCCCCTGCGTGAATCACGGGGTGCGGCCTCAGACCGCGAGCCGCAGATGCCGGATCTGGATGACGGGCGCCAGCGGCCGATCGGCGTCTGGGGTGTCTTGCTGGCGCAGCGCGGCGCGCAGCACACGGGCCTCCAACGCGGCGAGCGCGGCCGAGCCGCGCACGCGTGGATGCGCGAGGCCGACACGCTCGTCCAGCACCACGCCGCCTTCGTCCAGCACCAGGATGCGATCCGCCAGCGCCACGGCCTCGGCCACGTCGTGGGTCGCCAGCACGGCGGTAAAGCCCTGCTGGCGCCAGAGGTCTGCCAGCAGCCGCTGCGCCTCGATGCGGCTCAGCGCGTCCAACCCCTCGAAAGGCTCGTCCAGCAACAGCAGGCCGGGGTGGCGCGCCAAGGCCCGGGCCAGCGCCACGCGCTGACACTGGGCCTCGGACAGCTGCGCGGGCCAGTCGCCACCGTGGCCGTCCAGGCCCACCTGCCGCAACGCATCTGCCGCCTGCGCCGTGCCGGGCAGGCCCAGGGCCACGTTGTGCAGCACGGTCTTCCAGGGCAGCAGGCGCGCGTCCGGCAGCAAGAGGCGCACACGGCTGTCGGGCGCCCAGTTGGGAAAGTTGTCGAACAGCAGCGGCGAGCGGCTCGGCTCTCCGCCCTGCTCGCCGCTGGGCGCAAGCTGGCCAGCCAGCAACTGCAGCAAGGTGCTTTTACCGCTGCCGGCGCGCCCGACCACCGCCACGAACTCGCCGGCCGCAATCTCCAGGTCCAGCGCCTGCAATGCAATGCGGTCGCCATAACGCTTGGCAAGCTTGCGCAAGGTCACGCGCAGCGCAGCTTGCGGTGCAGGCTCGGACGCTTCGTCCGGCTCCGTCCGCGCGCGCGCGTCCAGGTGCTGCAACAGTTCAAACTCATTGGGATTGATAAACATCATCGCGGCCTCCAGCGCAGCAGCCAGCGCTCCAGCACGCCTACCAGCGCCCCCGAGCCCAGACCGAGGCCCGCGTACAGCGCGACCCCCAGCAACAGCGTCGCCGCGCCCGGAGGAACGCTGTCCAACAGCGGCAGCCTGCCCGGGCCCGCCGGCGTCGCGTAGAGTTCCAGCGCTATCAAGCTCAGCCATAAGAGTCCCAGCCCCTGCCGCAGGCCCGTCAGGATGAACGGCAACGCGCCCGGCAGCAGCACGTCCCGGTAAAGAGGCCAGCCGCTCAAATCGTGCGACCGGCCGGTCTCGACCAGCGCCGGGTCCACCGCGCGTATGCCGCGCACCGTCTGGTATAGAAGCGGCGCAAGCAGGCTCAGCGGCGGCAGGACCTGCCTGGCCGTCTCGCCGCTGCCCAGCCACAGCGCCGCCAGCAGCGCGGGCGCGAGCCAGCGCAGGATCGGCGTATCGGGAGGGGTGTAGGCGTGGGCGCGGCGCATGGGTCACACGCTGAAACTGCCCGCAAGCGCGAGCCGACCCAGGTCGTAGGATTGATTGACAGATGCGCCGCGCGGCAGCACCTGTTCGGACAGGCGCTCCACCGAGTCCTCCAGCCGCCGCCGCGCCTCGGCGTCGATCTCACCCACGCCGAATTCATCCACGCGGACCTGCGCATCGGTGGCATAGACGCCCGCCAGAATGTGGCGCGCGCCCAGCGCGGACAGCACGGGCTTCAGGCCATATTCCAGCGCCAGCAGATGCGCGGGGCTGCCGCCCGTGGCGATGGGCAGCACTACCTTGCCCGCCAGGGCCTTGGGATCCAGCAAATCCAGCACCGCCTTCAAGCCGCCGGAAAACGAAGCCTGGTAGACCGGCGTGGAAATCAGCACCGCATCCGCCGCCGCTACCCGCGCGCGCAGCGTATTGGCCGCGGCGCTGGCGTAGTTGCCTTCTATCAGTTCTTCGGCCGGGATGTCGCGCAAGCCCAGTTCGCCGACACCCAGGCCCCGCGACTGCAGGATCCCGGCAGCGTGCCGCAGCAGCACCGAGGAACGGGAGCGTTGCGACGGACTGCCCGCTATGGCAAGTACGCGGGCATAAGCCTGGCGGCGTGGCGATGACATGGAAGTTCGTTTCCGGAAGTAGGTTCAAGGCGTCGAACCGATTCTGTCATCGCCGCGCGGCGCGGAAAAATACTTAGTCGATATGAGGTTATGTTGCAGCCCGGGTTCGGCTTCTTTTGGAAATATGCGCGGCGGGCCCCCCCGGGAACCTCGTCCGTATGCAGGACTGGATTGCGCCTGACGGCGAGCCTATACTGGATTGGCGAGTTGCTCCCTATTCCTTTCCCTAAAGGAGAGGCAACATGTATAAGCACCTGCTCGTCGCCGTGGACGGCTCCCTGCTGTCCGAATCGGCTTTCAAGCGCGCTCTTGTTTTCGCCAAGGAAATGGGAGCCACCATCACGCTCATCCGCGCCATCCCGGAGGACCATCTGCTGGTCTACCAGGCCGAAATGCTGGGCACCACGCAGGCGCAGCATACCGACCAGGCGCGCAAGAACGCGCAAACCTACCTGGACAACCTGGAAATGGAAGCGCGCCACGCGCTGGTGCCATGCAACGCCGTGGTCACGGTCAACGACCACCCCCACGAGGCCATCGTCGAAGCGGCGCAGAACCAGGGCTGCGACCTGATCATCATGGGTTCGCACGGCCGCCATGGCATGACGGGCTTTCTGCTGGGCAGCGAAACCCAGCGCGTGCTGGCGCGCACGCGCCTGCCGGTGCTGGTGTACCGCTAAATAGGCATGCGTGGCCGCTCAGGCGGCGGCCAGCGCGTGCTGGAAGGTGAAGCTGTCGGAATACATGTGGTCCAGACTGGCGCCGCGCGCGGCCAGGAGGCTCTTGGCTTCGCGGATCATCTCCGGCGCGCCACATAGGTAGAAAGCGTGCTCGGACAGATCCTGGTGGTCCTCCAGGACTGCCTGCTGCACGTGGCCGCGGCGACCCAGCCAGTCCGCACCCGCGCGCGACAGTACCGGCACGAAGTTGAACTCGTACAGTCTTCCCGCCCAGCTTTCGATCACCTCGCGCAGATAAAGGTCGGCCTCGGTGCGCATGCCCCAGTAAAGCGTGACGGGCGGGCAGTCTTCGTTGTCCAGCAGCGACTCCAGAATGGCCTTGATGGGCGCGATGCCCGTGCCGGTGGCCATCATGATGAGCGGCCGCCAGTCTTCCTCGTGATAGCTGAACACGCCCAGCGGCGCTTCGATCTCCACGCCGGCGCCGGCCTGCGCCTGGCCCAGCCACTGGTCGGTGTAGCGCCCGCCGGGGATGCGGCGCACGTGGAAATCCACCAGGCCGCCGGCGGGCGTCGAGGCCATGGAAAAGCTGCGCGTCTCGCCGTCGGGCAGCACCACGTTCATGTACTGGCCCGGCACATAGTCCATGCCCTCTTGCGGCAGCGCCAAGGTCAGGTGGATGACGTCGTCGCAGAACTTTTCGATGCAGTGGATGGTGGCCGGCAGACGGCGCGGTTCCGGAAACGACTGCCGGCTGCTGGCCACGCTGATGCAAAGATCGCCCAGGGGCCGGGCCTGGCAGGCCAGCGCATAGCCTTCGGCCGCCTCCTCCGGCGTCAAGGCCATGGGGAACTCTTCGTACTCCACGGCGCCGGACTCCAGTTTGATGCGGCAGGTGCCGCAGCCGCCAAAGGTGCACTCGTGCGGCAACTTCACCGCCGAGCGCTCGGCGGCCTGCAGCACGGATTCGCCTTCTTCGACCTGGAACGACTCGTCGGTTTGCAGGATATGCACGCGGTATGCCATGGCCGGCCTCGCTTATTTCTTGATGTCCGCCTCGACCAGCACCTTCATGCCGCGCGGCTCCAGCAGCGTCGCCAGGGCCGCCAAGGCGGCCAGGCCGGCCTTGGTGTCCTGTTCGCCATTGCCGCCGCTCAGGCCCACGCCGCCGATCACCTCGTTGTTCACCACGATGGGAAAGCCGCCGACGAATACGGCGAACTTGCCGTCGAAGCTCCACTGGATGCCGAAGGCTTCGTTGCCGGGCAGCGCCGGACCATTGGGCGGGGTGTTGAACAAGTGCGTGGAACGCTTGTGCCCGGCCGCCGTGAAGGCCTTGTTCCAGGCGATTTGCGGGCCGGTGATGCGGGCGCCGTCCATGCGCTCCAGCGCAATGGGATAGCCGCCGTCGTCGACGATGCAAATCGTCTCCAACACGCCGATCTCTTCCGATTTGGCGATGGCCGCGCGCACCATCACGCGCGCTTCTTCAAGTTCCAGACGATAGACCTGCTTCATGGGGATGACCTCCTCTGCTTGCGTTTAGGAACCGCGGCCTCAGCCGGCGCGGTAGACAGTCTTGATCTGCGTGTAAAACTCCAGCCCCACGCGTCCCGATTCGCGGAACGTGGAGGTGCTGGAATGCTTCAGCCCGCCGAACGGCGCGTTGATCAGGTTGCCGGTGGTGGTCCGGTTGATCTTGACCGTGCCGGCCTGGATGTCGCGGGCGAACCGGTGCGCGTAGCGCGCATCGGTGGTGGCGATGGCGGCCGACAGGCCATATTCGGTGTCGTTGGCTTTGGCAATGGCGTCCTCGTAGCCGTCCACCTCGATCAGCGCGATCACGGGCCCGAAGATCTCTTCCCGGGCGATGCGCATCTGCTGCGTAACGTCGGTGAACAACGCCGGCGACACGTAATACCCGCGCTCGAACCCGGCGCCCGTCAGGCGCTCGCCGCCGTACAGATGGGTGGCTTCCTGCTTGCCGACGGCCACATAGCCCAGCACGTTGTCCAGCTGCTTGGCGGTGGCCAGCGGCCCCAGGTCGAAGTTGCCGTCCAGGCCGTTGCCTATGGTCAGCGCCTTGATGCGGGCCAGCAGCTTGTCGGTGTAGGCCTGGCGCACGCGCTTGTCGACCAGCACCCGGCTGGTGCCGGTGCAGGCCTGGCCGCTCAGCGAGAATCCGCCCTTCACCGCCAGGTCCACGGCACGGTCCAGGTCGGCGTCCGCCAGCACGATCAGCGGATTCTTGCCGCCCAGCTCCATCTGCGTGCGGGTGGTCAGCCCAGCGGTCCGGTGGATCTGTTCGCCCGCGGCGGTGGAGCCGGTAAAGGAAATCGCCCGCACCGCGCGCGCGCCCGTAATGGCCTCGCCCACCGCGCCGGCCGGGCCGGTCAGGAAATTCAGCACCCCGGCCGGCAAGCCAGCCTGCACGAAAGCCTCGGCCAGCCGGTAGCCCGACATGGGCGCGTCGGACGAGGGCTTGAACACCACGGTGTTGCCCGTGATGAGCGCCGGGGCGATCTTGCGGGCGGGAATGGAAATGGGAAAGTTCCAGGGGGAAATCACCGTCACCACGCCCAGCGGTTCGCGCTGGCTGTAGACCACCATATCCGGATCGTCGTTGGGATAGGTTTCGCCCGTAAACGACTGCCCTTCCACCGCATAGAAGCGGATCGTCTGCGCCGAGCGCAGTACCTCGTCCTTGGCCAGGTTCAGGCTCTTGCCCTCTTCCCGGGTCAATTCGCGCGCGATGTCGTTGGCGTGGTCTTCCAGGTGCTGGGCCGCGCGGAACAGGATGGCGGCGCGCTTGGAAATCGGCGTATCGCGCCAACCGGCAAAGGCGGCTTCGGCGGCGGCCACCGCCTGGCGCGCATCCTCGGCGTCCGAGACCTGGAAACGGCCGACGATGTCGGCGGTATCTGCCGGGTTGATATTGGGCGCGGTCTTGCCGGTGCCGCTGGGCATCCAGCTGCCGCCGATGTGATTCAGGAATGTTTGCTGCGAGAGATCGTCCACGGGAGCGCTTCCTTGGTCTGCGCCCGGCTGGCCGCGAGTGCCTGAGCGGGCTGGCTTACTTATGAACATTGTATACTTTAATCAATATGGATCGATACGTGTAAACCCCTGCCCGGTATCGACCTCGCCCTTGGAAAAAAGGGTCCCCGCAGGGACCCCAAAGCAGCGCCACAAACAGGGTTCAACTCCAGATCAGCACCGCGCAGATCGTCGAAACGAACAGCGCCAGCAGCACCGGCAACAGCAGGGCGCGCACCAGCGACAACACGTTCACCCGCGCGAAGCCTGCCACCGCGATCAGCGAGGACCAGGCGATCAGCGTGCCGCCCCCGGTCCAGACCGCGCCCATCTGGCCCACCGCCGCCAGCGTCGCCGGGTCCACGCCCACCACCGGGCCCAGGGCGCCCGACAGCGTGCCGGTCAGGGGCAGGCCGGCAAAGCCGGAACCGTCGATGCCGGTGATCATGCCGACCAGCAGCACGCCAAAGGCCACCAGGAAGTGGTTTTCGGGGATCAGGTGCTGGCCGGCGGAAATCACCTCGAACAGCAGGCCCGGCGCCTGCGCCTGCGGCACGCCCAGGATCTGCGCGGCGGTTTCGTTGGCGCCCACGAAAAAGAAGCCGGCGATCGGCAGCACCGAACCCATGGCCTTGAAGGCGAACACAAAGCCGTCGGTGACGTGTTCCGGACAGACGTCCAGCATCTTGCGCGGGCCTTCCGCGGCCAGGGTCACCAGCATCATCACCACGAACGCCACGCCGCCCACCAGCGCCGCCGCGTCGCCGCCACGCAGCGCGGGCAGGGACGGGAACAGGCGCGGCAGCACCATGACGGCGATCACCGCCAGGAAGGCCAGCGGGGTCACGACCGCGAAGGTCTTGGACCAGCGCACTCGACGGCGCTCCTCGTCGCTCAGGGCCGGGCCGCTAGGCAGGGAGGGATCGGCGCCCATGGTGCCGCGGGCCAGTTCGGCCTTATCGAAAGAGCCAGACTGCTCAATGCGCGCCAGGCTGCCGTCCTGCGCGCGGGCCTGCCAGGCGGACAGCAGCGCCGCGTCGGCCGGCACGATGTGCTTGCGGATCAGCAGATAGGCGGCCACCAGCGCCACCCCGCCTGTGATCAGCGACAACACCAGCGCGCGGTCCGCGACCACGGCGGCGCTGACCGCCGCCCCCGCTGCTTTGGCGCTGATGCTGGGCGCCACGCCGATCACGTAGTCCGAGGACAAGGCCATGCCCTGGCCGGCGATGGCAATGGCCATGGCGCCCGCCAGCGGCGGCAGGCCTGCCGCGATGGCCGCGGGCAGCAGGATGGCGGACACCAGCGGCACCGCCGGCGTGGGCCAGAAGAACAGCGAGATCACGTAAGTACAGAGGGCGATGATCAGGAAGGACGAATGCCCGCCCCGCATGACGCGGCGAAACGGCTGCACCATGCGCACGTCCGCCTGCAAGGTCTTCAGCGCATTGAGCAGCGCCGTCATGAAGGTGATCACCAGAAAGATGTTGAACAGCTCCTTGGCCGCCACGAAGCTGGCCGAGAAGATGCCTATCAGGGCGCTGATCGGATTGCCCGTGATGGCAAGCACCACCAGAAAGGTGCCGATCACCGACGGCACCACCACATTGGCCCGCAAGATCATCGTCAGGATGATGGCGGCCACGCTGATCAGGTACATCCAGTGAGCAGCGTTGAGCACTACGTCCGCTTGCATGTGCTATTCCCCTTGTATGCGTGGCTGTCGTATCACCACATTCGGTATACTATATTTCGTTTGTAGCCATACCAATCGAAATATGCAGCGCCTAGGGAAAGCGATAATTCTGAAGAATCCATGAATATCGCCAGAAAATCAGGGGATTACCCTAGTTTTTGAAGCGCTTCATGAAATTCGGAAAAATCCTGGATAGACTATCGTATACATAGTAAGAACACATCCAGGCATGACATCTTCCCTGCCGTACCCCGATCTTCTCCAGTACGCCACCATGGCCGCCGTGGTGTTCGGCGCCGCGATCGCGCAGGGCGTGGGCGGCGTGGGCTTCGCCATGTTCGCGGCGCCGGTGGCGGCCATGTTCTTTCCCCAATTGGCGCCGGGGCCGCTGCTGACACTGGGCGGCTTCATTTCGCTCTTGACCGCGCTGCGCGAGCGCGCCGCCATCGACTGGCCCTCGGTGTCCTACGCGCTGGCGGGCCGCGCCGTCGGCACGCTGATCGCCATCTACGCCATGACGCGCTTCGCGCCGCAGGCGCTGGGCGTGCTATTTGCCGGGCTGATCCTGGTGGCCGTAGCGCTGAGCGCGGCGGGCCTGCACTTTTCCGCCACGCCCGGGCGCGTGTCCGGCGCGGGCGTGGCCTCCGGCATCATGGGCACCATGACCTCGGTGGGCGCGCCGCCCATTGCCATCGTGATGCAGCACGCGGCGCCGCCGCGCCTGCGCGCCACGCTGGGCATGGTGCTGTTCCTGGGCTCGATCTTCTCGCTGGCGATGCTGGCCTGGGCCAAGCGCTACACGGGCTATCACGCCGGGCTGGCGCTCAGCCTGGCGCCTTTCCTGCTGGCCGGTTTTGCGGTCTCCAACCGGTTGCGCCACCGCCTGCCCCCGCGTGCCGTGCGCGGCGTGCTGCTGGCGGTATGCGCCTTGGGCGCGCTGGGCGTGCTGGCCAAGGCTTTTTGGGGACACTGATGCGGTTCGCCCCCAAAGCCACGCAGCTACACCCGGTAATACAATGGAGACTGTATCCATTAAGCCGAACCTGCTCGCCATGACAACCTCACCCGTCAGCCCGCAAGCCGCAGAAACGCAGCACTCCGCCCCGCTGAAGATCGGCGAGCAGCATCCGCAGTTGTTCGCCGTCATCCGCGACAAGCTGCGCGAGCGCATCCTGAGCGGCGAATTCACGCCTGGCGATCGCCTGGTCGAAGGCCGCCTGTCCGAAGAAATGGGCGTGTCGCGCATCCCGGTGCGCGAGGCGCTGCGCGCCCTGGCTGCCGAAGGCCTGGTGACCATCGAGCCGCGCCGCGGCGCGTCCGTATCAGTGCTGTCCGACGCGGTCGCCTACGACATGGTGGAAGTGCGCGCCACGCTGGAAGGCCTGAACGCCAAGCTCGCGGCGCAGCGCCGCGACGAAAAGACCGTCGAGCGCCTGCAGGCTTTCCTGCGCGAAGGCACCGAAGCCGCCCGCAGCGAGCAGCTGGACAAGTTCCTGGCGCTGAACTCCCAGTTCCACGAAATGCTGGCCACCATCGGCGGCAACGTGGTGCTGACCGACCTGATGCGTTCGCTGCGCGACCGTACGGCGCTGCTGTTCGCGCCCAGCAACATGCTGCGCGCCAAACAGAACTGGGACGAGCATTCGCAGATTCTCAATGCGGTCATCGCCGGCAACGGCGATTTGGCGGCGCTGCTGGCCAGCCAGCACGTGCACAACGCCGCCAAGGCCTATACGGAAGCGCAGCAGCAGCCGCACGCATCGGTGGCCTGAGCCGGCCCGCGCATAAGCCGGTCCAGGCCCGCCGCGTCCTGGCGGGCAGCCGCCCTCAGGTCGCCGCTTCGACAGGATCGGACGCCGCGCCGACCACCACGCCCTTGCCGTTCTGGATCACCCACGAGACCTTCACGTCGCCATTGACGAAGGTCTGGCAAGCCATGCGGTAGCCGGCCTCGAAGTCCTCCGGGCGCAGATGCTTGCGCTCTTTCGGCTTGATGGCGTCGGTGTTTTCCAGCCCTTCCTCGATGCGGCACTTGCAGGTGCCGCACAGGCCGCCCCCGCACTTGAAGGGGATGCCGCCCTTTTCCTTGAGCGATACGCGCAGCAGATTGCTGTTTTCGGGCGCCGTGGCGACCATGCCGCCATTGGAAATGAATGTGATCTGGACCATATTGTTCAATGCTCCGCTGCGACCGCGCCTGGGCGCAGCGTCAAGGTCGATTCCATGCTGCCAAAACGCGTCAAATGGGCGAGCTCCTTGCGGGCCGCTTCCACCGACTCGAACTTCTCCAGGAATTTGGAAGGCACGCGGTTCACCACGTAAGGCGGGGTTTCCTCGGTGACGACCAGCTTGGTGTCGCCATGCAGGCGGGCGATGCAGTAGACCGCCAGCGCACGGCCATAGAAGGCGTAGTCGTAGGTTTCCAGGATGTCCACCGAGCCGTCGTCGGCTTCCGTGCGGAACACGCCGGGCTTGCTGGTCAGGATGACGTATACCGGGCCCATCGCCGCTATGCCTCCACGTCCTGGACCAGCTCGATGTCGCTGCTGAGCCAGAGCTGGCACGCCAGCCGGTAGCCCTGGTCGATGCGCTCGCCCAGCTGCTTCTTTTCCTTCCAGTTGACCGGCGGCAGATGCTCGGCCCCGGCCAGCACGCGGCAGGCGCACTTGGCGCACTTGCCCATGCCGCACTCGTAGCGCAGATGCGGATACGGAAACTGCTTGATGCCGGCCCGCACCACCAGGTTGGTGTTGTCCTTCACCACGTCGGTGTAGGTCTGGCCGCCCTTATGAAACACGATGGTAGGCATGGGTTTTCTGCTCTGGGATCTGCGGGCCGCGGCCGTCGGGCACAACGCACCGGACGGCCGCGCGATGTGCTCAGGCGGCAAGGCCCAGTTCGGGCAGCGTGATTTCCTGCTGCACGTAGTCGGTGTAGAGCGCGGTCGTGTACAGCAGCCGCATCTGGGCGCCGATCTCGCAGATCTTCAGGCAGCGCTGCTGCAGGTCCACCGTGTTGGCGTGCTCCAGCACGATCTGATAGCCGCGTTCGCCGTGGATTTCGTCGGACACGATGTGCAGGTCGAAGAATTCCACTTCCTCGTCGGTGAAGCCGTACTTCTCGCGCAGGGTCGGGGTCTGCTTGCGGTAAATCGACGGCACTTGCGATTCCAGGCCCACCACCAGCCCGGCCACCGCCACGATGGGATCCTCGCGCATGGCCACGGCGTAGCACCAGCTTTGCAGGGCGCGCGTGGTGGGCGACATGTTGTCGGGGTTGACGACCCGTTCGCGGGTGGTGCCGCAGGCTTCCGCAAAACGGATCAGCAGGTCCGTGTGGCGGTCACCGCCGATTTCCTCTTCATACATATTGGCCAGCAGAAAGTCCTTGGCCTCGGTGTACGTGTCGGGCGTGCGGGCGTAGAGATAGCCGAGGTAATCGGCGAACGGACCCACATAGTGATAGTGGTTCTCGGCCCAGCGCTGCAGGTGCTGCCGGCTCAGCTTGCCTTCTGCCCAGGCGATGGAAAAGGGAGAGGCGTTGGCGCTCTTGCCCTTGATCGCGTTTTCCAACGCGGTACGGAATTCATCTCGGTTCATCAGTTCAGCCATGACGCGCTCCAGGTCCAATGGTGAAGACTCCAGGCTGGTCTTAGCCCGGGCATGATGAACATTGTATACCGTCTACTATTTTGAACTGCTAGGGCAATCCCGAAGATCGGTGAAAGCTTGCTCAACAAACAGGGACAGTACTTATGGATCAATAACTTGGCGCTCACGCAGGGTGGTTGCCCGGATGAGCGCATTTGAGTACAATGAATACACTTTCAATGCAATACGGAAATACCATGAATACCCGCCACCCCCTGGGAGACGCCCCGATCGGCCAACAACTGCTGACGCACTACGCCCGCCGCGACGCCGTGCGCCACGCCACGCCGCTGTTTCCGTCGTCCTGGGCCGAACTCTTCGCGCCGTTCCGCAATGCCCGGCTGCAACCGCTGCGCGCGGCCAAGCCCGCCGCGCGCGCGCATGACGACGCGCCGGTCTGCCAGGCAGGCTGATTCCCGGGTGGAAAGCCTGGCGCTCGCGGCCAGGCGGAAAGACGAAAAGCGCTCAGGCGCCGCGCAACGCGGCGCCCCGCCACCGGTTCCAGGCGACCAGCGCCAGCACCAACACGAATCCCAGCGTGTAGGCCAGCATGTCCCACCAGTCGGGCACGCTGCCCAGGACGATGCGCAATAGCGGCTGCTCCAGCCGCCAGCCGAAATGCCGGGCCAGGTATTGGCCCAGTTCCACCGCGTAGCCGGTGAACAGCGCGGCCAGCGCCAGCGGCAGCACATCCGCGCGGATGAAGCTGCGATACACCAGATAGGCCCAGCCCACCGCCACCACGTCGCCCACGAAGCCCCGCAGCAAGGGATAGGGCGCGCCCAGGGTGGCGATCAGCGCTTCCAGCGCGGTTACGGCCAGCAGCGCGGCGAAGGCGCGCTTGTTGAATGTCAGGATCATCGAAGCGGAAAACGCGGAAATTGGAATGGGCAGCGCGGACGTTAACGCATTTGTCAGGCCGTGGCGCGTAGCCTCGTGTGAATGCGCCGGGGGCAGGGCGCTGACAAGAACGAGGAGACAGCAAGATGAGCACATTCGACCCGAATGGGCGCCGGCGCTTCCTGCGCCAGGCCTGTACGCTGGGCGCGACCGGCACGCTGGCCGGCCATGCGCTGACCAGCCTGGCGGCGCCGGCCACCGTCACCCTGCCGTTCGCCAATGGCGAGCGCGAGTTGATCGCCTATCCGCAAAAACGGCCCCTGATCCGCCAGACCTCGCGCCCGCCACAGCTGGAAACGCCGTTCTCGGTCTTCAACGAAAACGTCATCACGCCCAACGACGCCTTCTTCGTGCGCTATCACCTGGGCAACATCCCCACCGCGATCGACCTGAACACCTACCGCATCAAAGTGAGCGGCCTGGTCGACAAGCCCCTGGACCTGTCGCTGGCCGATCTGAAGCAGCAATTCGGCAAGCCGGTGGAACTGGTGGCGGTCACCCAGTGCTCGGGCAACAGCCGCGGCTTCTTCTTGCCGCGCGTGGGCGGCGGGCAGTCGGGCAACGGCGCCATGGGCAATGCCCGCTGGTTGGGGATCCCGCTCAAGCGCGTCCTGGAAAAGGCCGGCATCCGCGCCGATGCGCGCCAGATCTCATTCGAAGGCATGGACCGGCCGGTGCTGCCCGGCACGCCCGAGTTCGTCAAGGCGCTGGACGTCGCCCATGCGCTGGACGGCGAGGTCATGCTGGCCTACGCCATGAACGGCGCCGACCTGCCCATGCTCAACGGCTATCCCGTGCGTCTGGTGGTGCCGGGGTATTACGGCACCTACTGGGTCAAGCACCTGGCCGACATCAAGGTGCTGGACAAGGAGTTCGACGGCTTCTGGATGCAGAAGGCCTATCGCATTCCCGACAACGATTGCGCCTGCACCCCGCCGGGCAAGGCTCCGGAAAAGACCCGCCCCATCGGCCGCTACAACGTGCGCAGCTTCATCACCAGCTTGAGCGCGGGCGCGCGCGTCGCCCGCGGCAAGCCGGTGCAGGTGCGCGGCATCGCCTTCGACGGCGGCAAGGGCATACGCGAAGTCCAGTTCTCGTCCGACGACGGCAAGACCTGGCAGGCCGCCAAGCTGGGAAAGGACCTGGGCCGCTATTCCTTCCGCGAATGGCATGCCGACTTCACGCCCAAGGCCGCCGGCGACTACACGCTGAAGGTCCGCGCCACCAACATGGCCGGCGACACCCAGCCGCTGGACCCGCTGTGGAACCCGGCCGGCTACATGCGCAACGTGGTCGAAGCCGTCCGCGTCACCGCCGCCTGAGGAGAGCGCCATGAACCGCCATTTCCGTCGCTGCCTGCCGGCGCTTGCGCTGGCCTGCGCCTGTCTGTCCCCGGCCGCCCAGGCCCTGGAGATCAAGCTGCCCCAGGAAACCGCCACGCTGCACCCCGGCGCGGGCGCGGGCGCGCAGCACGCGGCCCTGTGCCTGATGTGCCATTCGGTCGACTACGTGTCGTCCCAGCCGCCCATGCCGTTGGGCTTCTGGGATGCCGAGGTCAAGAAGATGGTGGGCACCTACGGCGCCCCCATCCCCGCCGACCAGGTTCCGCTGATCGTGGAGTACCTGAATCAGGCTTATCCTCCGGCCCCGGCTGCGGCCCCCGCCGCCAAGCAGTAGGGCTGGCAAGCAGCAAGCTCCCTGGGCGGCGCACAGCCGCTCTGAGGGGCCGCGCGCGCTCCCATCGATCGCTGGCTTAGGCGTACCATTACCCGACCCAGACCACGCCCGACAGGAGCGCCCACCCGGCGCGCCGGAAGAACTCCATGCTGCAACCCGTTTCGGCCAACACCGATCTGCCCGCGGACGCGCCGGCCGCTCCCGCCCCCGTGCTGCAGGTGAGCACGCTATCCCCCTTCGCGTTTCCGGCCTTCCGCATCATCTGGATCGCCAACCTGTTCGCCAACCTGGGCACCTGGGCGCAATCCGTCGCCGCCGCGTGGATCATCACCACTGAGCAGAGCAGCCCGCTGATGGTCGCCATGATCCAGGTGGCCGCCGCCTTCCCGCTGGTGGCGCTGTCCATCCTGACCGGGGTGCTGGCGGACAACTACGACCGCCGCAAGGTCATGCTGACCGGCATGCTGCTGGAGCTGGCGGGCGGCGTCTTCATCACCATCCTGGCCTTCGCCGGGCTGCTGCATCCCATCACGCTGATCGCGTCCGTCTTCTGTATTGCCATCGGCAGCGCCATCGTCACGCCGGCCTGGCAGGCCGCCGTCGGCGAACAGGTGCCGCGCGCCCACGTCGGCAGCGCGGTGCTGCTGAACAGCGTCAACTTCAACGTGGCGCGCGCGGTCGGGCCGGCCATCGGCGGCCTGCTGCTGGGCGCCATGGGCGCGCCCTGGGTGTTCCTGCTGAACTGCTTCTGCTATGGCGGCCTGATCTGGGCCATCTGGCGCTGGAGGCGCGAGCTGCCGCTGCGCCGCCTGCCGCCCGAAGGCATCCTGGAAGGCGTGGTGGCGGCGCTGCGCTACACCCAGCATTCCACCGTGACGCGCGTGGTGATGCTGCGGTCCTTCGCTTTCGGGCTGTCCGCCAGCGCGCTGTGGGCATTGCTGCCGCTGCTGGCCCATGAACACGAAGGCGGCAGCGCACTGCTGTACGGCTACATGCTGGGCGCGCTGGGCCTGGGCGCCATCCTCGGCAGCGCCTTCGTGCGGCGGGTGCAGGCCGCCTGGGGCGCGGGCGGCCTGGTCAGCGTGGCCGCCGCGCTGCTGGCCGCGTGCCTGCTGGCGCTGGGCCTGACCGGCACCTTGTGGGTGGCCTTTCCGGCGCTGCTGCTGTCGGGCAGCTGCTGGATCGGGGTGCTGGCCACCTACAACACCACCGTCCAGATGCTGGTGCCCGACTGGGTCAAGGCGCGCGCGCTGGCGCTGTACCAGACGGCCATCTTCGGCGGCCTGGCGGCCGGGTCCTTCATGTGGGGCCACTTCGCCGGCACCATGGGCGTTTCCGGCGCCCTGGCCACCGCCGGCATCATGCTGGGCATCACCGTCGCGCTCATGTACCGCTCGCGCCTGCCCGAACACCTGGACACCTCATCGCTGGCGCGCGCCGACAGCACCGAGCCGACCATGGCCGCGGCCGGCTTCAATACGCAGCACGGCGCGGTGCTGGTCGCGGTCGAATACCTGATCGAGAAAGACAAGCTGTCCGCGCTGATCGGCGCGGCGCATCCGCTGCGGCTCATGCGGCTGCGCAACGGCGCGCAGCAGTGGCAGCTGTTCCGCGACCTGGAGCGCGAAGGGGTCTGGCGCGAAGTATTCCTGGTGGAAAGCTGGATGCAATACCTGCGCATGATCGACCGCATGACGCTGGAGGACAAGATGGTGCTGGACAAGGTGCGCGCGCTGCATGCCGGCGACAAGCCGCCGGTGGTGTCGCGCAACGTCAGCTATCTGGCGATGAACGAGGCGCAGGGCTTTTCGCTGCGACGCGACCCGGAGTCCCTGTAGCCGGCCGCGCCCGCCAGGCTTGGGCGCGTTCCGCCCAAGCCTGATGGACGGCGTCCATGTTGCGCGCCAGGGTGGCCGCATCGCCGAACCTCACCCGCGAGCCCTGCAAGCGCAGTTGCGCGACAACCTCTTCGGATTCGAGCGCCTGCGCCACCTGCTGCTGCAATTGCTCGATGCGGGCCGGCGCCACGCCGCGCGGCGCGAACAGGCCGGCCACGCCGCCGCGCTCCAGCCCGGCCACGCCTTGTTCGGCGAAGGTGGCAACGTCAGCCACATCCGGATGCCGGGCGGAACCCGAGATCGCCAGGAGACGCAGCCGCCCTGCACGCACAGGGTCCAGCAATTCGGCCAGGGAGGTCAGGCCCAGCGCCAGATAACCTCCCTGCAGATCAGTCACCAGCGGCGCGCCGCCCCCGTATGGGATCGCAGTCGCCACCACGCCCAGATGAGCATCCAGCAATTCCAGGGCAAGCTCCGGCACACTGCCGGGCGCCGGCACCCCCACGAACAGCGCATCCTGGTGCGCGCGCAGGTCGTTCAGGCTGCGCAGAGGCGAATCCGCCCTGACCGCCAGCGCCATGGCGGCCTGGTCCGTCATCTGCGCCACGGCGGCGAAATCGCCCGGCGAGGCATAACCGGCCTGCTTCGCAATATGCGGCACGATGGCCAGCGCGTGGTCATTGGTGAACAGCAGGGTGTGTCCATCCGGCCGCGCGGCCAACAGCTCCTGCGCCGCCAGCATGCCGCCCGCGCCGGGCCGGTTCTCGACCAGCACCACTTCGCCCAGGCCGGCCTCCAGCTGCCGCGCCAGCAGACGGGCGATCACATCCACCCCGCCCCCCGGCGGGAAGCCAACCAGGATGCGCGTCAAGGGCGTGGCGCGCAAACGCCCTGCCACTGCGGCGCCCAGGGCGCCCAGCGCGAACGCCGACAAGAGCCTGCGGCGGCGCCGGGATACGGCAAATTGCATGTTTCGATGACTCCTCGCGGATGCGGACCGGCTCCGCGCAAGGCGGCAGGATAAGGAGAAAAATCCCGCAAGGAAAGCCGGTCGCTTCGGAGGCCCGCCAGCCGCGTTTCTTAACACGTTCTAGAATCAGTGATCGCGGCGCGCCGGCCCTCTGCCCGGACGCCTAGCCCCAGTGGTCCCGCACATGCTCTCGTTTTCCCGCCATACCGTCTACCCGGCCGGCGTCGGCCTGCCGGCTTCCGAACGCCCGGGCGCGCTCCTCGCCGTCATGCTGGCGCTATGCATGGCCAGCCTGGACACCGCCATCGCCAACACGGCGCTGCCTACGATTGCGCGCGACCTGCAGGCCAGCGACGCGGGCTCCATCTGGATCGTCAGCGGCTATCAGCTGGCCATGGTGGCGGGCCTGCTGCCGGCCGCCGCCCTGGGCGAGATCCTGGGCCACCGGCGCGTCTACATCGTGGGGCTGGCGATCTTCATCCTGTCTTCGCTGGCCAGCGGCCTGGCGCCGTCCTTGCCCACGCTGGTGACGGCGCGGGTGCTACAGGGCCTGGGCGCGGCCGGCGTCATGAGCGTCAACGGCGCCCTGCTGCGCTTCATCTACCCCTCGCGCCTGCTGGGCCGCGGCCTGGGACTGAATGCCATGGTGGTGGGCATCGCCTTCGCGGCAGGGCCCACCGTGGCCTCGACCATCCTGCTGCTGGGATCCTGGCACTGGCTGTTCCTGATCAACGTGCCCATCGGCCTGCTGGCGTTCGCGCTGGGCCTGCGCAAGCTGCCCGAAACCGTGCGCGCGCCGCATCGCTTCGACGGGCTGGCAGCGGCGCTATGCGCCCTGACGCTGGGCTTGTTCGTACTGGGCGCGAACGAACTGGCGCACGCCGCCCCCCTGCCGCGCGTAGCGCTGGAATGGGGCGTCGCCGCGGCCAGCCTGTGGCTGCTGATGCGCCGGCAGGCGGGCCATCCCGCGCCCATCCTGGCGGTGGACCTGCTGCGCCGGCCCTTGTTCGCCTTGTCCGCCGCCACCGCCGTCTGCGCCTTCGCAGCCCAGGCGCTGGCTTTCGTGTCGCTGCCGTTCATGCTTCAGACCATGCTGGGCTACAGCCAGGTGCAGACCGGCTTTCTCATCACGCCCTGGGCGGTGGTGGTGGCGATCATGGCGCCCATCGCCGGACGGCTGTCCGACCGTTATGCGGCCGGCGCGCTGGGCGGCGTGGGCCTGGCGCTGCTGGCGCTGGGCATGGCGGCGCTGGCGCTGATGCCGGCTTCGCCTTCGGTGTGGGACATCTGCTGGCGCATGGCCATCTGCGGTGCCGGATTCGGCTTCTTCCAATCGCCCAACCTGCGCGCCATCATGATGTCAGCGCCGGCCTCGCGAGCCGGCGGCGCCAGCGGCATGATAGGAACGGTGCGGCTCTTGGGACAGTCCTCGGGCGCGGCCCTGGTGGCCGCCTGTTTCAATGTTTCCAGCACCCACGGCGCCATCGCCGCGCTGTGGCTGGGTTGCGGCTGCGCCGCACTGGCCTGCGTCGCCAGCTTTTCGCGGCTGCGCTTTGACGCGACCGAGCCGGCGCAGGCCGGCTCGACGCGCTAGCGCCGCGCTACTCGCGGACGTAGCACGGGTATAGCGACTTCTGCGCGCGCGCACGGGCCGGATCCACCTCGATCGCCACGATGGATTCGGTATCGCTGGATTGCGCCAGGGGTTCGCCATCGGGCTGGAAGGCGAACGCCGTTCCCCCGAATACCTGTCCCGACGCCGTGCGCCCCGCGCGGTTCGAACTGACCACATAGCAGCCCGACACCAGCGCCGCCATCGCGCCCGCCGTCAGCCACCGGCGCGTCGACGCGCTGCTGGCGCGCGGCGCCACGATCAACTCCGCGCCCGCACGCCCATAGGCGCGCGCGCGCTCGTTGAACATCAGTTCAGTGCACAGCTGCACCCCCAGGCGTATGCCGCCCACCTCGAATACCTCGAAACCGTCCATGGCGGAATGGAACCAGGTCGCTTCGAAATAGCCCGGTTCCTCCGGAAAGTACTGTTTGTGATGCAAGCGCGTGTAGCGGCCGTCCTGCAGGGCAAACGCCTCGTTCGCCAGCTTTGCGCCCGCGTGCACCGGCCGCGACGACACGAGAGCCGGCACCCCCAGCGCGGCCAGAGCGTCCAGGCCGGCCTCATGGATGCGCACCGAATCCGCCGCGCGCGCGGCGTCGTACTGAGGATCCGCGGCCAGCCAGGGCCCGAACGGCATTTCATTGGTCACCAGCAGGTCCGGTGCTAGTTCGCCTATGCGTTCGGCCATGCCTTCCCACGTCGCACCTGTGGGCTCCAGATCAGCCGGTCCTTCCATCATGCATATCCGCATACCCACACCCAATCCGATCGCGCGTCCCGGGATGGGCGCGTCATGCACGCATGGTAGACCGCCTGTCGCGGTTGCGAACGCGGACCGGCTCAAACCGTCCGTTGCGGGCGCGATCCTGTCCGGATCTGCCTGGGTCAGGCCAGCGTTGCGGCGTCGACCAGCGCACCGTGCCGGACCACCCGCTTGGGCAGGTCGCCGCCTATCCAGTAGGCCAGCTCGGATGGGTGCTGCACTTCCCAGGCGACGAAGTCCGCGTACTTGCCCGCTTCCAGCGTGCCATGCGTGGCCTGCAGGCCCAGCGCCTTCGCCGCGTGCGTGGTCGCCCCGGCCAGCGCCTCTTCGGGCGTCAACCGGAACAGCGTGCAGGCCATGCTCAACATCAGCCGAAGCGACAGCACGGGCGAAGTGCCGGGATTCAGGTCGCTGGAGATGGCGATGGGCACGCCATGGCGGCGCAACAGGTCGATGGGAGGAAGCTTGGTCTCGCGCAGGGCGTAGAACGCGCCGGGCAGCAGCACCGCCACCGTGCCGGCCCCCGCCATCGCCAGTACATCGCTTTCGGTCAGGTGTTCCAGGTGGTCTGCCGACCAGGCGCCATAACGTGCGGCCAGGGTCGCGCCGTGCAGCGGCGACAACTGTTCGGCGTGCAGCTTCACCGGCAGGCCCAGTTCGCGCGCGGCCTGGAACACGCGCTCGACCTGGTCCGGCGTGAATGCCAGATGCTCGCAGAACGCATCCACCGCGTCGATCAGGCCCTCGGCCGCCAATACCGGCAACATGCGGCGCGCGACTTCGTCGATGTAGTCGTCCGCGCGCCCCGCGTATTCCGGCGGTAGCGCGTGCGCGGCCAGACAGGTCGCGCTGACGGTCAGCGGCAGCATCTGACCCAGGCGCCGCGCCACCCTGAGCATCTTGCGCTCGTTAGGCAGATCCAGGCCATAACCGGACTTCACCTCCAGCGTGGTCACGCCGTCGCGCATCAGGTGCAAGGCCCGCTGGCGCGCGCTGGCGTAGAGCTCGTCTTCGCTGGCGGCGCGGGTGGCGCGCACGGTGCTGGCGATGCCGCCGCCTTGCGCGGCAATGGTCGAGTAGTCCACGCCTTGCAGGCGCTGCTCGAACTCCTGACTGCGGTTGCCGCCGAACACCAGATGGGTGTGGCAGTCGATCAGGCCGGGCGTCAGCCAGGCGCCGCCCAGGTCGTGCTCGCGCGCGGCGTCGGCCGGCGGCAATTGCGCCTCGGGGCCGATCCACTCGATGCGATCATCCCGCGTCACCACCGCGGCCCGTTCGATCACGGAATACTGGCCTTGGGCCATGGTGGCCGCGTGGCAATTGCGCCAGACCTGTCTCATGCATTTGCTCCTGTTGCGCGCCGGCTTCAAAGACTGGGCAGCAGGCCCGCCGGCACCAGCGCCGTCAGCCCGCGCGCCGCGATAAGCTGGCTGGCCGCCTCGATGTCGGGCGCGAAGAACCGGTCCCGTTCGTAGTGCGCCACTTTCTCGCGCAACAGGCTGCGGGCGCGCTCCAGCTTGGGCGCGGTCTTCAGGCCCTGGCGGAAATCCAGGCCCTGGCAGGCGCCGAGCCACTCGATCGCCAGAATGTCGCGCACGTTCTCGGCCATGGGCCAGAGCCGCTTGCCGGCATTGGGCGCCATGGACACATGGTCTTCCTGGTTGGCCGAGGTGGGCAGACTGTCCACGCTGGCGGGGTGCGCCAGCGCCTTGTTGTCGCTGGCCAGCGCCGCCGCAGTCACCTGGGCGATCATGAAGCCCGAGTTGACGCCGCCGTTGCTCACCAGGAACGGCGGCAGTTGCGACATGTGCTTGTCCATCATCAGCGAGATGCGGCGTTCCGATAGCGCGCCGATCTCGGCCAGCGCCAGCGCCAGATTATCGGCCACCAGCGCCACAGGTTCGGCATGGAAGTTGCCCCCCGAAACCACGTCTCCCTGTTCCGCGAACACCAGCGGATTGTCGGAGACCGCATTGGACTCGATCTCCAGCACCTGCGCCACATGGCGTATCTGCGTCAGGCAGGCGCCCATCACCTGCGGCTGGCAACGCAGCGAATAGGGATCCTGCACCTTGTCGCAGTTCACGTGCGAATGGCCGACCTCGCTGTCCTCGGTCAACAGGTCGCGGTACACGGCGGCCACGTCGATCTGACCTGGCTGACCACGCGCGGCGTGGATGCGGGCGTCGAACGGCGCGCGCGAGGCCAGCATGGCCTCCACGCTGAGGCTGCCGCAAACCAGCGCAGCCGCCAACAGGTCCTCGGCCTCGAACAGGCCGCGCAGCGCATAGGCCGTCGAAACCTGGGTGCCGTTGAGCAGCGCCAGGCCTTCCTTGGCCGCCAGCGTCAGGGGCTCCAGCCCCGCCTGGGCCAGCGCTTCGCGCGCGGGCAGCCAGGCGCCGCGATGGCGCGCCTTGCTCTCGCCCAGCAACAGCAGCGACATATGCGCCAGCGGCGCGAGGTCACCCGACGCGCCCACCGATCCCTTCAACGGAATATGCGGATAGACCTCGGCATTGACCAGCGCGATCAGCGCGTCGATGACCTTGCGGCGGATGCCCGAATAGCCTCGCGCCAGGCTGTTGATCTTCAGCACCATGATCAGCCGCACCATCGCGTCGTCCAGCGCCTCGCCGACCCCGGCCGCGTGCGACAGCACCAACGAACTCTGCAAGGACTCCAGGTCCTCGCGGGCGATCCGGGTGGCGGCCAGCAGGCCGAAGCCGGTGTTGATGCCGTAGGCCGTGCGGCCTTCGGCGATGATGCGCTCGACGCAGGCCACGCTGGCCTCGATAGGCCCGGCCGCTGCCGGGTCCAGCGTCACGCGCGCCGGCTGTTGATAGACGCGCCGCAAGTCGGCCAGCGTCATGAGGCCGGGTTTCAGATGCAATTCCATTGTGGGTCTCCTAGGCACGTTCCGGCGTCATGGCGTGGGGGTCGATATCGGCGCGCGGGCGGCGCCGCGATGTTGTGGCGGGGCTTCCCGGCGCGCGAACAGGTAATACAGGATGCTGGGCACGACCAGTCCGATGATCCACGAGATATCCACCCCGCCCAGGCGCTCGACCATCGGACCAGTGTAGAGCTTGGTGGAAATGAAGGGCATCTGCACCAGCACCCCGAACACATAGACCAGGATGCCCGGCCAGTTCCAGCGGCCATAGCGGCCGTTCGGATCCGACAGCGCCGCTACGTCGTATTGCCCGCGGCTGACGAAGTAATAGTCCACCAGGTTGACCGCGCTCCATGGCACGAAGAACGCCAGCAGAAAGAGAATGAAGGACTTGAAGGCGTTCAGGAAGGAATGCTGCCCGATCAACGCCACGGCCGTGGCCGCGGCGACGATGACCAGCACCAGCAGCGCGCGCTGCCGGCGGGAAATCTCCACATGCCCGCGAAAGCCGCTGGCGATGGTCGCGATGCACATGAAGCTGCCATACGAGTTCAACGTGGAAATCGTGACCTTGCCGAACGCGATGGTGAAGTACAGCAACGCCGCCATGGTTCCCGTGCCGCCCAGTCCCACGATGTAGGCAACCTCGCGCCCGGCGAACTGGCCGGCCGCCATGGCCGCGGCCAGCACACCCAGCACCATGGCGATCTGCGCGCCCAGCACGGAACCCAGACCCACCGCCAGGAAGGTCTTGAAGGAAGAGGTCCGGCTCGGCAGATAGCGCGAGTAATCCGCCACATAGGGGCCGTAGGCGATCTGCCACGAGGCCGCCAGGGACACCGCCAGCAGGAAGGAGCTCCATGTGAAATGGCGGATCTGCAGCAGCTGACCCACGTCGCCCAGCGCGATCACCCGGCTGAAAAGGTAAAAGAAGGCGATGATGCCCAGCACGGTCGCGATGCGCCCGATGATGTGGATCACCTGGTAACCGAACAGCGTCGCCGCCACGATCACCGCCGCGAAGATCAGGATGCCGACGGTATCGCTCACGCCGAACAACTGGCCCAGGGCCTGTCCCGACAGCACCGTGCCCGTGGCCGTGAATCCCAGGTACATCAGGCACACCAGCGCGATGGGTATGGCAGCGCCGTAGACGCCAAACTGCACGCGGCTGGAGATCATCTGCGGCAGCCCCAGCTTGGGCCCCTGGGCCGCATGCAGCGCCATGACTGCGCCGCCGAAGATTTGTCCGACGAACAACCCGATCAACGACCAGAACACGTCTCCTCCCAGCACCACGGCCAGCGCCCCGGTGATGATGGCGGTGATCTGCAGATTGGCGCCCATCCATAGCGTGAACTGGCTGTAGAGCTTGCCGTGGCGCTCGTCTTCGGGAATGAAATCTATCGAGCGCCGCTCGATGAGCGGCCCTCTTGCTGCCTGGCTGTCCTGAGTCATCGTGTTGTCTCGGTCATGGCTAGTCTACGGTCGCGGGCGCAACAGCAACCCGCTGGTATGGGCGGCTTAGTATCAGCGCTTGCCCGCAAGCATGGGCAGGTTCAGGCTCTGCTCCTTGGCGCACTCGATGGCCTCTTCGTAGCCGGCATCGGCATGGCGCATGACGCCCGTTCCCGGATCGTTGGTCAGCACGCGGCCAATGCGCGCGGCGGCCTCGTCCGTGCCGTCGCACACGATGACCATGCCGGCATGCTGCGAGAAGCCCATGCCCACGCCGCCGCCATGGTGCAGCGACACCCAGGTGGCGCCGCTGGCGGTGTTCAGCAGCGCATTCAGCAGGGGCCAGTCGGACACGGCGTCCGAGCCGTCGCGCATGGATTCGGTTTCGCGGTTGGGGCTGGCGACGGAGCCCGAATCCAGGTGATCGCGGCCGATGACGATGGGCGCCGACAGCTCGCCCGAGCGCACCATTTCATTGAACGCCAGGCCCAGCTTGGCGCGTTGGCCCAGGCCCACCCAGCAGATGCGCGCCGGCAAGCCCTGGAAGCTGATGCGCTCGCGCGCCATGTCCAGCCAGCGGTGCAGATGCGCATCGTCGGGGATCAGTTCCTTGACCTTGGCGTCGGTCTTGTAGATGTCTTGCGGATCGCCCGACAGCGCGGCCCAGCGGAACGGGCCCACGCCGCGGCAGAACAGCGGCCGGATGTAGGCCGGCACGAAACCGGGAAAATCGAACGCGTCGGCCACGCCTTCTTCCTTGGCCATCTGTCGGATGTTGTTGCCGTAGTCGAAGGTGGGGATGCCCAGGCGCTGGAACGCCAGCATGGCCTGCACGTGCACGGCCATCGATTGCTTGGCGGCCTTGATGACGGCGGCCGGTTCGCGCTTGGCGCGGGCGCGGTAGTCCTGCCAGGTCCAGCCCGCCGGCAGGTAGCCGTTCAGCGGATCGTGCGCGCTGGTCTGGTCCGTGACCATGTCGGGGCGTACGCCGCGGCGCACCAGCTCGGGCAGCACCTCGGCGGCGTTGCCGCACAGGGCGATGGAAACGGCGCGGCCTTCCTGCGTGTATTTGGCGATGCGCGCCAGCGCGTCGTCCAGGTCGCGGGCCTGCTCGTCCACGTAGCGGGTGCGCAGGCGGAAGTCGATGCTGGCCTGCTGGCATTCGATGTTCAGCGAGCAGGCGCCGGCCAGCGTGGCCGCCAGCGGCTGCGCGCCGCCCATGCCGCCCAGGCCCGCGGTCAGCACCCAACGGCCTTTGAGGTTGCCGTCGTAGTGCTGGCGGCCCGCCTCGACAAAGGTCTCGTAGGTGCCCTGCACGATGCCCTGGCTGCCGATGTAGATCCAGCTGCCCGCAGTCATCTGGCCGTACATGGCCAGGCCCTTGGCGTCCAGTTCGTTGAAGTGTTCCCAGGTGGCCCAATGCGGCACCAGATTGGAATTGGCGATCAGCACGCGCGGCGCGTTGGCGTGGGTCTTGAAGACCCCGACGGGCTTGCCCGACTGCACCAGCAGGGTTTCGTCCTCGTTCAGGTTCTTGAGCGACTCGACGATCTTGTCGTAGCAGTCCCAGTCGCGCGCGGCGCGGCCGATGCCGCCGTAGACCACCAGTTCCTTGGGGTTCTCGGCCACGTCGGGGTCCAGATTGTTCATCAGCATGCGCAAGGGGGCTTCGGTCAGCCAGCTCTTGGCGTTCAATTGCTTGCCGCGGGGCGCGCGGATGACGACATCGCGGTATCGGTTCGAGTTGTCCAAGAGGCTCTCCTTGATCGGTTCGGCTGCGCGCCCGATACGGGCGCCGCGCATGCCGTCATCATAGGATGCCTATGCTTGTATATACAAGCTAGCAAGAGTCGAATTTTTATCAGGGATTACCCGTAATAAAAAAGCCGGAACGAGCGTCCCGGCTTTGCTTCGAAACAGCCCAATACAGCACTACATCGCGGCGGCGCGCGGCAGCAGCTCGATCACGCAGGCGTCCAGCGGCGCATCGGCTTGCAGCCGGTACTCGACCAGGCCGTCCGTGGAGACGGCGTGCAGGCAGTCGTAGCGCGCCGGCAGCGCGTGCGGCGCGCCATTGATGCGCACCGTGAGAACACCGCCGGCGGTCATCACCAGCACGTCGCGCGCGGCGCTGTGAAAGGTCCACGGTCCCGCGCCCGCCACCCATTGCAACCGCGCATGCCAGCGCGCGGGCGCATAGATCAGGTTGAAGTCGCGTATCGGTCCGTCCAACAAGCGGCACTGCACCCGCGCGTCGCCCGCAAAGGCATAAGCCTGGCGCGGCCCGAGCGGCGCCTGCTCGCTGCCGTCCACGGTCAGCTGGATGCCCTGGCCTTCCAGCACGGTGATGATGCGCTGACAACCCGTGAAAGCCGAAAAGCCGCCGTCCTGGGCCACATCGGCGATGGACAGGCGCCAATCGAACGCAGCGGCGCTGCCGCCCGGGTTGCAGGCGACTTCCTGCGTGGTGCCGCCGCCGTTGCGCCAGGGCATGCGCGGATAGTCGGCAGCGCGGTAAAGATGGACTTCAGGTTGCGTCATGAGGTGAACTTGCCTTCCAGGCGATGCCGGGAACCGGGATGAATCAAACGGGCCAGCGTGACGGCATGGTCGCCGGACCAGGTGCGGCGGCTGATCAGCAGACAGGGCTCATCGCGCTCGATCTGCAGCAACTGACATTCGCGCGGCTTGGCCAGGATGGCTTCGACCACATGTTCGCCTTCGCTCAGCGGCGCCACGCGCGTCAGGTATTCGTATGGCGTGCTTTGCGTGAAATCCTGCTTGAGATAGTCCGGCGCCAACCGCACATTCACATAGCGATCCTCCAGCTGGATCGGCACGTCGTCTTCATAGTGGACGATGATCGAGTGATACACCGGCTGCCCCGCGCGGATGTCCAGCGCCAGCGCCTGCTCGGCGCCCGCGGGCTCCTCGGCCAGCCGGACCACGCGGCTGTGGTGGCGATGCTTGCGCGCCGCGATCTCGTCGGCAATGTTGTTGACGGCAAACAGCGCCGAGCGCGCCTTGGGCTGGGCCACGAAGGTGCCCACGCCCTGCATGCGCACCAGCAGCCCCTCGGCCGTCAACTCGCGCAGGGCGCGGTTGATGGTCATGCGGCTGAACCCCAGCTCATCGACCAGTTCGCTTTCCGAGGGCACCCGGTAGTGTTCTGGCCATGCGCCGCTGCGGATCTGCTGCGCGATCATCTGCTTGACCTGCGCATAGAGCGGAGCAGGGGGAGCATTGGCTTGGATGGGCAATTTGGGAGGGTTCGAGGCCACGGAAAATCCTGTAGTGCGGCGCGGGGCGGCCGGTAGCGGACAGCGCCTAGTATAGACAGGTACAGATTGCTTGCGCCGCGGCGCCGCGCGAGCCGCAGCCGCTGGCGGCCCTATGCATGGACCGCCGCGCCGGAGTATGTTGGTAGACGGGAGCCGCCAGATTCCCTATACTCCCCCCCTGTATTTATCGGAGCCTGCCGTGCCGCACTCCCCGGAAGAGAAAAAACGCGTCGTCACCCGCTTGCGACGCATCCAGGGCCAGGCGCTGGCGCTGGAGCGGGCCGTGAACGAAGGCACGGAATGCGGCGCGTTGCTGCAGCAGCTGGCCGCCTTGCGCGGCGCCGCCACCGGCCTGATGGCCGAGGTGCTGGAAAGCCATCTGCGTGAAACCTTCCTCCAATCCGCCCAGGGCGGTCGCCAGGACGCCACGATCGAACCCGAAGCGGAGATCGACCTCTTGATGCGCCTGGTCCGTTCCTACTTGAAATAACGCTATCTGACATACGTGGAGCCCTAGCTATGAAATCACGCGCAGCAGTCGCATTCGGACCCGGCAAGCCGCTGGAAATCGTTGAAATCGACGTCGCGCCGCCGCAGCGCGGCGAGGTGCTGGTGAAGATCACCCATACCGGCGTCTGCCACACCGACGCCTTCACCCTCAGCGGCGACGACCCTGAGGGTCTGTTCCCCGCCGTGCTGGGCCATGAAGGCGCGGGCGTGGTGGTCGAAGTCGGCGAAGGCGTGACCTCGCTCAAGCCGGGCGACCACGTCATTCCGCTCTACACGGCCGAATGCCGCGAATGCAAGTTCTGCCTGTCCGGCAAGACCAACCTGTGCCAGAAGGTGCGCGCCACCCAGGGCAAGGGCGTCATGCCCGACGGCACTTCGCGCTTCAGCTACGACGGCAAGCCGCTCTATCACTACATGGGCTGCTCGACCTTCAGCGAGTACACGGTGGTCAACGAGATCTCGCTGGCCAAGATCAACCCGGCCGCCCCCCATGAAAAGGTCTGCCTGCTCGGCTGCGGCGTCACCACCGGCCTCGGCGCCGTGCACAATACCGCCAAGGTCAAGGAAGGCGATACCGTCGCCGTGTTCGGGCTGGGCGGCATCGGCCTGGCCGTGATCCAGGGCGCGGTGCAGGCCAAGGCCGGCCGCATCATCGCCGTGGACACCAACCCCAACAAGTTCGTGCTGGCCAGCGCCATGGGCGCCACCGACTGCGTCAACCCCAAGGACCACGACAAGCCGATCCAGGACGTCATCGTCGAAATGACCGACGGCGGCGTGGACTTCTCGTTCGAGTGCATCGGCAACGTGCACGTGATGCGCGCCGCGCTGGAATGCTGCCATAAGGGCTGGGGCGAGAGCATCATCATCGGCGTGGCCGGCGCCGGCCAGGAAATCAGCACCCGTCCGTTCCAGCTGGTCACCGGCCGCGTCTGGCGCGGTTCGGCCTTCGGCGGCGTCAAGGGCCGCACGCAGCTGCCGGGCATGGTCGAAGACGCCATGAGCGGCAAGATCGATCTGGACCCGTTCGTGACGCACACGCTGCCGCTGGAACGCATCAACGAAGCCTTCGACCTGATGCATGAAGGCAAGTCGATCCGCACGGTCATCCACTACTAAGCACGAACCTTTGCGGCAACGACGGGCCCGGCGCGCCATGCGCCGGGCCCGTTGCTTTTCCATGACAGGCATGCGACATGTCGCTCCGCCACATGACAACACTGTCATTCATTTCCGCGTCATCTTGACCCGCGACCATTCGCCCTCCGATGACAGAGGGGTACACGCGAATGAACACGTGGAAGAGGAACGCGGGCGCGGCCATGCTGAGCGCCCTGGCGCTTTTGGCCGGCTGCGGCGGCGGTGACGACGATGACGACAAGCCCGTCGAACAGCCCGAACAGCCGGTCCCTGGCCGGGCAATGGAACTGACGATCCTGCACATCAACGATCATCATTCCAACCTGGACAGCAAGAAGAAGGACCTGAAGCTCAAGACCGCTTCCGGCTCGCGCGTGGCCGTGAACGCCGACACCGGCGGCTTCCCGCGGGTGACCGGCGCGATCAATGCGCTGGCCTCGCAGTCCGCCAACGTGCTCAAGCTGCACGCGGGCGACGCCACCACCGGCACGCTGTACTTCAACCGCGCCGGCGAGCCCGGCGAGGCCGACGCGGCGATGATGAACACCGTCTGCTTCGACGCCATGACCCTGGGCAACCACGAGTTCGACAAGGGCGACAGCGGCTTGAAGCGCTTCATCGACCTGCTGCATGCGGGCGCCTGCCAGACGCCCGTGCTGAGCGCCAACGTCACGTTCGCCGCGGGCTCGGCCTTGAATCCGTCGCGCGCCCCCGGGATGGTCAAGCCCGCCGTGGTCCTGAAGCGCGACGGCCAGGACATCGGCCTGGTCGGCCTGACCATCGCCGCCAAGACCCAGCAATCCTCCAGCCCGGACGCCGGCACCGTGTTCTCCGACGAGACCGCGGCGGCGCAACAGCAGATCGACGCGCTGCGCGCGCAGGGCGTGAACAAAATCGTGGTGATGAGCCACATCGGCTACGACTACGACAAGCAGGTGATCGCGCAGTTGAGCGGCGTGGACGTGGTGGTGGGCGGCGACTCGCACACGCTGCTGGGTCCCGCGTCCATGGCGGACTATGGCGTGGGTTCGCCCGCCGGCGCCTATCCCACCGTGCTGCAGGACAAGGACGGCAAGCGCGTCTGCCTGGTGCAGGCTTGGGAGTACTCGCAAGTGGTGGGCGAGCTGAAGGTCAGCTTCGACGCCAACGGCGACGTCACCGCCTGCGCCGGCACGCCGCACGTGCTGATGGACGGCCCGCTGAAGGTGGCCGGCGCCGCACCCTCGGCCGCGGACGAGGCAGCGATCCAGGCCGACGTTCTGGCCAGCGGTTTCCTGCGCATGCAGGCGCCGGACGCGCAGGCCACGGCCGTGCTGCAGCCGTTCAAGGCCAAGGTTGACCAGTTCAGCCGCAGCCTGGTCGCATCGGTGCCGCAAGAGCTGTGCTCCCGGCGCGTGCCGGGCGGTCCCGGTTCGCGCGACTACAGCCGCTCCAGCGCTGCCTGCAACACCCTGGGCAGCGTCAGCCTGCGCGGCGGCGACATCCAGCAACTGGTGGCGCAGGCTTATCTGGACGTGGCCAACGCCAGCTACGGCGGCGCCGACATCTCGCTGCAAAGCGGCGGCGGAGTGCGCGTGCCGCTGCTGGGCAACGTGACGGCGGCCAACGTGATCGAGGTCGTGCCTTTCGGCAATATGCTCTGGCGCCTGGACGTGACCGGCGCCGAGGTCAAGAGCATGCTGGAAGACGGCATGCAGGCAGTCTACGGCGCGGGCGGCTCCACCGGCCCCTATCCGTATGCCGGCGGACTGCGCTGGGACGTGAATGCGGCCCAGGCCCAGGGCAACCGCGTGTCCAATGTCGAAGTGCGGGACCAGGCCAGCGGCAACTGGCTGCCGCTGGACGCAAGCCGCAGCTACAAGCTGTTCGTGCTGAGTTTCAACGCCACCGGCGGCGACGGCTACAAGACCCTGGCCAACGTGCCTGCCTCGCGCCGCCAGGACATCGGCGTGCTGGACGCCGACGTGCTCCAGGCCTACATCGACAAACAGGCCAAGGATCCGGCCAGCGGTCTGCCGGTGCTGAACCTGTTGCCGGCGAGCCTGTACAGCACCAAGACGTACAGCGAGTAAAAGTGAACGCCGGGCGCGGCCGTCAGGCCGGCTGCGCCTGGCTTTCGCGGTAGACGCGCTCGGTCTTGCCGACGAACGTGGTCAGCGAAAACTCCCGCAGCGCCGTGCTGCGGGCTTCGGCGCCCATCACGCCCAGGGCGTCGCGATTTTCCAGGATCTGCGACAGCGCCTGCACGATGCTGTCCACCGATGCCGGCGGCACCACCCAGCCATCGCGGCCGTCGGTGACGTTTTCGGGCAGGCCGCCCACTGCGCTCACGATGACAGGCTTGCCCGCCGCCATCATCTCGCGGCAGGCGAAGGAAATCGTCTCCAACTTGGACGACAGCACAAAGCCCACGTCCAACGCCGACAGGAAAGGGCCGACATCATCCAGCAGGCCGGTGAACACCACCTGATCCGACATGCCCAGTTCAAGGACGCGCTGCATCTGCTCCGCGTCCGGCAGCTTGCCAGCGATCAGCACCACCACCTGCCGCCGCTGGTTTTCGGGCAGCATGGACACGGCGGTCACCATGTCCATCCAATTCTTGTAGACCGCGGTGCCGGCATTGCTGCCGATGACCAGCCGGCCCTGCATGCCCTCGGGCAGCAGGCTGTCGCGCGCCTGCGCCGTCTCGCGCCGCGAGGCGGGGCTGCATTTTTCCGTATCCACGCCGTTATGCACCACGCGCAGGTCCTCGTTGCGGAAGACCGACTGCTTCATGCGGCGGAACGTGTGGCTGCACACGCAGATGACGCGATTGGTGCCCCATTTGGCGCGTACCCGCGCGCCCAGACTATTGGCGCTGCGGTCGGTGTGCTGGGTATAGACCATGAAAGGGCGCCGCGCGCCCATGCCCACGGTCGCCAGCATGCACAGGCGGTGATCGGCGGAACCGTTGGCGTGGATCACATCGAACTGTTGCTCGCGCAGCAGGGCCCGCAGCTGGCGCAGCGCGCGCAGCTGCTGCAACGGGCGGCTCTTGAACTCCAGGGCCAGCGTGCGCACGCCGGGCAGGGCGGCGGCCTCGGCCAGCAGACGGCTGCTGGCAGGCGCGGCCACGGTCACCTGCGACTTCTCGCACAGGATGCGCGCCAGCGACATCACGTAGGTGGTGTGACCGCCGCCATCGCCTTGGTGGAAATTGGTGTACAGAATCTTCATGGGGTCATACTCGAAATCGGCTGCTCGGGCAGCAGGCAGCTCCAGTCGCGCTTCTCGAACACGTCATCCCCCAGCCGGCTGGCGGGAGACAGGTTGTAGACCTTGACCCCGCGTTTGCCAAGCAGCCGGCTGGCTTGCCGGAACGCGGGTTCGATATGTCCAGAGAATTGCCGGTCCAGCGCGGTGGACAGCTGCGTTGCCGCGCTTTCATAGAATCGGGGTCCTGCCGCGGCCGTCAGGTCCAGGCCGTGCAGGTAGATGGTTTTCGCGCCCAGCCACGCCAGCAGCTGCAAGCCCGTGTAGGCCACCGTGCCGCCGCCGAACAGGCCGCGCGTCGGGTCCAGGCTGAAGCCATGTGCATGCACCGGATTGCGGGCGTCGAACAGCACCAGGCCGGGATCGTCGGCCAGCCGCGCTTCCAGTTCCTCGGGACGGGCGCGCGGTTGCAGCGCGCGCTGGTGCACCTCTTCGAACAGCGCGATGCGGCAGCGCACGGAACGGCGGTCGAACAGGAAGCCGATCCAGCGGTAGACCTCGGGCGTGACGAACAGCGTCAGGTCCTGCGCCAGCACTTCCGCCACCAGTTCGCGCCTGCGGTTGACGAAACCCGCATCCAGCATCGCGTAGTAATCGAAGCGCAGGGAAGGGTGCTGGCGCCGCAACGCGATCGAGCCATTGACGCCCATCGCCACGTCCAGCCGGCAGCGCGCGTAGTCGATCTGGGCCACGGACGGGCCGCTGAGTATCAGATGGGCGTCCGCGCCGATGTCGCGCGGCAGCCGATCCAGGGGCGTGATGGCAGGGCCCTGCACGCCGCGCAGTTCGCAGCCGGTCAGCCGCCCCTGCGCATCGCGCTGCAGGGCCACGAAAGGCCAAAGGGTTTCGTTGTGGCGGTATGCGGCGGGCCGGGTGTGGCGATAGAAGTAACGCAGGCTCTTGGTCAGCGGACGCGAACGCAGCAAGCGTGGAATAAGCCCGGGGCTAGGCATGAGCGATGTTGCGCGGAAGCCGCGAAATAAGCTTGTAAGCGGCGAATTCTACGCAGCCGAACCTATCGAAAAAGCGAGTGAACCCTTGAAGATGTAACGCTTTTGAGTAAACGCCAAAACGTCCCCAAATTAGTTGCGAACGTTTTCCACAGGGCATGGCGTCACGCGCCGCAAAAATTTCGATTACGTTTTGCCGCAAAGATTTGCCTGCGCGGCTACGCCATGCGCTAAGCGAGCCCCCACGGCCTTCCGCTACGATGCGGGTATCGCAAGGTCCCGATTCAAGCACTCAACCCTGGATAGGAAGGATTTCGATGTCTACGACCGCCACCCTGAACGCCGCTGCGGCTGCGGCCAGCGCGCCACGCCTGAGCGTGCCGGCATTCCGTGCGCGCAAGCGCCAGGAGCCGCTGGTGATGCTGACGGCCTACACCGCGCGCATGGCCGAGCTGCTGGACCCGCATTGCGATGCCCTGCTGGTGGGCGACAGCCTGGCACAGACGATCTACGGACTACCTACCACGGTGCCCGTCACGCTGGACATGATGATTGCGCACGGCGCCGCCGTGGTGCGCGGCTCGCGACGCGCGCTGATCGTCATCGACATGCCCTTCGGCAGCTATGAAGAAAGTCCCGAACAGGCCTTCCGTTCCGCCGCTCGGATCTTGAAGGAAACCGGCGCGGCCGCGGTCAAGCTGGAAGGCGGGCAGAGCATGGCGCCCACCGTCGCCTACCTGTCCGCGCGCGGCATCCCGGTGATGGGCCATGTGGGCCTGACGCCGCAGGCCGTGAACATCCTGGGCGGCTACGGCGCGCGCGGCCGCGGCGAAGCCGAATATGCCCGCATCGCCGCCGATGCCGCCGCGGTGGCGGATGCCGGTGCGTTCTCGCTGGTGATCGAGGGCGTGGTCGAGCCGCTGGCGGCGTCGATCACCGAAGCCGTCGCCTGCCCGACCATAGGCATAGGCGCGTCCGGCCGCTGCGACGGCCAGGTGCTGGTGGTGGACGACATGCTGGGCATGTTCGACCGCACCGCGCGCTTCGTGAAACGCTACGACGACCTGGCCGGCCGCATCCAGCAGGCAGCGCAAGCCTATGCGGGCGAAGTCCGGACGCGGACCTTCCCCGAACCGGCCCATCTTTACGGCGTCTCCGGCGGCGCCTGATGGCCGCGCGCGTTTCTCGATAGAATCATCCCCATGCCTATCTTCCCGCACACCTCATGAGCACGCCCCGCATGGACACGCCCCAATTGCAGGACGCCATCGCGGACGCCATCAGCACCGCCACGCGCGGCGCCGGGCGCGTGAACATCCTGGTCGCGGGCAAGACCGGCGTGGGCAAGAGCACGTTGCTCAATGCCGTGTTCCGGGGCGACCTGGCCAAGACGGGCGCGGGCAAGCCCGTCACCCAGTCCACCCAGGAATTCACCCGCGCCGGCCATCCGCTCACCATCATCGACACGCGCGGCCTGGAAGTCGGCGACTACGAACGCTCGCGCCAGCAGTTGGCCGACCTGATCCGGGAACGCTCCGCCTCCGACGACCAGGACAAGCACCTGCACGTGGCCTGGCTTTGCATCCAGGACAGCAGCCACCGCGTCGAAGACGCCGAAATCGAACTGTGCGACATGCTGTCCAACGCCGGCATCCCCGTCGTGGCGGTACTGACCAAGGCGCGCAAGAACAGCCCCTTCGTCGACGAAGCGCGCAAGCTGCTGCCGCGCGCCAAGCAGGTGGTGGCGGTGCGCGCGCTGCCGGAATGGATCGAGGAGCTGGACGCGGAATTGCCGCCCATGGGCCTGGACAACCTGATCGAGGCTACCGCCCTGCACATCCCCGAGGCGCAGCAGCGGGCCTATGCCAACGCGCTGTCCACCCGCAACAAGAAGGCCCTGGAAGTAAAAAAAAAGCGGGCTGAGATAGAGGTCAACGTGGCCGCCGGCCTGGCCGCCTCGGCCGCCGCCGCCCCCATTCCGTTTTCGGACGCGTTCGCGCTGGTGCCCATCCAGGTCGGCATGATCGCCAAGATCGGCATCACCTTCGGCATGGAACTGGACACCGCCGCCATCACCACATTGGTCACCTCCACGCTGGGCGCGTCCGCCGCCACGCTGATCGGGCGCTCGGTGGTCTCCGGGCTCTTGAAGTTCATCCCCGGCGCAGGCAGCGCGGTGGGCGGCACCATCGCCGCCACCACCGCCGGCACCATCACCAAGCTGCTGGGCAATGCCTACGTGGCCGTGCTGTATGACTTCTGCCTGAAGAATCCGGGCAAGGACATCGACATCGCGATGATTGCCAAGGGCTTGAAGCAGCGCGTCACGTTCTGAAGCGCGCTGCCCTCGCACCGGTGCCCGCGCACTAGTGCGAACCGCGTCTTGCGAATTGCGCCGGATCGGCGGCGCCAGATCTATACTTTTCAGACCGCCCCCGCCGCTGCGACGCGCCAACGGCCCGGACGTCCCGCGCCGCGCGCCGGATGCTCTTGCGCAGAGCCCTGCCAGCCTGCGCGCAGGGAGACCCCTCATGACTCGCAAATACATCGATTGCCGCGAGTACCCCAGTGAAATGAACTGCTCGGTAGCCCTCGCGGCGGATTCCGAAGGCGAATTGCTGGAGGCGGCCGTGCAGCATGCAACCACGGTGCACAAGCATGCCGACACGCCCGAGCTGCGATCGCAACTGAAGTCGCTGTTCCACGACGGCACACCGCCGGTTGAAACGCCCAGCCGGGCGTGAACATGACTGCGGCCGCATTCGCGGCCGCCATCGTACTGGCGCCGGCGCGTTCCACCACGTCGGCGCGCGAGCGCTAAGCCCTTGCCAGCACCGGCGTAGCCGCCCGCACCACCTCGAACAGGTTCTTCGGATCGGGCGATTGCGGCGCGACCTCGATGCGGGCGCCCACGCCATGGCGAATGGCGGCATCGCGCAGCCAGCGCAGCGCCGAAAAGTCCTCCAGCGCAAAACCCACCGAATCGAAGATGGTCACTTCCGCCGGCTGCTTGCGGCCAGCGGCCTGGCCCGTCAGCACCCGCCACAGTTCCGTCACTGCGAAATCGGCCGGCATCTGCTGCAGATCGCCCTCGATGCGCGTCTGCGGCTCGTATTCCACGAACACCGGCCCGGCCCGCAGCACATCCGCGTGCAGCTCCGTCTTGCCCGGGCAGTCGCCGCCCACGGCGTTGATGTGCATGCCCGGCTCGACCATGTCCGCGGTCAGGATGGTGGCGTAGGCCTTGTCCGCCGTCACCGTGGTGACGACGTCCGTGCCCTTGACCGCCTCAGCCGCACTATCGAAGCGCACCACGCGCAAGCCGGGCACTGAAGCCAGATTGCTTTCAAGCTTGCGTGTGGCGCCTGCGTCCACGTCATAGACGTGCAGGGTGTCGATGCCCAGGAGGTAATGGAAGGCCAGCGCCTGGAACTCGCTTTGCGCGCCGTTGCCGATCAATGCCATCTTGCGCGAGTCCGGCCGGGCCAGCGCGCGCGCCGCCAGGGCCGAGGTCACGGCCGTGCGCAGCGCCGTGGTCAGGGTCAGTTCGCTGATCAGCAGCGGCTCGCCCGTGCTGACCTGCGCCAGCGCGCCGAACGCCATCACGGTGGACAGGCCGGCCTGCGGATTGCCGGGATGGCCGTTCACGTACTTGAAGGTGTAGTACTCGCTGTCGGCGGTGGGCATCAATTCGATCACGCCGGTCGCCGAATGGCTGGCCACCCGCGCACTTTTGTCGAACTCCTGCCATCGCAGAAAGTCCGCCAGCAAGTAGTCGAGCAGGCCGGCGAAGACCTGTCGCGGACCTTGCAGGGCCACGATTTTGGCCACATCGGAAGTTGAAAGCAGCGTCGTCAATTTGTTCTCCCCGAGTTATGGAACAGAAATTCTGGGGGATGGGCAAACCAATTAATAGTGACAACAATCCACACAAAACGCTAAGATTCTGCCATTCTGATAGCCATAAATAGCATTTTTCACAATGGATACGCTGGATCAGAACCTGCTCGGCCTGTTGCGCGCCGACGCCCGCATGTCGGTCGCCACGCTGGCGAAGAAGCTCGATGTCTCGCGCGGCACCATCGACAACCGCATCCGCAAACTGGAAGAGCGGGGCATCATCCGCGGCTATACCGTGCGGCTGCGCCCCGAAGTCGAGACCGAGGACATCGTCGCCTGGATGAGCATCGCCGTCGAAGGCCATGAAACCCGCAAGATCGTGAGCCTGCTGATGGGCGAGCCCAGCGTGGCGGGACTGCACGACACCAACGGCCGCTGGGACCTGCTGGCCGAGCTGCGCGTGCCTACCATCGACCAGCTGTCCGAAGTGCTGGACCGCCTGCGCACGCTCAAGGGCATCGCCGCCACCGAAACCAGCATCCATCTCAAGACCTTCAAGGCCCTCTGAGCGCTGGCATACGGGGAAACCCGATATAAAACTTTGCATGGACTCCATGACGCCGCGTTATGCATGAGGCCGGGACGGTCTCTGCCGCCACGGTGAAATTCCCCGCTGAATCAGGGCCTTGGAGTGAATCCCGTCGCATCCGGCGGCGCGCGCCGCCAGTCCGGACAGCGGTTCCCGATTTCGGCCCGCGGATGCATGCTTGCGCCTTCAGCCTGGAGATCCACATCGTGAGTAATGCATACCCCGCCCGCAAGATGGGCCTGGCGGTCGCCCAGATGGGCGCAGTAAACCTTGCCGATACGCGCGCCGCCGTGGTCCGCCGCCTGGTGGAAATGATGCGCGAGGCCGCCGCCCGCAAGGCGGAATTCGTCGTCTTCCCCGAGCTGGCGCTGACCACGTTCTTCCCGCGCTACTGGATGGAGGACGCTGAAGCCGTCGAGCGCTACTTTGAGAAAAGCATGCCCAACGCCGACGTGCAGCCGCTGTTCGACGCCGCGCGCGAATTGGGCATAGGCTTCTACCTGGGCTATGCCGAACTGACGCCCGAAGGCCGCCAGTTCAACACCGCCATCCTGGTGGACCGCAGCGCCAAAATCATCGGCAAGTACCGCAAGATCCACCTGCCAGGCCACTCGGACCATAAGATCGGCGCGCCGTTCCAGCACCTGGAGAAGAAGTTCTTCGAAGTCGGCGACCTGGGCTTTGGCGTCTGGGAAACCAACGACGTGAAGATCGGCATGTGCCTGTGCAACGATCGCCGCTGGCCCGAGACCTATCGCGTCATGTCGCTGCAAAGCGCCGAGCTGATCGTGCTGGGCTACAACACGCCGTCCCTGAATATCCACTGGAACGAGCCCGCGCATCTGCGCACCACCACGCACGAGATCGTATTGCAGGCCAGCGCCTACCAGAACGCGGTCTGGGTCGGCGCCGCCGCGAAGTGCGGCCACGAAGACGGCCACCACATGATAGGCAGCTCCATGATCGTCGCACCGTCCGGCGAAATCGTGGCGCGCGCAAGCGGCGAAGAAGACGAAGTGATCACCGCCAACATCGACCTGGCCATGGGCCAGGCCTTCCGCGACCACGTGTTCAATTTCGCCAAGCACCGCAACCCGCAGCACTACAAGCTCATCGTCGAACGCACCGGCGCCGGCGATCCGCTGCCCACGGCTGCCATCGACTAGACGCTGCACTCAACCACGACGCGGCGCGGGCGGACGCCGCCCGCGCTGCTAGACTGCCTGCTGGCCCTCAGACTGAACGACCCGCAGCAGGCAACAACCCATGCGCTTCATCGACACCGAACAAACCCGCAACGCCCTGTCCTTCGACGCCGTCATTCCCGCCCTGCGGGAAGCCTTCCGCGGCAGCGCCACCGTGCCGCCGCGGCATGTCCACGCCATCCAGTCGGGCAATGCGCACGGCACCTCGCTGATCATGCCGGCCTGGAGCGACCGCGGCTACTTCGGCGTGAAGATCATCAATATCTTCCCCGAGAACACGCATCTGGGCCTGCCGGGCCTGCACGCCACCTACAACCTGTACAGCGCCACCACCGGCGTGCCCATCGCCCAGGTGGACGGCGACATCGTCACCGCCTACCGCACGGCGGGCGCGGCCGCGCTTGGCGCGGACTACCTGGCGCGCGCCGACGCCAGCACGCTGCTGATCGTGGGTTCCGGCCGCATCGCCGGCCTGGTGGCGCAGGCCATGCGCAGCGTGCGCCCCATCCAGCGCGTGCTGGTATGGAACGTGCGCGCGGCCGGCGCCGAGAAGCTGGCCGGCGAGCTGCGCGCGCAGGGCTTCGATGCCGAGGCCGCCAGCGACCTGGAAGCCGCCGCGCGTCAGGCCGACATCATCAGCTGCGCCACCCTGTCCACCGTGCCGCTGATCCACGGCGCCTGGCTGCGTCCGGGCGTGCACCTGGACCTGATCGGCAGCTTCAAACCCGAAATGCGCGAGACCGACGCGGCCTGCTTCGACGGTACCTCGGTCTACGTGGACACCAGCGAAGCGCCCACCAAGTCCGGCGACCTGCTGGCCGCTTTCGAGGCCGGCACGCTCAAACACGAGGACATCCGCGGCGACCTGCACCAGTTGGCCGCCGGTGAACTGCCGGGCCGCCGCGGCGACCAGGAAATCACCGTGTTCAAAGCCGTGGGCAGCGCACTCGAAGACCTGACGCTGGCAACACTGGTGTACGAGTCGGTCAGCGGCGAACGCGCTTGAGCGCGCGGCGCCTGCGGCGCTATTCGAAGCCGCGCGGACCCAACGCCTGGACCACGTAGTCGATGAAGGACTTGATGCGCGAGGAGATCGCGGTGTTGCGGTAGTACACCGCGTTGATCGGCTGCCGCACGTCCTGCGTCTGCTTCGCCAGCAGTTGCTGCAAGGTGCCGCTTTCGCGGTCGCCGCGCGTCATGAAGTCCGACAGGCAGACGACGCCGCCGTCGTTCAAAGCCAGTTGCCGCAAGGTTTCGCCGCTGAACGCGCGCACATGGGGCTTGATGTGCAGGGCCTGGCCGTCGGCCTCCAGCAGCGGCCATTCGTTCAGCGCTTCCAGCTGGCTGAAGCCCAGCAGGACATGCGAAGCCAGATCGGCCACGCGCCTGGGCGTGCCATGCTTGGCCAGATAGCCGGGACTGGCCAGCACGCGCACGCGGCTATGGCCCAGCGGCACCGCGTGCAGCGATGAATCCTTCAGGCGCCCGATGCGGATGGCCAGGTCGGTGCGGCGCTCCAGCAGGTCGATATTGCCTTCGTTGCTGTTCAGTTCCAGCTCCACCTGCGGATAGCGCTGGCGATAGCCCGGCACCAGCGGCGCGATCACGTGCAGCATGAAGGGCGATGCCGCATCCACGCGCAAGCGTCCTGCCGGCTGGTTGCGCCGCAGGCTCATCAGTTCCTCGCTTTCCTCCACTGCGGCCACGATCTTGCGCGCCTGCTCCAGATAGGCCCGGCCTTCCTCGGTCAGTTCCAGCCGACGCGTGGTCCGGCGCATCAGCGTGGTCTGCAGCTTCTCTTCCAGCCGGCTCATGGTCCGGCTGGCGGCGGAAACAGTCTGTCCAAGCACATCCGCGGCGGCAGTGATCGAGCCGCTGTCCACGATGGCGATAAAGACCTGCATTTCGTCTAGCGTCGTCTTCATTCTTGCATTTATATCAAAAGTCTTTCGTGCATACCGGACTTTTTCCGCAAGTATCCGACGGGCACACTGCAGGCATTCCCGGACGCTTGCGTCCGCAGCCCTGAATCCCCAAAGGAGTTACCCATGAGCATTCCCGTCTTCGGCGCCGGCACTTTCCGCCTGCAAGGCCAGGCCGTCATCGATTCCGTGCGCAACGCGCTGGACCTCGGCTACCGCGCCATCGACACCGCGCAGATCTATGAAAACGAAGCCGAGGTCGGCCAGGCCATCGCCGAATCCGGCGTGCCGCGCAATGCGCTGTTCGTCACCACCAAAATCTGGGTCCCCAACTACGCCCGCGGCAAGCTCATCCCCAGCCTGCAGGACAGCCTGGCCAAGCTGCGCAGCGACTACGCGGACCTGACCCTGATCCATTGGCCCGCGCCCGGCAACGGCGTCGCCGTCGAGGAATTCATGACTGCGCTGGCCGAGGCCAAGGCGCAGGGCCTGACCCGCCAGATCGGCATCTCCAACTTCCCCATCGCCGAAACCCGCGCCGCCATCGCCGCCGTGGGCCGCGAGCAGATCGCCACCAACCAGATCGAACTCAGCCCTTACCTGCAGAACCGCAAGCTCGCCGCCTTCCTGCAGGAACAAGACATCCCGGTCACCTCGTACATGACGCTGGCCTACGGCAAGGTGCTGAAGGATCCGGTCATCGGCCAGATCGCCCAACGCCACGACGCCACGCCCGCACAGGTGGCGCTGGCCTGGGCCCTGCAACTGGGCTATGCCGTCATTCCGTCGTCGACCAAACGCGAAAACCTGGCCAGCAACCTGCTGGCCCAGGACCTGCGGCTGACGGAGGCGGACATGGCGCAGATCGCGGCGCTGGAGCGCAACGGCCGTGAAGTCAGCCCGGAAGGCCTGGCGGCGCAGTGGGATTAAGCCTCGAATAGTGAAAATGCACTATTTCAAATTCAAGGAGTAATACTTTCGGATACTAGCGAACTGGTTTAGGCGCGCCTATATATCGCAGCTACGGGCGCAATCATTACTGTCGTCATGTCGTCTTGCCTGCAAACGCCGCCCTCGCGCTGAAAGCCTGTCTCCACTGGAGTACGCCATGGCTGCAAAGAAGCAAGCGGGGCGTGCCGCCCCGGCACGCAAGACGGTGGCAACGCGGCAGCCCGCCGCCGGCAAGACGCCCCGATCCGCTCCAAAGCGTAAAAGCCGCAGCCTGCCGCCGGCGCTGCCGTTTCGCCGCACGGCCAAGCCCGATGCCTTCGATGTCCGCGACATTCCGTTCCACCCCAACATCTCGGTCACGCCCAAGACCGAGATGATCCCCGCCATGGGGTTGACGGTGAAGCATCAGGAAGACACCTCGGCCTGCACCGGATTCGCCCTGTCCACGGTGGTCGAGTACCTGCTGCGCAAGTCGGAGCGCGAACCGCGTCCAGCCATCTCGCCGTTCATGCTGTATTCCATGGCCAGGCGCTACGACGAGTTCCCGGGTTCGGTCGACGACACGGGATCGAGCCTGCGCGGCGCGCTCAAAGGCTGGTTCAAGCACGGCGCCTGCGCCCAGGATCTGTTTCCGACCCTGAACATGCCGGCGGCGGCCAACGAGACCGCCGACGACTGGTGGCTGGATGCCGTCAAGCGTCCGCTGGGCGCCTACTACCGCATCGACACGCGCAACATCGTCGAAATGCACGCTGCGCTCAACGAGGTCGGCATTCTGTACGCCAGCGCGGGCTGCCACGCCGGCTGGGACGACGGCCATGGCGTCACCCCGCTGAAGGCGCCGTCCACGCCGGGAGCCCAGCCGTTCTGGATCATCCCGCCCGACCCGCAGGATTCCGCCACCGACGGCCACGCCTTCGTCATCGTCGGCTATACCCAGGACGGCTTCCTGATCCAGAACTCCTGGGGCGAGGAGTGGGGCACCCACGGCATGGCGGTGCTGACCTACGACGACTGGATGCGCAACGCCATGGATTGCTGGGTGGTGCAGCTGGGCGTGGTCACGCATGAGCACACCAAGATCTCGAACAGCATCACGCTGCGCACCGAAGGCAAGCGGGTCACCCTGGCCGCGGGCACTGTGCTGCGCAACCGCGAGATCTCGCCCTTCATCGTCAACGTGGGCAACAACGGCAAGCTCAGCAACAGCGGCGCGTTCCGGACCACGCCCGACGATCTGCGCGCCATCGTCGACGTGCACATGAACGCCGCGCGCGAGAAATGGGGCTTGAAGGACAAGCCCATGGACGTATGCGTGTATGCGCACGGCGGCCTGGTCGGCGAAGAGGATGCGGCGGAGGCCGCCGCCGAATGGATACCGCTGCTCTACGAGAAGCAGATCTTCCCGGTCTTCCTGATGTGGGAGACGGACTTCATCACCACCGTGAAGAACATCATCCAGGATGCCGCCCACAGCGTGCCACGCACCACCGGCGGCCTGGGCGAGCGGCTGGAGCGTTGGTGGAACCAACGCCTGGAACGCTGGCTGGCGCGGCCTGGCACGGTGATCTGGGGCGAAATGAAGCAGAACGCCCAGGCCATGAGCGCACCCGTTCCCAAGGGCATGGCGCAGGAAGAAGCCGCGATGATCATGCTGTACAAGCATTTCAAGGCGCACGTCAGCCAGGGACGCGTGCGCCTGCACATCGTCGGCCACTCGGCCGGCGCCATCGTCGCCAGCCACTTCGTGCACCGGCTGGCGGCCGACGGCGGCGAACTGGAATCGCTCAACCTGATGGCCCCGGCGGTCACGCTGGACACCTTCCGCAAGCTGGTCGTTCCGAACCTGAAGACGCGGGTAAAGCGCTATCAGCAGTTCCATCTTTCCGACCGGGCTGAGGAAGACGATCCCACTTGCGGCCCGTACCGGCGCTCGCTGCTCTACCTGGTGAGCGAGTCCTTCGAAGGCGGCACCACCACGCCGCTGCTCGGCATGGAGCGCTATTTCCGCGATGCCGGCATTGCGTGCGACGCCGTGCATGTCTCGCCCGCCGGCAGCCCCGCGCCCGGCTCCACCAACCCGCCGGTGGCGGCCAGCACGCACGGCGGATTCGACAACGACAAAGGCACCCAGCAGCAGATCATTGCATTCATCAAGCGTTGAGCCGGCAGCCGCGCCCGCAAGGGCGGCAGGCAGGGAGGGCTTCGATATGTTTGAGTTTCCTCAGGCGCAGACGGACCTGGATGCTGGCGCGCAAGTACGCGTGCCAGCATCCGCCTCCATCCCGGGCGATCCCGCGGCAATGCTGCGGGTGATGTCGCGGGCGGGCGTGCCTTGCCTGTTGCTGGACCGTGACGGCGTCATCATCGACATCAGCGATACGCTCGCGCCCAGCGCCCAGGCGTTCCGCGGCCGCGCCGCCGCCGAGACCTACGGCCTGGGCGAACCGTTGACCATGGGCAGCGGCGCGGTCGGCGGCATCTACCAGGCCGCGGACGGCGCGCCCGTGCCCGCGCAACTGGTGCCCTTGTGCGAATTGGAAAGCGGCAAGATCGTCGTGCTGGTCAACGATGGCACGCCCTTCAGGAAAGCGGAATCACGCCGCTTTGAACGCACGCCCTATGCGGTGTTCCGCCTGGATCTGGACGGTGTGGTGCGCTTCGCCAACCGCGAGGCCGCGCGCGCGCTGGGCCAGAAGCTCGACGAGGTTTGCGGCGAGCCCCTGGCCCGCCATTTCCGCAAAAGCGACGCGCCCCGCATCGCCGATGCCATCCGCTGCTGCGCCCGCAACCAGGAGGGCGATTCCATGGTGGCCGTGATCGTCACCATGCCCGGGCGCGAAGGCGAAGAAAGACTGTTCCAGCTGGTAATGACGCCAGACCCCGCGCCCAACGGCGAATTGCTGGGCGTGATCGCCGTCATCCAGTCGCGGGCGCTGGAGTCCGCCCGCGACGAGATCCGGCGCATCGCGCTGGATCCGTCCATCAACGGCTGGCGTCTCAAGCTCGACGCCATCCTGGAACAGATCCGTCCGCTGGTGCCGTTCGAGCACGCGGTGTTCGGCATCTACGACAGGCAGGTGTCGCTGTTCCGCGCGATCGCGGTACGGCCCGAAGGGGTGGAACTGTGGCCGGCGCGCTGGATGGAGCTGCCCCCTGCGATCCGGCCGTTCCTGGATTCCGGCCAGACCTGGGTCGAAGAGATGGACCGCTTCGTCAGCGACCAGCGCTTCGAGCCAGGCGACGAGGTCGTACGCTGCTACCGCGACATGGGCATGCAGGCCAGCGTCACCCTGCCCGTCACGCGTCCGGGCGGCTACAGCTCGGCGCTGAGTCTGTGTTCGCGCCAACCGGCGCAGTACGGGCAACGCCACCTGGAGATCCTGCGCGCCCTGGACTTGGAGCCGGTACTGATGCGCTTCGAGAAAGAGCGCGACGACGAGCGCGTCACCTTCGCCGAATCATTGCGCGAGACGATCATGACGGCCGCTTCCTTGCGCCGGGCGGCGGAGGACATCGTGCCCAGACTGGCGCAGTTCTTCTCCTGGGACTACGTGGCGCTGTTCCGCGTCAACCGCAAGGAAAGCCGCTACGAGATCGTCACCCAGCACAGCCTGGCGCCCGAATACGCCTTGCCTGCGAACTACCTGCAGCCCATCGAGCGCGGCATGCTGGGCCAGACGCTGCGCCAGCGCCAACTGCTGTCGCTGGACGACGTGGGCGACCCTGGGGATCCCAGGAACGATTACACCGGTCCGCCGCGGCCGCTGCGCTCGGCCATGACAGTGCCGATTCGCCTGAACGGCCGGATCCGTTGGCTGCTGGACGTGGAGTCCTCGGTATCGCATGCGTTCAAGGGACCCGACGCCGACGATCTGCTGGAGATCATCGAGTCGCTGGAGGAAGGGCTGGACCAGCATCTGCTCAGGCAGACCAAGCAGAGCCTGATGGTCGAAACCGAACAAGCGGTCGTGTTCGTGGGTCGCGAGGGCTCCATCATCGAGATGAACCGCGTCGCGGCCGACATGCTGGGCACCGAGCCCGGCCGCTGCCTCGAAGGCGAGACGCCGGTGTCGATCACGGCGTTTGCGCTGCCCGACGACGCGTCGGCGCACACGCTGCTGACTTCAGATGCCGGCGTCCGGCGCGAACGCATCGAGCTGCGCGGCGCGGGCGGACAGCCGCGCTCGGTGCTGGCGACCCGGACGGACCTGGATCCCAGCCTGGACATGGCCATCTGGTTCTTCACCGACATCGCCGACATGAAATGGGCGCGCGACATGCGATTCCTGCGCGAAACCGTGGCCGAGATCGCCGACCAGACCCGGACGTCGCTGGCGCTGGCCTGCAGCCTGACGACGCAGACCGCACTGCTGCACGAGGACGCGGCACGCGGCGAACAGCCCGAGGCCATCGTCACCCGGGCCCATGCCCTCAGCCAGCGCATCGTGGCGGAAATCGGCAAGGCCGACATCACCTTCGAGCGGCTGGCCAGCGCCAGCGAAGCGCGTCAGCAGGCTCCGCCCGAGCATGCCCGCGTCGCGCTGCATGAGTTGCTGACCCGGATCATCGCCGCCTTGCCGCAGCGAGACCAAGGCCGCATCGCGCCATTGGCGCAAGTGGGCGCCGCCAGCGGACCCATGGTGCATGCCGACGCCGATACACTGTCCGCGGCCTTCCGCTCCATTCTTGCCTATTTGCTGCGCTGCCGCTCCGATGACGCCCGGGTGGAAATCGACATCAGCGACGACCCTGACGGCTGCTCGGTGCAACTGGGGCTGAGCGCCGCGCAAAACTGGGACACGGACCAGCGCGCGCACGCAGTGCCCGACGACGCGCTGCTGAACGCGGAGCGCGCGGCGCATGATGGCGCCGGATTGGCCATCGCCCAGATCGTGCGCACCATGCAGGCCCACGGCGGCACCTTGGCGACGCAGCCGCCCCTGGCCGAGTCGGCGATGCCGCCCGCGGAGGCATATGAATCGGTCCTGCCGCCATGGCGTTCGTTCACCCTGCGCTTTCCTGCCCGGTCGGGTTGATGGAGGCGGCGATGGAACAGCCTGCACAGAACAACAACTGGATCCTGCTTGCTGGCGGCGACGATGTCGACGAGGAATGCTGGGCGGACCGCATCCAGCAATTGCAGCGGCATGAGCAGAAGTACCCGCGCATCAAGCCCTTCGTCGGCGCCCCTTTCCGGCACGTCTTCAACCTGGAGAACGCGCGGCAGGAGATCGAGCGTTGCGGAACGCTGCCGGGCCTGATGATCATCGACGCCAAGCCGGCGCCCCAAGCCACCAAGAAAAAGAGCGGCGCGGCGGCTGTCGAGCTGCTCAACTGGCTGGCCGAACACGCACCCGTACCCGTGCTGGTCGTGACCGAAGCCCCCTCCGAAGCCGTGCAGCGTTGCGTGCTGGAACGGCCCGAAAGGCTGATGTGGAGCAACGAGATCGGCAAGAAGCGGGACGGCGGCGCAGACCTCGCCGTGGTGCTGGACAGCGTGGCGGCCGCTACGCAACGCCGCCGGCTGGTCATAGAAGTTGCCGAAAAATCGGTCCGCTACCGGATCCAGTTCGGCCCGCACGACTTCAGGTCACCGGAAATGCCCTACAAGCGGCAACCCGATATCGCCGCGCTGCTGACGCGCGTCGAGAAGTTCTCGCCCTATCTCGACAACCAGAGAGTGGCCGATTGGCTGGAGTCGCTCAGCGACATGGGCAGGCAGGCGTTCGACGTAATGGTGGCCGAAACCGTGGGGCCGCCCATCGCCACGCTGATCCAGCGCGCCCGCGACCAGGAAGGCGTCTCGTCCGGCGATGGGCTCGCCTGGATGGACCTGCGATTCGATTTCAATGTGTCGGACCATCAGAGCGCCGCCTTCTTCAGCCTGCCGTTCGAATTGAGCTGCAATGCCGATTTCAAGGCCAATGACAGGCGCTACCTGTGCCAGCGCATCCCCATGGCCCGCCGCCTGCACATGGAGGGCATGGACTCCGCCAGCGATTGGGAGCAGACGGCGTCCCGGCCAGCCGGCCCCGTGCGCCTGCTTTTCATCGGCGCGAACTTCAGCGGCACCATTTCGTTCCAGCCGGAAGATGGCGGAGACGATATCCCGAGCGTCACGCTGCCTCCGCTGGAGTCGGTCGCCGACGAACTCGAGAACCTGCAGGCCCTGGCCAAGCGCCTGGACGGCCGCCTGGTGGTCGAGGACGTGCCGCCCCTGACCGGATACGCGCTGCAAGACTATCTGGAAGAAAAGGTGACTGGCGGCGGCTACGACATCCTGCATTTCTCCGGCCACGCCCACTCGGTGCGCGACAGCACCATGCTGGTCTTACCGGGCAGCAGGGAAGGCGAGGGCCTGCAACTGTCCATACGCCTGGTGGGCCGCTGGATGAAGGCCGGCAATTGCAAGCTGCTGGTGCTGTCGTCATGCCGCGGCGCCTCGGTGCGGACGGCGCTGGAGGTCATGCGGGCCGGCGCCATGGGCGTGCTGGCCTTCCGTTGGCAGGTCGAGGAAAGAACCTGCGCGCGCTTCATCAGGCGTTTTTATGCCGCCTATTTCGATCCCGCCAATACCCAGGGATTCGCGGAAGCCTACCGGCGCGCCTGCGCCGGTTCGCACGACGAATCCCGGGGCTCGCCCACCTGGGCTTCCGCGCTGGCGGTCGTGCGCGACTGACACCGCAATCAGGAACGGACATCATGGCTTCGTTATTCGGCATGCTGCGCAAGATCGGCGACCTGGGAACTTCGGCGGACGGCGTGGGCGCCTTGATGGCGACCGTGCCAGCAGGCCGCAACTTCTATGCGGAGATCGATCCGCCGCCCGGCGGCGCGGCTGCGGGCGAAGCAGGACTGAACGGCGAAGCCTTCATTCCGGGACAGTGCTATTTCAGCGTCCGCATGGTCGAAATGCGCCTGACCGATGCCGGCAACTACATTGCCGCCTTCCTGCCCCTGTGCGCCTTTTTCCTGCGCTACACCGAGGCCGGCGCGCAGCGCGAGATTCCATACGTCGTAGGCTATGACGCGATCCAGCAGGCGATGGGCGCGGCGGCGCCGCAATCAGGCGCGGGCAGGGTCGTGTTCCGCGACGTCTATATCGCCCGCAACGTACCCTACAACAGCGACGGGCTGGAGATGTTCGCCGCGCTGTGCCGCTTCAGCGACAGCAGCCTCACCCGCGGCATACTCGACTTCGTCGCGACCACGGTCAGCATGTTCGGCGGCGCGGTGGGCGGCGCCGTCGTCAAGGCCGGCGAAGGCCTGCTCAAGCCCCTGAGCAAGCTTTTCGGTACCGATGGCGTCAGCATCCGCTTCGGCGTCTTCGACGGCTTGGCGCTGCGCCGCAGCGGCTATCGCGTATTGGCGGGCACCGACTCGCAAGACAGGCTGCAAGGACTGCAACTGGTGGACGGCGTGCTGCACCGGCAGAATGGAAGCGGCGGCCTGGAGCCCGTGAACGACGTGGACTACCTGGTGCTGGCCTTCGAGCAGCGCGCCACGCTGGGAGAGGACATGTTCAGCGCCGCCGCGGCCCTGCCGTTCCATCGCAAATGGACCGAGACGACCACGGCCCTGCTGAGCGACAACGCCGTGGCCGCGCGCGCCGCGTTTCAGTCGCTGGCGGTCGACATCGCGGGCTCGCCGCTGCTGATCGAGCGCGACCGTTTCGCGCTGCTGGCGGCCTACTCCAGCGAAAGGGAAAAGTGGAAGGCCAGGAAGAAGTCCCTGAAATCCGCTGCCGGCGACGGCAAGAGCCAGAACATCACGTCCGCGGTGGCGGACAGGCAGAAAGCCGCGGCCGCCAGGAACAGTCCCGTTGCGCAACCGCTGGACGCCGCGAGGCTCCTGCTGGCGAAATCGGCGGCGGCAGGCGCGGGCACGCCCCCCGCCGGGCAAGACAATGCTTCGTTGACGCTGGCGCTTTCCGCACTGCTGGATACGCTGCAACCCGGCGCAAACGGCAAGCCCGGCGCACCGCCCGCCGCCTTGTCCGGAGCCTCCCGGGAGATGCTGTCGGCGATACTGGGAGAATCGTCCTAGCGGCCGGTCGGCGACCGCGCGATGCCGCCTACGGCTCGCGCGTGAAGACTTTCCCGGCGACGCCGCGCAGGACCTCGACGTACTCGTCACGCTTGCTTTGGAAGCGGTCGGAAGGGCCCGAGATGGCCATGGCGACGCATTCTTCGCCCAGCCAACCCGACACGGCCAGCGCGTCCGCGCCGTCCCCGCCTTCACCATGAGTGTGATACCAGCCTCGTTCGCGGCTCTTGTCGATTTCGGCCAGGAGCGCATCGGGCTCGGTAACCGTGGCGGACGTCAGCTTGCGCAGCGGCTTGGCGGCCAGCAGCTTGCGCGCCGCCTCCGGCGGCAAGCCGCCCAGCAAGGACTTGCCCATGGCGGACGCATGCAGCGCAATGCGCTCGCCCAGGCCCAGGATATAGCGCAGCGGATACTTGCCATCGCGCACGGCGACGATCTTGACCGCGGCGCCGTCGATGCGCCCGATGTAGGCGGTTTCCCCGGTACGCTCGGACAACTGCTCGAGCGCTTCGCGCGTGGCATGGATGATGGGATCGACCGTGCTTATCTGCTGGACGGCAAGCAACAGTTTGCCGGTCGGGTAGTAGCGCCGCGACTGCGTGCGGAACAGGTAGCCCAATTGATGCAAGGTGTGCAGCAGGTCCAGGCAGCTGCTGTCGGCCAGATCCAGCAGCCGGGCCAGGTCGGAATTTGAGAGTTCTCTTTTCTCTCGCGCGAAGACTTCGAATACCGCCATGGCACGGGCGGCGGCGCTAACAAAGGTCGGCATATGACGCTCAATTACCTGGAGTTTGCCATCGGCCTGCGATACAAGCGCAGCAAGTTGAAAAGGCGTGGTTAAACGGCGTCGGAAGTGTAGTCCATGTCAACGAACAGGGGCAACATTGCGCTCGTCCTGCGCCAGCACCAGATCCCATATGTGCTGACCGATAGGATGCTCGCGCTCTTCGTACAGATGGGCCAGCAAACCGCCCGCGCGTCCCACCAGCATGAGGCCGCGCGCAATCATCGGATCCAGATCCATGTCGCAGATGATGGCGCCGATCGCGCCTACCACGTTCATGGGCAGGTTCTTGTTCCGGTCTTGCAGCAGCACGCGGTGCACGGCGTCCATCAGGCGCCAGTGCTTGCCGTGGAAACCCAGCTCCTGCGCCAGCTGGCGCAACGTAGGCACGCGCGGGTCGCCATTCACATGTATGGGATGGCCGATGCCGTAGACAGGCTGCTTCTTTTCCCTGCTGGCGCTGAGCATGGCGCGCGCCGCGGCGTCGCACTCGGCTTCGTCCGGGTCATCGGACAGGCCGGCGGCGCCGGCGGCCAGCATCTCGGCGCAGTTCTGGGTAGTGCCCAGGAAGACGCTGCCCGCGCCCAGCAGGCCGGCGGCCACGGCGGCCTGCATCGCTTCCGGCGCGCCCAGGTAGGTCAGCCGGGCGCTCATGGCGCTGGGCGTCAAGCCGTGGTCGCAGGCGGTGACCAGGATATGGTTGATCATGGTCTTCTCGGCCGCGCTGGGCGTGCGGTTGAAGATCACCAGCAGCATCATGTCCACGAAGTCCACTTTTCCCAGCAACTCGGTGGCCAGGTTCTTGCCGCGCACGGTAATGACTTCCGGGGTGGTGTACCCGATTTCGGTCTTGATCAATTCATTTCTCCGCTATCTGTTCAATGGACTGCGACGCGCGGCAGGCGACCAGCATCTTCACGCTGCAGACGCATACCGTTTCCCCATGCTGATTAATGCCTTGCCGTTCGAACTCGACCACGCCCCGGCTGGTATCGCTGGCCAGGCGCCGGCCGGCCACCAGGATCCTGACCTTGATCGTGTCGCCGACAAACGTGGGCTTGGCGAAGCGATAGGACATCTCCAGCAGGCCCAGGATCGACGGTTCCAGGCACTGGTTCAGCACGGTGCGGGTGTTCAGGCCGGACATGATGGAGCCGACCAGCATGCCGTGCGCGATGCGCCGGCCGAATTTGCTTTGGCCCGCATAGACCGCGTCCGTGTGCAGGCGGTTGTAGTCGCCGCTCAGGCCGGCGAAGGCGACGACGTCGGCTTCGGTGATGGTGCGCGCCGCGGTCTCTACCGCCAGGCCCGGCGACAGTTCGTCCCAGTAATAACGCAAGTCCGCCAGCGCGCCGGGCGCGGGCGCCTCGACTGCAATCTGCGCTGCCATCACTTCGCCGTCTCCGCCGCGTTGATCGCGGACAGGCCCAACACCTCGCGGCCCACGATCAGCGTCTGCACTTCCGCCGTGCCTTCCGGTATCGTGCCGCCGCTGGTATCGCGGAAGATGCGCTCCAACGGGTATTCGGTCGAATACCCCAGGCCGCCATGGACGCTCAGCGCAATCTTGGCGACTTCGTGCGCGGCTTCGGCGCCGTACAGTTTGGCGATGGAGCATTCGACGCGCGCGGGCAGGCCTTTCTGCACGGCCACGGCCGCCTTGTAGCCCAGCGCCCGCGCCGCTTCGGTGCGGACCATCATGTCGACGATATGCTTCTGCACGAGTTGGAATTCACCGATGGGGCGGCCGAACTGGCGCCGGGTCTTGGCGTATTCAATGGACAAATCCAGTGCGGCCTGCGCCGCGCCCACGGCGCCCATTGCGATGTTCAGGCGGCCATAGTTCAGGCCCGTCAGCATGGTCTTGAGCGCAGTGCCCTCGGCGCCCAGCAGGCTCTCCTTGGGTACGCGCACGCCGTCAAAACGCAGCTCGGCGGTGCCGGACGCTTTCAGGACCATTTTGTCGACCAGGCGCGCCTCGTAGGGCGACTGTTCGCGTTCGACCAGGAACAGCGAGAGCTTGCCGTCGCAGCCGGCGCTGAAGGTACGCGCCAGGACGATCGCGTAGTCGGCGTTGACCCCGTTGGTAATCCACAGCTTGCTGCCGTTCAGCACATAGTGGTCGCCCTGGTCTTCCGCCTTGAGCTCGATGCCGGCCACGTTGGAGCCGTGGTTGGGTTCGCTGATCGCCACGCAGACATTCTTGGCCGACGCCAGCACGGGCCGCAGGAATTTCTCTTTCTGGGCCGGCGTACCGTAGGCATTGACGAGGCGCAGGAAGATATTCGTGATGTTGAGGATGGTGCGCAACGATCCCCAGCAATACCCGGCCTCTTCGACCATCATCGCCCACGTGACGAAATCCAGGCCGAAGCCGCCGTCGTCCTCCGGAAGCAGTCCGCCGATGTAGCCGAATGGCGCCAGCCCCTCCAGCACGTCCGCAGGGATGCGCTTGTCGGCCTCGCAAGCGGCGATGCGCGGGCCCACCTCGGCCTTCATATAGCGCCTGATGCTGTCGCGCAGGGCCAGTTGATCGGTATCGAAATCAAAATCCATGTTGTCCTCCAGGCGGCCAATTCAAGATATGGGGTGTGCGTCTCAAGACGAAAAACGTCCGCCCGTCACGTACAGGGTGACGCCGGTGATGTAGCGGGCGCGCTCCGAAGCGATGAAGGCGACGGACGACGCGATATCGTCCGGCTGGCCCAGGAAGCCGACCGGATTCTTGGCCAATGCCGCATCCCGCAATGCCGGATAGGACGGCAGGGACTGGATCAGCTCGGTCTCGACGAAGCCGGGCGCGATGGCGTTGACGGTAATGCCGAACTTGGCCTGTTCCAGCGACAGGGCGCGGGTGAAGCCCACCAGGCCCAGCTTGGCGGTGGTGTAGTTGGTCTGGCCAGGGTTGCCGAACACAGAACGCGAGGCGATATTGATGATGCGCCCCCACTTGCGCTCCATCATGCCCGGCAGCACGGCGCGGGTGCAATGGAAGGCGCCTTTCAGGATGGTGTCGACCACCGAATCCCAATCGGACTCGGCCATCTTTCCCAGATACTTGTCGCGCGTGAAACCCGCGTTGTTGACCAGGATGTCGACGCCACCGTAGGCAGAAGCCGCAGCGTCCACCATGGCGGCGACGGCGTCGCGCTCACAGACGTCGCACTGGAGGCCGATCGCCTCGAGGCCCTCATCGCGCAGCCGCTGCGCCGTCACCGCGGCGGTCTGGCCGTCGATGTCGGTGATCACGACGCGCGCTCCTTCTTCGGCCAGCACCCGCGCCGTCTGGGCGCCTATGCCGCGACCCGATCCGGTCACCAGCGCCACTTTTCCCGCAATTTTCAAATCCATGCGTAACTCTTTCCTGTGTGGATGGAACGGCCGGCGGCCGTGCGTGCCATCACGCAATTCCCCTGGGCGCGCCACCCCGTTCCGGGGCGGTGGCAACCCCTGCGGGAGGGCTTATTAAATTCATAATATCGTATAGAACAACGAGATGTCGAATTTATTTCCGATTGACCTATGCGGTATCTCGAATTAGTATCCGACCTGTTGTATTAATTGCACCATCAACCATTGCCAGGCGGGCATGCGCGACATGCCCGGAGGACCTCGAATGTTTTCAGACCTTGCCCCGCTGTTCGATCCCAGCTCCCTCGTCCTGATCGGCGCCTCGGACCGGCCCGCCAGCATCGGCCAGCGCGCCTTGACCAATATCGTCGAGCACTCCAGCTACACCGGCGAACTATTTCTGGTCAACGCCACCAAGGACACGGTCATGGGCAGGCGCGCGTATCGCTCGGTGATGGATCTGCCCTATGCGCCACAGACTGCGATCGTGGTCGTGCCGGCGCCGGCGGCGGTCAGCGTGCTGGCGGACTGCGGCCGCAAGGGTGTCAAGTTCGCCATCGTCCTGACCTCTGGCTTCGGCGAGACCGGCGAGGCGGGCCGCCAGCTCGAAAAACAGATGCGCGCCATCGTCCGCGAAACCGGCATCCGGATCTACGGACCGAACTGCCCCGGCATGAACAACAACAACCGCGGCCTGGGCTTCACGTTCTCGCCCGCCTTCCAGTACGACCGCATGCCCGGCCCGATCGGCCTGGTCACGCAGGGCGGCGGACTCGGCCGCACATTCCTGCAAGCCAGCGGCCGCGGCATCGGCATCGGCCTGTGGTGTTCGAGCGGCAACGAGGTCGACCTGACCGCCAGCGACTACATCAACCACATGGCCGCGATGCCCGAAATCAAAGTCATCGTCACGCTGCTGGAAGGCATCAACGACGCGCCCCGTTTCGCTGCCGCAGCGCTCAATGCCGCGCGCCAGGACAAACCCATCGTGGCCCTGAAGGTTGGCAAGTCCGCCTACGGCGTCAAGGCCACGCAATCCCATACCGCCGCGCTGTCGGGCAGCGCGGACATCAACAGCGCCGCCTTCCGACAACTGGGCATCGTGGAGGTCGACGACATCGATGAACTAATCGATACCGCCGCGCTGCTGGCCCGCGGCGTGCCTGCGCGCGCCATTCGCACCGCCGTGTATTCGTTCTCGGGCGGCACCGTCGCGCTGGCTGCGGACATGCTGGGTTCCGCGGACCTGGCGCTCGCCGAGTTCGAACCGCGGACCCGCCAGGCCCTGGCGGAGCTGCTTCCCAGCTATGCGGCCATCGACAATCCCGTCGACACCACCGCGGAGATCCTGGTCCAGAGCGACATCAGCTACGGTTCGCTGCTGCGCGTAGCCCAGGACCCGAATGTGGACGTCGTGCTCTATCCCATTCCCATGGAATACGGCGACACGACACTGGCCGCCTGCCAGAACCTGGTCAAGGTGCAGGCCGAAGTCGATATCCCCATCGTGCCGGTCTGGATGAGCGACAAGCTGGGAACCGGCTACCAATGCCTGGTCGATGCAGGCATCGCACCCATCCGGACACTGGGCAAGGCCATCAAGGCGCTGGCGAAATGGAACGGCCATGGCGCATCCGCCCGCGCCTTCGATCCGGCATGGGAGCCCTCCATCATGCATGCGGCGCCCCAACGCGATACGCAGGCGCCGCAAGCCTACGCCGAGCGCACCGCCAAGCAGTTGCTGAGCGAAGCCGGGGTCGCCGTGCCCTTCGGGCGCGTCTGCCGCACGGTCGATGACGCCGTGGCCGCGGCCGCGCAATGCGGCGGCCCGGTGGTGGCCAAGATCGTCAGCCCGCAGATCCTCCACAAGTCGGACATCGGCGGCGTCATCGTCGGACTGCGCGCGGCCGAGGAAATCCGCAACGCATGGGAGCTGATCATGGCGCGGGCGCGCGAGGCGTATCCGCAGGCGGACATCGAAGGCATCCTGATCGAACAAATGATGGCGCAACGCGGCGTGGAAACCCTGGTCGGCGTGCACCGCGACGACCTGTTCGGCCATGTCCTGACCTTCGGCCTGGGCGGCGTCTATGTCGAGGTCTTCAGGGACGTGAGCCGCCGCCTCTTGCCGCTCACGCCCGCCGACGCGCGCGCCATGATCGCGGAGACCCGCTGCCATCAGCTGCTTGCCGGGTGCCGAGGCCAGGCGCCTGCCGATATCGGCGCCCTGGAAAAACTGCTGCTGGCCGTGTCCGACTTCGTGACGCGCGGCCCCTATGAGGTCCAGGAACTTGATCTGAATCCCGTGCTGGTCAGCCCGGACGGCGCCGTCGCGCTGGACGCCGTGCTGATCGCATCCGCGCGATAGCGCACTTCAACATCCGCCGCTCCAGATGGCGGACCCATACAACAGGAGACTACCCATGTTCAACAAGCTCTTCGGACCCGCGGCGGGCGTGCTCGCCGCCGCCATGGCGCTCGCGCCGCTCAACGCCTCGGCCGACGCCGCCTTTCCGGACCGCCCGATACGGTTCATCGTCCCGTTCACCGCCGGCGGCATCACGGACAATGTGGCGCGCACGGTCGGCGCCCGCGCCTCCGAACTGCTGGGGCAGCCCATCATCGTCGAGAATCGCGCCGGAGCGGGCGGCAACATCGGCGCGGAATACGCGGCCAACAGCAAGCCGGACGGCTATACGATCTTTCTCGGCACGCAGGGCACCCAGGTCACCAATCCCCTGATCTACAAGAACGCCAGCAAGCCTGACAAGGCCCTGGTCGCCGTGCAGGGGCTCACGGCCATTCCCAATATCCTTGTCGTCAACGAATCCCGCCCGTACAACACGCTGGAAAAGCTCGTCGCCTATGCCAGGGCCAATCCGGGCAAGCTGAACACGTCCAGCGCTGGCGCCGGCACCGGCACGCACCTTGCGGCCGAGCTGTTCCAGTCCGTCGCTGGCGTGAAATTCAGCCATATCCCGTTCAAGGGCAGCGCGCCTTCGATCACCGCGCTGATCGGCGGCCAGGTCGACATTTCCTTCGACTACCCGGTCTCGACCGAATCCTTCATCAAGAGCGGCAAGATCCGCGCGCTCGCCGTCACCGGAGAAGCCAGGCTGCCGTCCTTCCCCGAAGTGCCCACACTCGCGGAACTCGGCTATCCGGGCGCCACCTCCGTGTCCTGGATGGGCCTCTTCGTGCCCGCCGACACGCCCGCGCAAGTGAGCTCCAAACTCGAAAAGGCGTTCGCCCAGGCCATCGACGATCCGCAGATCGCCTCGCGCCTGATCGCCTTCGGCGGCGTGCCGTTGAAGAAATCCGGCGTGGATTTCTCCTCTTTCGTGAAGGATGAATCCGTCAAGTGGGGCAATGTGGTCAAGGAAGCCAAGGTGCAGCTGGACTAGGAGCCTTGCCATGCCTCACCCGCACCCCCTTCCCCTTTCCGGCATCGCGGTTGCCGACTTTTCCGAACTGCTGCCAGGGCCGTTCCTGACCCAGAACCTTCTGGAACTGGGCGCCGCCGTCACAAAGATCGAGCGCCCTCCGCACGGCGACAACGCGCGCCGGCTCTACCCCGGCGTGTTCGATGCCGTCAACCGCGACAAGCCATGCGTCATGCTTGATCTCAAGCAGCCGGCAGGTGTGCAGGCGGCCCGCGAAATCATCGCGCGCAGCGATGTCCTGGTCGAGGGATTCCGTCCGGGCGTCATGGCGCGTCTGGGCCTGGGCCATGACGAGGCCGCCGCCATCAATCCCGGGCTGGTCTACGTGTCGTTGAGCGGCTACGGCCAGCACGGCCCCAATGCGCAGCGGCCAGGCCATGACATCAACTATCTCGCCACGGCGGGCGCATTGGCGCTGGCGGGCAGCGATCCCGCCATGCCTGCGCCAGGAGCCGGCCTGCCCGTCGCCGACCTTTGCGGCGCCATGTATGCCTTGTCCAGCATCTTGGCGGCGTTGATGCAGCGCCAGCATACGGGCCGCGGGCAACATCTGGACGTGTCGCTGACGGACTGCGTGGCCCACTGGATGAATCCGCGCCTGGGCCAGTTCTCCTCGGCCGGACTCGCCAGCCTGGCCGCGCAGCGCCAGGACGTGTTGAACAAGCCCGCCTATGGCGTGTTCCGCACGCGCGATGGCGCCTGCGTCGCGATTGCGGCGCTGGAGGACCACTTCTGGCTGCGCCTGGTGCAAGCCTTTGCCTTGGACCTGAGCATTGCGGAAACCTCGTCCTATCACCAGCGCGTAACGCTGGCCACGGACATCAACCACGCGATCGCCGGACACGTGGCCGGCCTGGATGCGCCGGACATCATCGCCCGCCTGGAGGCCGCGGACGTGCCGGTATCGCTGGTGGAAGAGCCCCTGGCGCTGCGCGACACACCCCATGCGCGCGCCCGCGGTCTCTTCGACGGCCATGCCGAGGCGCGGTACGTCCGCTACCCGGTACGGCTGGCCCACATGAACGAGGGTTGAATGGCCGCGCACATCGGCCTGGACGCGGCAAAGCTGAGCGCGCGCGAGACCTACCGGCTGCTGACCTCCTGTCTCGTACCCCGGCCCATCGCCTGGGTATCCAGCATGGACGCGATGGGCCGGGGCAATCTGGCCCCCTTCAGCTTCTACACCATGGTGTCGACGGAACCGCCGCTGATCGCCCTGAGCATCAGCCAGCACCAGGGCCAGGATAAGGACACTTCGGCCAACATCCTGGAAACGGGAGACTTCGTCGTCAACTTCGTCACGCTGGAACAGCTTGCCCCCATGCACGCGTCCTCGGGCCGCTACCCGGCGGATGTCGACGAGGCCGCGCTGCTGGGCGTGGACATGGTCGCAAGCACGCGGGTCAGACCGCGTGGCGTCGCGCGCAGCCCCATCCGGCTCGAATGCAAGCTGGCGCAGGCGCTCACCTTCGGCATCCAGTCCGCACGCCTGCTGGTGGGCGAGGTCATCCATTTCAGCATCGCCGAGCACTGCATGAGCGATGGCCGCATCGATGGTTCGCTGCTCGACCCTGCCTGCCGCCTTGGCGGCCCCTGGTATGCGGGCCTGGGCCCCAGAATCTCTGCCGGCCCGGCGCAGTCACTCTCCACTTCTGAATAGGCACTCCATGAGCCAGTATCAAGCGCCATTGCATGACATCGACTTCCTCACGACCGCGGTGTTTCCCCTGGACCCGCATCTACAGCGCTGCGGCTCCGCGCTGGACGCCGGGCTGGCGCGCTCCGTCGTGCTCGAAGCCGGGAAATTCGCGCAAGGCTTGCTGGATCCCCTCAATCGCATCGGCGATCAGCAGGGCTGCCGCCTGCATGAAGGCGGCGTTTCCACGCCCGCCGGGTTCCAGCAGGCCTACCGCGCCTTCTGCGAAGGCGGATGGAATGGCTTGCGCCAACCCGAACAATACGGCGGCCAGGGGCTTTCCTGCGTGCTGTCCACCCTGACCGAAGAGATCTGGCACGCCTGCAACCCCAGCTTCGCCCTCTGCGCCATGCTGACCGGCGGCGCCATCGAAACCCTCCTGCATGCGGCGTCCCCGGCCTTGAAGGACCAGCTGCTGCCCCGGCTGATCAGCGGTGAATGGACCGGCACCATGAACTTGACGGAACCTGCGGCAGGCTCGGACCTTGGCGCCGTGCGCACCCGGGCAATCCCGCTGGAGGACGGATCCTATGCGATATCCGGCCAGAAGATCTTCATCACCTACGGCGACCATGACCTCGCGTCCAACATCATCCATCTGGTGCTGGCCCGCACGCCCGATGCGCCTTCCGGCGCAAAAGGCCTGTCGCTGTTCGCCGTGCCCAAATACCTGATCCAGGACGACGGCTCGCCGGGCGCGCGCAACGATATGCACTGCACGGCCCTGGAGCACAAACTGGGCATCCATGCCAGCCCCACCGCGGTCATGCAGTTCGGCGCCGGGCAGGGCGCCACCGGCTACCTGGTCGGCGAGCTGAACCAGGGCCTGATGCACATGTTCGTCATGATGAACGAAGCCCGCTGCGCCGTCGGCAACCAGGGCCTGGCCGTTGCCGAACGCGCTTTCCAGCATGCGGTCTGGTATGCGCGGGAACGCAGCCAGGGCAAGGTCGTCGGCGAAGAGGGCGCGGCGCTTCCCATCTTGCGCCACCCGGACGTACGCCGCCTGCTGCTTTCCATGAAGACCCGAATTGAATCGATGCGCGCGCTGGGCATGTACCTATCGATGCAGAGGGATCTGGCCCATGCCGGCGCGGACCTCGAAGTCCGCAGCCGCGCCCAGGCCCGCGTCGACCTGCTGATACCCGTCATGAAAGGCTGGTTCACCGAGACCGCCCAACGGATCACGTATGACGCGGTCCAGGTCTTCGGCGGCATGGGCTTCATCGAGGAAACCGGCGCGGCCCAGTACTACCGGGATGCGCGCATCCTGACCATCTACGAAGGCACCACCGCGATCCAGGCCAACGACCTGCTGGGCCGCAAGACGGTCCGGGACGGCGGCGCGCAAGCCACGCTGCTGCTCGATGAGATGTCCCACCTGGCCGAGGCGATGCTGGCGGGCGCGGCGCCGGCCCGCGAGTTCGGCCGCAGTCTGCGGCAGGGCTGCGCGCATTTGCGCGAAGCCATCGCGTGGCTGCTGGAACGCCATGCCGCCGATCCGCGCGCCACCCATGCGGGCGCCGTGTCCTATCTTGAGCTCTGGGGCCTGGTGGCGGGCGCCTGGATGCAAGGGCTGCGCCTGCGCGCAGCGCTGGGCGGCGGGGCCGACGGCGCCGCGCTGCAGGCAATCCAGGCCAGCGCCCAGTTCTATGCAGGCAATCTGCTGGTCCAGTCCGGCGCCTTGCGGCAGGCCATCGGCGAAGGCGGCGCCAGCATTGACGCCTTTCCCGACGCCTGCTGGTCCACTTAGAGTGCTATCTCTGCACCAGCGTCGCGCCGATCACCTTCATCGTCGGCATCAGTTGGCGCCAGGCGTCCTTGGGCATGGACGCCGGCCGCCGCAGCTGCGCCGCGGCGGGATCGTCCAGCAGATCGCCCTTGCAGGCGAAGACGATGCTGTTGGTCATGTCGTCGTCCACCACTTCGAACATGGATGCGCCGAACGATGCACGCACCCGGTCCATGTATTCGTGATGGTCCGGGTGGTTCACATGGAAGTTGATCACCAGGATGCCGTCCTCGCGCAAGGCCCTGAAACAGTCGGCGTAGAACTCAGCCGAACATAGCGGGCCGGGAATCCCGCCTACGCCGAACCCGTCCAGGAATATCACGTCGGCATGGTCCGACAGTCCGCGCATGTGTTCGGCCGCGTCGGCCTGGATCACGCGGAACCGTTCCCCGTCGCGCGGCACCATGAACGCGTCACGCAGGGCGATCACGGCGGGGTCGATCTCGACCACTTCGACAGCGCTGCCCGACAGATAGCGATGGCAGAACTTGGGCAGCGAGCCGCCGCCCAGCCCCACCATCAAGATGCGGTCTGGATCCGGATTGAAGAGCACGAAGCCCATCATCATCCGCGTGTACTCCAGCTCCAGCGCGTCGGGATTGAGCGTGGACATGCTGCTCTGGATTTCCTGCTGCGTGAAATGCAGGGTGCGGCGGGTGCCGGAATTCTGGACAAAGGGGCGCAGGTGCGCCGCCGGCGCGCCGGCAGGCTGGGTATCGGAAGGATTGTGAACGTCGTCGGGCATGAAACACTGCGTATTGCGGAGAAACACGCAGAAGATACCACTGCCGGGCCCGGCGACGCCCGCCGCCCCTCAGACCAGCAGCACCGGGCAGGGCGCATGGGCGATGACCCGCGCGCACACCGACCCCAGCAGGGCGTCCAGAAACGGCGCCCGATGGTGCGAGCCCATCACGATGGCCGTGGCGCCGACCTTGATCGCATGCGCCACGATCTTGTCCGGCGTATGTCCCGTGAGCTCATGGCATTCGAAGCTGATATTCCCCGCGCGCAGGATGTCGACCACGGACTTCATTGCCTTGTCGCTCTCTTCGTGATGCCAGGCGTCGATGTCGGCCTGGCCGATGAAGGCTTTGACATCGCCAGTCACGTCGGCCTCGCAATGCAATACATGCACCGTGAAATCCCGGTTCAGCAACGGCCCTTCGACCAGATAGCGCGCCGCGGCGTCGCTGTAGCTGGACCCATCGGTGGCAAGAATGATCGTGTTCATGACAGATCTCCGGTTCGTGGGACTCAGCCCTTGGGACCCGCGGCCTTGGCCGCGGCCCGTCTGGGCAGGAACATGCTGGCGCCCACGGATGCCAGCAGGATCAGGCCTACCGCTACTAGCGACCACTGCACCGGCACATGGAACCATGGCGCGGCCAGCATCTTGCCGCCGATGATGATGAGCACCGCGGCAAGTCCGTGCTTGAGGTAGCGGAAACGCTCCCGCATGTCGGCCAGCAGGAAATACAGCGCCCGCAGGCCCATGATGGCAAAGATATTGGAAGTAAAGACCAGGAACGGGTCGGTGGTGACGGCGAAGATGGCAGGGATGCTGTCGACCGCGAACACAACGTCGCTCGCCTCTATCATCAGCAGCACGACAAACATGGGCGTGGCATGCCGCAGGCCGCCAATGCGCACGAAGAATGACTCGCCGTGGTAGTCCTTGGTAATGCGCATGGAAGACCGCAGCATGCGCACCAGCGGATTGCGGGCGATATCAGGCTGATGATCCGCCCGGGCCAGCATCCTGGCGCCGGTTACCACCAGCAGCAGGCCGAACACGTAAAACAGCCAGTCGAAGCGCGACAGCAGCCATACGCCGGCGAGTATCATGCAAACCCGCATCACGATGGCGCCCAGCACGCCATACAACAGCACCCGGCGCTGCAATTCCAGCGGCACCACGAAGTAGCCGAAGATCAGCGAAAAGACGAACATATTGTCCACGGACAGGGACAGTTCGATCAGATAGCCGGTGTAGAACTCCAGCGTCTTGCGGTGCGCAACGGCTCGCCCCAGGGTGGCATCCAGATACCACCACATCAGGGCGCCGAACAAGGCTGCCAGCGCCATCCATACGCCCACCCAGAACAGGGCTTCGCGGGGCCGCACGCGGTGCGCATGGCGGCCGCCCAGCACGTAAAGATCCAGTGCCAGCACGACCAGCACAAACCCGACGAACCCCGCCCACATCGGCAGGGTGGCAAAGGTCTCGACCTGAGTCATCAGGACCTCCCGCCGTCGCTGCAAGACCGCTATGCGACGGCCAGCGGTACACAATGCATGTACGAGTCCAGTCTAGAACTTCCGGACACGGCGAACAATTCGCCTGGATCGAACTGACGCTCAGGTTTTCTGGAACCGTCGCCGACGGTTCGCCAGGGGTGCTGTCGCCTCAGCCCAGATACTCCACATTGCCGCAGACGGAGATGCTCTGGCCGCTGATGATGGCGCCCTCGTCGGAACAAAGGTAGGCCACCTGATTGGCGATGTCCTGCGGACTGGTCATGCGGCGCAACGACACCTTGTCCACCAGCTGCTCGCGCATCGCATCGTTGCTCACGCCGCTGGCGGCGGCGCGGGCGGCGATGATCCGTTCGACCCGGTCGCCCGAGACGACGCCCGGCAGCACGGAATTGACGCGGATGTTCGACGGCCCCAGCTCCATGGCCCAGGTCTGCGTCAAGCCGGCCAAGCCGAATTTGCTGGCGCTATAGGGCGTACGCAACGAAAAGCCCAGGCGCCCCGCAACGGACGAGATATTGACGATGGCGCCGCCGCCTGCCGCCCGCAGCAGCGGCACCGCGCTGCGCGCGCACAGGAAGGTTCCGGTCAGATTGACGTCCAGCGTGCGCTGCCATGCGTCCAGCGTGGTTTCCTCCAGCCGGTTGGTCGGACCGGACACCCCCGCATTGTTGACGAGGGTGTCGAGCTTGCCCCATTTTTCCGTCAGCTCGCCGAACATGGCCTGGACTTGCGCTTCGCTGGACACGTCGGTCACGCTGACGCACAGGCGCGGATGCTCGGCGGCGGCAGCCTTGCACGCCGCTTCGTCCACGTCGCAGACATGCACCTCGGCGCCCGCCTCCAGGAACCTGCGCGCGATCGCCAGGCCTATCCCTTGCGCGCCCGCGGTGATGAGGACGCGTTTACCTTGCAGTGAATTGCTCATGGCGTTTCCTTGTCAGAGCGCGAACTCGGGCCGGATTCCGCTTTTGAGCGGCAGGCCCAGGATCTCGCGCGCCTCCGCGGGCGTGGCAGGCTCCATGTCCATTTCGCGGATGACGCGCACGACGCGCTCGGTCAGCTGGACGTTGGTGGCCAGCTCTCCGTGGCGGTAGTACAGGTTGTCTTCCAGGCCGACCCGCGCATGGCCGCCCAGCAACAGGGCGGCGATATTGGCCTCCAGCTGCGCTGGTCCGATGCCGCTGACGCAGAAGATGCTGTTCTTGGGCAGCAGATCCACCATCATCTGCAGGTGCCGTACCGAAAACGGCATGGCGTTCTGGAAGTTGCGATGCACGTTCATGACCAGGTTGATGAAATGGGGGCCTTCGTCCAGCCCCTCTTCGATCAGCGTCGTGGCATCTTGCAGGATGTGCGTGGGGCTGAAGACTTCCCATTCTGGCTTGATGCCGCGCGCCTGCATGCCGGCGGCCAGTTCGCGGGCCTTGCTAAGCGGCGTGTTCATCAGGTATTCGCGGTCGCCGAACGCGAGGTTCAAGGTCGTGGCATCCAGCGTGCACATCTCGGCGCCGGCATCCATACCCTTGAGCCGCTCTTCCCACAGGATCTCCCATGTGCCCGGCGTGGTCTCCTTGACCATGTCGCCATGCACCCCGCCGCCGGTGGAGTTGTTCAGCACGATATCGCAGCGGTCACGGATGAGCCGGTTCATTTCCCGGTATACCGAGGCGTCGCAGGTCGCCTGGTCGTCCGGCCGGCGCGCGTGCAGCGCCACCACGCTGGCGCCGGCGTTATAGCAGCGGTATACGTCCTCCGCGATTTCCAGCGGCTGCGTGGGCAGGTGCGGATTCTGGCTCTTGAATGCCATGCCCCCGGTCGGGGCAATGGTGACGATGACTTTGCGTTTGCTCATGAGGTTCACTTCCAGAGCGCGCAGCGGCTCTCTTCCTTGGTGGTGAAGGCCTGGTTGCCGTCGATGGTCTGCACGACGTTGAAGTAGTCCCAGGGCTCCTTGGACTGTTCCGGCGTCTTGACCTGCAGCAGGTACATGTCGTGCACGACCCGCCCGTCCGGCCGCACCACGCCGTTCTTGATGTAGACGTCGTTCAGCTTGTTTTCGCGCAGATAGACCAGCACGCGGTCGGCGTCGTCAGTGCCCGTGGCCTTGACCGCCCGCAGGTATTGCAGCGCCGCGGAGTAATCAGCCGCCTGCAATGAGGAAGGCATGGCCTTACGCCGCTCGAAGAAGGCGCGGCCCCAGGCGCGGGTTTCGTCCGACGTATTCCAGTACCAGCTGTCCGTCAGGTACATGCCTTGCGAAGCCGGCAGCCCCATGGCGTGGATGTCGTTGATGAACATGATCAGCCCCGCCAGACGCATGGTCTTGGTGATGCCGAATTCATTGGCGGCCTTGATCGAGTTGGTGGCGTCCGCGCCGGCGTTGGCCAAGGCGAGGATATCCGCCTTGCTGCTTTGCGCCTGCAACAGGAAGGACGAAAAGTCGCTGGCGGCCAGTGGGTGCCTGACCGATCCGACGACGGTGCCGCCGCCGGCCTCGACCACCTTCGTCGTGTCGGCCTGCAAGGCATTGCCGAACGCGTAATCCGCGGTCAGGAAGTACCATTTCTTGCCGCCTGCCTTGACCACCGCCGCGCCGGTGCCGCGCGCCTGCGCCACGGTGTCGTAAGCGTAGTTCAGGGTGTAGGGCGTGCATTGCTCGTTGGTCAACGCCGGGGCGCCCGCGCCCACCACGATGATGGGCCGCTTCTTGTCGGCCGCGACCTTCGACATTGCCAGCGCCGTGCTGGAATTGGTGCCCCCGATCAGCATGTCCAGGCCCGCCTGGTCGAACCATTCGCGCGCCTTGGCCGAAGCGATGTCCGCCTTGTTCTGATGGTCGGCCGTCAGCAGCTCGATCTTCTTGCCGCTGATCTCGCCGCCCATCTCCTGGATCGCCATCTTGATGGCCTCGGCGCCGCCGGGGCCATCCGGCCCCGAGTACACGCCGGACATGTCGGTGATGAAGCCGATTCGAATAACATCGTCAGAAATCTGCGCCTGGGCCGCAGGGGCCTGCAGCAGCGACACGGCCAGACCGCAGGCCAGGGCGCTGCGGCACATCATGCCTTGCATGGGCAACATGCTTGTCTCCTCTTGTGGGTTTTGGCGTCTGGAACCTCGGCTATTCTGGTGCTGGGTCCCGGCGGCGGACAGTCATCATGGTGACAAAGCGGCCTAGGGTTTACCTGAGCGGCACCACAAGAGCGACGAAGGAGGAAGACGATGCGCGAACCGCCAGCCGATGCCGGCAATGAACGCTTGAGCGCGACGCGGCGGCGCGCGCAGGGCGCGGTGGACAAGATGCTCGACGTGGTTCCTTGGTACAAGGGCCTGCCGGAACTCGAACGCACCATGATCCGCGCGGAACTGCGAGTCGTATCGCTGGCAGCCGGCGAATTCCTGTTCCGGGCGGGCAGCCGTTCGCCGGGATGGTATGGCGTGGTACAGGGCTTGGTGAAATGGTCCTCGCCCGGCGCCGACGGCAAGACGCTGTCCCTGGCCGGGTTCAGCACCGGCAGCTGGTTCGGCGAAGCCACCATGATCCGTCGCCAGCGGTTTGAATACGAGGTGGTCGCCCTCAGGCCCAGCCAGATCGTGATATTGCCGCGCGAGACCTGTGAACGCCTGTGGAACCACAACATCGAATTCACCAAGGCGCTGATGACGCACCTGGCGCAGCGGGTGGACTGGCTGATGAGCAGCTTCACCTCCAATGTGCTGCTGGACGTCGACACGACGGTTGCGCGCGCCGTCGCGGCGCAATTCAACGCGGAGAGGCATTCCGGCACGAATGGACGCCTCAAGGTTTCCCAAGAGGAAATCGCAGGCCTGTGCGGCATTTCGCGGCAACGCTGCAATGCAGCGCTTGCCAGGCTCGCCCGAGCGGGCGTGCTGGAAACCTACTATGGCGGGCTGGCCATCCTCGACGTGGACGAGCTGCACAGGCTGGCCGACGTCAAGCGGAGCACCTAAGAAACCGAACCCAGCGGTATAAGAAAAGATACCGCGCAGAACAGAAATTCTGTCTTTTCGCACGATGGGGACGACTCTATAGTTGCCGCGGCTAAAACAACAAACCGCCCTTCCGCACCTGAGGAGTCTGCCTTGAAAACCCCGTACGCGCCGCCCGTTTCGCTCCTGGATCCCTATGTCGGCACAGATGATCTGCCTCTGTACACGACTACCGTCTCCGTGACCGGCGGCGCGTCCGGACACGGCCGCGCGTCCGGCAAGGCCGTCTCGAATGACGGCGAACTGGAGCTCGAACTCAGGCTGCCCAAGGAACTGGGCGGCAATGGCGGCGGCACCAATCCCGAGCAATTGTTCGCGGCGGGCTTTGCCGCGTGCTTTCATGGCGCCATGAGACTGGTCGCCATGAAAAACAATGTCCCGCTGCCGGCAGATTTCGCCATCCACTGCACCACCACTTTCGCGCGCGAAGCGTTTGACGGCCTGTTCTGCATCAAGGCCAGGCTGGAGATTTCCTTGCCTGGGATGGCCAAGGACATGGCATTGGCGCTGGTCCACGAAACCGAAACGATCTGCCCGTATTCGAAGATGGCGGATCAGGGCATCGCGTCTTCCGTGCATCTCAGCTAAGCAGCCAGTGGCCTGGTAGGGGCGGAACCACATGCTCCACTGGCTGCGGTCTCGCCCATGTTCTCAGATACCCCGCGCCTTCATCGCATACGCAGCCACCGCAAGCGCAGCACAGCAGGCCAGCAGCAGATCCAGCCTTTGCCCCAGCCCGGCAAGAACCAGCCCAGCCCCCAGCAGGTTGTAGTAGATCAGACTCAGGATTGCGCCCGCCGTGCCGGCAGCGTTCGCATAGGCCCGCAGCGCGTGGGCCAGGATATTGGGAATGGCAATCGCGTATGCCGCTGCAATCAACGCCATGCCGACGAGGAACGCGGAACTCTGACTAAGCGCCGCCACCAGCCCGGCCCCTAGCGCCAGCAGCACGATGCCCAGCAGGACGAGGCGTTCGGGTGCGCACCCGCGCCGCAGCAACACCGTGTTGAGGAAGGCGCCGCATAGCGAGGCCGCGGCCAGCGCCACGCCGCTTGCGCCGAAACCAAGCCAGGAATTCTCCAGGCGAGCGAAAAGGAAAGGGCCCAGCTGGTAGTAGCCGAAGATCGCGAGATTGAAGATGGCGATCAGCGCCGCGCTGCGCCAGATTGCGCGGTCCTGCAACATGGCGCGCAATGTCGGCCCGAAGGGTGGCGTCGAGTGCGGCTGGGGCCGGGTCTCGGGCCAGCGTAGCGCGCTGGCGCCGAGCAGCGCGACGGCGAGCAGGGCAAGCGCGAAGAAGACGCCATGAACCCCGCCCGCCACCGCGATCTCCTGCCCGGCATACATGCCGATGGCAGGACTCACGGCCAGTGCCATACCCAGAATCGAAAAGACCCGGGCCAGTTCCAGGCCCCGGTAGCTATCGCGCAAGGCGGTCTGCGTTACGATTGAGCCCACGGCAGCGCCAAAAGCGGAGATCAACCTGGCCGCGAGCAACTGCGTGAAATCGCCCGCCGCCATGGCGCAGCCCGCGCCCAGCGCGTAGATCGCCAGCCCTGCCAGCAATGCCGGCCTGCGGCCCCATAAATCGCAGAGCCGTCCCCACGCCACCACGCCGAAGGCGAAGGCCACAAACCAAAGCGACAGCGTCTGCGCCGCTTCCTCGGGCGCGGCCTGATAGGCTGTCGCGATCAGCGGCAAAGCAGGGCTGTATATCGTCTCGACTATCTGCGGAAAACTCAGCAGCAGGATGACAAGCGGAAGAGGCGGGCGGCGGTACATGGCAGCGTCGGTAAACAGGGAGTCCGTTTTTTAGCCGGACGCCGCCACCGCCGTTGTAGCCCGGAAGACAAAAAACATCGGAACTCGGACAAATGGCCAGGCTTGCCCCCACCGACGCGTTCAACCCCGACACCATGGCGCAGCCCGTGACGGGCATTGCGTCGCGCTTGATACAGCACGACTCCGGACTGCATAGCCACGGCCGGGGTCAGCTATTGTTCGCCCATGCGGGATCGATCCGCCTTGCGATGCCGGGGCTGATCGCGGTGCTGCCTCCCATCCGCGTGGCCTGGATCCCGCCAGCAACCGAGCACCGCGTCCTGATCCGCGGCGAAGTCGAATACCGTTCGATCTATCTGGACCCGGCGCGTATCGCCGCACCCGCCGCCAACCCCGCCATACTTTCGATGACCCCGCTGTTGCGCGAGGTATTCGAGCGCATCAGTCTGGAACCCTTCGATACCGACTGGTCCGCGGACGCGCCGCGCAACCTGCTGGCCGTCTGCATGGACGAACTGCGCATGGCGCGGCAGGAGCCCATGCTGCTGCCCGTGCCCACCGACCGCCGCCTGGCCGGCCTGGACCTGGAGGAACTTCCGCCCGAACTCGACGCGCTGTCCGGGCGCGTCGGCGCGAGCGCGCGCACCATCACCCGGATATTCCAGCGCGAAACCGGCATGAGCTATCAGGCCTGGCGCCAGCTCTGGCGCCTGCTGCGCGCCGTGGATCTGCTGGCCGCGGGCCAGAGCGTGACCGCGGTGGCGTTCGATCTGGGCTTTGCCAGCGACAGCGCGTTCATTGCGTACTTCCGCCAGATGACGGGGAAGACGCCGGGGCGGTATCTTGCCCCAGCTTACAAACCACAGGCTGTATTTCGATAATACAAATCCCAGGCCGCACTCATCGCCGCTCTGCGCAGGCCCGCCATCCAGGCAAGCTCAGCCAGGGCAACCCGATCCGAGCCTGGAAGCTGGCAACGGCGTATCGCCGCCCGTATTCCCCGCGAACTTGCGGATCTTCTCCGCCAGCTCCGGCGTCGGCTTTTCATAACCGTAGCAATACGGCGGCGTCGGCGCGGACTCGGCCCGGTAATCCTGCAGCACCGGCTTCGCATCGCCCAGATACAGATTGTCCTTCAACCGCAGGAAGGCCTTGTAGTCGCGCGTGTAGCCATGCTCGGACTTCAGTTTCTCGTAGGCGCCGCGGTCGGATTCACCGTTTTCCAGCGCGCTGCGCTTGGCGGCGATGGGGATGTAGTGGCAGTAGTTCACGTTGATTCCTTCCACCGTCGGAAAGAACTCGGGCTCCACGCATTTGCGTTGCGTGGAGTTCTTGAAGATATTGCCTTCGACCAGCGCGCGGGCCTCCAGGCTGAAACTCATGCCGTAGAAATCCCAGTCTTCCAGCAGATTGTTGAAGAGGTGGAAAGTGCCGAACTGCGCGCGGGGATTGCGCTGCACCGTGTTGAGGAAATAATTGTGGTGCAGTGTCACTCGCGCAATCGAATCGCGGTCGTAGTTGGCGTAGAGGTTCTTCGAGGTAATGTTGTTGAGCAGCATGACCTTGTTCGAATTATGAAACTTGGTCCATGAAATCGTGACATCGGTAGAACCGTTCTTCACGTTCAGCAGCCGGTCCGACATGCGCGAAAGATCCATGTGGTCGACCCACACGTCGCGGCTGTTGTTGGCCACGTTCACGGCTTGCGTCAGCCGCGACAGGCGCCCGTCTATCGTCAGGTGCGTAAGGATGACGTTCTTGCTGCCATACACGCCCAGCCCGTCGTCGATCAGCGTGACGCGTTTGCCGCGCCCGTCTATCGTCGTGTTCGACGGCACGCGCAGCTGCGTATCCAGGACGATGGTCATGTCGGACGCGAAGCGGATCCACGTGGGGCCTTTCTTCGCCTGCGCCAGCGCGGCGCGCAGCGTCCCAGGGCCCGAGTCCTGATCGGACGTGACGTCGATGAACTTGCCGCCCAAGCCGCCCGTGGCCTGCGCACCGTAGCCCTCGCGCTGCTGCAGCAGCGCCGCAATGGACGGACAGTGCTCGTCCGGGCTCTTGCACGCTTCGCTGGCAGCGGCCGCCCCGCCGTACAGAACAGCCAGGGCGAACAGCCAATGCGCGGTTTTGATTGCAGCCTTCATCGGCATTGGCTCCTATTGCTGCGCGGACCGGTCCGCGGCGGTGACGTGGCGCCAGATGCCTCCGCTCAGGCGCAGGTTTTCCGGGGGACCGGCCACGTGCTCCCTCAGCCGTTCGAAATAGGCCTGCTGCCAGCGCAGGGAGTACGCATCGGCGTCCTCGCCGGGCTGGGGTGCGGGCAGCATCTCCAGCGTATAGGCGACGTGGCCGTTCTCCCAGCGTGGCGCGTAGAACACCGAGGGCACGCCCATGCGATGCGCCAGGTGCGACGCGAAGCTGGAATACGTTACTTCCTGCCCTTCGAAGGTGGTGCGCGGCGCCGCCGGATTGGCGGCCCCGTCTATGGCCAGGCACAGCACATAGCCCGAGCTCAGCGCCCGCATGCAGGCCTTGGCGACCTGCGCCTCGGTCTGGTCCGCCGTGGAGATCAGGGCAGCGGAATAACTGCTCTGCGCAATGCTGGGCGCGGTCGCCAGCCAGCGCGACGGGATGCCCACCAGTTCCAGCGCCATCAGTCCGGCATACATGGGGCCGACGTGCGCCGTGGCGACCACCACCCCCTTGCCGGCGGCCAGCAGCGGCGCAAAGAAGCGCTCGCCGGTGTCGAGTTCTCCCAACACCTGCATCGCCTCTTCGACGCTCTCTTCGCGGCATTCAAGCCAGTCGAACAGCAGGTGATCCACCAGATGGCCCCAGCGCGCGCGACGCTCCCATTGCGCGCGGTCGATGCTGGTGTCGCCGCGCATCGACCAGGCCCAGTCCAGGCGCGCCTGCGGAATAGGGGCGGTAGGCAGCCGATCCTCCAGCTGCGCCATGGCCTCCTGGAAAGTCGCCGGCAGCCGCTCGCCGCGTTGCGCGACGTATTTCCCGAACAGCGTCTCGGCCTCCTGCTTGCGCCCGGCCTGCGACAGCGCGCTGATGGTCGCGCGCTGCCAGAGCGGCTTCTCCGGCGATTTCTCCAGCAGATGCATCATCTGGTCGGCCGCGGCGTCGTACTGCAGCGTATAGCGCAAGGCGCGCGCATAGAAGGCCCGCGTCTGCTCCAGATCCGGCGCCAGATCAACAGCCTGCTTCAGCGGCGCCAGGGCCTCCTTGTAGCGTCCAGCGCGCAGCAGGGTCTCGCCATGCAACGTCAAGAGCCTCACGTCCGCAGGCGCCGCGTTCAGGCCGGCCTCGAAATGCGCCAGCGCATGCACCTTGCGGTCGTCCTCGTTGCCGCGCCGCAAATGCGCCAGCCCCAGGGACGAGCGCAAGACAGCGCAATCGTGGCCCGCGCCCAAGGCCGCATCGCCGAACCGGATCGCCGCCTCCACCCTACCGTCTTCCAGCAGGGCGCGCACGCCCATCGTCGCCACGCGCTCGTTGGGCAGTTCGCGCGGGTCCAGCGCCGCCGCCATGTCCGCCGCCTCTGCCGCGTCGCCATTGCGCACGAAGGCCATCAGCCAGGCATGGGCTTCGCCGGGCTCGTTTTCCGCCATGCTCCTGGTCGCGCGGGCGACCTCGGCAGCCTCGACCATCCGGCCGGCCTGCACGCGCAACTGGATGCGCGCCGCATGCAGGGCCGCGGCGCCGGGCTCGATGCCGGCGGCGGCGTCCGCCTCGGCGATGGCGCGATCCCATTGCTCGGTGCGGCCGAAGAGGCTGGCGAGCAGGCGCCGCTCGTCGGCGCGCGCGGGATAGACCGCGACCATGATCTCCAACGCGGCAATGGCGGCGGCCAGCTTGCCCTCCCGCACCAGGGGAGAAACCAGCAGGCGGCGCGCATCGCGCCAGCCGTCGGCCGCCTGCCGCAGCGCCGGCTCCAGCGCGGGCATTTCATTCAGCGGCTCGGCCGACGAATGAATCTGCTTGATCAGATCGCGCAGGCGCGCCGTGGCGTCGACTCCGACAGGACGATCCGCAATTGCCATATCAACCATGACGCAATCCCCTCAACAAAGCCATCGCCACACGCGCGATGAACATCAGCACAAAGCCCAGCGCCAGCGCCTGCAGCAACAGGATTCCCGTGCGCGGACTGCTCGGGCGGTCCGTCGGCACCGGCTGCGCAATGATGGACAGGTAGCGCTGCAGGCGCAGCGTGTCGGTCATGGCCTGCTGGTAGGTCTGCTGCGCCAGGGTCAGGTTCGAATCCGCGAACACCTGGGCATTCCTCAGCGCTTCGTAGGATTTGAGCTGTTTGGCTTCCGTGTTGCCGCCGCCGCTCAGGCGCTGACGCACCGCCGCAATCCGCTTTTTCAAGGACGTCACCTGCATCTCGGCGGGCCGCAGCATGAAATGGTCCTTGTTGCCCAGCGCGCGGATCTTGTCGAGATTGATCTGCGCGGTGTTCAGCTCACCTTCCAGCTGGCTGGAGAGGTTCAGCAGCATCGTCACCGTCGCGGTGGGGTCGATGTTGCCATGGGTGGTGCGCCACGCGGTCAGCGTCTCTCTGGCGGCAAGTGCCTTCTGCTCCGCGAGCTTCACTGCCTCCTCGCTCACTTTCAGTTTGTCGGCGACGCCCTTTTCGTTCATGGAGCTGACGAAGTTCTCGGCCAGCTCGATGAGCGCCCTGGACAGAATCGCGGCGTCTTCCGACGAAAACGCGCTCACGCGCAGCACGTCGATCTGCTCCAGCGCGTTGAAGGACACCTTCACCGAAGCCTGGTAGGCGCGGAAGAGATCGTCCTCGCTGGAATCCTCGGCCAGATGGTTTATCGGATCCATGCCCGCGCGGATCAGGTACTGGCGCAGCCCGACCTTCTTGTCGAGCTGCTGCATGGCGTCGCGCGACTTGAGAAAATCGGCGACCGCCCATCCGTCCACGAAGCCGCCCAGCATGCCGCCCGCGTTGCCCGTGGTCAGGAGGCTGGCCGCCGCGCCACCGCCGCCTTGCTGGCCGGAGGCTGACTGCACGAAGAAGCGCGACTCGGCCTCGTAGCGCGGCGTGGCAAACAGAGAAACATAGATCAGGGCGCACACCACCGGCGCCAGCACCATGAGCGTGTTGATCCAGCGATGGCGGCGCCGCTCGCGCAGCGCCGATTGGCGCTCGCGGCGGCGGCGTTCGATTTCGGACCTGCCCTCAGAGGCCGATTCCGCCCTCATCGAAGCCGCCTCCGAAGACGTCGTCGCCTGTGCCGGATTCGCTCCTTGATCGTCGCGGAGGATACTTGCGGATGCACTGGTCGAGGTCGTCTTCGATGCTGAGCGCGCTTCGTTCATAAATCAAACCCTTGAAGCAATAGTCCGCCAACTGATTCTGGCGATAACTGGAAAGAATGAGTGTCCGGCCAACCAGCCGCTCTTCGAAAAGAGCCAGCCACAGGCGGGTGAAACGGCAAGGCTCGAAGGGGATGGCCCCTTCGATCACATAGACGTCGAACGCTGGCGCCAACGCCAGCGCAAAGGAGAATTCCTGCCGCGCGTAGAGCGGCCAATGCTCCATGGGCTTGGCCAGGGTCCTGGGATCGCTGACCAGGTCGGCGACCAGTTCGTGCGTGGCATCCGCGTCGATCTCGTACATCTCGCTGACGAAGTCGATCATGCTCAGGCCGTTGGCCTTGCCCCGGATGAAGCCCTGCCGGCCTATCGCCCACGAGACGTTGCCGTCGTGCTTGACGAAGCCCTGGCGCGGCGGACGCAGCCCGCACAACACGTCGACGATCTGGCGATGCAGCTCTGGCGCGGGCGACAGCAGCGCATAGCGCCCGACCGGGATCGCGAGATCGACATTGGAAAGCAGCGCTTGCCTGCTTCCGAATGCATAGGGCTCGTCAGTGACGCCATTGAAATGGATCATCTACTTGCCTCACATCGGCTGGACATTGGGACGGGCCAGACGTTCGGCCGCCAATGCAAGCACCATCAAGAAAACCAAAGAGGTCAGGAAATACCCCAAGCTCGCATCATGCGAGGTGTAGGCCTCGAAATAGGCCGAGCGCAGCAACTGCATGCCATGCGCCAACGGCAGCCACAGCATCCAGGGACGCAGGTTCTCCGGCAACTGCTCCGAGACAAAGAACACCGCTGCGAAAATCTGCAGAAAGCGTTCTATGATCGGCGCCAGCCTGAGAAAGAAATGCCAGTAGGTCGCGATCGAACCGAACAGCAGGCCCAGCGCGACCCCGAAACACCCCATCAGCACCACGTAAAGCAGGAACCCCGACCAACTCTTCGGCAGCGTGATCAGCTCCAAGGCATGGCCTGCGCTGATCAGCACCAGGAACACCACCAGATACACCGACACGTAGATGAACGCCTGCACCAGCGCGCACATCAATGGCGTGACGCCCTGGAAATTCAGCAAACCGCGCGCCGACACATAGGCCGTGCTGCTGCGGAAGACGATTTGGCGGAACATGATCCAGGTCGTCGCGCCCAGCAGCGAGAATGTCTGCACATCCATGCCCATGATGTAGTGCGTGCCCATCAGGATGTACAGCGACGAGATCAGCGTCAGCAGCACGACCGGCCCTACCAGCGCCCAAACCAGCGCGATCCGGCTCTCGCCGTGCATGACACGCAGCTGGTAGATGAACATCGCCAACAGCGTGCGGCCGACTGGCCGGACCTTCACGGAGTGGCTCGGATCATGCCCCTCATGCAGGCCTTGCAGGCGATCCCGCAATATCGCGAGATCACCGGCCTCGTCCTGCGAAACCTCGACTTCCAGCGCGATGTCGTTGCGCGAGGCGTGGCGGCGCGCTTCGCGCGCCTCGTCCTGCTTCCTGCGCTCCACGCGCCGCGCATGCGCCGCGGCCAGGCGCTCGTCTTCCGCCACCAGCTTGGCCGGCATGTAGCCCGGCGCGAACACATCGACGCCGTCGCGGATGTCCATTTCAAGCAGACGCACGATGACGCGCAAACGCCGCCGCGAAAAATCGGCCAGCGTCTCGTCGACATCGCCGCGCAAGATTTCCGCATCCAGCTCCGCCTGCACCGCCTCGTACACCGCCCGCCGGGCCGCCACGGAATCGTGCGGCTCGCCCTCCAGGCGCGCGACCAGCGGCTTGAGCAGAACGGCCGGCGGGGCCTTTGCTTCAAACAATGCCGCCGGATCCAGGCGCCAGGCCGCGACGCCGGATCCCACTGCGTAACTGCTGTCCTTCCGGCGCGAACGCCAGCCCTTGATCCTGTCCTCGTTGCTCATCGACACGCTATTGGCTTATGCCGGACGAGCCGCCCGAATCGCTGTCGATGGCACGCGTGGCGCTGAAGCCGGCGCTCATCGTGACGCGGAACGCCGACAAGACCTTCTGCACCTGCGTGAACGGCGCATCGGAGATGTAGATGGCCTGGCCTTCATGCACGGTGAACTCGCGCGCCAGCGCCACCTGCTCCGGACGCGTCAGGTCGAACTGGTAGACCACCGGCAGCAGGTCCGGCTTGCCCTCGACACCGGCCTTGGCGGGCGTGAACAGGAATACGGAACGCGGATCCGCCAGCTTGTCGTCCAGGCCCTTGGAATCCGCCAGCGCGTCCAGCACGCTGTAGTTGCGTTTGCTGATGGCCACGCGCCCCTGGTTGCCAGCCGCGCCCAACACGGTCAGATACTCCTTCGAGTCATAGGCGGTGATGACGTCGCCGGCTCGCAGCAGGATGTCGTTGTTCTGGTTGCGGTAGATATCCGACAGCCGCACCGACGCCACCTGGTTGTCGCGGCGCAGGCTGATGACGAGTTGCTCGGGATTCGTCTGCACCGGCGCGGCCTGCGCCAGCGCGCTGCTCAGGCGCTGGGAGGTCTGCGTGATGGCATACATGCCGGGCTTGGTCAGGTTGCCCTGCACGGTCACCATCTGCCCGCGCGCATCCGCGGCGCGCGTCACGCTGACGTCGGCGCCGACCACCAGCCTGGCCAGGCGCGCCACGACGGCGTCATGCAGCTGCGCCAGGGTCATGCCGGCGGCCTGGAATTTTCCAAGGATGGGGAAACTCACGTTCCCCGCCGAATTTATCTCCTGGTTGCCCAGGTCGCTCACGCCGGACGGATCCGCCGCGAACACGCCCAGCCCACCGCGTTCCCACACCTTCACGTTGATGCCATCGCCGGGAACCAGGCGGTCGAATCCGGCCTGCGTGAGATCGCGGTAACGCACCGGAAAGTCGGCCACGTCGGGCACCCGGCTGGCCTGCACCAGTTCGCGCGACGCGGGCATCACGATGGCATCCTTGTCGTCGTGCGCGCCCGTCATTTCGCTCAACATGGGGCCGGAACGGGGCAGCTGGCACCCCGCAAGAGTCAACGTGGCAAGAACCACCATGGTCAGGGCTGCTTTGCGCCGCAGCCCTGAACCCGGGACGTACATATGCATAGGATCCTTTCGTTTCAGCAGCTTGATTGGCCGAATGCCAATCAAGCTTGCATCAGGCGCATGGGCTCGATATCCATGCGTTCGTCGTTCTCGGACACCACGGGCATGCACAAGCCCATGAACTTGGTCAGCATGGCATCGAGCGAGAACAGCTTCTGCGCCCGGTGGCGGCTGTGCTCCCTCAATTGCTCGTTGTCGCGCACCTGGTCCACCATGGAGGCGACTTTCTCGCATGCCTCGTGCAGATCCGGGTGATCGACGCAGCTGAGCAGGTGGCCGGTCTCGTTCTCCACAAAGCACTCGCCGGCGCCGCCCGCGGGCGTCGAGATCACCGGCACGCCCACCAACTGGGCTTCGATCAGCACGTTGGGCAGGCCTTCGTAGCGCGAAAGCAGGACGCTGGCGTCCATTTGCGAATACCAATAGCCCACGTGGTTGGAAAGACCGACCAGCAAGAGCCTGTCCGTCACGTTGAGTTCGTCGGCCAGCGCCTCGATGTTCTCGCGCAGGCGTCCGTCGCCCACGATGACGAAGCGCGCCTGCGGCCTATCCTTCAGGTACATCGCCGCCAGCTTGATCCACAACTGAGGCCGCTTGTCCGGCTCCAGGCGGAACACGCCGCCGATGGTCTCCGTGGCATCGGTGGTGCTCTCGTGGAAAGCCTTCCACTTTTCCTCGTCCGCCGCCGAAGCGTCGGTCGCCAGATCCGGCACGCCGTTGTACAGGATGTGGAAACGCGTGATCGGGATGCCCAGCCATTCCGCGTAGGCTTCCGCGGCCTTGCAGCTATTGCTCACGAATACCACGCCGGGAACCTGGGCCAGGGCCTGGTACAGCTCGGGATATTCTTCGCGGAAGCGGTCCTTTCGGATGTTGGGCGGCAACCCGCGGAAGACCAGGTGTATGGTCGGGGCGCCAGCCAGCAGCGCGGCCAGCGCGCCGAACAGGCAGGTGCCGTCTTGCCACAAGCTCACCACATCGAAGGGGTTGGCCCGCAGCACCGGCGCCAGCCGCGTGACGCCGTAATGCACCGGAGGCGGCAATTGCTCCAGCAGACGGCTCAGGCTGCCCTCGGGAACGGCTTGATGCGCCACCGACACCGCCGGCAGCTTGTTGATTTCCGTGACCTGGATCTGCGCCTTCACCAGCACAGGCAGGAAAAAGTCCAGCCCCTGCTTCTTGGTGGAGCCGGCGGGTTCGGTGTGCTGCTTCACCATGACTTCCACTTTCTTCGGCATCATGATGACATCGGCCGGACGGCGCTCGGGAGACTCCGCCAGACGGGTCAATTCGCCTGCAAGCCGCGTCAGCTGGCGCTCGGCGCCGCCGGGCCCGAGGCTGCCCGTTACCAGTGCCACCGACACCGGCTTCTCCGCCGACTGCTCGACGATCTGGCGGTCACGGAAGTGCAGGATCGCATGCTTCATCGACACGATCCTGACGTCCTTGCCGATCAGTCCCTCTTCAGACTCGAAGCGCTGGTAGAAGGCATAGTCGCTGGCCAGCTCGTTGGCCAGTTCCGCCGCCTTGCTGCCGGGCGTCAAGTGCTTCATGACGGGCGCGATGGCGTCGAACGCGTCGGCCAGCAGGCCGCGCTTGCGCAGGCGCTTGGCGAACTCGACGCGCATGTTGCGATCGGTGTTCTCCGATATCAAGCGGCGGAACAGCGCGTCGGACTGCTCGTGCGCACGGATGTCGCTAAGCAGCTTGGCGCGCGAGAACAAGCGGTCGGGGTTCTGCGTCGACGGCGGCAGATGGCGATCGACCAGGGACAACGCCTCATCGATCTTCCGTTCCTTCACCAGCCGGGTCGCGCAATAGCGGACGATCAGGAAGTCGTCCGGGCACTCTTCCAGCAGCGTGGCCCACTGCTGGGCCATGCCTTCGTTCAGGCCCGCCGCTTCCTTCAGCCTGAGCAGCAGGAAGCGGACCTTGGAGTCTGCCACGTGGTCGGCCGCGAGCGTCTGAGCGCGGGCCAGGTTTTCCTGCGCCACTTGAACCCGCACCGACGCCGTGACGATCTCTTCCAATTGGGCTTGCACCGCTTTCAGGTCGGACGCAGCCGCCGCTAGCTCGGCAATCAATGGCGGATTCATGCTGCCTTCCTCCGATTGATCTTCTCGATCCAAACCTGGCAGCGCTGAATGTAGTGATCGAACTGCGCCGGATTCTCTGAACGTTCCTGCAACTTGCGCCAGTACGGCAGGGCCTGCTCGAAGCGGTGCAGGCGCATGGCGCCCACGGCGGCCAGGCGCAGGCCGATGGGATCATCCGGCACCAGCTTCACGATGCGCTCGCCCAGGGCAAGGCGCTCGGTCGTGCTCGCCGGATCCAGCGCGCGCGATTCCGCGTACAGCACGGCGAGGATGCGCCGCTTCTCGTGGTCGACTTCCGTCATTGCGGGCCACGATTGCGCCACGCGGTCCAGCAGGTTCCAGGCAGCCTGGTGATCGCCTGCGGACAGGATCTCGCGGGCGCCCCGGATGGCGCGCGGTCCGAGCCTGCCAAGCTGACGCTCGGCCTCGTCGCGGGCGCTCTGGTCGGCGCCCTCGTGGCCCAGCACCGTCTTGTAGGCGTCGATGGCTTCGCCGTACCAGCCGCCATTGAAGGCCACACGCGCAAAATGCAGCTTCGTGCTGAACGGGGCGGCATCGCCTGCCGCCGCCTGCTCGAGGTGCCGCATGGCGGTCTGCTTGTCTCCCAATGCGTCAGCCGCCCGGCCGCGCATGGCGTGCAGTTCGGGGAAATCGATCTGGGTGTCCAGCGCGATATCCGTCAGGTCGATGACTTCCTTGTGATTGCCCGCCACCAGCGCGGCGCGCACGCCCAGGCGCATGGCGCGCTCGAATGCACGCTGTGCGCGCACACCGGCCAGGGCATCCGGCGTCAGCAGACGGTGCGCGCAGATGCGCTCCGCGGCGTCGCGCAAACGCCCTTCTTCCAGGGCTCGATCGCCTTCGTCGGCCCATGCCTGCGACTGCGACTTCAGCCAGGAACCGATATCCTCCTGCTCGCTGTTTGCCAGCTTGCACGAGACGGCCAGCGTGGCCGCTGCCATGATGCAGCCGCGCCAGGACGCTTCCTTGACGAGTTCGAGAACCTGGATGTCATTGAGCGCGGGCGATTCGGACGCCATGTTGCGCAGTCCGACGCGGTCGCCAGCCAGCAAGCGGTCGCGCCACAGCATCGCAAAGCCGCGGCCGTGCGTGGGCATGACCGCGCGTACCTCGTTGACCCAACGTATGGCGGCTTCCATGTCGCCACTGGCCTGCAGCAGCGCGAGCACCGTGTCGGCGGCTTCCACCGCTACCGCATCTTGCGGGGAAGAAATGCGGAACAGCTGCTTCCAATTGCCCAGGGCCTCGTCCACGTAGCCCAGATGTCCAGCGGAAAATGCCGCGATGCGCACGATTTCCGGGGTTTCGATCTCATCGCCCAGCAGGCCGGCGGCGAGCGAGTACGCGACGTCATGGCGTCCCAGCTTGAACTGGTTGCGCATCAGGATCTGCTCGGCCTTGCTGCCGGAAGCCATCGCACCATCGGCGCTGCCCAGCAGCGCCAGCGAGCCTTCATAGTCGCCCAGTTCTTCCTGGATGCGCGCAAACAGCAGCGTGTGATCCGGCAGGCCGGGGTGGCGGCGCAGCACTTCGCGTACACGACGCGAGGCTTCGCGCAGTTGTCCCGAGTCCCAGAGCTTTTCGATGCGGTCCGCGCTTTCGTCGGCGGCAAGCTTGGGCGCGGAAGGCTGCGTCGTCGAGGCATCCATGCGCGGACGCATATAGGTCTTGAACCACTCGGCGCACAGGCGTTCGGCAAAGGCCGGCGTGTAATGGGTCAGGTCGAGTCCGCCATTTTCCATCGCGTCGCCCTGGCCGATCTTGTTCATCAGCGGCGTGGGGTCGTAGCAAGGCACGCCGATGCGCTGCGCGCTGGCCGCCACCGCGGCGATCAGCTGCTGGCGCTGTTCGATGGGCGCATTGTCCGGCGTCAGGGCATTGACGTGGGTGACGAACACCACCTTGTCGCGGCCCAGCAGTTCGACCAGCTGGTTCATTTCCTGCTCGATCTCCTCGTCCGTCTGATCGCGCTTGACGATGCGGGCGAGCAGGTCGCGGTCTTCCGGCGTGAGTCCCTTGAAGACCGGGTCCTGATCCAGCTGCGCGCGCCGCTCGGCCAGGCGGTCGGCATGGGCCATGGACCAGAACATCCGGGTGCGCGTGCGGTCGGCGAAGAACTCGCTGAAGTAGCGCACCAGGTAATTGGACTGGATCGGATAGCCGTCTATGGCCAGCAGCTTGCGCGACGACAGTTCGACCACATAGAGGTCAGCCGGCTTGTGGGCGCCTTTGCGCGCCTGCTCGCCATTCGAGGGCCGGAAGATCACGCGCTGGACGTCGGCAGGGATGTCGCCCTGGCCGAACATGAATCGCGCCTGCTGCAGCGCCTCGGCGCTGGTGTGCACGAAACCGTAGTTGCGCCCGAGTTGCAGCTTGATCGGGTAGCGGCCCACGGCATCGCGCAGCGGCGTATGGATGCGGCAGGTTCCAATCGGAGCGGTGGTAAAAGCAGCCATTCGGAGGCTCTCCTCTAGTGATCGATAGTGAGCCTGAACTTAAAGAGTCCAGTACAGGAGGTCGGACTGAAGCCGTTTGCTGTCCAGCACGGACTTCAGGTCGCACACCATGCCGCCGCTCTTGACCAGAGCCGGCATGTCGTCCCAGATGGAGTCCATGGTTTCGCGGTGCGGCACCGCCAGGATCAGCACGTCCATGTCGCGGAACTGGTCGCGTTCCACGAGCTTGATGCCGTACTCGTGCTCCATCTGCTCCGGATCGACCATCGGGTCGCAGGCGACCGGAGTGATGCCGTATGCGCCCAGGGCCTTGTAGAGATCGACCACCTTGGAGTTGCGGATATCGGGCACGTTTTCCTTGAACGTCATGCCCAGGATGCCGACGCGGGTCGTGGCATTGAGGCGGCCGTTGCGGGCCAGCGTCTGGACCACGCGCGAGGCCACGTGGCTGGCCATGCCGTCATTGATGCGGCGGCCCGACAGGATGACCTCGGGGTGATAGCCCAGTTCCTGCGCCTTGGAGGTCAGGTAGTACGGGTCGACGCCGATGCAGTGGCCGCCCACCAGGCCGGGGGAGAACTTGAGGAAGTTCCACTTGGTACCGGCGGCCGCCAGCACTTCCGAGGTGCGGATGCCGACCAGGTCGCAGATCTTCGACATCTCGTTCATCAACGCGATGTTGATGTCGCGCTGCGTGTTCTCCAGCACCTTGGCGGCTTCGGCGACCTTGATGGAGGAGGCGCGGTGCACGCCCGCGTCGATGATCTTCTCGTAGACGCCGGCAATGATTTCCAGCGATTCCTCGTCCTGGCCGGACACGATCTTGACGATCTTCTCCAGCGGATGCTCACGGTCGCCCGGGTTGATCCGCTCGGGGCTGTAGCCCAGCTTGAAATCGACGCCGCAGCGCAGGCCGGAGATTTTCTCCAGTTCCGGTCCGCAGATTTCCTCGGTGGCGCCAGGATGGACGGTGGATTCGAAAACGACAATGCAACCGGGACGCAGCACGGGGCCGATCGAACGGCACGCACGCACCAGCAGCGAAAAATCCGGGTTGTTCTTTTCGTCGACGGGGGTCGGAACGGCCACTACGAAGAAATCGCAGTTTTCCAGCTCCGATACCTGATCGGTGAACTGCATAGGAGAGGCAAGCAACACGTCGCGTTCGATCTCGCCAGTCCAGTCATCACCCTCTTTCAGCCGTGCGATTCTGCGCTTGTCCACGTCAAAGCCGATGACATCAAAGCGCTTGGAAAATGCGACGGCTACGGGCAGGCCGACATATCCAAGGCCACACACTGCGATTCTCTTTACCACGGGGGACCTCACTGTTTCGTCGTGTCGTGGACACTAGAAATTGACGCCCGGGGACAGGAAATCGATGCGGAATCGAATATGTTTGCCCCGGTTCGGGCGGGCGTATTGCTTAAGAATGTTTACAGCTCGATACGTGTTTAGACGTGCCAAACGACGAGCCAACGAATCGTACGGGGCGTAGACAGCGAATTTCTTTCTAAATATTTTTATCGCTGTTGAAATAAATCAGATTCGCCGCAATAAACCCAGGGAAATCCCTCAAACAATTACATTCATTACATGGACCGCAACATGGGGCGATCTTGAGAATGTTAGCAAATATATAAAAGAGTTTTTCTTGGTCCGGTTTAACCAAAATGAAAAAACATAATAGCCACAAGGAGTTATTTATTAATGACCCAGGGGCATGTCATATTCCAAAACAGCCTGGATACAGTCATTATTCAGACATAACAAAGCCTGACTCCCGCTACCGCCATAGTAAGTATTCGCACACGCGGCCCCGCAAATGAAAAAAGCCCACCGCGCGCGGTGGGCTTTTTGCTCAATTGCAGGCGGCCTTACTCGACCGTCACGCTCTTGGCCAGATTGCGCGGCTTGTCCACGTCCGTGCCCCGCGCGCATGCCGTGTGATACGACAGCAGCTGCAGCGGGATGGTGTGCAGGATGGGCGAGAGCTTGCCGTAGTTCTCCGGCATGCGGATCACATGCATGCCTTCGGCGCTCTGGATCTTGCTGTCGGCGTCGGCAAAGACGTACAGTTCGCCACCGCGGGCGCGCACTTCCTGCATGTTGGACTTCAGCTTTTCCAGCAACTCGTCCTTGGGCGCGATGGTGACGACGGGCATGTGCTCGGTCACCAGGGCCAGCGGGCCGTGCTTGAGTTCGCCGGCCGGGTAGGCTTCGGCGTGGATGTAGCTGATTTCCTTGAGCTTGAGCGCGCCTTCCAGGGCGATCGGATAGTGCATGCCGCGGCCCAGGAACAGGGCGTTTTCCTTGGAGGCGAAGCGGTCGGCCCAGGCCATGATTTGCGGTTCCAGGGCCAGCACCGAACCGATGGCCACGGGCAGGTGGCGCAGCGCCTTCAGGTGCTCGGCTTCCTGCTCTTCGGTGAGGTGGCCGCGCACCTGGGCCAAGGTCAGCGTCAGCAGGAACAGGGCCGTCAGCTGGGTGGTAAAGGCCTTGGTGGAGGCCACGCCGATCTCGACGCCGGCGCGCGTGATGTACGACAGCTTGCACTCGCGCACCATGGCGCTGGTGGACACGTTGCAGATGGTCAGCGTGTTTTCCATGCCCAGCGAACGGGCGTGCTTCAGCGCGGCCAGGGTGTCGGCGGTTTCACCAGACTGCGAGATGGTGACCACCAGCGAACGCGGGTTGGGCACGCTGTCGCGGTAGCGGTATTCGCTGGCGATTTCCACCGCCACGGGGATCTTGGCAACGGATTCGATCCAGTACTTGGCGGTCAGGCCGGCGTAGTAGCTGGTGCCGCAAGCCAGGATCAGCAGGGAATCGATGTCCTTGAAGATCTTGTAGGCCTGGTCGCCGAACAGTTCGGGCGTGATGGATTCGATGTCCTGCAGCGTGTCGCCGACGGCGCGCGGTTGTTCGAAGATTTCCTTCTGCATGTAGTGGCGGTAGGGGCCAAGTTCGGCCGCGCCGGTATGCACGTGCACGGTGTGGACTTCGCGGTCCACGTTCTTGCCGTTGGCGTCCACGATCCAGACGCGCGAGAGTTGCAGGTCGACGACGTCGCCGTCTTCCAGATAGATGATCTGGTCGGTGGTGCCGGCCAGGGCCAGCGCGTCGGAAGCCAGGAAGTTCTCGTTCTGGCCCACGCCCACGACCAGCGGCGAGCCTTGGCGCGCGCCGACCACGCGGTGCGGCTCGTCGCGGCAGAACACGGCGATGGCGTAGGCGCCATGCAGGCGGCGCACTGCATTCTGCACGGCTTCGAACAGGTCGCCGGCGTACAGGTGGTTGACCAGGTGCGCGATCACTTCGGTGTCGGTCTGGCTTTCGAAGACGTAGCCCACGGCCTGCAGCTCGGCGCGCAGTTCGTCGTGGTTCTCGATGATGCCGTTGTGGACCAGGGCGATGCGCGGCTCGTCGTTGCCCAGGCGCGAGAAGTGCGGGTGGGCGTTGTGCGTGGCCGGCACGCCATGGGTGGCCCAGCGGGTGTGGGCGATGCCGGTGAAGCCCTGCACCTTGTCCTGCGCGACCTGCTCGGCCAGTTCGGCCACGCGTTGCGTGCTGCGCGTGCGGCGCAGATGGCCGTCGGCGTAGACGGCGACGCCGCAAGAGTCGTAGCCGCGGTATTCAAGGCGCTTGAGGCCTTCAACGAGGATCGGGGTGATGTCGCGCTGGGCGACGGCGCCAACAATGCCGCACATAGGAGGGTGCTCCGGTAAGTTCGTGTACCGACGCATTGTGCTTGTCCCTGCAAGAAATTTGATTTCTTTATGGAACAATAAATGGAAGTTAATTCCCTTACATGAATGTGATTAAATAATATTTCTTCCAAGTCATATTTTTGAAATTAACAATGCAAAACGCACAGATTTCCCTGCCAGAACTGGATGATCTGGACCGGCGCATTCTTGAACAGTTACAACAAGACAGCTCGCTGACCAATCAGGACCTCGCGCAACGGGTCCATGCCTCGCCCCCAACCTGCCTGCGGCGGGTGCGGCGACTGGTCGATGAAGGGGTGATAGACAGGCAGGTGGCGATCCTGGCGGCGGAAAAGCTGGGCAGCACGCTGACCGCCATCGTCGAGATCACGCTGGACGTGCAGGCGGCGGAAAGCCTGGACGCGTTCGAGCAGAGCATCCTGGCCGAACCCGCCGTGCTGCAGTGCTACCGGGTGTCGCCCGGGCCGGATTTCGTGGTGATCGCGCAGGTGAAGGACATGCCGGCCTATCACGCGCTGGTGCACCGGGCCTTCACCGCGCAGGCCAACGTGCGCAATGTGCGCACGTTCTTCTCGGTGCATCGCGCCAAGTTCGAGACCCGGATCGACGTGCGCGCCTGACGCGCGCGAGGGTCAGCGGCGGGCGATCAGACGCTCGAATTGCGCCAGGTAGCGGTTGCCCATTTTCTGCACGTCGTGCTCGTTGCGCACGTATTCATAGGCGCGTTCGGTGACTTCCTGGCGGAAGGCCGCGTCGTCCAGGCAGCGGGCCATGCCTTGGGCCATGGCCTGAAAATCGCCCACGGCGCACAGCACGCCGCGCCCGTCGGCCAGGCTTTCCTTCAGGCCGCCGGCATCGGTGGACACCACCGGCACGCGTTGCAGGAAGGCGTCCAGCACGCTGCTGCCCAGGGCCTCTTCCTCGGAGCTCATGACGAATACGTCTAGGATGCTGTAGAAATCTTCCACGCCCTTGCGAAAGCCCGCAAAGCGATAGACGTCCTCGATGCCGAGCTTGCGCGCTTCATCCTTGGCCTGCTGCTCGCGGTCGCCGCCCGCGCCAAAGTGCAGGAATACGAAGTCGCGGCGCGTCTTGGCCAGTTCGCCCACGGCGCGCACCAGGGTGACCGGATCCTTGTCGCGGATCAGCGCGGCGGACGTCGCCATGACCTTCTTGCCGGTCAGGTCGAATTCGCGCACCAGATTGGCGACGTTTTCAGCGTTGATCTGGTGCGGCTCGACGGCGCTGCGGATGATGACGGGTTCGATCCCCAGGCGGCGCGGCTCGCCGGCGGCCATCTCGCTGATCGCCACGAACAAGTCCGCGTGACGCCATTTGAAGCCGGTCTTCCATTCGTCGCCGGGCTTGACCACGAAGGACGTGCGGCGGGAAAAGACCACCGGACGGCGGTGCAGCCATTTGGTCAACACCGCCCAGGTGATGGTGTTGGCGGTCTGGGCGTGGACGATGTCGTAGCGGCCGGCGCCGGCCAGAAAGGCCAGCTGCCCGGGCACGTTGCGGCAGGTGTGGGCCACAAAGCCCTCCTGGCGCGCGCGCTCGGCCAAGGGCGCGCCTTCGCGGCACATCACTTCGACGTCGTGGCCGGCCTTGCGGAACGCGCGCATGCAATACAGCGTCTGCCGTTCGCCGCCGCGCCAGCCCTTCTCGAAGTTCAGCTGCAGAATCTTCATGCGCGGCCGATGCCCGAATATTCGAAGCCCAGGCCGCGCACGTCGGCGGGCGTGTAGAGGTTGCGGCCGTCGATGATGAGCGGCGTCTTGAGCAGGGCCTTGACACGGTCGAAGTCGGGCGCGCGGAAGACCTTCCATTCGGTCGCGATCAAAAGCGCGTCGGCGCCGTCCAGCGCGTCGTACATGTCGCTGGCGAAGCTGATGCCGGGCTTGCCGGCCAGCACCCGGCCGGCTTCGTGCATGGCGACGGGGTCGTACGCGCGCACTTCGGCGCCACGGCGCGTCAGTTCGGCGATGACGGTCAGGCTGGGCGCTTCGCGCATGTCGTCGGTATTGGGCTTGAAGGACAGGCCCCACAGCGCAATCTTGCGGCCCGTCAGGTCTTCGCCAAAACGTGCGACCACTTTTTCGGACAGGCGGAATTTCTGCGCGTGATTCGCGGCCTCGGCGGCCTCGATGACGCGCATGGGCAGGGCGTTCTCGGCGGCGGTGTTGACCAATGCCTGCACGTCCTTGGGGAAGCAGGAACCGCCGTAGCCCGCGCCGGGATACAGGAAGTGATAACCGATGCGCGGATCGGCGCCGATGCCGCGGCGCACTTGTTCGATGTCCGCGCCCAGCGCTTCGGCCAGGTTCGCCATTTCGTTCATGAAGGAAATGCGCGTGGCCAGCATGGCGTTGGCGGCGTATTTGGTCAGCTCGGCCGAGCGCACGTCCATCACCATCAGGCGATCATGGGTGCGCTGGAAGGGTTCGTAGATGCGGCGCATGACGCCAATGGTGTAGTCGTCGTCCGCGCCGACCACGACCCGGTCCGGGCTCATGAAATCGTTGATGGCGGCGCCTTCCTTCAGGAATTCGGGATTGGACGCAACGCTGAAGGGGATATCCACGCCTCGCGCGGCCAATTCGCGCGTCACCACGTCCCGCACCTTGTCGGCCGTGCCGACGGGAACGGTGGACTTGTCCACGATCAGCTTGCGCGCCGTCATGTGGCGCGCGATGTTCTGGGCGGCGGCCAGCACGTACTTCAGGTCGGCGGAGCCGTCTTCGCCGGGCGGGGTGCCCACGGCGATGAACTGCACGTCGCCGAAGGCCACGCTTTGCGCGACGTCATCGGTGAAATGCAGCCGGCCCGCCTGCACGTTGCGGCGCACCAGGTCTTCGAGGCCCGGTTCGTAGATGGGGATGCCGCCCTGGCGCAGCAGGGCGATCTTCGCCGCGTCCACGTCCAGACACATGACGTCGTTGCCCATGTCGGCCAGGCACGCCCCCGACACCAACCCCACGTAACCGGTACCCACGACCGTGATCTTCATGCCTGAACGCCTTCAAAATAGGTAATCGTTGCGCCGGGTGACTGAAACCCGGCGCCGGTCGCCATTATAGAAGCGGCCGGGGGCCCGAGCCCGTCGGTGCCGCAAAGGCGGTCCCTGGGGGACCGCCCTAGGTCCGCAGCTTGCTGAAGCGGACCGTATTGACCACCACCGCCAACCCGGCGCAGATGGTGCCCAGCACCAGCGCCAGGCCGGGGCCATGCGCCAGGCTGATGCTGAACGCGATGGCAACCAGCGCCGTGCCGAAACTCTGGCCGAACACCCGGGTGGTGGCCTGCAGGCCGCCCGCCGCGCCGCTGCGCGAGCGGGGCGCGGCCGACAGCAAGGCGCGGTTGTTGGGCGTCTGGAAGAAGCCGAAGCCCATTCCCGCCACGAACATGCCGGCCACAATGGGCCAGTTCGAGACCGTGGCCGGCAGCGCCGCCAGCCACAGCATGCCGACCACCATCGCGGCCGCGCCTATGCCGCTGAGCGTGGCGGCCGAATAGCGGTCGGACAGCCTGCCCGCCAGCGGAGCGATGATGGCGGTGCCCACGGGCCAGGCGCCCATCAGCATGCCTACTTCCAGATAGGGCCTGCCCAGCACCTGCTGGAAATAGAACGGCAGGGACACATAGGACGCCATTTGCGCCGCAAAGGTGCAGGCCGAGGCGCCCACCGCGAAGGCCAGCGGGCGGATGCGCAGCAGGTCGACGGGCACCAGCGGCGCCGGCTGCTTGCCGACGCGGCGCACCAGCACGAAGCCGATGACCGTGGCGATCGCCACCAGGCCGATGCCGCGCAGCAGGTCCATGCCCATCATGTCCACGCCCGAAATGAAGACCCCCAGGGTCAGCATGCACAGCAGGGCGCTGATCCAGTCCAGCTTCACGTCATTGCGCGGCACTTCCGGCAGATGGCGCAAGCCCAGCATCGCCAGCGCGCAGATCGGCAGGTTGACGGCGAAGATCCAGGGCCAGGGCGCCACCGACAGGATGGCCGAGCCTATGGTCGGCCCCAGCACCGACATGATGGCCACCGTGGTGGCGTTGATGCTGATCCCGCGTCCCAGCAGCTTGAGCGGATAGATGTTGCGCACCAGCCCGCCGAACATGCACATGAGCGACGCCGCGCCTATGCCCTGGAACACGCGCGCCGCCGTCAGCTGCCACAGCGTGCCGGCCAGGGCGCAGCCCAGCGAGGCCAGGGTGAACAGCATCAGGCCGAAGGTGAACATGCGGCGAAAGCCGATGCGCTCGGCCAGCGCCGACAAGGGCAGCAGCATCATCACCACCGCCAGGTTGTAGGCGTTCACGATCCAGACTGCCTGGGCCGGCGACGCGTTGAGGTCGACGGCGATCGTGGGCAACGCCACGTTGGCGATGGTGGTGTCCAGGACCGACAGGCTGATGCCTGTCATCACTGTGGCCGCCGCCCAATAGCGGCGCGGCGTGGGCAGACCGTCGGGCGGGGCGGGCTTGGCGCCGCTTGCCGGCGCCTGCTCGCTCTGGCCCGTCACGACTTCTTGACCGGGCGCTGCCATCCGTCGACGGTGACCTGCTTGGCGCGCGACACCGTCAGTTTCTCGGCCGGCGCATCGCGGGTCAGGGTGGTGCCCGCGCCCAGCGTGGCGCCGCGGCCGACGCGTACCGGCGCCACCAGCTGCGTGTCGGAGCCGATGAAGGCGTCGTCCTCGATGACGGTGCGATGCTTGTTCACGCCGTCATAGTTGCAGGTGATGGTGCCCGCGCCCACGTTCACGCGGGCGCCAATGTCGGCGTCGCCGATGTAGGCCAGGTGGTTGGCCTTGCTGTCTGCGCCCAGCACGCTCTTCTTGATCTCGACGAAGTTGCCGACATGGCTGCGGTCGCCCAGTTCGGCGCCGGGACGCAGGCGCGCGTAGGGGCCGACGCGCGCATCGCGGCCGACCTGCGCCTGCTGCAGATGGCTGTAGGCCTCGATATGCGTACCCAGGCCGACGCTGACGTCGCGCAGCACGCAATGCGGGCCCACGCGCACGCCGTCGGCCAGCGACACCTGGCCTTCGAAGACGCAGCCCACGTCGATGAACACGTCGCGTCCGCAGGTGAGCGAGCCGCGCACGTCAAAGCGCGCCGGGTCGGCCAGCGTGACGCCGGCTTCCAGTTGGCGGCGGGCCTGCTCGGCCTGCCAGCGGCGCTCCAGTTCGGCTTGCTGCACGCGGCTGTTCACGCCCAGCGTTTCCCAGGATGCGCCCGGCTGGGCCGCGCCCACCGGCACGCCGTCGACCACCGCCAGGCCGACCACATCGGTCAGGTAGTACTCGCCCTGGGCGTTGTTGTTGTCGATGCGGGACAACCAGTCCTTCAGCTTCGCGGTCGGCGCAGTAAGGATGCCGGTGTTCACTTCCTTGATCTCGCGCTCGGCGTCGGAGGCGTCCTTGTGCTCGACGATGCGGCACACGTTGCCGCTGGCGTCGCGCACGATGCGGCCATAGCCGGTGGAATCGTCCAACACCTCGGTGAGCACGGCGGCGCCCGCGCCGCGTGCTTGCAGCAGGCGCTGCAGGGTTTCGGGCTGCACCAGCGGCACGTCGCCATACAGCACCAGGGTCACGTCGTCCTTGCCATCGCCTTCGAGCAGCAGCGGCACGGCCTGCTGCACGGCATGGCCGGTGCCTTGCTGCGGCTGCTGCAGCACGAAGAGCAGGTCGTCCTGGCCTGCGTATGCCTGCTTGACGCGGTCCGCGCCATGGCCGACCACGACGATGATGCGCGCCGGCTTCAGTTGGCGCGCGCTGTCCAGCACGTGGCCCAGCATCGGTTTGCCAGCCAGCGTGTGGAGCACTTTGGGGAGATCGGACTGCATGCGTTTACCCAGTCCGGCGGCAAGAATTACTACGTTAAGCATAGGTTCCAGTATGTTGAGTGGCGACCGAGAGGCCTTGCGGCCGTCTCGCCCGACGATTTAAAGAGAGGACCGTCGCTAGCTGGCGTCCGGTCCGGTTTTCTTGGCGGCCTTGCGAGGCGCCGCAGACTTGCGCGCCGCGGGTTTGGACGCCTTGGCTGCGGGCGCGGCTGCGGCTTTGGACTCGCCAGCCTTGGGCTCGGCCTTGGCCGCGGCATCGGCGCCGGAAGCGGCAAGCGCCGCCGGCATGGAGGCCGCGGTGGCGGCGGCGATCTGGTTGAACTGCTGCTGCAGCAGATCCCACCAGGCCTTGGAAGCCGATTGCGCCGCGGCGCCCATCTGCTCGCTCATGCCCGGCGCGGCCGCTTGTTGCTGCTGTTCTGCGGCATCTCCGCCTTTGGTCTTGCCGCCTTCGGCGGCAGGGCCTGCTGCTGCCGCCTTGGCCGCGGATTTAGGCCCGGGCTTCAGGCCCAGCACCACTTCCAGCGGCGAAGCCGCGCCGCTGTCCTTGAAGGCGCCCATGTCCAGGTTGGAGGCACTGTCCACGAAGGCGCGCAGCGTGCTGATGGTGGAACGCTGGACTTCCATGCCCTGGATCGTGCTGGACAGCATGGACAGGTTCATGCGCAGCCAGTTTTCGACGGAACGCAATTCCGCGATCCGGCGATCCAGGTCTTCCAGGTTCATCGGGGGAGCCATGGGCAGGCTGCTGGCCAGGCCTCCGGGTCCGGTCAGGCCCGCCCAGGCCTGGCGCATCATTTCCATGCTGGCCAGTAGCGGGTTGCCCGACAGGTCGGAATGCTGGCCCATGCCGGGCAGAACGAACGGGTTGGTGTGTTGGTCGCTCATTCCTGGTCTCCCCTAAGACAGATGATGGTCGCCGGCAGGCGGGATCATCCGCGCAGCAGCTGATTGTTCTCCACGCGCACATGATCGCCGGACGCAAAGGCGAACGGCTGCGCGCTGCGGAATTGGCGCGTGCTGCCGTCGTTCATGCGCACCGTGAGTTCATAGTGCGTCACCGTTTGTTGCTGTCTGATATTACGCTCAACTTCACGGCCTGCCAAAGCGCCGCCCACCGCGCCCAGCACGGTCAGTGCCGTCTTGCCGCTGCCGCCGCCGAACTGGTTGCCCACGACGCCCCCGACCACGCCGCCGCCGATGGTGCCGATGAGGTGATCGCTATTGTCCTTGACGGGTACCTGCACTTGTCGGACCGATTCCACCACGCCGCAGCTCGCGCAGGCTTGCGGCGCGGGACGCTGGGCAGGTGCTGGCGCCTGGGTCTGGGCCTGGGAACGCGGTGCGGCGGACGCCTGGGCCCCTTGCTGGGCTGGCGCGGGCGGCACGGCGGCCTGTGGCGCGGGCGCCAGGTTGGCGCCTTCCGGGCCGGCCTCGGCCACCGGCTCGTCCGCATGCGGATTGGCCGAAGGCGAGGGCAACCAGCCCATCACGGCGGCCACGCCCACCGTACACATGACGATGACCGCGATCGCGGCCGCAGCAACCAAAGGATGGATGGCGCGGCGCGCGGATTCAATTTTGGCGGAAGTATTCATGACGATGCTCCATCGTTACTAACCGGCAGTGGTATAGCACCCTGGCGCGGTTTCGGCGTGTTGCGATGGTGACGCTTCTTTGCAGGATCTGCGCTGGTGGACAGCGTTGCCCATTCGTGGACAATAGCCGGATGGATCCCATCACCCTGCCCCAGCTCGAACAGGCCATCAACTACTGGCGCAATATTTCGCCGTCAGTGGGCGAAGAATCCCGCCTGTGCCCCGAGGCTGCCGCGCTGGCCACGCCCTACGCGCTGATGATCATGGCGCACCAGCGCGAGATCCCTGCCGCCGAACTGAGCGACAAAGCCCGTGCCGCGCTGGCAGGCTGGGCCGCGGCCGGCAAGTAAGCCTGGCCGCTGCCTATGCGGCGCCGCCTGGGCGGCTCCCATCTGATCAACCCTTGAGCAGGGCCTTGATGTCCTGCGTCAGGGCTTCCACCCCGATGTTGTTATTGGCCAGCACGCGCGATTCGCCCTTGCCGTCCAGCAGGTAGAACGCGGCCGTGTGGTCCATGGTGTAACTGCCGTCCTTGGTGGGCGCCTTGGCGTAATAGGCCTTGAAGGACGCTGCAGCTTTCTTGACCTGGTCGGGCGTGCCGGTCAGCCCAAGAAAGCGCGGATCGAAGGCGGTGACGTACTGCTTGAGGACGTCAGGCGTGTCGCGCTCGGGGTCCACCGTGATCAGCAATACCTGGACGCGATCGGCGTCCGGGCCCAGCTTCTTCATGACTTCGGTCAGTTCGGCGAGCGAGGTCGGGCACACGTCCGGACACTGCGTGAAGCCGAAGAACACGACCACCACCTTGCCGGCGAAATCGCTCAACTGGCGCGTCTTGCCGTTGTAATCGACCAGCTCCATGCCGCGTCCCAATTGGGTGCCGCTGATGTCGCTGCCCTTGAACACGGGCGCGTTGTCGCCGCAGGCGGCCAGGGCAACGGTGAAAGCGGCGGCGGCGCTCACGCGCAGGACCAGCCGGCGGCTGGCGGAAAACACGGACATCAACAACCTCCAGGGGGTCAGCGCAGCAGGCCGACCCAGTGGTCCACCAGCAGGGCGCCGAACAGCAGCGCCAGGTAGAGTATGGAAAAACGGAACATGCTGCGCGCCAGCTCGTCGCTGTAGGCCCGATACAGCCGCCAGGCGTAGGACACGAACATGCCGCCCAGCACCAGCGCCGACAGCAGGTAGAGTTCGCCGCTCATGCGGATGGCGTAAGGCAGCAGCGTGGTGGCAACCAGCGCCACGCTATACAACAGGATGTGCAGGCGCGTGAACTGGTTGCCGTGCGTCACCGGCAGCATGGGCAGGCCAGACTTGGCGTAATCGTGGTTGCGATAGAGCGCCAGCGCCCAAAAGTGCGGCGGCGTCCAGATGAAGATGATCAGCACCAGGATCCAGGCCTCGGCCGGCACCGAGTCCGCCACGGTGGCCCAGCCCAGGGCGGGGGGCATGGCGCCCGACAGGCCGCCGATGACAATGTTCTGCGGCGTGCGCGGCTTGAGGATGACGGTGTAGATGACCGCATAGCCCACGAAGGTGGCGAAGGTCAGCCACATGGTCAGCGGGTTGACCATGTGATACAGCACGAACATGCCGGCGCCGCCCAGCAGGCCGGACATGCTCAGCACCTGGAACGACGAAATCGTGCCGCGCGCCGTGCCGCGGCGCGCGGTGCGCAGCATGCGCGCATCGATTTCCTGTTCGATCAGGCAATTGATGGCGAAGGCGGCCGCGGCCAGCAGCCAGATGCCCAGGGTGCCGAACAGCACCCGGCGCATGTCCGGAATGCCTGGTGCCGCCAGGAACATGCCGATCACGGCGCAAAACACTGCCAGCTGCGTCACGCGCGGCTTGGTGAGGACGAAATACTGGCGGAACAATCCGGGCTGAGGAGCGGCAATACTGGTCATAGTGGGCCCTATTTTAAACGCGCACCGAATTGGGGCCGTAGCCCCAGGCAGGCGCACGTCCAGCTGTGGACAAACGCACCATCAAAACCACCGCGGCCAGGGTCAGGCCGGCGGCGCCTCCATTGTGCAGCACCGCGATCAACAGCGGCCACTGGAAAAAGATCGTGGTCAGCCCAGTCAGCAACTGCGCGCCCAGCAGCGCCAGCATCAGCGTGGCCGGGCCGCGCAGGCCGGGCTCGGCGCGCAGGCGCCAGGCCAGTATGCCCAGGTACAGAAACACCACGAAGGCGAAGTTGCGGTGGACCCAGTGGATCGCGGTCAGCGCCGGCTGGGAAATCATCTCACCCGACGGCAGCTCGCCCAGGGCCCGGATGATCGAATAGCCGCCATGGAAATCCATTTCCGGCACCCAGGCCCCGTGGCACATGGGGAAATCCATGCAGGCCAGCGCGGCATAGTTGGTACTGACCCAGCCGCCCAGCGTCACTTGCACCAGCAGCAGGGCAAAGCCCCCGGCCACCCAGGGCTTCCAGCGCGCAGCCGCCGCGGCTATGGCCAGATGCGGGCGCTCGCGCGCGGACAGCCAGGTCATCAGCGCCAGCACCGACAGGCCGAACACCAGGTGCGCGGTCACGACCACGGGCATCAGCTTGTGCGTCACGGTCCAGGCGCCGAACGCGCCCTGCACGCAAACCGCGATCAGGGTCACGACCGCCAACCTGGGCGAGCGGCCCAGCTGGCTGCGGTAGCGCCACGCCATGTAGACGATGCCGATGATCAGCATGCCCAGGATGGTGCCGACATAGCGGTGGATCATTTCGATCCAGGCCTTGGATAGCGTGACCGGGCCGAACGGCATGGCCTGCGACGCTTCGTGGATATCGCCCATCGCGCCCAGCGGCGTCACGCTGCCGTAGCAGCCGGGCCAGTCGGGACAACCCAGGCCCGAATCCGTCAGCCGCACGAAGGCGCCGAACATGATCAGGTCCAGCGTCAGGAACCAGGTAAAGAAGACCAGCTTGCGATAACGCGCTTTGATGCGTTCGATTTCCATAAACATCCACTCTGCGGCGCCGCGCGCAATGCGCACGACGCAATAAAACTATGCGCCCCGATCCGGGCCGCCATGGAGCCGGCCTTTGCCAGTCCATGCGCGGCCCCCCCCGAGGGGGCAAGCGCCACAGGCGCTTCGGGGGTGGGCCCATCAACCTATTCTTGAGCTGTACACCAGCTTGCTGATGTCCTTGCGCACCTTCACGCCATCGGCTTCGGCAGGGTACTGCATCATCAGGTTGCCCAGCGGGTCGATCACCCAGATCGGCGCCTCCAGCCCCGGCTGGCCGGCGGCAGTATCGCGCGCCAGCAGGAACCGCGCCAATTGGTCGGGGTTGACGCGCACCATGACCGTGCCTTTGTAGGCCTCCAGCACCTTGTCCGGCACCGGGGCATCGTCGGTGATGAACCAGACGCGCGCCAGCCGGTCGACGTTCTTGCCCTGGCTGGCGTGGCTGTTGCGGGCGATGAAGAGCTTGCGGGCGCAGCTTTCCGGGCAAGCGCCGCCATCGGCGGCCACCAGCAGCCACTTGCCCTTCAAGCTCTGCAGATCGAAGGGTTTGCCGTCCAGCGTCGTCAGGCGCAATTCCTCGGCCACGGGCATGGGCCGCTGCGGGCTGAGCAGCGTGCCGTAGTTGCTGGACTCATCGGGCCACCACTGCGGATTCATGTACACCACGATCGCCGCGACGATAGGCGCCAGCGAGCACAGGAACACCAGCAGCATCGGCATCAAGGAGCGCTTGCGTGCGGGCTTGGTAGAGGAAAGATCGCGAGCCACTATGTATCCTGTCGTCGTCTTGCGGGTTAAGAGTTGGCGCCCCGGTCAGGCCCCGGGCGCGTTCTGCGCGCGCCGCATGCGCCGGACGGCGCCCCCCAGCACCACCAACCATGCAACGGCGGCAATCGAGGCAAAAGCAAACCACTGTACGGCATAGGACGTGTTCTGCTGGAAGTCCACGGACGGCTGCGGCCAGTCCCGCACCAGGCCATCGTCCGCATTGCCGGCGGATTGCGACAGCACCGTGGGCAGCAGGGCCAGGCCGGTGGATTTGGCGTATGCGTCCAGTGGCAGGTTCTGCACCTGGGGCAAGACGCCATCCGCCGCCGGCAGCGACGCCGGCAAGGCGGACTGTTCCGCCCCGCCCAGCGTCCAGATCTCGAACAGGCGCGGCACGCGCGGCGAGAGCTCGCCCGTCACCGTCTGCGGCCCCGCAGGCGTGGCCGGCAGCGGCGGCTGCGCGGGGCCTTGCCCCTGGGTCCCCATGACGCGCGGAATCCAGCCGCGCAACACCAGCACGGCGCGGCGCGCATCGGCGTCCAGCAGCAGCGGCGTGGCCAGCCAGTAGCCGGGCTTGCCGTCGTGGTTGCGGTTGTCCAGCAGTACACTGAATTGCGGCAGCCAGACCCCGGAGGCCTGGGCCGAACGCCAGGCGGTCATCTGGGCGGGGTCGGTAGCCGGGGTCAAGGGCAGCGGCGCTTGCTTGCGGCCTGCTTCGATAGCGGCCAGAATGGCGCGTCGCTCATCGCCGCGGCGCAATTGCCATTGCCCCAGCGATGCCAGGATGATCACGGCGACGCCCAGCAACAGCAAGGCGGCTACCGTGTATCGGGTTGAATGCGGTCGGGCCATATATCTACACTAACTACTCTGATTCGTCCGGAGACCACCATGCGCGTTTTCGTCGTCCTGGCCTTCATCGGGATTCTGGCCAGCCTGGCATCGGCCCTGGTCTACCTGATGCGGGACAAGGGAACCACCAGCCGCACGGTCAACGCGCTGACGGTACGCATCGGCTTATCGGTGGCCCTGTTCCTGTTCGTGCTGTTCGCCCACCACATGGGCTGGATCGAGAGCACAGGCCTTAGATAGGCATCCGGGACGCGGGTTCCCGGACATGCATGACGATCGCAGATGAGTAAAACGCGCCAGTTCTCACACAAGAACTGGCGCGCTTCATTTGTTCCGCGTACCGATCAGAACCAGTACACGAACAGGTACAGGCCCAGCCACACCACGTCCACGAAGTGCCAATACCAGGCGGCGCCTTCAAAACCGAAGTGATGATCGGCCGTGAAATGGCCGCGGATCAGGCGGACCAGAATGACCGTCAACATGGTGGCGCCCAGCAGCACATGGAAGCCGTGGAAGCCCGTCAGCATGTAGAACAGCGAACCGTAGGCCCCCGAATTGAACTTCAGGTTCAGCTCGGTATAGGCATGGTGGTATTCGTAAGCCTGACAGGTCACGAACAGGAAGCCCAGCACGACCGTGGCCAGCAGCCAGAAGATGGTCTTGCCGCGATGGTTCTCGCGCAGCGCGTGGTGGGCAATGGTCAGCGTGACGCCGGAGCTCAGCAACAGCGCGGTGTTGATGGTGGGCAGCCAGAAGGGACCGACAGTCTGGAAGTGCTCGACCACGCCGGCAGGGCCGAAGTTCGGCCACACGGCCTGGAAGTCGGGCCACAGCATCAGGCGGTGATCCATGTCGCCCAGCCAGGGCGTGGTGATGGTGCGCGTGTACCAGAGGGCGCCGAAGAACGCCGCGAAGAACATGACTTCCGAGAAGATGAACCAGCTCATGCCCCAACGGTAGGAACCGTCGATGCGCTTGCTGTTCAGGCCGATTTCGGATTCGTGGATGGCGTCGCCAAACCAGTAGTACAGCACCACGATCAGGCCGATGAAGCCTCCCAGCAGGGTCCATTTGGCCCAACTGACGCCGTTGATCCAGGCCGCGGCGCTCAGGCCCATGAACAGCAGCGCCACAGCCGTACGCACGGGATGACCCGAATCGGCGGGCACGAAGTAATACGGTGCCTCTTTACCTTGAACCGAGTGGCTTGCACTCATGGCTTTCTCCCTGGTACAGATTTATAGAATTAAGTGATTCAAGTCAGGCTGGAAACGGCCCAACGCACAATTAATACCAGCACAGTAACGAAGATGGCCGCTGCCAGCAGCCCCGCCACGATCACATGGACCGGGTTGAGCTTGGCGACGTCTTCCCGGTGGCCCGCCCCCTTGCGCACCCCGAAAAACCCCCACGCCACCGCCTTCATGGTCTGAAGGAAACTCAGCTTGCGCTGGGAGGTTTCGCGCAGGTCGTCGCTCATGGCCTGCGCCTAGCTGACGGCGACGCCGGACAACAGCGCCGAGCCGCGCAACACGGTCCAGGCAAACACGGCGATGACGAAAGCCAGCAGGACCAGACCTGCAATCTTGTTGCGGCGGCGCTGCTCGGGTGTCATTGCTGTGGTACCTGGAACATGAAAGGCTGCTTCACTTCACTTCGGGCGGGGTTTCGAAGGTGTGGAAAGGCGCGGGCGACGGCACGGTCCATTCCAGGCCTTCGGCGCCTTCCCACGGCTTGGCCGAGGCGACGTCGCCCTTGCCGCGGTAGCAACGCACCATCGCCCACAGGAAGATCAACTGCGACAGGCCGAACCAGAACGCGCCTATGGTGGCCATCTGGTGGAAAGTCGTGAACTGGCCGGCGTAGTCGGCATAGCGGCGCGGCATGCCTGCCAGGCCCAGGAAGTGCATCGGGAAGAAGGTGACGTTGAACGAAATCAGCGTCGACCAGAAGTGCAGCTTGCCCAGCTTTTCGCTGTACATGCGGCCCGTCCACTTGGGCACCCAGTAGTAGGCGCCGGCGAACAGGGCGAACAGCGAGCCCGCCACCAGCACGTAGTGGAAGTGCGCGACCACGTAGTAGGTGTCATGGACCTGGATGTCGATCGGAGCCACCGACAGGATCAGCCCGGTAAAGCCGCCCATGGTGAACACGAAGATGAAGCCGATCGAGAACAGCATGGGTGTCTCGAACGTCATGGAGCCGCGCCACATCGTGGCGACCCAGTTGAACACCTTCACCCCGGTCGGGATGGAGATGAGCATGGTGGCGTACATGAAGTAGAGCTGGCCCGTCACCGGCATGCCGGTGGTGAACATGTGGTGCGCCCACACGATGAAGGACAGCACGGCGATCGAAGCGGTGGCGTAGACCATGGAGGCGTAGCCGAACAGCTTCTTGCGGGCGAACGCGGGCACGATGGCCGACACGATGCCGAACGCCGGCAAGATCATGATGTAGACCTCGGGGTGCCCGAAGAACCAGAACACGTGCTGGTACAGGACCGGGTCACCGCCGGCGGCGGCGTTGAAGAAGCCCGTGCCGAAATGGCGGTCGGTCAGCACCATGGTGATGGCGGCGGCCAGCACCGGCATCACGGCCAGCAGCAGGAAGGCGGTGATCAGCCAGGTCCAGCAGAACAGCGGCATCTTCATCAGCGTCAGGCCGGGCGCGCGCATGTTCAGGATGGTGACGATGATGTTGATCGCGCCCATGATGGACGAAGCGCCCATGATGTGCAGCGCGAAGATCGCCAGGTCCATGCCCGGGCCCATCTGCAGTGACAGCGGCGCGTACAGCGTCCAGCCGGCCGCGGTGGCGCCGCCAGGCACGAAGAACGACGCGGTCAGCATGATCGCGGCCACCGGCAGCAGCCAGAAGCTGAAGTTGTTCATGCGGGCGAACGCCATGTCGGAGGCGCCGATCTGCATCGGGATCATCCAGTTGGCGAAGCCCACGAAGGCCGGCATGACTGCGCCGAACACCATGACGAGGCCGTGCATGGTGGTGAACTGGTTGAAGAGTTCGGGGCGGAAGAACTGCAGGCCCGGCTCGAAGAGCTCGGTGCGCAGCAGCAGTGCCAGCGTGCCGCCTTCCAGCAGCATGACGAACGAGAAGATGAGATACATCGTCCCGATGTCTTTGTGGTTCGTGGCGAAAAGCCAGCGGCGCCAACCAGTGGGGATGGCGTGGTGGTGGTCATCGTGACCGTGGCCGTGGCCCGGCGACACGTGGTCTACAGTGACGCTGCTCATGATGGACTCCTTCCTGCTGAGTGCCGGGCCCGATTCACGGGGCCGGCAGGGTATCTCTAACTAAACGGAACCGGTTCTGCGAGGGTGTGACCAGGCGCGCGCAATCAGCGCGCAGCCGCCACGTCCTTCGGTAGAACCGTCGGGTCCTGCCCCTTGCCTGCATTGCTCCAGGCATGGCGCGTATAGCTGATGACCGCTGCGATCTCGACATCGTTGAGCTGCCCGCCGAATGCCGCCATCGCGGTGCCGGGCTTGCCCTTCAGCACGGTGTTGATCTGTTCCGCCTTCGGGCCCAGAACAACCTTGTCTCCGTCGAGCGGGGGGAAACTGCCCGGGATGCCCTTGCCGTTGGCCTGGTGACAGGCCACGCAATTCGCCGCGAAAACCTTTTCGCCGCGGGCAACCAGTTCGGCTTCCGTCCACTCTTTATTGGGATCGTCGGCGTTTGCCGCCATCTTCTTCTTTTGGTCTTCAACCCACTTATCGTAGTCGGCTTGCGCCATGACTTCCACGACGATGGGCATGAATGCGTGATCCTTGCCGCACAGTTCCGCGCACTGGCCACGGTAGATACCGGGCTTGTCGGCGTTGAACCAGGTGTCGCGCAGGAAGCCGGGGATGGCGTCCTGCTTCACGCCGAAGTCCGGAATCATCCAGGAGTGGATGACGTCGGCCGCGGTCAGTACGATACGGACTTTCTTGTTCGCGGGGACGACCAGGTGGTTGTCCACTTCCATCAGGTAGAACTCGCCCTTGGGCTCGCGGTTCTCGATCTGCGCGCGCGGCGTGGACAGCGTCGAGAGGAACTTGATGCCGGTGGCCGAGCCGTCGAGGTATTCGTAGCCCCACTTCCATTGATAGCCGGTGACCTTCACGGTGAGGTCGGCGCTGGAGGTGTCTTTCATCGCGACCACCGTCTTGGTGGCCGGCAACGCCATGGCGATGACGATGATGAACGGGATGACGGTCCAGGCAACTTCCACGCCCAGATGCTCGTGGAAGGTCGCGGCCTTGTGGCCCCTGGATTTGCGGTGCGCCCAGATGGAGTAGAACATCACTCCGAAGACGCCGATGAAGATCACGATACAGATCGTGAGCAACATCCAATGCAACCACATGATGTCGCGCGAGATCGCCGTGACACCTTCATGCAGGTTGAGCTGATTGACCTTCGGGCCGCCGGGCATGTCTTGCACCTGAGCACCTGCCACGCTGCCAATCAGCATCGCACAAGCCCCCAGTATCCCTCTCCACTTCTTCATGCTTACCTCGAAACACGGCGCGAAGGTCCGTTCGCTAGTGGCGGAAGTCGCCGGAACCGGGCAACGCGCAATTATTAGATGGTAGGGCGTGGCAGGGAGATAGAGCGGCCCCTGTCGTTCCCACTCGAAATCACAAAGAAACTGCCGGATTATAGCGGACGCGCAAACAGATGTAAGTTAGCGCCCTTGAATTCATCGGCCCCGCCCCCATCTGGCCGCGCCCCTTGACCGCGCGCCGTAAAACAGGGTGGCATAAAATCGTCGGCAACATCATCACCACGGTCCCACGATGCCCAAGCAGTTGTCCGACTTGTACGCCGACCTGCGCGCCCGCGCGCAAGAGCCCGCCCCCGAAGGCGCGCGCGCTTTATATATAGCGGGGCGCCGCTGCGGCTGGGCCACGCATGCGGCGTGCGACGCGTTGCGCGACGCGCCCGGCATCGTGACGGACGGTGAAACCTTGCGCATCGGGGCGGACCTGCAACCCGGCGCAGACCTGAACAGCGTGCTCGAACAAGCCGCGCAACTGTTGCGCCAAGCCAACTGCCTGCGCGGCTGGCGCGACGAATTGCTGGATGTTTTGGATGGCGACGATGCGCTGGGAGTGATCGAACGCGCGGCGGTGCGGCCGCTGGGCCTGCTTACCAAGGCCGTGCATCTGAATGCCTGGACGCCGGGTGGCCGCCTGTGGGTCGCACGACGTGCGCTCAGCAAGTCAACCGATCCCGGTATGTGGGACACACTGGTTGGCGGCCTGGCCGGCAGTCGTGAAGACCTGGAACTGGCGCTGGTGCGCGAATGCGGCGAAGAAGCGGGATTGGACGAGCCCGACCTGCAGCGGCGTTCGCCCCTGCGCACCATCCTGCGCATCCATCGCCGCCTGCCCGAGGGCTATCAGGTGGAAGACGTCCTGACCAGCACCTGCGTGCTCGCGGCTGATGCCCGTCCCGCCAACCGGGATGGCGAGGTAATGGAGATTGCCACCATCGAAGCGGCCGCCGCCGTGCGTCAGATCGCGGAAGGCGAATTCACGCTGGAAGCGGCGCTGGTGATCGTCGAAGACATCATGCAGCGCCGCGCGGCAGGCGAAATCCCGGCCTAGCATCCCGTCCCGCGGATGCGCGGGCATCCACGGGGGCTAGCGTTAGCGCGGAACGATGCCCGGCTCGCCCAAAGGCGGGGTATTCGCGGGCTTGTCCACCGGGTTGTCTGCGGGACTATCCGCGGGGTTGTCCCGGACGTCGCTTGCGGCCGGCGCGTCCGCGCCCCGGGCCTCGCGGGCCGCAAGCACCTCGGAACCCGACGCAGCGCCTGCCGCTTCCGCAGCCTCGGCGGCCTGCGCTGGTGTCGGCGCCGACACCGGCGCGGGGACCGGAGCGGGCGCCGCATTGGCCTGCGAAAACTGCTTCCACACTTCGATCGCGCGCAGGCGCTGCTTGGCCACGACCTGGATGCGTTCGCGCAGATGCTCGTCACGCGCCAGCAGGGCGTGGAAATCGCGCGAGGACAGCATCAGCAGCTTGCTGTAGCCCAGCGACGTCACTTCCGGCATCAGCTGCTGTTCGCCCAGCAGGCCGAGTTCGCCGAAGAATTCGCCGCTGCCCAGTTCGATCATGGTGTTGTCGGGCAGATGCACGGCCACGGCGCCCGAGGCCACGAAACACATCTCTTCGCCGTGACGGCCCTTGGTCAGCACACGCTGGTCCGGCAGCGCCAGGCGCGGCTTGAGCAGCTTGCTGATGGCGCGCAAAGAGTCCGCGGACAGGCCTTCGAACAGTGGCACGCGCTTGATCAGTTCGGCCGCACTCATTTCGATGTCCAGCGGCGGATGCTTGTCGATGTGGGCCCAGCGGCTCTTCAACTGCGCCATCAGGTCCGCGTACACCTCGCCGCTGATCAGGAACTGCTCCAGCATGTCGCGGTAGCGGATGCGCTCCATTTCGCGGGCCACGCGGCCCAGGTAGCTTTCCTGCAGCCACTGCGCGTAGGACGGGTATTGCAGGTTCAGGGCCTGCATGGCGTTTTCGATCAGGTCCAGGCGGCGCTGGTGCAGGGACACGATGCGCTGCGTGGCTTCCTCGCCCAGCAGCGGCGTGATCTGTTCGCGCGCGAAGGCGATCAGGCGTTGCGCCACCGACCGCTTGCTCATCAGGTTGGCGAAGCGCTGGCCCAGTTCGCGCGCCAGCCAGCCCTGGAAGCCGAACAGGTAGTGCAGGCGCAGGGCAAGGCGGAAACCGGTGGAATAGCGCACGTCGGCAACAATGGCGCGCTCGAAGCCGGGAATACCGCCCAGCCGGATCGCGTCCTCCAGCCTTTCCGCCCGCGCCAGCAGGGTTTCGGCCATGCGCCAGTCCACGATCTGCGCCTTCAGGATATCGAAGAACATTTCCTCTTCGCGCTGGGCCACGATGGCCAGGCCTACCGACACGCGCTGGTCGTCGGTCATCTGGCTGACCTGGCCGTCGTGCACGCTGGTCAGGCTGGCATCGAACACGGCGCGGATGCGGTCGCGGACCTCGGTGCCGATGTGCTCGGTCTTGGCGACCTCTTCGGTCTTGCCCTGCAGGTCTTCCAGCGCCACCGCCAGGGCCTGGTTGCGGATGGTGCGCTCGACCGGCGACAACTGGTTCAGGCCCAGCATGCGGATCAGCGGGCGCAGGCTGATGCCGTTGATGAACAAGGTCAGCAGCACATAGCTGGTGGTGGCCACCGCGATGAACTGGCGCGCCTCTTCGGCCACGCCGGTCTGCTCGGTCACGGCCAGCGCCAGCGCCAGCGACACGGCGCCGCGCAGGCCGCCCCACAGCATGACGACCTTATAGGGGTTGCTGACCTTGGTTCCCAGCCGGGTCAGCCCCAACAAGGGCAGCAGCCCGAAGACGACGATGGCGCGCGCCACCAGCGTCGCCACGAACACCACCGCCACCAGCGCCAGTTCCTGCCAGTCGGCGGCCGCCATCAGCTTGGGAATCAGCATGGCCGCGAACAGGAAAATCAGCGAATTGGCCCAGAACCCGAATTGCTCCCAGGCGCTGGACAGGTACTCGAAGGTGGTGGGCGACATGCGCGTGCGCCCGGTGGACCCGACCACCAGACCGGCGATCACGGTGGCGACCACGCCCGACACGTTCAGGTAGTGCTCGGAAATGAAGAAGGACAGGTAGGCCAGTGTCAGCGTCAGCGTGATTTCCGCGGTGGGAAAGCCGCGCAGCCAGGCGAACAGGAAGCAGGCCAACCGGCCCATGGCGAAGCCGGCCACGCCGCCGCCGATGAAGTGCACGATGAAGTCGTTGAAGATGCCGCTGGCAGTGAGTTCGCCGTGGCCGCCCAGGACGGCCAGCAGCACCGAGTACAAGGCGATCGAGGCCGCGTCGTTGAACAGGCTTTCGCCTTCGACCAGGGTAGTCAGGCGCTTGGGCGCGCCCACTTCGCGGAAGATGCCCACCACGGCCACGGGGTCGGTGGTGGCGACGATGGCGCCCAGCAACAGGCAGACCACCAGGCCGTAGGGCGAGATGGCGTCCAGCGTCAGCCCGACCACCACGGTGCAGACCACCACGGCCACGATGGCCATCATGAGGATGGGGCCGATGTCGTCCATCAGGCGCCGCACGTTCATGGACAGCGCGGTCTCGAACAAGAGCACCGGCAGGAACACCATCAGGAAGGTTTCGGACGAGATCTCGAAGCGTTCCAGCGAGTCCAGGAAGTCGCCGATCCAGCTGGGCGCCCAACCGTGCACGTGCACGATGATGCCTAGCAGACAGCCGACGATGGCCAGCAGCACCGAGTAGGGCAGCTTGAGACGGCCCGCCAAAGGCGGCATGAAACAGACCAGCGTCAGCAAGCCTGCCAGGCCGAATACGAGAAAACCTACATCCATGTTCTATTGGTGGAGCTTGTGTGAAGTTCCACAAGAATAGCGGCTTTTTCCCCCGCGATCGGGCCGGAAACTGTCTGGAATCGTGGAGAATGCACGTTTCGTTACCCCAATGCGGACAAGCGATACGCGTCGCGCCGTGTTTTTTGGGTAATGTGGAATCGCACAAAAACTTTGCAGGAGCGGCACTTGGCCCGGATCCATTCCTTGACCCGGCGCGACGACGCGCCCGCCATGCTGGTCCAGCTGACCGACAGCCATCTGTTCGGCGAGCCCGAAACCTCGATGCTGGGCGTCAACACGGACGCCAGCCTGCGCGCGGTACTGCGCCAGATCGAAGCGGACGGCAAGCATCCCGATCTGCTGCTGGCCACCGGCGACATGTCCCAGGACGGCGAGGCCGCGGCCTATCGCCGACTGGCGCGCGTTCTATCCGAGGCGCCCGCCCTGGCGCAGGCCAGCATCCGCTGCCTGCCGGGCAACCATGACCTGCCGGCCGTGATGCGCCAGGAACTGCCGCAATGGTCGGTTCCGGTGACCGACGTGGGCGCCTGGCGCGTGGTCGCGCTGGACACCACCGTGCCCGGCTCCAACGCCGGCCATCTGCCCGCGAGCCAGCTCGACCTGCTGGAAGCCGCGCTGGCCGAGACGCCGGGCCGCCACACGCTGATCGCCATGCATCACAATCCCATGCAGATCGACAGCCACTGGCACGATTCGATGATGATCGACAACCCGCAGGCGCTCTTCAAACTGCTGACGCGCTGGCCGCAGGTCCGCGTGCTGCTGTGGGGCCATGTGCATCACGAGTTCGACCGCCGCCGCCACAACCTGCGCATGCTGGCCACGCCGTCGACCTGCTTTCAGTTCAGCATCCGCGACGGCAAGCACGTGGTGGACAACATGGCGCCCGGCTATCGCTGGATCAAGCTGTACCAGGACGGTTCGATGGCGACCGGCGTGCGGCGCGTGCAGGACGCGCTGTGGCATGGCGCCAAGGCGGCTGCCGACAACGCCCAGGCGGCCTAGGCAAGTCGCCCTTTTTCGCGCCGGCGGCGCATGGCGTACGCCGAGCCCGCCATCCCAAACCGGACGCGCATAAAAAACGGGGCACCAGATATGCATGGTGCCCCGCAAGCATCCGTCTCATAGGGGAGGGGAAAGAGGAGAAGCCGAGACGGATGACAAGACTGCTAACCGAAGTTCGCGGTCTACATGAAGTTAGGCGGGGCGATCCTCATTAAGTTTCTTGCGCCGCGCAAAATTTCCGCTCGAATTTGTATCAATTTATTCATGCGCGGCCGCGGGTCCGCCGGAAAAGCAAAAGGGCCGCGATCAGCGGCCCTTTGCGTGGCTCAAGCAGGCTCAGGACGCGAGATTGCCACGCATCTTCTTCAGGGCGGCCGCTTCGATCTGGCGGATGCGCTCGGCCGACACGCCGAACTCCTGCGCCAGTTCGTGCAGCGTGGCGCCGCCGTCATCCTGCAGCCAGCGGGCCTCGACGATGCGGCGCGAACGCGGGTCCAGCGCTTGCAGCGCGTCGGTCAGGCCGGCGCTTTGCAACTGGTCGCGGGCGGCACGTTCCAGCACCCGGGTGGGTTCCTGGCGGCCTTCGTCGGACAGGTAGGCGATGGGCGCGTAGCTGTCATCGTCGTCGTCCTGGTTTTCCAGCGACATGTCGCGGCCGGACAGGCGCACTTCCATTTCGCTGACGTCCTCGCGGCGCACGTTCAATTCGCGCGCGATGTGGTCGACCTGGTCCGGATCCAACGTCTGGCCGTCGGGACGCATGCTGCGCAGATTGAAGAACAGCTTGCGCTGGGCCTTGGTGGTCGCAACCTTCACCAGGCGCCAGTTGCGGATGATGTATTCGTGGATTTCGGCCTTGATCCAGTGCACGGCGAACGACACCAGGCGCACGCCGCGCTCGGGGTCGAAGCGCTTGACGGCCTTCATCAGGCCGACGTTGCCTTCCTGGATGAGATCGGCATGCGGCAAGCCGTAGCCTAGGTACTGGCGGGCCACCGACACCACCAGGCGCAGGTGCGACAGAATCAGTTCGCGCGCTGCGCCCAGGTCTTCCTGGTCGCGCAGGCGGCGGCCAAGCTCGGTTTCACGTTCCGCGGACAGGACCGGCAGGCGGTTGACCGAGGAGATATAAGCGTCGATCGTGCCAAGTGCGCCCGGATTGGCGATGGCCAACGCCAGGGCGTTGCCGGAAGCGGCCAACGAGGTACTGGGTTGCTTCATAGCGGGGGTCTCCGGATGGCGAAGGGATAACGACATGGATTCGATGTTAGCACTCTAGTATTGGGAGTGCTAATTCGACTATTGCGGCGCGTCAAAGTTTCCTTGATAGAAATATGTCCCCATTTATTTTTTGATGTGGCGGGGTCCACCGCTACCTCGCCGTGTCACGGCGAGGGCCACACGCCTCCCAGGGGGCAGCCAGCTCGCTCAGCGGACGCGGTGCGGAAGCGCCACTACCAGCCCAGACGTTTCAGGCCTTCGGCCGTGGCCTCGCCGTCGGGTCGCACGAACAGCGCCCCGCGCGGATCCATCAGCACCTGGTAACGCGCACCGTCGAACATCGGCATATACGCGCCGCTGCCAAATTGGACATCGACAAAGGGGAACCAGTTCGGGAAATTCTTCTTCAGCGACGCCAGATCAGGCGCCGGCCAGTCGTCCAGCGCATGCACCGAACGCGTGGCCGAGGCCTCTCGCGCCGCGTCGCTATAGCGGCCGGACAAGCGTTCCAGCCGATACAGCGGCGGCACGCCGGCCATCAACGCCGGCAAGCGCCAGCGCACCACCCGCGCGTCGATCTGCCACTGGTCGCCGTAGAGCACGTACTGCTTGCTCCCGGTGCCGGGCGCGCTGGCGTTGACCTGGAACTGGCCGTCGGCCACCTGGCGGACTTCGATGCGCGCCACCGGCTCGTCGGCCGTCAGGCGGAAGAACTGCACCAGCGACAGCGCCAGCAGGCCCGACACACAACCCAGCAGCACCAGCATCAGGCCGAACAAGCGCCGCACCGGCCGGAACTGGAACACCTTGCGGCCGCGCTCGTCGCGCGGGCCGCCGCGGCCCAGCAGCATGACGATGCCAGGCAGCAGGACGACGACGGCGCCCAACAGTATCCAGACGAAGGGAGCGATTCCGTTGATCAAATCAGGCGTTCCTATTGAGCACAGACCGCAGGCGGCGCCCCAGGGCGCGATATAAGCCTGCGGCGGCAGGCTCGCCAGTATAGAAGCGCCCCCTCAGGGCGCCGGTTTTCCAAGCCGCTCGACGTGAAACCGGATGTGATCCTCGATGAAGGTCGAGATGAAGTAGTAGCCGTGGTCGTAGCCCGGGTGGCGTCGCAGGTCCAGCGGCTGTCCAGCGGCGGCGCAGGCCGCCTCGAATACCTCGGGATACAACTGTTCGGCCAGGAACTGATCCGACTCGCCCTGATCGATCAGGATGCCGGCGGGGAACGGGTTGGCCGCGCCCCGCATCAACGCGGACGCGTCGTAAGCGGCCCAATCCTCGACTTTGTCGCCCAGGTAAGCGCCGAACGCCTTCTTGCCCCAGGGGCACTGGCTGGGCGCGGCGATAGGCGCGAACGCCGACACCGAGCGGAACTTGCCGGGGTTGCGCAGCGCCAGCACCAGCGCGCCATGGCCGCCCATGGAATGGCCGAAGATGCCGGTGCGCGAGGCGTCGCCGGGCAGCGCCTCGCCTGTGACGATGCCGTGCAGTTCCTGCGTCACGTAGCTGTACATGCGGTAGTGGCCGCGCCAGGCGGGCGTGGTGGCGTCCACGTAGAAGCCCGCGCCGGTACCCAGATCCCAGCTTTCTTCTTCGCCAGGCACATTGGCGCCGCGCGGGCTGGTGTCCGGCGCGACCAGCATGACGCCCAGCTCCGCGGCCAGGCGCTGCGCGCCCGCCTTGATCATGAAGGTTTCTTCCGTGCAGGTCAGGCCAGCCAGGTAGAACAGCACCGGCACTGGACCTTGTTCTGCCTGCGGCGGCACGTAGACGGAGAAGCGCATGGGCAGGCCGATCTCCGCGGACTCGTGGCGGTAATAGCGCTGCCAGCCGCCGAAGCAGCGATGCTGCGAAATGAGTTCCAGGGCGACTGCCATTGCTTTCCTCCGGTCGTAGGGGTCGGAAAAAACGCCCGCGGATTAGGGGATACCCACGGTGCGACGTTCCGTCGCCGAATGTTAACCTGGGCTTTATGGGGTACGAACGACAGAAAAAAAATGCGATTTCCTGCCCCGACATGATCACGGGACTTGACCAGCGCCCACCGTGGCACTATTTATATACCGTGAGCGAAGACAACCCGTTCTTCCAGATACGCAAGTCCTGACACTATGGCCCGTCTGCCCCGTCTGTACGCCCCTGGGCTGCCCCAACTGGTGCAGGCCAACTTCATCCAGCCGCTGGCGGCGCCGTCGCAACCCGCGCCGGCCGACATCTTGAACCAACTGGCCACGTGGCTGGGCGAGTCCGCCCAACGCCACCGCGTCTCGGTTCACGGCTGGTTGCTGGCCAATGACCGCATCCTGCTGCTGGCCACGCCCGCGGACGAGGAAGGCCTGCCCCGCCTCATGCAAACGCTGGGCCGCAACCTGGCGGCGCGCCTACGCGGCGGCCGGGTCTTCGCGGGCCGCTACCGCTCGGCCTTGCTGGAGCCGGGCGCCTGGGTGCTGCCATCCCTGGTCTGGCTGGAAACCTATCCGGTGCGCAGCGGCGCATCGCAGGATCCGGATTCCTGGCCCTGGTCCTCCGCCGCCAGCCATACCGGCAATACTACCGCGGCTCCAGCGCAGTGGCAGTCGGATCACGCGGACTATTGGGCCTGTGGCAATACCCCGTTCGACCGCCAGGCCAATTACCGCAAGCGCTTGCAGGACGGCCTGTCGCGCGAGGAAACGCAGCGCATCGACCAGGCGGTCTCCGGACAATGGGCGCTGGGCGGTCCCGCTTTTATCGCCAGCCTGGCTCATACGGCCAGCCGCCGGGTCGCCCCGGGGCAGCGCGGACGTCCGCGCAAGAAACCTGCCGCCGCATCGTCCGACGCTGAGTCGAGTTCCGCGCCTCCCACCACGACGCCTACGTCGACCTCTTCCTGATTGAGGACCCGCCTGAATGGCGGGTTCTTCTTTTTCCCCGGCCGCGGCAGCGCAGGCCGGCGGATGCATTTGCATTTCCGCAACGCCAAGCATCGCTTCATACCTGCAAAATTCCCCATTAAATTGGGGACGTATAATCGGAAAAATGGCCATTTCCCAGGCGTGGAGGCACCCTCCTGGTGCATACCCCAGCGGCAAGCCCCGCGTGGCGCGGCTCTTGATGCGTCACCGAATTAACTCAGGATGACGCATCTTATATATAAATAGGGACACACCCTATTTATTCCTATTGCACCCTACTCCCACCGGGGGTATTGTCCGTCTCCTGCACTGCAACATTACGACGCAGGCCCACTGCGGAGCGCGCCATGCCCCAAATTACCCCGATCGACTCCTGTCCCCCGCCCAAGGCGACCCCCATCGATGCCAGCCGCATCGGGCTGCCTTCCGCGCAGGGTCTGTACAACCCCAAGAACGAACATGACGCCTGCGGCGTCGGTTTCGTGGCCCACATCAAGGGCAAGAAAAGCCACGCCATCATCCAGCAGGGCCTGAAGATCCTGGAAAACCTGGACCACCGCGGCGCGGTCGGCGCGGACAAGCTGATGGGCGACGGCGCCGGCATCCTGATCCAGATTCCCGACACGCTCTACCGCGACGAACTCGGCCATCAAGGCATCACGCTGCCGCCTCCCGGCGAGTACGGCGTGGCCATGGTGTTCCTGCCCAAGGAAACGGCTTCGCGCCTGGCCTGCGAACAGGAGCTGGAACGCTCCGTGCGCGCCGAGGGCCAAGTCGTCCTGGGCTGGCGCGACGTGCCGGTGGACGTGGACATGCCCATGTCGCCCACCGTGCGCGCCTGCGAACCCGTGATCCGCCAGCTGTTCATCGGCCGCGGCGCCGACGTGATGGTGCCGGACGCGCTGGAGCGCAAGCTGTACGTGATCCGCAAGACCGCCAGCCACGCCATCCAGAACATGCATCTGGCGCACGGCAAGGAATACTTCGTGCCTTCGGCCTCGGTGCGCACCGTGGTCTACAAGGGCCTGCTGCTGGCCGACCAGGTCGGCCGCTACTACCGCGACTTGGCCGATACCCGCACGGTGTCGGCGCTGGCGCTGGTGCACCAGCGCTTCTCGACCAACACCTTCCCGGCCTGGCCGCTGGCCCACCCGTACCGCATGATTGCCCACAACGGCGAAATCAACACGGTCAAGGGCAACTTCAACTGGCTGCGCGCGCGCGAAGGCATGATGCAGTCGGCCGTGCTGGGCGACGACCTGAAGAAGCTGTACCCCATCGTCTACGAAGGCCAGTCGGACACCGCCACGTTCGACAACTGCCTGGAACTGCTGGTGAATTCGGGCTACTCGCTGGCCCACGCCATGATGATGATGATCCCGGAAGCCTGGGAACAGCACACGCAGATGGACGAAAGCCGCCGCGCTTTCTACGAGTACCACGCCGCCATGATGGAGCCGTGGGACGGCCCCGCCGCGGTCGCGTTCACCGACGGCCGCCAGATCGGCGCCACGCTGGACCGCAACGGCCTGCGTCCGGCCCGCTACCTGGTCACCGATGACGATATGGTCATCCTGGCGTCCGAAGCCGGCACGCTGTCCATCCCCGAAAATCGCATCGTCAAGAAGTGGCGCCTGCAGCCGGGCAAGATGTTCCTGATCGACCTGGAACAGGGCCGCATCATCGACGACGCCGAGATCAAGCTGCAGCTGGCCAACAACCGGCCCTACCGCCAGTGGATCGAACGCCTGCAGATCAAGCTGGAATCGCTGCCGGCGCCGCGCCAGGCCGCCGTCGCCACGCAGTCGTCGGTGTCGCTGCTGGACCGCCAGCAAGCCTTCGGCTGGACCCAGGAAGACTACAAGTTCATCCTCGAACCCATGGCCTCGTCGGGCGAGGAAGTCATCGGCTCGATGGGCAACGACGCCCCGCTGGCCGTGCTGTCCGACCGCGCCAAGCCGTTCTACAACTACTTCCGCCAGTTGTTCGCGCAGGTCACCAACCCGCCGATCGACCCCATCCGCGAACAGCTGGTGATGTCGCTGGTGTCCTTCATCGGCCCCAAGCCGAACCTGCTGGACATCAACAACGTCAATCCGCCGCTGCGCCTGGAAGTGTCCCAGCCGGTGCTGGACTTCGCCGCCATGGCGCAGATCCGCGACATCGAGCAGGTCACGGGCAAGAAGTTCCGCAGCTTTGAGCTGGACATCACCTATCCCGCCGCCTGGGGCCCCGAGGGCATCGAAGCCCGCGTGGCTGCGCTGTGCGCGCGCGCCGTCGACGCGGTGCGCAGCGGCTACAACATCCTGATCGTGTCCGACCGCCTGGTCGACAGCGAGCGCGTGGCCATCCCCGCGCTGCTGGCGACGTCCGCGGTCCACCAGCACCTGATCCGCGCCGGCCTGCGCACCAATACCGGCCTGGTGGTGGAAACCGGCTCGGCGCGCGAAGTGCACCACTTCGCGCTGCTGGGCGGCTACGGCGCCGAAGCCATCCACCCCTACCTGGCGCTGGAATCGCTGGGCAAGATGAACGACCCCGAAAAGGCGGTCAAGAACTTCATCAAGGCCATCGGCAAGGGCCTGAACAAGGTCATGTCCAAGATGGGCATTTCCACCTACATGTCCTACACCGGCGCGCAGATCTTCGAAGCCGTGGGCCTGCAGACCGCCCTGGTGAACAAGTACTTCACCGGCACCGCCTCCAACATCGAAGGCATCGGCATCTTCCAGGTGGCCGAGGAAGCGCTGCGCCAGCACCGCGCCGCCTTCAGCACCGATCCGGTCCTGGCCAACGACCTGGACGCGGGTGGCGAATATGCCTACCGCGTGCGCGGCGAAGAGCACATGTGGACGCCAGACTCCATCGCCAAGCTGCAGCACGCCTCGCGCGCCAACAACTACCGCACGTACAAGGAATACGCGCAGATCATCAACGACCAGAGCCGTCGCCACATGACCCTGCGCGGCCTGTTCGAGTTCCGCTTCGATCCGTCGCGCGCCATTCCGCTGGACGACGTCGAATCCGCCAAGGATATCGTCAAGCGTTTCGCCACCGGCGCCATGTCGCTGGGCTCGATCTCCACCGAGGCGCACTCGGTGCTGGCCGTGGCCATGAACCGCATCGGCGGCAAGTCCAACACCGGCGAAGGCGGCGAGGACGAACTGCGCTACCGCGCCGAAATGCGCGAAGGCAAGAGCACCATCAAGGACGGCGACACGCTGGCCTCGGTGCTGGGCACGGACCGCATCGAAGCCGACGTCGAACTGAAGAAGGGCGACTCGCTGCGCTCGAAGATCAAGCAGGTGGCCTCGGGCCGTTTCGGCGTGACCGCCGAATACCTGTCGTCGGCCGACCAGATCCAGATCAAGATGGCGCAAGGCGCCAAGCCCGGCGAAGGCGGCCAGTTGCCCGGCCACAAGGTGTCCGAGTACATCGCCAAGCTGCGCTACTCGGTGCCGGGCGTGGGCCTGATCTCGCCCCCGCCGCACCACGACATCTACTCGATCGAAGACCTGGCCCAGCTGATCCACGACCTGAAGAACGTGAACGCCAAGGCTTCGGTGTCGGTCAAGCTGGTGTCCGAGGTGGGCGTGGGCACGGTGGCCGCGGGCGTGGCCAAGGCCAAGGCCGACCACGTCGTGATCGCTGGCCATGACGGCGGCACGGGCGCGTCCCCGGTGTCGTCCATCAAGCACGTGGGCACGCCCTGGGAACTGGGCTTGGCCGAGACGCAGCAGACGCTGGTGCTCAACCGCCTGCGCAGCCGCATCCGCGTGCAGGCCGACGGCCAGATGAAGACCGGCCGCGACGTCGTCATCGGCGCGCTGTTGGGCGCCGACGAATTCGGCTTCGCGACCGCGCCGCTGGTCGTGGAAGGCTGCATCATGATGCGCAAGTGCCACCTGAACACCTGCCCGGTGGGCGTGGCCACGCAGGACCCGGTCCTGCGCAAAAAATTCCAGGGCAAGCCCGAGCACGTCGTGAACTTCTTCTTCTTCATCGCCGAGGAAGTGCGCGAAATCATGGCCCAGCTGGGCATCCGCAAGTTCGACGACCTGATCGGCCGCGCCGACCTGCTGGACATGCGCTCGGGCGTGGAACACTGGAAGGCCCAGGGCCTGGACTTTGCCCGCGTATTCCATCAAACCCAGTCCGACGCCGACGTGCGCCAGACCGAAGAGCAGGACCACGGCCTGGCCGGCGCGCTGGACCACCAGTTGATCGAGCGCAGCAAGCCGGCACTGGAACGCGGCGAGAAGGTTTCGTTCATCGTCCCCGTGCGCAACCGCAACCGTACTATCGGCGCCATGCTGTCGGGCGCGGTGGCTTCGCGCTACGGCCATGAGGGCCTGCCGGACGACACCATCCACATCCAGTGCAACGGCACCGCCGGCCAGAGCTTCGGCGCGTTCCTGGCCCACGGCATCACGATGGACCTGGTGGGCGAAGGCAACGACTACGTCGGCAAGGGCCTGTCCGGCGGCCGCATCATCGTGCGCTCGCCCAACGACTTCCGCGGCTTCGGCCCCGACCACATCATCGCCGGCAACACCGTGCTGTACGGCGCGCTGGCGGGCGAGGCGTTCTTCAACGGCGTGGCCGGCGAACGCTTCGCGGTGCGCAACTCGGGCGCGGCCACCGTCGTCGAAGGCACCGGCGACCATGGCTGCGAATACATGACCGGCGGCACCGTCGTGGTGCTGGGCGCCACCGGCCGCAACTTCGCGGCCGGCATGTCGGGCGGCGTGGCCTATGTGTGGGATCCGGAACGCACGCTCAAGCAGCGCGCCAACCTGTCCATGGTCGAACTGGAAAGCATCGTGCCGCACGCGGAACAGCTTGCCCAGAACAACATCGACGTCTGGCACAGCGCGCAGCGCGGCGGCGAACGCGAAACGGACGAAACCATCCTGCGGCGCCTGGTGGAAGACCACTTCCGCTACACCGGCAGCTTCCGCGCCCGCGAAATCCTGGGCGACTGGGAAGCCTCGCGCGGCAAATTCGTGAAAATCATGCCGACGGACTACCGCCGCGCATTGGGTGAAATGTGGCGTGCAGCCAACCCGCAACAACTGGCTGCGTGAGGGATACCATGGGAAAGATAACCGGCTTTATGGAATTTCAGCGTCTGCAGGAGGCCTCCGAGGCCCCGCAGAAGCGGCTGAAGAACTGGCGCGAATTCGTGCTGCACCTGAGCGACGACCAGGCCAAGCAACAGGCGGCGCGCTGCATGGACTGCGGCATCCCGTTCTGCAACAACGGCTGCCCGGTCAACAACATCATCCCGGACTGGAATGACCTGGTGTACCGGCAGGACTGGAAGCGCGCGCTGGACGTGCTGCATTCCACCAACAACTTCCCCGAGTTCACCGGCCGCATCTGCCCGGCGCCGTGTGAAGCCGCCTGTACCTTGAACATCAACAGCGACGCTGTCGGCATCAAGTCCATCGAGCACGCCATCATCGACAAGGGCTGGGCCGAAGGCTGGGTGTCGCCGCAGGTGCCGGCGCGCAAGACCGGCAAGAAGGTCGCCGTGGTGGGCTCCGGCCCCGCCGGCATGGCGTGCGCGCAGCAGCTGGCGCGCGCCGGCCACTCGGTGACGCTGTTCGAAAAGAGCGACCGCATCGGCGGCCTGCTGCGCTACGGCATCCCCGACTTCAAGCTGGAAAAGCACCAGATCGACCGCCGCATCTCGCAGATGGAAGCCGAGGGCGTGGAGTTCGCGCCGTCGACCTACATCGGCAACCCCAGCGATCCCGTGGCCGACGGCCTGACGGTGCGCGCGCCGGAATCGCTGCTGGCCGAGTTCGACGCGGTGGTGATGAGCGGTGGTTCGGAAACCCCGCGCGACCTGCCGGTGCCCGGCCGCGAGCTGTCGGGCGTGTACTACGCCATGGACTTCCTGCGCCAGCAGAACAAGGCGGTGGCGGGCGACCGCCTCACCAACCAGACGCTGGCCAAGGGCAAGCACGTGGTGGTGATCGGCGGCGGCGACACGGGTTCCGACTGCGTCGGCACCAGCAACCGCCACGGCGCGGCCTCGGTCACGCAGTTCGAGCTGATGCCCCAGCCGCCGGAGAGCGAAAACAAGACCATGACCTGGCCGTACTGGCCGCTCAAGATGCGCACCTCCTCCTCGCACGAGGAAGGCTGCGAGCGCGACTGGTCCGTGACCACCAAGCTGCTCCAGGGCAGCAACGGCAAGGTCGAGAAGCTGGTCGGCGCGCGCGTCGAATGGTTCAAGGACGAAGCCACCGGCCAGATGAAGATGCGCGAGGTCGAGGGCTCGGAGTTCGAGATCAAGGCCGACCTGGTGCTGCTGGCCATGGGCTTCGTGTCGCCCGTGCAGACGGTGCTGGACGCCTTTGGCGTGGACCGCGACGCGCGCGGCAACGTGCGCGCCAATACCGATGATTACCGCACCAACGTCGAGAAGGTCTTCACCGCCGGCGACATGCGCCGCGGCCAGTCCCTGGTGGTCTGGGCCATCCGCGAAGGGCGCCAGTGCGCGCGCTCGGTGGACGCCTACCTCATGGGCAGCAGCGAACTGCCGCGCTGATCACCCCGATCAGGCTTAATCAGATCGCCGCCGAGCGCTTTGCGCCGGCGGCGATTTTTTTGTCTGCACGCCGGCGTGTTGCAACATAACCACTTTTCAATTGCGGTCTTTTCACGATTTGACACACATCAAGCGGGCCGGACGCCAGGTTTGAGAACCTGTTGTCTCACCCAATGGAAAGATCGGAGAAGAGAATGTTTTCGCTGAACGGCCGTATCCGCGCCACCGCCATCGCCGGCCTGATCGCCGCTGGCACGCTCGCCGCCCCCGCGCACGCCCACGAAGCGGGCGACGTGCTGTTCAAGGTCGGCGTTACGCAGGTCCGCCCCTCGTCCAACAACGGCACCGTGCTCAATGGCAGCGTCGGGCTGGACGTGAACAACAACGTGCGCCCGAGCTTCACGCTGACCTACATGGCCACGCGCAACATCGGCATCGAATTGCTGGGCGCTTGGCCGTTCCAGCATGACGTCAGCGGCAGCGGCCTGGGCAAGATCGGCTCGACCAAGCAATTGCCGCCGACGCTGAGCCTGCAATGGCACATCCTGCCCGACAGCATGATCCAGCCCTACATCGGCGTGGGCATCAACTACACCCACTTCTTCGACACCAAGGCGGAAGGCGCGCTGAAGGGCTCGAACCTGAAGCTGGGCGACTCCTGGGGCGTGGCGGCGCAACTGGGCGCGGACTTCAAGATCAACGAACGCTGGTTCATGAATGCGGATATCCGCTACATCGACATCCGCTCCAAGGTGAAGCTGGACGGCCAGCACATCGGTACCGCGCGCATCGACCCGTGGGTCGCGACCATCGGCGTCGGCTACCGCTTCTAAAGCAAGCGGAGCGCAGCCTGCCTCAGCCTTGCGGCGCCGCCAGCTTGTGCCGCAGGGCCTGCAACGCCGGCGTATCGTCGTCGGCGCGCCAGACCAGCTGGGTCAGGGCCCGGCCATGCGAGCCGGACAGGGCGCCGACGCGCACCGTGTGCTCCGCGCCCAGCACCGCCAGCACCGAGCGCGGCACGATGGCCACGCCCGAGCCCGCGGCCACGCAGGCGACGATGGCGTGATACGAGGCGAACTCCATCACCTTGCCAGGCGCGACACCTTCCTGGTTCAACCATGATTCCAGGATGCGCCGGTACGAGCATCCCGACGCGAAGGCAATGACGCTGCGGTCGCCCAGATCCCTGGGACTGTCGATCGGATCCCAGGCCAGCGGCGAAATCAGCGCCAGCTCTTCCTTGAACGCATCCAGCGCCGCCAGGCCCTCGGCCGGAAAGGGCTGGGCCACGAACGCGGCCTCGATCTCGTAGTTGCGCACCTTGGCCGCCAGCGCGGCCGACGTGCCTGTCACCAGTTCGATCCGCACCTGCGGCCAGGCCGCGTGATAGGCCGCCAGGATGGGCGGCAAGCGCGCGGCCGCCGTGCTTTCCATGGTGCCGATGCGCAGCACGCCCTGCGGGGAACCGTCACGAACCGCGGCCTGGGCTTCATCCGCCAGGCGCAGCAGGCGGTCGGCGTAGGACAGCAGCACGCGGCCCTGGTCCGACAACACCAGCCGGCGGTTCTGCCGCCGGAACAGCGGCGCCTGCAACGAGGCCTCCAACTGCTTCAGGCGCGTCGACACGTTGGACTGCACGCGATTCAGGTGCGCGGCGGCGCGCGCCACCCCGCCCTGGTCGGCGACCGCCTTGAAGATCTGTAGCGCATCGAGGTCCAAGTTTCTCATTTTGAGAACTCACTATCTTAATTATTCACTACTAAAGATATTAGTACAGCCGTAGAGTGGGGCTATGTCAACGCCCATTTACCCTTCCGTCTCCGCGTCGCGCAGCGCCGCCGCCCTGGCTTGGCCGGCGGCGCTGGCCCTGGCAGCCGCCATGGGGATAGGCCGGTTCGCCTTCACGCCGGTCTGGCCCCTGATGGCGCAGGAGGACGGCCTGTCGCTGGCGCAGGGCGGCTGGCTGGCCTCGGCCAACTACGCGGGCTATCTGCTGGGCGCACTGGCCGCCGTGGTCTGGCCCATCCGCCGCCTGCGCGGCACGCTGGCGGCCAGCCTGCTGGCGGTGGCGCTGCTGACCCTGGCCATGCCGCTCTGGCACGGCATGGCGGTCTGGTGCGCGCTGCGCTTGGCCGCCGGCTACGCCAGCGCCAGCGCCTTCATCTGCGTGGCGGCGTGGCGGGCGGTGCCCGCGGGCGACCCGCGCGAAGCGGACGCCTCCGCCGTGACCTTTGCCGGCGTAGGCGCGGGCATCGCACTGACGGGACTGGCTTGCCTGGCATTGGCGGCCTGGAACGCGCGCGCCGACACGGTCTGGATGGCCCTGGGCGGTCTGGCACTGACGCTGTCCGCCATCGCCTGGCCAGGCTTGCGCCGCCAGTCAGTAGCGGCCGCTACGTCGACGGCGAGCGCGGCGTCCGCCGCCCGGCTGCCGCGCGATATTCCGCGGCTGGCGCTGCACTACGGCGTCTTCGGCGTGGGCTACATCATTCCCGCCACCTTTCTGCCGGCGATGGCCAAGGAGATCATTCCCGACCCGGCCATTTTCGGCTGGGCCTGGCCCCTGTTCGGCTTGGCGGCGGCCGTGTCCTGCCTGCTGGTTCCACGCCTGGCTCGGGGCCGCGACAGCGTGCAGGTCTGGCGCGCCGCCCAGGCCTTGATGGCGCTGGGCATGGTGGCCGTGGCGTTGTGGCATCACATTGGCGCCGTGATCCTGGCTGCGGTGCTGGTGGGCGGCACCTTCATGGTGATCACGCAGGCGGGCATGATGGCCGCCAGGCGTTCGGCCGGCGCCTCGGCGCCGCGCGCGGCGGCTCTCATGACCGCGGCGTTCGCCGCGGGGCAGATCCTGGGACCGTTGCTGGCGTCGTACGCGGCGCGCTGGGGCGCGGGCCTGCCGCAAGTGTTGGCGGCCAGCGCGGCGCTGCTGGCGCTGTCCGCATGGCGTTTGGGAAAGATCACGACAGATGACGCTGGCGCTGGGCATAATGCGATCGGCCCGCGGGCCCGTTCACATTAAAAAAACAAAACCAGGAGTCATCTGTATGAAAGCATTGCGTCCCCTTATTGCCGCCCTGGCAGCCACCGCCGCCTTCAGCGGCGCCGCCCAGGCCCAGACCGCCGACTGGCCGGCCAAGCCCATCACCATGATCGTGCCCTACGCGCCGGGCGGCTTCGCCGACACCCGGGTGCGCCTCCTGGCGCGCAAGCTGGGCGACTCGCTGGGCCAGCCCATCGTGGTCGAGAACAAGGCAGGCGCGGGCGGCGTGGTCGGCACCAACCTGATCGCGCGCGCCGCGCCGGACGGCTACACCATCGGCACGGGCAACCTGGCGCCCATGGCGGTCAATCCGACGCTGATGAAGGACATGCCGTACAACCCGCAGAAGGATCTGGCCCCGATCATCCTGATCGAAAACAGCCCGCTGGTGCTGAGCGTGAACAACGAACTGCCGGTGAAGACCCTGGCGGACCTGATCGCGCTGGCCAAGAAGCAGCCCGGCAAGCTGTCCTTCGGTTCGTCCGGCGTGGGCGGCGCGCACCACCTGTCCGGCGAAATGTTCCGCGAACAGGCCAAGATCGACATCGTCCACGTGCCCTACAAGGGCGGCAGCCTGGCCGCGACCGATCTCATGGGCGGCCATATCTCGATGATGTTCGAAATGGGCTATTCCGCACTGCCCGCGATCCAGGGCGCCAAGATCCATCCCATCGCCGTCACGTCCGCCAAGCGCCTGGCCGTGCTGCCCGACGTGCCGACCATGGCCGAATCCGGCCTGCCGGGCTTCGAGTCCTACAACTGGCAGGGCATCGTCGCCCCCGCCGGCACGCCCGCGCCCATCATCGCCAAGCTCAACGCCGAGTTCAACCGCATCCTGAAAGAGCCGGACGTGCAGAAGGCCATCGCCGACACCGGCAGCCAGGCCGGCGGCGGCACGCCCGAGGAATTCGGTGCCTTCATCAAGAGCGAAACCGAGAAGTGGGCCCACGTCATCAAGGCTGGGAACATCCAGCTTCAGTAACCTTCCAGGAGACTTCCATGGCTTCCCGTCTGATTGATCTGCTCAAGCTGCACCATCCCATCGTCCAGGCCCCCATGGCCGGCGGCGCCACGACGGTGGAGCTGGTATCCGAATCATCGAAGGCGGGAGTCCTGGGTTCGCTCGGGGCGGCCTATATGAGTCCCGAGCAGATCGAGGCGGCGGCGCGCGACATCCGTGCGCGCACGCCGCTGCCGTTCGCCATCAATCTGTTCGCCGCCGTGCCGGAAGAGCCCATGCGCGGCGACGCCAACCGCATGCTGGCCCTGATGGCGCGCTACCACCAGCAGCTGGGTCTGGCGGCTCCCGCCGCGCCCGGCCCGCAGGCGGACCCGTTGCCGCAACAGATCGAGGCCATCCTGCGCGTGCGCCCGGCCGTCTTCAGCTTCACCTTCGGCCGCATGCCGGCCGCAGCCATCGCGCGCTGCCGCGAGCTGGGCATCCTGACCGTGGGCACCGCGACCACCGTGCGCGAAGCGGTCGCGCTGCAACAGGATGGCGTGGACGCCATCGTGGCGCAGGGCGCCGAGGCGGGCGGCCATCGCGGCACCTTCCTGGGCGGTTTCGAGGAGTCGCTGATCGGCACCATGGCGCTGGTACCTCAGGTGGCCGATGCAGTATCGGTCCCTGTTATTGCGTCTGGCGGCATCATGGACGGCCGCGGCATTGCCGCCGCGATCGCGCTGGGCGCCGACCTGGCCCAAATGGGGACGGCCTTCCTGACCACCCAGGAGTCCGGCATCAATGAGGCCTACAAGGCGCTCCTGCTCGCCTCCCGGGCGGAACAGTCCCGGGTGACCCGGGCGTTTTCCGGGCGGCCCGCCCGCGGCATCGAAAACGCCTTCATGCGCGAGGCCGACGCCATCGCGGCCGACATCCTGCCGTATCCCCTGCAGAACGCGCTGACGCGCCCCATGCGCACGGCGGGCGGCAAGGCCGGCAACACCGATGTGCTGTCCCTGTGGGCCGGCCAGGGTGCGCCGCTCGCGCGGCGCGAGACCACCGCTGGCCTGGTGGCGCGGCTGGCCCGGGAAACCGCAGCGGCACAGGCGCGGCGCTGACCCGTATTGTTCCCTGAACCGAAAACACTGTTCCACTTGCGGGGTCCCGCGTTGTGATTACAAAGCGTCGGGCTACAATGGCGCCTCGCCGCCGGGAGCCCAGGCACCATCTCGCCCCCGGCATATGAGTAACAGGGCGCTTCCCGACGCCGCCTGTCTTAGCCGCGCCGGCCCCACGTATTGCCGGATGCGCCTACCGGACAGCAGGGCAAGCTCCGCCGCCGAAACACCCTTTCGTTGCCCATGCCCGCTCAAACCAGCAAGACCCCGGAATTCGCCCTGCGCCTGGAAGGTGTGGCGCTAGGCTATGGTGATTTCACCGTCTTGCGCGACATCTCCATGGACGTGCGCGCCGGCCAGGTGGTCGCCATCATGGGCGGATCGGGTTCGGGCAAGACCACGCTGTTGCGCGCGGCCACCGGCCAGCTCACCGCGCAGCAAGGCCGGGTGCTGGCCTTCGGCCAGGACATGGCCCACGTCAACCGCGCCGAACTGGAATCGCTGCGCACGCGCATGGGCGTGCTATTTCAGCAGGGCGCGCTTTTCACCGACCTGAACGTGTTCGAGAACGTGGCTTTCCCGCTGCGCGAGCACACCAAGCTGGCGGAACCGGAAGTCACCGAGCGCGTGCTGGACAAGCTCGACGCCGTCGGCCTGCGCGCGGCCGCGCACCTGAAGGTGGCCGAGATCTCGGGCGGCATGGCCCGGCGCGTGGCACTGGCCCGCGCCGTGGTGCTGGAACCCGAACTCATTCTGTACGACGAACCGTTTGCCGGGCTGGACCCGATCTCGCTGGGCATTACCGCCCGCCTGATCCGCAGCCTGGCCGACCGCCTCGGCTGCGCCTCGGTGCTGATCACGCACGACGTGCACGAATCGTTTGCCATCGCGGACCAGGTGTACCTGGTCGGGCAGGGCAAGCTTGCCGCCGCCGGTACCCCCGAAATGCTGTCGGCGTCGCAGGACCCCTACGTGCAGCAGTTCCTCAAAGGGGAGCCCGACGGCCCGGTCGCGTTCCAATACCCCGAGACGCCCGCTTTCAAGAAGTGGCTTTCGCAACAGGAGGGACGCCGCGCATGAGCGGATCCAACAACGCCATCGGCGCGCTGGGCGGCTGGGTGCGCACCCGCGTTTCCGGCATCGGCTACTTCACCCGGTTCTTCGGCGCCATGCTGGCGCGCAGCGGCATTGCCCTGTCGCGTCCGCGCCTGGTGTCGCAGCAGGTCCACTTCATCGGCAACTACTCGCTGCTGATCATCGCCGTGTCCGGCATGTTCGTGGGCTTCGTGCTGGGGCTGCAGGGCTATTACACGCTGAACCGCTACGGCTCCGAAGAAGCCCTGGGCCTGCTGGTGGCCCTGTCGCTGGTGCGCGAACTGGGGCCCGTGGTCACGGCGCTGCTGTTCGCCGGCCGCGCGGGCACTTCGCTCACCGCCGAAATCGGCCTGATGAAAGCCGGCGAACAACTGGCGGCCATGGAAGTCATGGCGGTCGACCCCATACGCCGCGTGCTGGTGCCGCGCCTGTGGGGCGGCATCATCGCCATGCCCATTCTGGCGGCGGTGTTCTCCATGGTGGGCATCCTGGGCGGCTGGGTCGTGGGCGTGCTGCTGATCGGCGTGGACGCCGGCGCGTTCTGGTCGCAAATGCAGAACGGCGTCGACGTCTGGAAAGACGTGGCCAACGGCGTCATCAAGAGCCTGGTCTTCGGCGTCACGGTGACGCTGGTCGCGCTCTACGAGGGCTGGCAGGCCAAGCCCACCCCTGAAGGCGTTGCCCGCGCGACCACGCGCACCGTGGTGGTGGGCTCCCTGGCGGTACTTGGGCTGGACTTCCTGCTCACCGCCTTGATGTTTGGAAATTGATACGGATCGATCATGTCTCGCGAAAAAACCGACTTCTGGGTAGGCCTGTTTGTATTGCTGGGCGCGGTCGCGCTGGCGTTCCTGGCGTTGCGCGCCGGCAACTTGAGCACCTTTTCTTTCGCCCCGACCTATACGCTGACGGCCAACTTCGATAACGTAGGCGGCCTCAAGGTGCGCGCGCCCGTCAAGAGCGCGGGGGTCGTCGTGGGCCGGGTTGCCGGCATCTCGTTCGATGACAAGACCTTCCAGGCGGTCGTCTCGGTCAACCTGGAAACGGCCTACCAGTTCCCCAAGGACACTTCGGCGTCCATCCTGACGTCGGGCCTGCTGGGCGAACAATACCTGGGCCTGAGCGCGGGCAGCGAAGAGGAAAACTTTGCCGACGGCGGCAAGATCCGCTACACGCAAAGCGCTGTGGTGCTTGAACAACTGATCAGCCAGTTCCTGTACGGGTCGGCGGAGAAGCAAGGCTCGAACGCGCCGGAACCCGCCGCGAAAACGCCAAATTAAAGACAATGCGACAGACGCGGTAACAGCAGCGCGTCCGCAGTACGCAATATGATAAGAATCGTTGATAGGGATGTCCTGATCATGAACAAGAAAGCTATTAGCAGGATTGCCACCGTCGCCGCCGCGGGCGCGCTCATGGCAGGCTGCGCCGCGCCGCAGAACCCGGATCCGCGCGACCCCTGGGAAGGCTTCAACCGGGGCGTCTACAAGTTCAACGACACGGTCGACCGCGCCGTCTTCAAGCCGGTGGCGCAGGCCTATACCTTCGTCACGCCGCAGCCGGTGCGCAGCTGCGTGCACAACATCTTCAGCAACGTCGGCGACCTCTGGTCCGGCGCCAACAGCTTCCTGCAAGGCCGCGGCCACGACTTCGTCAACACGCTGGGCCGCTTCCTGTTCAACACCACCATGGGCGTGGGCGGCTGCTTCGACGTCGCCTCGGCCAATGGCGCGCGCCGCATCCCGAACGACTTCGGCACGACGCTGGGCGTGTGGGGCTTCAGCCAGGGCCCGTACCTGGTGCTGCCGTTCTTCGGCTCGTCGTCGGTGCGCGACGGCGCAGGCCTGATCGGCGACTACGCAGGCACGACCTACGGCTACATGGGCGTGGATTCCATCGACAACGTCCGCCTGCGCAACTCGCTGTGGGGCCTGCGCGTGGTCGATACGCGCGCCAGCCTGCTGAGCGCCACCGACACCATCGACCGCGTCGCACTCGATCCCTACAGCTTCGTGCGCGATGCCTACCTGCAGCGCCGCGCCGCCATGGTGCTGGGCCAGAAGGTGGACGACGAGTCCGCGCTGCCCAACTACGAAGACGACGAGGACGATGCCGCCCCCGCCGCGCAGCCGGCGGCACAGCCTGCTGCGCAACCCGCGGCGCAACCTGCGGCCAAGTAATCCGCCGCGTTGCGTCCTCAGTACAAGTAAGGAGTTTTGATGCGAGTTTCCTTTGTTTCCCTGCTGCAGCGTCTGGTTTTCACGGGCCTCCTGGCCCTGGGCCTGACCGCCGGCGCGCAGGCCAAACCCGACCCCAACGGTTCTCCCGACCAGTTCGTGCTCGCCACGGCCAATGAGGCCCTGGACGTGCTGAAGGCCGACGGCACCGTCAAGGCGGGCAACACCGCCCGCATCAACCAGGTCGTCAACGAGCACATCCTGCCTTACGTCAACTTCCAGAAGACCACCCGGCTGGCCACCGGCCGCTACTGGCGCCAGGCTACCGATGCGCAGAAAAAAGCGCTGGCCGAGGCCTTCCGCGGCACCTTGGTGCGCACCTACAGCGGCGCGCTGACCCGCGTCACGCCCAGCACCAACGTCACCGCGCTGCCGTTCCGCGGCGATCCCAAGGCCGACGACGTGGTCGTGCGCACGCTGATCAGCCAGGCCAACGGCCAGCCCACCGGCGTGGATTACCGCCTGGAAAAGACGCCCCAGGGCTGGAAGATCTACGACATGAACGTCGAAGGCATCTGGCTGATCGAGAACTACCGCAACCAGTTCGCCCAGCAGATCAATCAGAACGGCATCGACGGCCTGATCCAGGCGCTGAACCAGCGCAATCAATGACCGGCCTTGCGGCTATCGCGGCCCGGCGCGCCCTTGTGGCCCGCCGGGCCGATTGTTTTAGGGACAGACTAATCGGATACCCGGCGAGATGCCAGGGGTACCGACCCGGCCCGCAGCGACGCGCTTATATAATGATCAATTCGCTCTTTCCGGGCCATTTCCCCCCGTCATGTCCGCCGTCAGTCTAGAAAACGTCTCCAAGGTCTACTCCCCGCGCCAGCGCGGCTGGCAGAAGCTGCTCGGGCGCGCGCCCGCCGCCGGCTTCCAGGCGCTGGACAATGTCAGCCTGAATATTGAACACGGCGAGTTCTTCGGCCTGCTCGGCCCCAATGGCGCCGGCAAGACCACGCTGATCTCGATCCTGGCCGGCCTGGCGCACGCCAGTTCGGGCCGCGCCACGGTCTGTGGATACGACGTCGTGGCCGACTACAAGTCGGCGCGGCGAGCTTTGGGCGTGGTGCCGCAAGAGCTGGTCTACGACCCGTTCTTCACGGTACGCGAGACCCTGCGCATCCAATCCGGCTATTTCGGCCTGCGCAAGAACGACGACTGGATCGACGAAATCCTGTTCAACCTGGGGCTGGCCGACAAGGCCAACTCCAATATGCGGGCGCTGTCCGGCGGCATGAAGCGCCGCGTGCTGGTGGCCCAGGCGCTGGTGCACCGCCCGCCGGTAATCGTGCTGGACGAACCCACCGCCGGCGTGGACGTGGACCTGCGGCGCACGCTGTGGGAATTCATCTCGCGCCTGAACAAGGCCGGCCACACCATCATGCTGACCACCCACTACCTCGAAGAAGCGGAAGCCCTGTGCGGCCGCATCGCCATGCTCAAGCGCGGCCGCATCGTGGCGCTGGACACCACCCAGGCCCTGATGGCCCGCGTCGGCGGGGTCGACCTCGAAGACGCCTTCGTGCGCATCATGCACGCAGGCGACGAGCAGCCCGCGCCCGCCCTGCAACCCGAAGAGATCTCGTCATGACCCAGCCCGCCGCGACCGCCAGCCAGCCGCTGGTGCAGCCCCGCCTGGATGCGGGCTCCGGCTTCCCGACCTTGCTGCGCAAGGAATTGCTGCGCTTCTGGAAGGTCAGCTTCCAGACCATCGCCGCCCCCGTCATCACCGCGCTGCTGTACCTGCTGGTCTTCGCTCATGTGCTGGAAGGGCGCGTCATGGTGTACGGCAGCGTGCCCTACACGGCGTTCCTGATACCCGGGCTCATGATGATGAGCATGCTGCAGAACGCCTTCGCCAATCCCTCGTCGTCGCTCATCCAGAGCCGCATCACGGGCAACCTGGTCTTCATGCTGCTGCCGCCGCTGTCGCACCGCGACATCTTCGCCGCCTACGTGCTGGCGGCGATCGTGCGCGGCCTCGCGGTCGGGCTGTGCGTGTGGGTCGTGGCGCTGTTCTTCGTGTCGCTGATCCCCGCCCACCCGCTGTGGCTGGCCGTCTTCGCCGTGCTGGCCTGCGGCATCATGGGCGTGCTGGGCCTGATCGCGGGCCTCTGGTCCGAGAAATTCGACCAGCTCGCGGCCTTCCAGAATTTCCTCATCATGCCGGCCACCTTCCTGTCTGGCGTGTTCTATTCCATCCATACGCTCCCCGCCTTCTGGCAGAGCGTGTCCCACTGGAACCCCATCTTCTACACCATCGACGGCTTCCGCTACGGATTCTTCTCGGTGTCGGACGTCTCCCCCTGGCGCAGCCTGGCCGTGGTGACGGGGGTGTTCCTCGCGCTATCGCTCTATGCGCTGCGGCTACTGGCCAGCGGCTACAAACTCAGGAACTGACGTCCATGCTTCCCACTCCCGCGCAAGTCCGCCAATACATTGCGGACGGCCTGCCCTGTGAACATCTCGACGTGCAAGGCGACGGCTCGCATTTCGACGCCGTCATCGTCAGCACCGCCTTCGAAGGCAAGCGCCTGATCCAGCGCCATCAACTGGTCTATGCCGCGCTCGGCGACCGCATGAAGGCCGAGATCCATGCGCTGTCCATGCGCACCCTGACGCCCGCCGAATACCAGCAAGCAGGCAAGTAATGGACAAGCTACGCATCACCGGAGGTTCGCGCCTGCACGGCGAAATCTCCATCTCCGGCGCCAAGAACTCGGCCCTGCCCATCCTGTGCGCCGGCCTGCTGACCGCCGACGCGCTGACCCTCAGCAACGTGCCGCACCTGAACGACACGGCCACCATGCTGCGCCTGCTGGGCCGCATGGGCATGCGCGCCGAGCGTGACGCGGACGGCACGGTCACGCTGCAGGCCAACCAGGTCGACAAGCTGGAAGCCCCCTACGAACTGGTCAAGACCATGCGGGCCTCCATCCTGGTGCTCGGGCCGCTGTTGGCGCGCTTCGGCGAAGCCCGCGTCAGCCTGCCTGGCGGCTGCAGCATCGGCCAGCGTCCGGTGGACCAGCACATCAAGGGCCTGGCCGCCCTGGGCGCGGAAATCAGCATCGAACACGGCTTCGTGGTGGCTCGCGCCAAGCGCCTGAAGGGCGCCTCGGTGCGCACCGACATGGTCACCGTCACCGGCACCGAGAACCTGCTGATGGCCGCGGTGCTGGCCGAAGGCCAGACCGTGCTGGAGAACGCCGCCTGCGAACCTGAAGTGGTGGACCTGGCCGAACTGCTCATCAAGATGGGCGCGCGCATCCAGGGCCACGGCACCAGCCGCATCGTGATCGACGGCGTGGACCGCCTGCACGGCGCCGAACACCGCGTCATCTCCGACCGCATCGAAGCCGGCACCTTCCTGTGCGCCGTCGGCGCGGCGGGCGGCGACATCGTCCTGCGCAACACCGACGCGGACATCCTCGGCGCCACCCTGAGCAAGCTGACCGAGGCCGGCCTCACCATCGAGACCGGCCCCGACTGGATCCGCTGCGCCATGTCCTCGCGCCCCCGCGCCGTGGGCTTCCGCACGCTGGAGTACCCCGGCTTCGCCACCGACATGCAGGCCCAGGTCATGGCGCTGAACGCCGTGGCCGACGGCACCTCGGTCGTCGTCGAGACCATCTTCGAAAACCGCTACATGCACGTGCAGGAACTGCGCCGCATGGGCGCGGACATCGACATCGACGGCCACACCGCCATCGTGCGCGGCGTGCCGAAGCTGTCGGGCGCTACCGTCATGGCCACCGACCTGCGCGCCTCGGCCAGCCTGGTCATCGCCGGCCTCGCGGCCGAAGGCGAAACCCTGGTCGACCGCATCTACCACCTGGACCGCGGCTACGACCAGATGGAAGTCAAACTGCGCGCCCTGGGCGCGAACATCCAACGCGTTACCAAGGAACAGGCATGAACGATGCCACCGTCGTCCCCCCCCTGACCCTGGCGCTGTCCAAAGGGCGCATTTTCGAAGAGACCATGCCGCTGCTGGCCGAGGCCGGCATCGAAGTCCCCGAGAACCCCGAAAGCTCGCGCAAGCTGATCCTGCCCACCAGCGATCCCGGCCTGCGCCTGATCATCGTGCGCGCCTCGGACGTGCCCACCTACGTGCAGTACGGCGCGGCCGACCTCGGCATCGCGGGCAAGGACGTGCTCATCGAGCACGCCAAGGAACAGCCCGGCGGCCTGTACCAACCCATCGACCTGAACATCGCCAAGTGCCGCCTGGCCGTGGCCGTGCGCAAGGGCTTCGACTACGAAGGCGCCGTCCACCAGGGCGCGCGCCTGCGCGTGGCCACCAAGTACGTGCAGTCAGCCCGTGAACACTTCGCGGCCAAGGGTGTGTACGTGGACATCATCAAGCTGTATGGTTCGATGGAACTGGCGCCGCTGGTGGGCCTGGCCGACTGCATCGTGGACCTGGTGTCCACCGGCGGCACCTTGCGCGCCAACGACCTGGTCGCGGTGGAAGACATTATGCCGATCTCCTCGCGCCTGATCGTCAACCAGGCCGCGCTGAAGACCCGCGGCGCCCGCCTGCAACCGCTGCTGGACGCCTTCGAGAGAGCTACCTCCCGCAACGCCTGACCCTCGCCCGCCGCGACGCCGCGGCGGCCGTTACCTGCTTGCTGCATGACGCCATGGCCCTGATCAATCGTCTCGACTCCCGCGATCCCGGATTCAAATCCGCCCTGTCCACGCTGCTGGCCTTCGAGGCCACCGAGGATGAATCCATCGACCGCGCCGCAGCCGGCATCCTGGCCGACGTGCGCGCCCGCGGCGATGCCGCGCTGGTGGAATACACGCAGCGCTTTGACCGCATGCCCGGCGCATCGGCCCAGACGCTGGAGATCCCCAAGGCGGACTGGCATGCGGCGCTGGCCGCGCTGCCGGCTGCGCAGCGCAATGCGCTGGAAGCCGCCGCCGAGCGCGTGCGCAGCTACCACGAACGTCAGCGCGCCGAGACCTGGACCTACACCGACGCCGACGGCACCATGCTGGGCCAGCAGGTCACCCCGCTGGACCGCGTGGGCCTGTACGTGCCTGGCGGCAAGGCCGCCTACCCGTCCTCGGTGCTGATGAACGCCATCCCGGCCAAGGTCGCGGGCGTGCAGGAACTGGTCATGGTCACGCCCACGCCCGACGGCGTGCGCAACCCCATCGTGCTGGCCGCTGCGGCCATCGCCGGCGTGGACCGCGTCTTCGCCATCGGCGGCGCGCAGGCCGTGGGCGCGCTGGCCTATGGCACCGCCACCGTGCCGGCCGTCGACAAGATCGTCGGTCCGGGCAACGCCTACGTCGCCGCCGCCAAGCGCCGCGTGTTCGGCGTGGTTGGCATCGACATGATCGCCGGCCCCAGCGAAATCCTGGTCATCTGCGACGGCAAGACGCCGGCCGACTGGATCGCCATGGACCTGTTCTCGCAGGCCGAACACGACGAACTCGCGCAATCCATCCTGCTGTGTCCGGACGCCGCCTTCATCGAAGAGGTGCAAGCCTCGATCGAACGTCTGCTGCCCACCATGCCGCGCGCCGACATCCTGCGCGTCAGCCTGGCCAACCGCGGCGCGCTGATCCTGGTCCAGGACCTCGAAGAAGCCTGCCGCATCGCCAACGACATCGCACCCGAGCACCTCGAGATCTCCACCGAGCAGCCCGAGAAATGGACCGCGCAGATCCGCCACGCCGGCGCCATCTTCATGGGCCGCTTCAGCTCCGAATCCCTGGGCGACTACTGCGCCGGCCCCAACCACGTGCTGCCGACCTCGCGCACGGCCCGTTTTTCGTCGCCGCTGGGCGTCTATGACTTCCAGAAGCGCTCCAGCCTGATCCAGGTTTCACACCAGGGCGCCCAGAAGCTGGGCCGCATCGCCGCCGAACTGGCGCTGGGCGAGGGCCTGCAGGCGCACGCCGCCAGCGCCCAGTACCGGATCGACCAGCCATGAGCCTGCCGGACCGCCCCGAAGGCAATCCCGCAAGCGTGGCTCCCGCGGCAGGCGTTGCCGGCCGCATTGCCGGCACGGTCCGGGCGGACATCCGCGAACTGGCCGCCTATCCCGTGGCCAACGCCGAGGGCTGCATCAAGCTCGACGCCATGGAATGCCCCTACGAGCTGCCCGAGGCGGCGCGCGAGGACATCGCCCGCGCCGTGCGCGACACGCCGCTGAACCGCTATCCCGCAGCCGACCTGTCTGCGCTGCAAGATGCCGTGAAAACGGCCTTCGGCGTGCCGGACGCCGCGGACGTGCTGTTCGGCAACGGCTCGGACGAACTCATCCACATCGTGGTGCAGGCCTGCTGCAACCCCGGCGACGCGGTGCTGTCGCCCTGGCCGTCGTTCGTCTACTTCGACATGGCCGCGCGCTTCGACCACGCCCGCTTCGTCGGCGTGCCGCTGACGGCCGACCTGACCCTGGATTTGCCGGCCATGCTGGCCGCCATCCGCGAACACCAGCCCAAGGTGGTGTTCCTGGCCGTGCCCAACAATCCCACCGGCGGCCTCTGGTCCGACGAGGACGTAGCGGCCATCATCGCCGCCGCCCCCGGCCTGGTGGTGCTGGACGAGGCCTACCAGCCCTTCGCCGACCGCACCTGGATGCCGCAGGTGCTGGACGCGCCGAACGTGGTCGTCATGCGCACGGTGTCCAAGATCGGCCTGGCCGGCCTGCGCTTCGGCTACCTGGCTGGACACCCCGCCTGGATCGCGGAACTGAACAAGGTCCGCCCGCCCTACAACCTGGACGTGCTGACCCAGGCCACGCTGTCGGCCGTGCTGCGCCACAAGCCGGTGCTGGACGAACAGGCCGCCCGCCTGCGCGCGGACCGCGAGCCGCTGGCCGCCGCGCTGGCCCAGTTGCCCGGGGTGCGGGTATTCCCTTCCGCCGGCAACTTCGTTCTTGCCCGCTTTTCCGGCAAGCTGGACGGCAACGCCGTGCATCTTGCCCTGAAAACGCGCAAAATATTGATTCGCAACTTCTCCAACGCCCATCCGCTACTGGCCGACTGCCTGCGCATCTCGGTGGGCGCCCCGGCTGAAAACGCCGCCTTGCTATCCGCCCTGCAAGAGATTTTGAGTGCTTAACATGCGTACCGCTGAGATCACCCGCAACACCAACGAAACCCGCATCCGCGTGGCCGTCAATATCGACGGCACCGGCAAGCAGACGATCGACACCGGCGTGCCGTTCCTGGACCACATGCTGGACCAGATCGCGCGCCACGGCCTGATCGACCTCGACATCAAGGCGGAAGGCGACCTGCACATCGACGCGCACCACACCGTCGAAGACGTGGGCATCACGCTGGGCATGGCCATCGCCAAGGCGGTCGGCACCAAGGCCGGCCTGCGCCGCTACGGCCACGCCTACGTGCCGCTGGACGAAGCGCTGTCGCGCGTGGTGGTGGATTTCTCGGGCCGTCCCGGCCTGGAATATCACATCCCCTTCACCCGCGCCCGCATCGGCGACTTCGACGTGGACCTGACGCGCGAATTCTTCCAGGGCCTGGTCAACCATGCCCTGATCACGCTGCACATCGACAACCTGCGCGGCGTCAATGCCCACCACCAGGCGGAAACGGTCTTCAAGGCCTGTGGCCGCGCCCTGCGCATGGCCATGGAAGTCGATCCCCGCATGGGAGACGTCGTGCCCTCCACCAAGGGCGTGCTGTAACCTCCGCCCTCCACCCCGCAGCAGGCAGAAAGAAGTGACCACTATCGCCATCGTCGACTACGGAATGGGCAATTTCCATTCCGTCGCCCGCGCCCTGAAATACGCCGCCCCCGATGCCGACATCCGCATCTGCAGCCAGCCCCAGGAAATCGCCGCGGCCGACCGCGTCGTGTTTCCCGGCCAGGGCGCCATGGCCGACTGCATGCGTACCCTGAACGAATCCGGCCTGCGCGAGGCCGTCGTGCGCGCCGCGCGCGAGAAGCCCCTGCTGGGCGTGTGCGTGGGCGAACAGATGCTGTTCGATTCCAGCGAGGAAGGCGGCACCGCCTGTCTGGGGCTGTTCCCCGGCGTGGTGCGCCGCTTCGCGGGCCCTGGCTTTGCGGACCCCGTCAGCGATGACGACGCCTGCCTGGCCGATACCGGCGCCGCCGGCCTGGCCGACACCCGCCCCGAACGTCTCAAGGTCCCGCACATGGGATGGAACAAAGTGCGCCAGACGCGCTCTCATCCTATCTGGGCCGGCATTCCGGACGACACGCACTTCTATTTCGTCCATAGCTACTACGCCGATCCGGAAGATCCGGACCTGACTGTTGGTGAAACCGAGTATGGCCTCGCCTTTACCTGCGCGGTAGCGGCAGCTAACATTTTCGCGGTGCAGTTTCACCCCGAAAAGAGCGCCGAGCACGGTTTGCGCCTGTATCGCAATTTTGTAGACTGGCAGCCGTAGGCTCCAAGCCCACGCCCGCCAGCCCTTTCAACCCCTATATTTATTCGCTGCCCACCATGCTGCTGATCCCCGCCATCGATCTCAAAGACGGGCGCTGCGTGCGCCTGCGCCAGGGTGACCTGGACGATGCAACGGTGTTCTCTGAAGACCCCGCCGCCATGGCCACACGTTGGCTCGACCAAGGCGCGCGCCGCCTGCATCTGGTCGACCTGAACGGCGCCGTCGCCGGCAAACCCAAGAACGAAGCCCCCATCAAGGCGATCCTGGACGCTGTCGGCGACGACATCCCCGTGCAGATCGGCGGCGGCATCCGCGACCTCGACACCATCGAACGCTACCTTGACGCCGGCATCTCCTACGTGATCATCGGCACCGCCGCGGTCAAGAACCCGGGCTTCCTGCAGGACGCCTGCGGCGCTTTCCCCGGCCAGATCATCGTCGGCCTGGATGCCCGCGACGGCAAGATCGCCACCGACGGCTGGAGCAAGCTGACCCGCCACGACGTGCTCGACCTGGCCAAGAAGTTCGAGGACTACGGCTGCGAAGCCATCATCTACACCGACATCGGCCGCGACGGCATGCTGTCCGGCGTCAACGTAGAAGCCACGGTCCGCCTGGCCCAGCACGTGCGCATCCCGGTCTACGCATCGGGCGGCATCGCCGGCATCCAGGACATCGAAGCCCTTTGCGCCGTCGAAGAAGAGGGTGTCGAAGGCGCCATCCTGGGCCGCAGCATCTACGAAGGCACGCTCGACTTCCAGGCAGCGCAGGCGCGCGCCGACGAACTGGCAAAATGACCACCTCCAGCAGCACCCCCGGGGCCGGCGCGCCCGCACAGAGCGCGCTGACCCGCCGCATCATCCCCTGCCTTGACGTCACCGCGGGCCGCGTCGTCAAGGGCGTGAACTTCGTCAACCTGCTCGACGCAGGCGACCCCGTCGAGATCGCCCGCCGCTACAACGAGCAGGGCGCCGACGAACTCACCTTCCTCGACATCACCGCCACCAGCGACGGCCGCGACCTGATCCTGCCCATCATCGAGCAGGTGGCCTCGCAGGTCTTCATTCCGCTGACGGTGGGCGGCGGCGTGCGCCAGGTCTCCGACATCCAGCGCCTGCTGAATGCCGGCGCCGACAAGATCAGCATCAACAGCGCCGCCGTGGCCAATCCGGAACTGGTGCGCGCAGCCTCGGACTACCACGGCTCGCAATGCGTGGTGGTGGCGATCGACGCGCGCCGCGTGTCGGCCGCCGGCGAACCCGCCCGCTGGGAAGTCTTCACCCACGGCGGCCGCAAGGCCACCGGGCTGGACGCCGTGGCCTGGGCGCGCCGCATGGCCGCCTACGGCGCCGGCGAAATCCTGCTGACCAGCATGGACCGCGACGGCACCAAGTCCGGTTTCGACCTGGAACTCACGCGCGCCGTCTCGGACGCCGTGCCGGTGCCCGTCATCGCCTCGGGCGGCGTGGGCAACCTGCAGCATCTGGCCGACGGCGTCACCACCGGCCGCGCCAGCGCGGTCCTGGCCGCCAGCATCTTCCACTTCGGCCAGCACACCGTGGGCGAGTGCAAGCGCTTCATGGCCGATCAGGGCATCCCAGTCCGGATGTAGTCCCTGCCCCGGGCGCCTGCGGCGCTTCGGGGAACCCCGGTCAGGCGTGCAACAAGGTATTGCCGTAAGATTATGAGTCCCCACGCGACTGTGGCGGTCCGCAAGCTGCCGCGCGAGGACAATGGATGAATGAGATGAGCAACGAACCCGCCTGGATGGCCGATGTCGTCTTCGACGAAAACGGCCTGATACCCGCCATCGCGCAAGACGCCGAAAACGGCCAGATCATGATGGTGGCCTGGATGAACCGCGAATCGCTCGCCGAAACGGCCGCCACCGGGCGCGCCGTCTACTGGTCGCGTTCCCGCCAGCGCCTGTGGCGCAAGGGCGAGGAATCCGGCCACGCCCAGGAAGTGCACGAACTGCGCCTGGACTGCGACGGCGACGTGATCCTGCTCAAGATCCACCAGCAGGGCGGCATCGCCTGCCACACCGGGCGCGCCAGCTGCTTCTACCGCCGCCTGGAAGGCCAGTCCGACCAGGCCTCCTGGATCACGGTGGACCCCGTGCTGAAAGACCCCGAACTGATCTACAAATGACCGCTCAAGCCGCAAGCGCCGCAGAAATCCTGGCGCGCATCGCCGATACCCTGGAAACCCGCCGCCCCGAAAACGGCGGCGATCCCCAAGCCTCGTATTCCGCCAAGCTGCTGGCCAAGGGCCCGGACGCCTTTCTCAAGAAGATCGGCGAGGAAGCCACCGAACTGGTCATGGCCGCCAAGGACGGCGTGCCCGACCGCATCGTCAGCGAAACCGCCGACCTGTGGTTTCATTGCCTGGTGGCCCTGACGCATTTCAAGCTGCGGCCCGAAGACGTATTGGCCGAACTGGCCCGCCGCGAAGGCCTGTCCGGCCTGGCGGAAAAGGCGAGCCGCCCGCAAGACTGACCACGGAACCCGGAAAAATGAGCGACAACTGTCTCTTCTGCAAGATCGCCGCTGGCGACATCCCGTCCAAGAAAGTCTACGAAGACGAGGACTTTGTTGCGTTCCACGACATCAATCCGGCCGCGCCGGTACATTTATTGCTGATCCCTCGACGTCATGTCACATCCATGCAGGATATTAAGGGGGAGGACGCAGAATGGTTGGGTAGAATGATGTCATTAGCGCCGCGGTTAGCCGCTGAAAACGGTTGCCGTCCGGGCCCTGATGGCGGGTTTCGCATCATGATCAATTCTGGCGTCGAAGGCGGCCAGGAAGTCCCGCATCTGCATTTCCACATCATCGGCGGTTCGCGACCCTGGAAAGGGCGCGTGGCCCCCAACGCGTAATTCGGAGAAACATCATGGGTAGTTTCAGCATCTGGCATTGGTTGGTTGTCCTGGTCATCGTGGCGCTGATTTTCGGCACCAAGAAGCTGCGCAACATCGGCTCGGACCTGGGCGGCGCGGTCAAGGGCTTCAAGGAAGGCATGAAGGACGCCAACGGCGACAAGCCGGCCGAACCGATCGCGCAGCAGCGCGTCTCCGCCGACACCATCGACGTGCAGGCCAAGGAAAAATCCAACTCCTGAGCGCCTGCTCGGCTCCCGGGCCGTCCTGAAAAGGCCGGCCCTTATTGCATCCACTCCCGAGCGGCCGTCGAATGTTTGATGTCAGCTTCACTGAACTGATGGTGATCGGCGTCATCGCCCTGATCGTCATCGGCCCCGAACGCCTGCCCAAGGTTGCCCGCACCGTCGGCCACCTGCTCGGGCGCGCGCAGCGTTACGTCAATGACGTGAAATCCGATATCCAGCGCGAAATCGAGCTCGACGAACTGCGCAAGTTCAAGAGCGAAATGGAAGATGCCGCCCAGGGCGTGCAACAGTCGCTGAACGAAACCCAGGCCTCGCTGCAGGAACCCGTCCAGCAGTTCCGCGCCGAACTCGACGAGGTCGCGCGCGAAGCCAGCATCAAGGCCGAACCGGCCGCCGCCAGCGACACGCCTGCCGAGCCCGAGCGCAGCATCGCGCCGCCCCCCGGCCAGAACCACAGCCTGGACCTGGACCTGCCGCCGGCGGCCGTACCCGCCCCCGCCGCAACCCAACAACCCGCGCCCAGCGCGCCCAAGGCCGACGACGCCGCGCCCGCCGCCAAGCCCGTCGCGCCCTCCGGAACACCGACGTGACCCAGGACGCCACCCAAGAAGAGGGCCAGCAGGAGACTTTCATCTCCCACCTGGTCGAATTGCGCACTCGCCTGCTGCGCGCCGTTGGCGCCGTGGTCGTCGTGTTCATCGTGCTGTTCATCTACCCCGGCGCGTCGGCCATCTATGACGTGCTGGCCCAGCCCATGCTGGCTTCGCTGCCGGAAGGCACCCGCATGATCGCCACCGGCGTCATCACGCCGTTCATGGTGCCGGTCAAGGTCACGATGATGGCCGCGTTCATCGTGGCGCTGCCCGTGGTGCTGTACCAGGCCTGGGCCTTCGTGGCGCCCGGCCTGTATCGGCACGAAAAGCGCCTGGCGCTGCCGCTCATCATTTCCAGCACCTTCCTGTTCATCGCGGGCATGGCATTCTGCTATTTCGTGGTGTTCCGCACGGTCTTCCACTTCATCGCCACCTTCGCGCCGCAGTCCATCACGCCGGCGCCGGACATCGAGGCCTACCTGAGCTTCGTCATGACGATGTTCATGGCCTTCGGCATCACCTTCGAAGTACCCGTGGCCGTGGTGCTGCTGGTGAAGATGGGCGTGGTCGAACTGTCCAAGCTGAAGGCCGCCCGCGGCTACGTGGTGGTGGGGGCCTTCATCATCGCCGCCGTGGTCACGCCGCCCGACGTGGTGAGCCAGTTCATGCTGGCCGTGCCGCTCTGCCTGCTGTACGAGGTCGGACTGATCTGCGCCCGCATGGTCACGCCAAAACCAGGAACGGAGAGCGAAGCCAGCTCGGATTCGCTGACCGAACGCCACTGATCTTCCTCTGGACGGTCCTGCCCACAAAGCAGGACCGTTTCACCTTGTGGGCGACACGCGGCAACTCTACATTGCCCTCATGTCACTCGCCCAAAGACTGCACACCCTGATGCGATGGCGCGGCATCAAAAGCCAGAACCAGCTGGCGCGCATTTCCGGCGTGCCGCAATCCTGCATCCATCGCATCCTCATGCGCGAAGACTGCTATTCGCCGTCTCGCGCCACCCTGCTGCGGCTGGCGCGCGCACTGGACACCAGCGTGCCCTGGCTGACCGATGGCGTGGGGCCGGGCGGGGATGCGCCGCCTGGCAGCGTCGGCCCGCCGGAAGGCGCCCCGGACGGCTATTGCACGGAAATCTGGGCGCTGCTGCGCAATCAATCCGAAAACACCAAGAAGGCCATCGTGTCGGCGGTGCGCCTGATGGCCAAAGACCCCGCCGCGACCTGACTTCCAGCCGCGCCCCGTGCGGAATCCCGGCCCGGTCCTAGCGCGGCTTGCCCGGGCGCGTACCCACCACCACCGCCAGCTCGGCCGGCTTGCCGCCGCGTAGTATGCCCAGCTTGGCGCTCTGGCCCGGCGGCAGCTGCGCAATCTCCGACAGCAGGCTGGTGGTGTCTGCCATGCGCTTGCCGTTGACCGACTGCACGATATCGCCCACCTTCAAGCCGCCACGCGCGGCAGGTCCATCGCGCATCACGCCGGCGATGATCACGCCGCGGGTGTCGCGATCCAGCCCGAACGCCCGCGCCAGTTCCGGCGTCACGTCCTGCGGCTCCACGCCCAGCCAGCCGCGCTTGACCCCACCGGTCCTGACGATCTCGTCCATCACCTTGCGCGCGATCTCGATCGGAGTGGCAAAGCCTATGCCCATGGACCCGCCCGATTCGGAATAGATGGCGGTATTGATACCGACCAGATTGCCCGCGGCGTCGACCAGCGCGCCGCCCGAATTGCCGGGGTTGATCGCGGCATCGGTCTGGATGAAGTTCTCGTAGGTGTTCAGGCCCAGCCCGTTGCGGCCCAGCGCCGACACGATACCCAGCGTCGTGGTCTGCCCGACGCCGAACGGATTGCCGATAGCCAGCACCACGTCGCCCACCCGCAAGCCCCGGTCCGGCGCCAGCGTGGCCGCGGGCAAAGCGCGCAAGGTGGCCAGCTTCAGCACGGCCAGATCGGTGTCCGGATCCGCGCCCACCACCTTGGCGGCATCGCGGCGGCCGTCCGCCAACGCGACCTCGATCGCGTCCGCGGCCTGCACCACGTGGTAGTTGGTCAGCACATAGCCGTCCTGGTTCACGATCACGCCGGACCCCAGGCTGGTCGAGGCCTGGCGCCGTGTCACGCCCGGCACCTGGCCGAAGAACTGGCGCAGCACCGGATCGTCGGGCAGCGGAATCAGCGGCACGTTCACGTGCTTGGTGGTGTATACGTTGACCACGGACGGCGCGGCGCGGGCCACGCCATCCGCATAGGACACCGTGGCCTGGGCGCGTGCCGCCGGCGGTGTGGCGGCCGCAGCTGCGGGCTGAGGCCCTGCCGCCGGCCCGGCCAGCCGCAGCAGGTCGGGCCGCAAGGTCGTCACCACGAATAGAATACCCAGGCAGACCGTGACGGCCTGAGCAAAGATCAGCCAATATCGGCGCATGATTCTGATAGGACTAGCTATGAGTAAAGTGGACTCCCACGTCCTGGCCAACTGGCTGGACGATACCCTGCAAGCGGCGCGCTTCAAGGACTATTGCCCCAACGGGCTGCAGGTGGAAGGCCGATCCGAAATCGCACACATTATCGCCGGAGTCACGGCCAGCGAAGCCCTGCTGCGCGTGGCGGTCGAACGCGGCGCCGATGCGGTGCTGGTACACCACGGCTGGATGTGGCGCAACGAGGACCGCCGCATGATCGGCACCCGCCGCGCGCGCATGGCCCTGGCCCTGAAAAACGACCTGAACCTGTACGCCTACCACCTGCCGCTGGACGCGCATTCCACGCTGGGCAACAACGCGCAGCTGGCGCGCGTGCTGGGCCTGACGCCCGCGCTGCGCGATGACGGCGCACCGCAAACCTGTGGCCCCGACAATCTGGTCTGGCTGGGCGCCGCCCAAGGCGTGGCGACGCTGGGTCAGTTGGGCGTGCGCGTGGCCGAGCGCCTGGGCCGCCAGCCGCTGGTAGTGGGCAATCCGGACCTGCCGCTGACGCGCGTGGCCTGGTGCACGGGCGGCGCGCAAGGCATGCTGGGCGACGCCGTGGACGCTGGCGCCAGCGCCTACATCACTGGCGAAGTCTCCGAATCCACGGTGCACCTGGCGCGCGAGACCGGCGTGGGCTTCATCGCCGCCGGCCACCACGCCACCGAACGCTACGGCGTGCAGGCGCTGGGGCAGGCGGTCGCGGAACGCTTCGGCATCAAGGTCGAATTCGTCGACATCGACAACCCGGCATAGCCGCCGCTACTCCCCGCCATCCGCCCCCGCAAGGGGGCGTTTTCGTTTCACGGCGGCGGCAGCCGCGCATGCCGCCAGCGTCCGAATCGGCCGGACTTGCCTAGGGGAAAACCAGAGGGCGCGATCAAGGGCGCGGCTGTGCGTCGCATCTGGTCAATCGCGGTTCTCTCCCTGTCAATTCCGGGCGCAGTCCACAGCCCTAGCATTCCATCCAATCGCCCGCGGCCGGGCCTTTTCCGGCTGGGCCTCCTACACACGGAGCCATGGAATGCTGACCCTCTACGACCACCCGCGCTCCGGCAACTGCTACAAGGTCCGCCTCTTTCTTGCGCTCATCGGCCGGAACTACCAAAGCGCATTCATCGACGTACTGGCCCGCAAGAACCAGACCGCGGAATTCGAAAGCGTCAGCGCCTTCCAGCAGATCCCCGCGCTGACCGATGGCGACACCGCCATCTGGGACAGCCACGCCATCCTGCTGCACCTGGCGCACCACTATGCCCCCGAATGGCTGGCGCCATTGGCGCGCATCGGCGCCATGCACGCCTGGATATCGGTATCCGCCAATGAAATCGCCAACAGCCTGCAGCCGCTGCGCTTGACGCGCGTGGTCAGCAACGCCGAAGCCGCGCACCACCTGGGCGTGAGCGAGGCGCTGCTCGACGTGCCCGGCATGCAAGCCCGCACGGACCGCGTGCTGCAACGCCTGGACAAGCGCCTTGCGGAAAACGCATGGCTGGCAGGCGGCGATGCGCCGAGCGTGGCCGACATTGCCTGCTACGGCTACCTGGCGCTGGCCGAGGAGGCCGCGATCGACATGGCCGCCTATCCCGCCATCGAGGCATGGCGCAAGCGCATACAGCAGTTGCCGGGATACGTGCCGCCGGGCCCCTGAGCCCGCGCGCGACCACAAACACAAAAACTATTACTACAAGACAAGAGGGAACCACATGGACGCCATACAGGCCGCGCAGCCTATTACCCAATCACACAAGAAACCGAACCTGTTCCGGGTCGCCGTCGCGACCGTTGTCGGCACCGCCGTGGAAGCGTTCGACTTCCTCGCCTACGGCACCGCCGCGGCGTTGGTATTCAACAAGATATTCTTCCCGCAATTCGATCCGGTAACCGGCACGCTGGCGGCCTTCGGCGCGTTCGCCAGCGGCATGCTGGCGCGGCCCATCGGCGGCATCCTGTTCGGCCATTTCGGCGACCGCATCGGCCGCAAGTCCATGCTGACGCTGAGCCTGCTGCTGATGGGCATATGCACCGTGCTCATCGGACTGCTGCCGACCTATGAACAGATCGGCATCTCGGCGGCGGTGCTGCTGGTGGTGCTGCGGATCGGCCAGGGACTGTCATTCGGCGGCGAGATGGGCGGCGCCATGCTGATGGCGGTCGAGCACGCGCCACCGAAGTGGAAGGCCTTCTTCGGCAGCCTGCCGCTGGTGGGCGCGCCCCTGGGCATCCTGCTGTCGGTGGGTTCCTTCGCGCTGGTGACGCGGCTGCCGGAAGCGGATTTCCTGTCCTGGGGCTGGCGCCTGCCGTTCCTGGCCAGCGCCGTGCTCATCGTCGTCGGCCTGTTCATCCGCCACGGTATCGACGAGTCGCCGGAGTTCGAACAGGTCAAGCGCGAAAAGGCGCTGGCCAGGCAGCCCCTGGAAGACAAGATGCCCCTGGGCGAGCTGCTGCGCAAGCACGGCAAGTCGCTGCTGCTCTGCATAGGCTGCAAGATCGCCGAGGTCACCCTGATCTACACCTTCCTGGTGTTCTCCGTGTCCTATGCCGTTTCGAAGCTGGGCTTCAGCCGGGCCGACGCGTTGCACGCCTTGCTCTACGGCGCCGGCCTGCTGATGTTCACCATTCCGCTGTTCGGCGTGGTGGCCGACCGCATCGGCGCGCGCCGCGTCTGTGGCTGGGGCGGCATGTTCCTGGGGCTCATGGCCATCCCGATCTTTCTCGCGGTGGGCAGCGGCTCGCTGATGGCATACAGCCTCGCCGTTTTCGTCGCCATGGCCTTCAACTACGCGATCATGATCGCGCCCCAATCCAGCCTCTACAGCGCCCAGTTCCCTGCGGAGCTGCGCTATTCCGGGCTGTCCATCGGGGTCCAGTTCTCGGCGGCCATCGGCGGCGGCCTGGCGCCGCTGATCTCGGCCACGCTGGTACAGAAGTTCGACAGCATTCTTCCGGTCGGCGTCTACCTGGCCTTCCTCGGCATCGTCGCGGGCACTTCGGCGTTTCTCATGAAGCCCACGCCGCAGGACCTGCGCCGCAGGTAACGCGCAAACGCGGCGCGAACAGGCGGCGCGACACTACGCGCCGCCGCTGCCGCTTCTGGCCGTCTTACGGTACAGGGCCGGCGACATGCCGAAGCGTTCATGGAAACGGCGGATGAAATGGCTGGCATGCAGAAAGCCGCAAGACGCCGCAATCTCCTTGACCTCGACGTGCGCGCGCCGCGGATCCTCCAGCGCTTCCCTGGCCAGCTGCAGGCGGCGTTCGCGCACATAGCTGGTGTATTGCAGCGACCGCATCTTGAACAGCCTGTGCACCCAGCGCGTCGTCACGCGCAGCACGTCCGCCACCGCCTGCACCGACAACTCCGGATCGGTGATGTGGGCATCGATGTAGCTCGCCAGCACCTGCCAGTTGTCGGCCGGCGCGCGCGCATCGCCCGGTATCTTCTCCAAGGCCTGGCTGGTATAGATCGAAGCCAGCAGCGCAAGCAGCGCCTGCTCCGCAAAAAGCGACGAGGTGGGATTGGATTCCGCCTTGTCGAAGAACACGTGATGCAGGCAGCGATGCGCGGTCTGCACCATCGGCAAGGCGGCCACGCCGCGCTGCGCCGTGAACTGCGACATCGCCAGGCTGTGCGCGCCCAGCAGGCGCGACAGCGGCCCCTTGACCACCACGATGCGCGAGTCGGTGTACATGCGGATTTCGGAAGGCAGCGCGGTGGTGCGGAAGATGATGTCGCCGGGTTCCAGCGGCAGCGTGGCCTCGTTCTGCACGATGACGCCGTGCCCCGCAATCACGAAGCTCGCCAGAAACTCCGCATGTTCCAGGTCGGCCGCGTGCTCCGCGCGGTGGTGCACGCTGATCGGCGTGGATTCCAGGCTCACCACCAGCCCGCCCGCGCGCAGCCTACAGGCCTGCAATTGCAGCCTGGGCTGTTCGGTCAAGGCCCGGAACTCCCCTGGCAGGACCAGCTTGTCCAGCTCTCGCTCGTAGCCCGCGATCTCCTGCGCATAGAAGGGGCGGAACTGCGGCGCGAAGTTGAGATCCGCCTCGGAACAGGCGGGCCGGGCGGATGGATTCACTGTCTGGCTGGCGCGTGGCATGCTGGGAACACTCTGTCGGGCCGGCCAACACTGGCCGAAAAGCGCCTGCCTTCCTGTCGCATTGAGTCAACCCTCGTTCGTGATCGGTCAATCGCTGGCGGCAGAGGCGGGCGTGTAATTGAGCCATTATCCCAAGGAGACCCCATGCTGGAAAAACAAGCCCATGCCGACGCCTTCTTTGCGCGCTCCGCGAACAAGCTCGACTTCGGGAACTGGGGCGAGAAGGAGAAGGTGGCCTTGAGCTGCCGCATTCTCGCCAGCGAAGGCCATTCGGAAACCCTGGCGGGCCAGATCACCGTGCGCCAGGAAGACGGCACGTTCCTGACCACGCCCATGGCCCAGGCCTTCGACGAAATCGTCCCGGCCTCGGTCATCCGCATCAACGACAACATGGAAGTGCTCGACGGCCCGGGCACGCCCAACCCCGCCGTACGCTTCCACTTCTGGGTCTATCGCCAGCGGCCCGACGTGCAATGCATCATCCACACGCACCCGCCCCATGTCTCGACGTTGTCCATGACGGGCCAGCCGCTGGTCGTCGCGCACATGGACGCAACGCCCTTCCATAACGACTGCGCCCACCTGAAGGAATGGCCCGGCCTGCCCATCGCCGACCAGGAAGGCGAGATCATTTCAGCGGCGCTGGGCGACAAGCGCTGCATCCTGCTGGCCAACCACGGCTTTCTGGCCGCTGGCTCCTGCGTCGAGGAAGCGCTGTACCTGTCGGTGCTGATCGAACGCGCGGCCCGCAATCAGCTGCAGGCCGCGGCCGCATACGGCGAAGTCAAACCGGTGAATGACGCGCTGGCCGCCGAATCGCACGACTTTCTGTTGAAGCCCAGCATCGTGCGCGCGAGCTTCGCCATGTTTGCGCGACGCGTCGAACGGCAAATGGCGGCGGAATAGGACTAGCGGGGAAAAACCAGCAGCGGATCGTTCAGCGGAGGCCGGCATGCGCCGGCGGGAACGTCCGCCTGCCGCGGCCCGCGATCCGCTGCTGCGCGGATCCCGGACCTGCGGCAGTGTCGGATCAGGGCTTCTTGAGCAGATCGCGGATTTCGCGCAACAGCGCCACATCTTCGGGCGTCGCGGCCGGTGCGGCCGGCGCTTCCTCGGCCTTGGCGCGGGCCTTGTAGATGGCCTTGACCATCCAGAAGATCACGAAGGCCAGCAACACGAAGTTGATGATGATCGTGACGAAGTTGCCCCACGCGAAAACGTTGGCGCCAGCCTTGGTAAGGTCGGCGTAGGTCATGGGGCCGTTGTAGCCGGCCGGCATCGACAGAACCAGGAACTTGTTCGAAAAATCGACCGAGCCGCCGAGTATGAAGTTGACCAGCGGCATGACGATGTCTTTGACCAGCGAGTCGACGATCTTGCCGAACGCCGCGCCGATGATGACACCGACTGCCAGGTCCACTGCGTTGCCTTTGACAGCGAAATCTCGGAATTCTTTGACGAAACCAGTCGCTTTGCTCATAAAAGCACTCCCTTCGTGATACGCCCGTGAGTGGGCTGGCGCTATAATACGCGGTTGCTATGTTGTTACAAATTCCCGCGAAGCCGATGCCGCAGAAGTGATGCTACTCGTAGAGCGGGCGCATCAACAAGGATAGGAAGATGAGTCAGGATACGCTGGTGCACGATGAGGACGGTGCGGTTGATCCCAACCTGCCACCTGATCCTTCGCGACGTTTCTGGGTTACCACCGCCTGTGCTGTGGGTGGCGTAGCAGGTGTCGCAACGGCAGTGCCGCTTGTGAGCACGTTTTCTCCCTCCGAAAAAGCCCGCGCTGCCGGGGCTCCCGTAGAAGTGGATATTGGCGACATTCCCGTCGGCACCATGAAGACGGTTGAATGGCGCGGAAAGCCGGTCTGGATCATCCACCGGTCTCCTGAACAACTCGCCGGTCTGAAGACCCAGGACGCCTTGCTGGCCGATCCTGACTCCAAACGCCCCGGCTTCACGCCCAAATACGCCGAAAACGAAGGCCGTTCGCGCAAGCCCGAGCTCTTCGTCTGCGTCGGCATCTGTACCCATCTGGGCTGCTCGCCTACCTCGCACTTCGAAACAGGCGGCGGCGGTGGCTTGGGCGCCGACTGGCAAGGCGGTTTCCTCTGTCCTTGCCACGGCTCCACGTTCGATCTGGCTGGCCGTGTCTACAAGAACAAGCCCGCGCCCGACAACCTCGAAGTCCCGCCGTACCAATATCTCACCGACACCCGCATCATCGTGGGCGTCGATGAAGACAACAAGGCCTGACGCTCGCGTCGCGCTTTTTTCCCGAATTACGTAAGTAAAACAAATACGCCACGTATTAGAGAAGGAGCCGTTACATGGCTGGCGAGAAAACCGTCGAGACGACAGGCCTGTTGGGCTGGCTGGACCGGCGCTTCCCGGTGACCTCCACCTGGAAAGCCCATCTGTCCGAGTACTACGCACCGAAGAATTTCAACTTCTGGTACTTCTTTGGCTCACTGGCCCTGCTGGTGCTGGTGCTGCAGATCGTGACCGGCATCTTCCTGGTCATGCACTACAAGCCGGACGCCGAACGCGCGTTCCAGTCCGTCGAATACATCATGCGCGAAGTCCCATGGGGCTGGCTGGTGCGCTACATGCACTCCACCGGCGCGTCGATGTTCTTCGTCGTCGTGTACCTGCACATGCTGCGCGGGCTGCTTTACGGTTCCTACCGCAAGCCGCGCGAACTGGTATGGATCTTCGGCGTCGCGATCTTCCTCTGTCTGATGGCGGAAGCCTTCTTCGGCTATCTGCTGCCCTGGGGCCAGATGTCCTATTGGGGCGCGCAGGTGATCGTGAACCTGTTCGCGGCCATTCCCTTCATCGGTCCTGAGCTGTCCATCTGGATCCGCGGCGACTATGTCGTGTCGGACGCCACGCTGAACCGCTTCTTCGCCTTCCACGTCATCGCCATCCCGCTGGTGCTGGTGGGCCTGGTCGCGGCCCACCTGGTGGCGCTGCACGAAGTCGGCTCGAACAACCCGGACGGCATCGAAATCAAGCAAGGCCCGAAGGACAAGTACGGCCGCCCGAAGGACGGCATCCCGTTCCACCCGTTCTACTCCGTGCATGACCTGATGGGCGTGGCCGGCTTCCTGCTGGTGTTCGCGTTCATCGTGTTCTTCGCGCCGGAAATGGGCGGCTACTTCCTCGAGTTCAACAACTTCATCCCTGCCGACTCGCTGAAGACGCCTCCGCACATCGCCCCGGTCTGGTACTTCACGCCGTTCTACTCGATGTTGCGCGCCACCACCGACGAGTTCACCTGGGTGCTGGCGGGCGCTTCCGTGCTGGGCGCCATCGCGCTGCTCGTCAAGAGCAACCTGAAGGGCTTCATGCGCATCGCCGTCCCCGGCATCCTGATCGTCGTGGCCGTGCTGCTGCGCGTGATCGACGCCAAGTTCTGGGGCGTGGTCGCCATGGGCGGCACGGTCGTCATCCTGTTCTTCCTGCCGTGGCTGGACCATTCCCCGGTCAAGTCGATCCGCTACCGCCCGACCTGGCACAAATGGATCTACGGCATCTTCATGGTCAACTTCCTGGTGCTCGGCTACATCGGTACGCAGCCGCCCAGTCCGCCGTTGAACATCACGTCGCAAATCGGCACGCTGCTGTACCTGGCATTCTTCTTCCTGATGCCGGTCTGGAGCCGCCTGGGCACTTTCAAGCAAGTGCCCGAGCGCGTCACGTTCCACGCCCACTGAGCCCACCAGATAACGGATTAACCATGATCAAGAAGCTGATTGGTGCCGTGGCCTTGATGCTCACGTGTACCGTTACCCTCGCCGCCGGCGGCGGCTACCCGCTGGACAAGGCCCCGTACCGCGTCAACGACATGTCGTCGCTGCAGAACGGAGCCAAGCTGTTCGTCAACTACTGCCTGAACTGTCATAGCGCGTCCTCGATGCGCTACAACAAGCTCAAGGACATCGGGCTGACCGACCAGCAGATCAAGGAAAGCCTGCTGTTCACCGGCGAAAAGGTCGGCGACATGATGAACGTCGCCATGACCCCGAAGGATGCCAAGCAGTGGTTCGGCACGACGCCCCCGGACTTGTCCGTGATCGCGCGCGCCAAATCCGTGAACGCCGGCCCCTCGGGCGCCGACTACATCTACACCTACCTGCGCACCTTCTACCGCGACACGTCGCGCGCCACGGGCTGGAACAACCTGGTCTTCCCGGCCGTGGGCATGCCCCACGCCCTCTGGGAAGTGCAGGGTCCGCGCGAGCTCACGACCGTCGCCATGCACGAGGTCGAAAGCAAGGGTGACGCCCCCAAAACCTGGGAACGCGTCACCACGGTGTACGATGCACAGGGTTTTTCCACGGTCAAGGCCGAACCGGTAGCCAACTACCACGGCCATGCCACCTTCGATGCCAAATTTAAGGCCGCCAACCCGGCCCAAGTCGCAACATACGACAACGACGTCGCCGACCTGACTGCGTTCATGTCCTGGATGGCCGAACCCGTCCAGACATTCCGCGTCCGTCTCGGCGTCGGTGTCATGTTGTTCCTGCTGCTGTTCTTCCTGGTTACCTGGCGCCTCAATGCCTCGTACTGGAAACACGTGCGCTAACCGCAACGCCCCGCCAGGTTTTTATCCGTCCCCGATTGCAATTAGGGACGGAATTGGCGGATAGGGCTGTACGCCTATCCCGCCTGGCAATTGGGGCCAGCGCCTGCTAGATTAAGGCGCTGGCCTTTCGTTTTTCAATAAAGGACTTACCGCCATGATGGTGCTCTATTCCGGAACCACGTGTCCGTTTTCGCAACGCTGCCGCTTCGTGTTGTTCGAGAAAGGCATGGATTTCGAGATCCGCGACATCGACCTGTACAACAAGCCCGAAGACATCTCGGTGATGAACCCGTACGGTCAAGTGCCCATTCTGGTCGAACGCGACCTGGTCCTGTACGAGTCGAACATCATCAACGAGTACATCGACGAGCGCTTCCCGCATCCGCAGCTGATGCCCGCCGACCCGGTCATGCGCGCCCGCACCCGCCTGTTCCTCTACAACTTCGAGAAGGAACTGTTCGTTCACGTCTCGACGCTGGAAGACCGCAGCGCCAAGCCCGACGAAAAGAAGCTGGCCAACGCCCGCCAGAACATCCGCGACCGCCTGGCCCAGCTGGCCCCCATGCTGCTGAAGAACAAGTACATGCTGGGCGAGGAATTCTCCATGCTCGACGTGGCCGTGGCTCCGCTGCTGTGGCGCCTGGACCACTACGGCATCGAACTGCCCAAGAACGCGGCGCCGCTGCAAAAGTACGCCGAACGCATCTTCTCGCGTCCGGCCTACATCGAAGCGCTGACGCCTTCGGAAAAAGTGATGCGTCGCTAAGGCTGTTGCGTGATGGGTGAAACTTCGACCAAACCGTACCTGATCCGCGCGCTGCACGAATGGTGCACCGATAACGGCTACACGCCCTACATCACCGTGCAGGTCGACGAGCACACCATGGTGCCCGTCGCCCATGTGCGCGACGGCCAGATCACGCTGAACGTAGGCACGCTGGCCACCAACCGCCTGACGCTGGGCAACGAATTCATCGAATTCCAGGCCCGCTTCAGCGGCGTGACCGAAAACGTCTACGTTCCCGTGGGCGCCGTCAGCGCCATCTACGCGCGCGAAACCGGCGCCGGCATGGGCTTCGAAGTGCAGCCCTACGAACCGCCGGAAGCAGGCGCCCAGGGTGCGACGGTCCCCGCCGCGCCCGAAGGCTCCGACGCCGACGCCGCCCCCGGCGACGACGGCGGAGACGACGACGAACCCAAGCGTCCGCGCCTGACCATCGTCAAATAAGGCCTCCACGCAAGGTCTGCATTTTTTTCATTACAATGCAGCCCTTCGCGTGCGCCTGGCACGCAGCGCCGGTGTAGCTCAGTTGGTAGAGCAGCTCACTTGTAATGAGAAGGTCGAGGGTTCGATTCCTTTCACCGGCACCAGATTCCAGATGCAGATCCGTCCAGAGACGATCTGAAAAACCCGCACCGGCTATGACGGCGCGGGTTTTTTATTGCCCGAATCCGGCCCTGAACGCCCGGCTCTGAACCCGCTCATGGCACTTGGTCCTATTAACGCGCCGCCGGACTCTGCAACCAGGCCTTTACGCGAAATCGCTGACTACAATCGCGCCAAGTTCCGCCCAGAAGGCACGGTTCCATGCATATCAATCATCTCCCCGGCGTGCGGCAAAAGCGCCTCTGGCAAAAGCGGTGGCCCAGGGAAGTCCTGTTCAACGGCCCGCCCATCCTCGTTGCCGGAACCGCCGCAGTGAAGAGCTGGCGCGAACCGCTCTTGGAATCATGGATGTTCGGCCTGACGGCGGCTACTGGCGTCTGGCTGATTCTGGCTGCGCTGGTTCGCGTGGCTGTGGCACGCGCCGAAGACGACATGGACGGGCCGGACGTCGTCCACGAAGGTCTGGGTGCAGCGGTTTCCACAATGCACACCATGCTTGCCGAATGGTGCAACAAGCGCAAGTGCGGAGCCGACCTGCGCACCACCTTCCACCGTGTCGTTCCTCCCGTTCATGAACCGCGGGAAATCGAGCAGATCATCAACTACGCGGGCGCAGGCGGCGAGGGCGCAGGGCGGACCTTTCCCGTGCACACCGGCATCGCGGGCAGGGCCGTCCGCAGCAAAACACCGCTGGTCATGTCCAGCCAGCACCGAACGGAAGATCAACTCCGTGCGGAGCTGGTGCTTGAATGGGGTTATACGGCGACCCAAGCCCGCCGGCTTGGGCCGGGGCGCTATTCGGCAATGGCGGTGCCTGTCCTGGACCGTTCAGGCCAGCATCCCGTAGGCGTGATTTATATGGACTCGAGCGACCGTGCGCTTTTCGAACGCAACGATGTCGCGGAGATCGTAGGCGCCGGCGCCAAAGCCATCAGCGACTTCGTCACCAAAAGGTATTGATATGACCACTGCCGCCAGCAAGAAACCTGAAGCCTTCTTCAAGGGATCCCGACTCATTTCCAGGCCGGGCGCGGTAATCCAGGTTCGGGAACTGATACTCACGGACTACGGGTTGCGCGCCATTACAAGTGGCAGCACGGGTATCCGGCAAGGAGCCATTGAAGACGCTGGCCCGCCGTCGGCGCTGAAGGGAATGGTTCCCGCCTGACCCCGTTGGTACTGCCCCACCCGGACTGCGTTTTGGTACGGCAAATGCCCGCTGCATGCGCCCGCGCGTTGGTAAGACAGGCAAATATTCGCCGCGTCGACCTCCCGCGCCCACCCCGTTTTGCATTCTTCCGTTTTTTTGTGCATAATTCGCCCCCTCTACCTGTTCCCCGATAGCTCAGTCGGTAGAGCGACGGACTGTTAATCCGCAGGTCGCTGGTTCGAGCCCAGCTCGGGGAGCCAAAGAATGCAGTACTGAAGGGCCCGCAACTTGTTTGCGGGCCTTTTGCATTTGAAAGCGGCTATCCAGCCCATTTGCCGGGCGGCGCGCGGCGTACGATGATGCGCATTCCATCATCACGGTTTTCCACGTCTCCATGCGTTCCGCGCGATCCCTGCCCGCCCTGGTTTCCCTGCGCGCTTTCGAAGCCGCCGCGCGGCGCATGAGCTTTTCGCTGGCCGCGCAGGAACTCTTCGTGACGCAAAGCGCCGTCAGCCACCATATCCAGCGCCTGGAAGCCGAGTTGGGGGTGGCGTTGTTCGAACGGCGTACGCGCGCCGTGGCGTTGACTGCGGCAGGACAGGCCTACTACGAACGCGTGCACGCGGCTTTCGAACTGCTGCGCCAGGGCACCGACGAACTCCGCGCGCCCGCAACGCCGCGCCAGACGCTGCGCGTCGGATTGCTGGCGTCTTTCGCCACGCGCTGGCTGGCGCCGCGCCTGGCGGCGTTTGGCGCGGCCCATCCGGACGTCGATCTGCAATTGCAGCCCGACATCGGTTTGGCTGACGTGGCGGGCGGAGAGGTCGACGTCGCCATCCGCTACGGCCGCGGCGTGTGGCCTGGCGTGCGCTCCCGGCTGATCATGGCGGAGCGGCTGTCGGTCGTCTGCGCGCCCGCGCTGATCGCGGGCAGGAAGCGCCCGCGCACGCCACAAGACCTGCTGCGCTTTCCGCTGCTGGCCTCGCATGCGCGCCATCCCTTCGAATGGGACGCGTGGGCGCGGCATCATGGCGTGGACCTGGGCGGCGTGCAACCCGTGCGCCTGCATGACTACAACATCGTCGTGGAGGCTGCGCTGGCCGGCCAAGGCATGGCGATGGGCCGCCACCGCCTGATCAGCGCCCAGCTCGCCAGCGGGGCGCTGGTGCATGCTCTGCCGGGTACTACGCTGGAGGCGCCGCGCATCGGCTGGTGGTTCGTGACGCCGCGCGGCGCGCTGGGCGAGGCCGCGCAACGCTTCCTTGATTGGCTGTTGCAGGAAGCGCAGGCGCAGGGCGATACGCATTAGTTTTGCTCATGTGTACTGCGCAAAAATTGATTGGTCAGGGTCGGCAGCGGCCGATAGCATGAGGCTTGCCCTTCTTTTCCCATTCAGGAGTCCCTCATGACCCGTTCTATCTCCGGCCGCGTAGCCGAACTTGGCCTGACCCTCGAAGCCGCTTCCGCGCCCGCCGCCAACTACGTGCCTTTCGTGCAGGAAGGCAACCTGCTGTATATCTCCGGCCAGATTTCCCGCAAGGACGGCAAGGCAGCCTATCTGGGACGCCTGGGCGACCAGATTTCGGATGCCGACGGCGTAGAGGCGGCGCGCTTGTCCGCGTTGGGCCTGCTGTCGCAGATCGCGGCCGCCACCGGCGACAAGCTGGACCGCGTGGCCCGCGTCGTGCGCCTGGGCGTGTTCGTGGCCAGCACGCCCGACTTCAACCGCCAAAGCGCCATCGCCAACGGCGCCTCGGACCTGATGGTCGAGGTCTTCGGCGATGCCGGCCGTCACGCGCGCAGCGCCGTCGGCGTGGCGTCCCTGCCGCAGGGCGTGGCAGTCGAAGTCGAAGCGGTCATCGCGCTCACGCAAGCCTGATCCCTGCCGGAGCCGCCATGTCCGCCCCCTTGACCCCCAGCGTCGTGGAAGCGTTGCGCGCCCAGACTCCCGGCGCCCACACCACGGTCCATTTCAATCACGCCGGCGCGTCGCTGCCCTCGGCGGCGACGCTGCAGGCCATCCACGCGCACCTGCAACGCGAAGCCACTCAAGGGCCGATGGAAGCCGGCGTGAGGTCCCGCGAGCTGATTGAGAACGCTCGCACGCTGGCGGCCCGGCTGCTTAACGCGGACCCAAGCGAAATCGCGCTGACGGGCGGCAACTCGCCCGGCTGGGGCGCGGCTTTTGCGGCGCTGGAACCGTGGCGCCCCGGCGATCGCATTCTGGTGGGCCGCCACGAATGGGGCGGCAACCTGGCCGCCATGCGGCTCAGGGCGCAGCGCGCCGGCGCCACGCTGGAAGTCATCCCTTCGGACGATAGCGGCTGCACCGACGCGCAAGCGCTGGAGGCCATGCTGGACGAACGAGTGCGCCTGATCGCGCTGACCTGGCTGCCGGCCAACGGCGGCCTGATCAATCCCGCCGCCGCCATCGGCAACGTGGCGCGCCGCCATCGCATCCCGTACTTCGTGGATGCGGCGCAGGCGGTCGGCCAGTTGCCCGTGGACGTGGCGCAGATCGGCTGCGACGTGCTGAGCGGGGCAGGGCGCAAGGCGCTGCGCGGCCCGCGCGGCACCGGCCTGCTGTACGTGCGGCGCGGCTTCCTGGACCGGCTCACGCCGGCCTTCGTCGACACCCATTCCGCTCCCCTGGGCGCGGACGGCGAGCCCGTGCTGCGCCAGGACGCCGCTCGCCTGGAATCGGCGGAGGCTTCACTGGCGCTGCGCTGCGGTCTGGCCAATGCCTTGCAGGAGGCGCTGGACATCGGTCTGCCGGCCATCCGCGCGCGCATTGACGCCACAGCCCGGGCCCTGCGGACGGAACTGGCAGCCATCCCCGGCATCACCGTGCTGGACCAGGGCCACGAACGCTCTGGCCTGGTGTCCTTCAACCTGGCCGGCCAGGACGCGGTATCGGTGCAGCGCGCCATGGCGGCGCAGGGCATCACCATCGGCAGCAACGGCGTGCCCTATACCCCGCTGGACATGGAGGCTCGCGGCCTGACGCAGATTGCGCGGGCATCGGTCAGCTATCTGACCAACGACGAAGAAATCGACCGCCTGCTGGAAGGGCTGCGCGCCCTGGCCCGCTAGGGCCTGTTCACCCCAAGCAGCCTTGCACAGGGCTCCAGGCGGCGCTCAAGCCGCCGCGCGCCGCGCGAAGGGCGTCCACTTCGTGAAGACCAGCAAGTTGCCCAACATCACCAGCGCCAGGCCCAGCAGGGCCGGCGCTGTCCACTGATAGCCTTCGGCAAACGTGGACACGCTCAGGGCCACGACCGGGAACAGCACCGTGCAGTAGGCGGCGCGAGCCGGCCCCATGCGCCCCACCAGCGTCAGATAGGCCGTGAACCCGACCACGGATCCGAGAATGGCCAGGTAGAGCAGAGCGCCCACGTACGAGGCGGAACTATCGAACTCGAACGGCAGGCCCGCCGCCACGCAACCCGCCAGCAGGATGGCCGCGCCATAGAGCATGCTGTAGGCATTGCCGGTCAAGGGCCGGATGCCGGCGCGCTGCTGCAACGACGACAGCATGTTGCCGGTGGAAAAACAGAACGTGCCCAACAAGGCGAAGCCCAGGCCCAGCAAGGTTTCGTGGCTGGCCTGCTGCCCGGCCAGTTCCGGCCAGAACAGCAGCACCAGACCCGAGAAACCCAAGGCGCCGGCCGCCATCACGCGCGGCGCGACGCGGGTGCCAAACCACAGGCGGGCATTCAGCGCGTTCCACAGCGTGGCCGCCGAAAACACCACCGACACCAGGCCGCTGGGGATCCATTGGGTTGCCGTATAGAAGCACAGGAAGTTCAGGCAGAACAGGCACAGGCCCTGGCCCACGCACAGCCAGTGGCCGCGCCGGTCCATTTTTTGCAGCTTGCGGGTCAGAGCCAGGGCCGCGAACAGGATCAGGCCCGCCAGCGCAAACCGATAGAAGATCGAGACGGGTATGGCCACCACGCCCAGCTGCAGCTTGATGGCGATCCAGGTAGTGCCCCAGATGACGACAGTGAGGAAATACAGGAAAAGATTCACGATGCGGTGCCGAAACAGGGAACGGCGGTCCGGAAAACCGCCCAGGAATCCAGTTTGCGCCCGCCCGGCCAGCGAGGATTGCCGGTTCTTGCGGTTTTCTTCTTCGCGCGCACGCGGCGCGCGCGGGATCGCAGTAGCATTCCACTCATATGCCTACCGTCGCTTCGGCTCCAGCCGATTTCTCCGTCTTCCGCACCCTGGCGAGCTCCACCGCGACGCTGGGGCGGGCCGCTGCGCTGGGCGAGGGCATCGCCATCTCGCAATGGTCGCGCAGCGCGCACGAGACCATGGGCTACGACAACCCCGGCCATCACACCCTGTCGCTCTATCTGCACGGCGGCGACAAGTCGTTCCGCCTGGGCCAGGACCGGCTGCACGGCGGCGCCGGCAAATTCTGCGTGCTGCCCTCGGAGCACTACTCGCGCTGGAGCATGAACGACTCCGTGCACTTCCTGCATCTCTACATCGCGCCGGAACGCCTGGCCCGCGAAGCCGTCATGCGGCTGGACTGCGAGCCTCGCACGCTGGAACTGCGCGACCGCACGTACATCCACGACGACTCGCTGATCGACGTATGCCGGCAACTGCTGGAGACCGACTGGAACCAGCCCGCCGACCGGCTGGCGGCCAGCAGCGCGGCCGAGACCGTGCTGCACCATCTGCTGAACCAAGGCGTGGCGCGCAAGCCTGCGGCAACGCTGCGCGGCGGCCTGGCGCCCGTGGTGCGCCGGCGCATCATGGACTACGTCGACGCGCATCTGGCCGAACCGTTGACGCTGGACGAGCTGGCGGGCGTGGCGGCGCTCTCCACCTACCACTTCGCCCGCATGTTCCACACCTCTTTCGGCGAACCACCGCACGCCTGGGTACGGACACGGCGGCTGGCGCACGCACGCAAGCTGCTGGCGGCCGGCAAGGGCGATCTGGCCGGCATTGCCCAAGCCAGCGGCTTCGGCAACGCCAGCCATCTGGCGCGGGTCTTCCGCGACGCCGTCGGCGTCACGCCGGGACAATACCGCAGCGCGCGCACCAGGCACTGAGCAGCGCTGCGGCCCCGTTTCGCGGCCCGCCCGGTCTACAATGGCCCACCGCCCCCAGGGCCTGACCGTACCGCCGCCCGACGCGATGCCGTCTACGACCTCTCGCGATTCCTCCCCCACGGCTGACCCCCTCGGCGCCGGCCCCGTGCGCGCGCACTGGCTGGCAGAATTGATCCGCCTGCGTGAAGCGCATTGGGGGCCGCTGGAAGACGCAGACACGGTGCGCCGCGTGCGCCAGCAGGACGGCGATCTGCCGTCACGCATCCTGGCCCGCGCCGAGTTGCTGGCACAACGCGAGAACCTCGTCTCCCTGGTCGAAACATGGCGCCGCAGCGCGCTCGCCATCCTGGCCTTGCTATTCCTGCTGGCCGCGCTTTCCGGCGCGGGCGCGGCGCTGGGCGCGTTGGGCGACGGCTCCCGCGCAGTCAACGTGCTGTGGGCACTGGGCGCCTTGCTGGGCCTGCATGCGCTCACCTTCCTGCTCTGGCTGGCCAGTTTCCTGCTGCGGGCGTCCTCCGTCACGGGACTGGGACGGGTCTGGCTGTGGGCCACCCGCAAGCTGGCGCGCGGCCCCGACAGCGCGCTGGTGCCGCAGGCCTTCCTCAACCTGCTGGCCCGCGCCGGCGCCTTGCGCTGGCTGTTCGGCAGCATCAGCCATCTGCTGTGGCTGACTGCCTTGTGCGCGGCGTTGGCGGTGCTGCTGGCCGTGCTGTCCACCGCCAGCTACCGCTTCATCTGGGCCACCACCTTGCTGGCGCCCGACACCTTCGTGCGCCTGACGCAGGCTCTGGGCTGGCTGCCGGCCCAACTGGGCTTTCCGATGCCAGACGCTGCCATGATCCGCGCCAGCGACGGCGCCCAGGCCCTGCCCGCCGAAGCGCAGGTGCAGTGGTCGCTCTGGCTGATCGGCGTGCTGGTGGTCTACGGCATCCTGCCCCGTCTGCTGGCCGGCGCGCTGTGCGTGGCGGGTTCGCTGCGCGCCTTGCGCGGCCTGCGCATCGATCCCGCGCTGCCCGGCTTCTCCGCTCTGCGCGACCGCCTGGAACCGCCCGCCCTGTCCACCGGCATAGACCGCCCGGTCGATCCCTTGCACGAACCCCGGGTCGGCGCGCCGCCACTCGCGGGCCTGGGCGGCCAGCCCGTGCTGCTGGGACTGGAACTGCCGGCGGACCTGGCCTGGCCGCCCGCGGACATGCCCGCGGGCATCCAGCAGGCCGGCAATCTGGACAACCGCGAAGAACGCAACCGCGTGCTGGACGCATTGGCCGGCAAGGCCGCCAAGCGTCTGCTGATCGCCTGCGACGCGCGCCAGACTCCCGACCGCGGCACGCTGTCGCTGATCGCCGAACTGGCCGCGCATGCGGAACAGACGCGCATCTGGCTGATCACGCCGCATGCGGACACCGTTGCCCCCGCCACCCGCGCGCCGCTATGGCGCGAACGCCTGCTTGCCCTCGGCCTGCCTGCCGACGCGGTGCTGCAAGCGCCCATTGCCCCGCTCTCGTGGCTGGAGTCCGGCCATGGCTGAAGACATCATCAGGATCGCGCTGGTCGGCCACACCAACACCGGCAAGACCTCGCTGCTGCGCACGCTGACGCGTGACACCCGCTTCGGCGAAGTCGCCGACAGCCCCGGCACCACCCGCCACGTCGAAGGCGCGCGCCTGCGGCTGGAAGGACGGGCCGTGCTGGAATGGTTCGACACGCCAGGCATGGAAGACAGCATCTCGCTGCTGGAGTACCTGGAAAAGCTGGACAGCCCGCAAGAGCGCCTGGACGGCCCCGCGCGCATCCGCCGCTTTCTCGACACGCCCGCCGCGCATGGCCGCTATGAGCAGGAGGCGCGCGTGCTGGCCAAGATGCTGGACTGCGACGCCGCGCTGTACGTCATCGACGCGCGCGATCCGGTGCTGGGTAAGCACCGCGACGAACTCGCCATCCTGGCCGCTTGTGGCCGGCCCCTGCTGCCGGTGCTGAACTTCGTCAACGCACCCGCGCACCGCGCCGATGAATGGCGCGCCGCCATGGCGCGGCTGGGGCTGCATGCCGTGGTGGAGTTCGACACCGTCGCGCCGCCGCTGGATGGCGAGCAGCAACTCTACGCCAAGCTCGGCGTGCTGCTGGACCGCCACGCCGCCGCGCTGGCCCGACTGTCCGCCAGCCTGGCCGAGCAGCGTCGGACGCGTCGTGGCTCGGCCTACGAACTGCTGGCCGACCTGTTGGTGGACGTAGCCGCCTTGCACGTCGCCAGCGCCAGCGACGAAGCGGCGCTCACGGCCGCCTCAAGCAAACTGCGCGACCAGGTGCGCCAACGCGAACAGACCTGCGTCAACGCCTTGCTGGCGCTCTACAACTTCCGCGCAGCCGATTTCACCGACGATGCGCTGCCCTTGCAGGGCGAGCGCTGGGGCATGGACCTGTTCCATCCCCAGGCGCTAAAGGACATGGGCGTGCAGGTAGGCATGGGCGCCGCCGCGGGCGCCATGGCCGGCGCGGCGGTGGACCTGTTCAGCGCGGGCTTGAGCCTGGGCACCGGCATGCTGATCGGCGCCGCCGCGGGCGGCCTGTGGCAAGGCGTGGAAAAGCTGGGCAAGCGCGTGGCCGGCAAGCTGCGCGGCTGGCGCGAGATCAGCGTCGACGACGCGGTGCTGCGGCTTTTGGCCTTGCGCCAGCGGCAACTTATCGAAGCGCTTGAGCGCCGCGGCCACGCCGCACGCGAGCCATTGAGGCTAGATCATCCGGAGGATGAAGCCTGGCGCAAGGGACCCTTGCCCGAGGCGCTGAAGGAAGCCCGCAGCCGGCCCGAATGGTCGGCCCTGGGCGAGCCCTACGAAGACAGCGACCGCCGCAAGCGCGTGGTGCGCGAATTGGCGAAAACCCTTGCCGACGCGCCGCCGCCCGGCGCCTGAAGGCGGAACCGCCCGCCTGCGCCGCACGCACCATTCCACGCAGCCGGCAAGCAAGTACTAACCCCAATCCAAACCGATTGACGCTTAAACGAATGGGTCTATAACATTCGTTCTGCATCGGCGCGGGTCCGTCCCCGTCATGATAATCACAAGGGGTTGGGTCTATCGTGAAGTCGAAGTCCTGCGCAGTGATTCCCGGCAGCGCCATCACAGGCGGCCCGCGTGCGGTTCGCGCTGCGTATCGCCAGACCCCAATCCGTCTTTCGTCGTAAGCAGCAACGCCATGCCCCGGTTCCCCATGGGGCCGGGGCCCTGTCACTTCTGTCGCGCTATCCGCGCACCACACGGAGCATGAGGGCTATGCGTACTTTTCCCCACCTGAAGCAAGCTGCGCTCGCGGCTGCCGTCGCCGCCTCTTTGGCATTCAGCGCCGGCGCGGCCGCCAAGACCTTACACTGGTCCTACCAAGGCGATGCGACGTCCATGGATCCGATGGCCCTGAACGAAACGTTCACGCTGGGCTTCCAGGGCAACATCTACGAAACGCTGGCCGGCTACGACGGCAACCTGAAGCTGACGCCGCTGCTGGCGGAAAGCTGGGAAAACCCCGAACCCAACAAATGGGTGTTCAAACTGCGCAAGGGCGTGAAGTTCCATGACGGCTCGCCGTTCACGGCCGACGACGTCATCTTCTCCTGGAAGCGCAGCCTGACCCCGGGCTCCGACATGAAGGGCTATGGCGCCAAGGCGTCCGACATCAAGAAGGTGGACGACTACACCATCGAAGTCATCACGCCCACGCCCAACCCCATCCTGCCGCGCGAATGGGTGTTCCTGTACATCATGAGCAAGTCGTGGTCGGAAAAGAACAAGACCACCGAAGCCACCAACGTCAAGGGCGACAACCAGGGCAACTACGCCAACCTGAACGCCAACGGCACCGGCCCCTTCATGCTGACCTCGCGCCAGCCCGACGTGAAGACCGTGCTCAAGCGCTACGACGGCTACTGGAACAAGAACATCAAGACCAACGTCGACGAGGTCATCTTCCAGCCGATCACGCAGGAAGCGACACGCGTGGCCGCGCTGATCTCCGGCGAAATGGACCTGGTGCAGCCGGTGCCCGTGCAGGACTGGAAGCGGCTCGAAGACGCCAAGGGCGTCAAGCCGCTGACCGCACCCGAAGCGCGCGCCATCTTCATCGGCATGGACCAGGACCGCGACGAACTGCTCTTCTCGGACGTGAAGGGCAAGAATCCCTTCAAGGATCCCAAGGTGCGCGAAGCCGTTGTGCTGGCCGTGGACACCAAGGCCATCAACGAGAAGATCATGCGCGGCGCGGCCAAGCCGCTGGGCTCGCTCATCGCCACCGCCATCAACGGCTATGACGAATCCTTCGGCGCGCCGTACAAGCCGGATCCCGAACGCGCCAAGAAGCTGCTGGCCGAAGCCGGCTATCCCAAGGGCTTCACGGTCACCATGGACTGCCCGAACGACCGTTACGTCAACGACGAAAAGGTCTGCCAGGCCGTGGCCGGCATGTTGGCCCGCGTAGGCATCAAGATCAACCTGCTGGCGCAGACCAAGTCCAAGTACTTCGGCAAGATCCTGCTGCAGGCCGGCAACCAGACCAGCATGTACATGCTGGGCTGGACGCCCAGCTCCACCGACGCGCACAACACGCTGCTGAACCTGACCTCCTGCCGCAATGCCAAGACGGCCGCGGGCCAGTTCAACCTGGGCGGCTACTGCAACAAGAAGGTCGACGAGCTCACCGACAAGATCGGCGTCGAAACCGACCAGGCCAAGCGCAACGCCATGATCAAGGAAGCCTTCGAGATCGTGCGCAACGACTATGGCTACCTGCCCCTGCATCAGCAGCCCATGTCCTGGGGCGTGAAGGACAACATCAAGGTCATCCAGCGCGCCGACGACGTGCTCGACCTGCGCGACGTCGTCCTGCCGTAAGCGGCCAGCGACGCGCGAGCCCCGGGCGGCGCATGCCGCCCGGGCGCGCCCGGCCCAGCCCCGGCTCCCGCCATCCGCGGGACTCGCGGCCCGGCGTTATCTGAAACCGAGGGCTCCCGATAATGCTTTCCTTTATTGCGCAACGGCTTATCCAGTCGGTGCTGGTGATGTTGACGGTGGCGCTGATCGCGTTCGCCATGTTCCGCTATGTGGGCGACCCGATAGCCAGCATGGTGGGCCAGGACACCACCCCTGAACAACGCGTGCAACTGCGCGAACAGCTGGGCCTGGACGACCCGTTCGTGGTGCAGTACGCGCACTTCGTCGCCAACGCCGTACGCGGCGACTTCGGCATGTCGTACCGCCATCGCCGGCCGGTCAGCGAGCTGCTCGAAGAGCGCATGCCAGCCACGCTGGAACTGTCCTTCGTGTCCGCCGTGATGGCGCTGGCCCTGGGCATACCCATGGGCATCTATACCGCCCTCAAGCGCCACGGCGTGCTGTCCAAGGCCTTCATGGCGATCTCTCTGGCCGGCATCTCGCTGCCCACCTTCCTGATCGGCATCCTGCTCATCCTGTTCTTCGGCGTGCAGCTGCGATGGCTGCCCAGCTTCGGACGCGGCGACGTGGTCAGCCTGGGATGGTGGACCACGGGCTTCCTGACCAAATCAGGCTGGCTGGCGCTGATCATGCCCGCCATCACGCTGGCGCTGTTCCAGATGACGCTGATCATGCGGCTGGTGCGCGCCGAAATGCTGGAAGTGCTGCGCGCCGACTTCATCAAGTTCGCGCGCGCCCGCGGCCTGCCGGAACGGCTGATCAATTTCCGCCACGCGCTGAAGAACACCATGGTGCCGGTCATCACGATTACCGGGCTGCAACTGGGCTCCATCATCGCCTTCGCCATCATCACGGAAACCGTGTTCCAGTGGCCCGGCATGGGTCTGCTGTTCATCCAGGCCATCAGCATGGTGGACATCCCCGTCATGGCGGCCTACCTGGTGCTGATCGCCTTCATGTTCGTGGTCATCAACCTGGTCGTGGACCTGCTGTACTTCGCCGTGGACCCGCGTCTGCGCGTGCAGAGCAAGTAAAGGACTCATCATGATTGCTCGCATCGCTCCCTTCTTCGCCCGCGCGGCCGACAGCGACCTCTGGCACAGCTTCAAGCGTTCGCCCGGCGCCATCATCGCCGCGATCGTCACGCTGGCCATCCTGCTGGGCGCGCTGTTCGCGCCCGTGGTCGCGCCGCACAACCCCTTCGACCTGGCGTCCCTGAGCATCATGGACGCCAACACGCCGCCATCCTGGGAAGAGGGCGGCAGCCCCGACTTCCTGCTGGGCACCGACGACCAGGGCCGCGACATCCTGTCGGCGGTGCTGTACGGCTCGCGCGTGTCATTGCTGGTGGGCTTCGCTTCCGTGCTGTTTTCGATGGTGCTGGGCGTGACGCTCGGCCTCATCAGCGGCTATGCCGGCGGCCGCGTGGACAGCTTCATCATGCGCATCGCCGACGTGCAGCTGTCGTTTCCGGCCATCCTGGTGGCGCTGCTGATCGACGGCGTGGCGCGCGGCCTGCTGCCGCGCGACATGCACGACCAGCTTGCGCTGTATGTGCTGATCTTCGCCATCGGCATCTCTGGCTGGGTGCAATACGCGCGTACCGTGCGCGGCTCCACGCTGGTGGAGCGCAACAAGGAATACGTGCAGGCGGCGCGCCTCATCGGCATCGGCCCGTTCACCATCCTGCGCCGCCACATCCTGCCCAACGTGATGGGACCGGTGCTAGTCATCGCCACCATCCACCTGGCCATCGCCATCATCACCGAAGCCACGCTCTCGTTCCTGGGCGTGGGCGTGCCGCCCACGGCGCCGTCGCTGGGCACGCTGATCCGCATCGGCAACAGCTACCTGTTCTCGGGCATGTGGTGGATCTCCATCTTCCCCGGCATCGCGCTGGTGGCGCTGGTGCTGTCGGTCAACCTGCTGGGCGACTGGCTGCGCGACGCGCTCAACCCCAAGCTGCGCTGAGGATGCCATGGCCCTGTTGAACATCGAAGACATCCGCATCGAATTCCCCAGCCGCCGCGGCACGCTGGTGGCCGTGGACGGCGTCTCGCTATCCCTGGAAAAAGGCGAAATCCTGGGCGTGGTCGGCGAGTCCGGCGCCGGCAAGTCCACCATAGGCAATGCCGTGATCGGCCTGCTGGAAGCGCCCGGCCGGCTCGCCGGCGGCGCCGTGCTGCTCAACGGCGAACGCATCGACACGCTGAACCCGGCGCAGAAGCGCAAGGTGCGCGGCCGCCGCATCGGCATGATCTTCCAGGATCCGCTGACCTCGCTGGACCCGCTGCAGACGGTGGAAAGCCAGCTGGTGGAAACCATGCAGGTACACCTGGACCTGTCCCACGCCGAGGCGCAGAAGCGCGCGGTGCAATTGCTGGCGCAGGTCGGCATCGACCAGCCAGAACTGCGCGTCAAGCAGTACCCGCACCAGTTCTCCGGCGGCATGCGGCAACGCGTGGTGATCGCGCTGGCGCTGTGCTGCGAGCCCGAAGTCATCATCGCCGACGAACCCACCACCGCGCTCGACGTGTCGATCCAGGCGCAGATCCTGGAACTGCTCAAGAAACTGTGCCGCGAAGAGCAGGTAGGCATGATCATCATCACGCACGACATGGGCGTGATCGCCGACGTGACGGACCGCGTGGCGGTGCTGTACCACGGCAAGCTGGTTGAACAGGGCCCCACCTCCAAGATCCTGGGCGACCCCGACCATCCCTACACGCGCAGCCTGATCTCGGCGGTGCCGCGTCCCGACATCAAGCTGCGGCGCTTTCCGCTGGTGACCTACATCGAGGACGTGAAAAAGCCAACGCAGCCGCTGGATCTGGCCACGCACTGGCTGGGACAGCGCCGCGACTTCGGCGCGCGTAGCGGCGGCCCGCTGGTGCAGGTCAACGACTTGAGCATGCGCTTCGTGCTGAAGAGCGCGCTGCTCAAGCGCAACCAACGCACGCTGGACGCCGTCAAGCGCGTCAATTTCTCCATCGGCGAAGGCGAAGTCTTCGGCTTGGTGGGCGAGTCCGGTTCCGGCAAGTCCACGGTGGCGCGGCTGATCTCCGGCCTTTATACGCCCAGCGAAGGCTCGGTCAATTTCGGCGGCACCGACCTGACCGCGCTCAAGGGCGAAAAGCAGCTGAACCCGTTCCGCCGGCAGATTCAAATGATCTTCCAGGACCCGTTCTCTTCGCTCAATCCGCGCATGCGGGTGCTGGACATCGTGGCCGAGCCGATCCGCTTCCACAAGCTGGCGGCCAGCGAGGCGGAAGCGCGCCGCATCGTCGCTGACCTGCTGGACGTGGTCGGCCTGGGCGACCGCGCCGCCGAGCGCTTTCCGCACGAGTTCTCGGGCGGACAGCGCCAGCGCATCTGCATCGCGCGCGCGCTGGCCACGCGCCCCCGCTTCCTGATCTGCGACGAGCCGACCTCGGCGCTGGACGTGTCCATCCAGGCGCAGATCCTGAACCTGCTGAAGGACCTGCAAGAGGAACTGGGGCTGACCATGCTGTTCATCAGCCATGACCTGCCGGTGATCCGCCAGATGTGCGACCGCGTGGGCGTGATGCGCTACGGCGAACTGCTGGAAGTAGCCAACACCGAAGACCTCTTCGAACGTCCGCAGCATCCCTACAGCCAACACCTGCTTGGCCTCATGCCCCGCCTGCAATCCATGTCCCGCGAGGGACTGGATGTGGCGGGGTAGCGCCAGGCGCAACCCGGAGCGAGACATGACGGCGACACGACAGACCCTGTTCATAGGTGGCCAGGTTTTCGACGGCAAGGGCAAGCTGCTGCCCAATCACGGCGTGCTGGTCGAAGGCCGGCACGTGGCGCGCGTGGCGCCGGCCGGCGAATTCTCCGGCTACGCCGGCGCGACCGTGCGCACCGACGGCATGACCCTGATGCCCAGCCTGGCCGACTGTCACGTCCACCTGGTCTACACCGGCGGCGCCGACCCCAACGCACAACTGAGCAAGCAGGGCCCGGCGCAGATCACGCTGACGGCGCTGGAGAACGCCCAGGCCAGCCTGCGCGGCGGCGTCACCGCGCTGCGCGATTGCGGCGGCAAGGACTATCTGGAATTCGGCGTGCGCGACGCCATCGCGCGCGGCGTGTTCCCGGGCCCCACGATCAAGGCCTCGGGCCGCATCATCTGCATGACGGGCGGCCACGGCAACCGCATCGGCCGCGTCGCCGACGGCTGCGAGGATGTCGTCAAGGCCGTGCGCGAACAGGTTCATGCCGGCTGCGACTTGGTCAAGATCATGGCCACCGGCGGCGTCATGACGCCGGGCGTCAGCCCCATGGACGCGCACTACAGCTTCGACGAAATGAAGGCCGGCGTGCACGAGGCCAAGCGCTTCCGCAAGAGCACCGCCAGCCATGCGCAAGGCACGCTGGGCATCCTGAATGCCGTGCGCGCCGGCATCGATTCGATCGAGCACGGCATCTTCATGGATGACGAGTGCCTGCGCGAGATGCTGGACGCCCAGACCTATCTGGTGCCGACCATTGCCGCGGTCCGCAACATCGTCGCCAACGCCGACAACGGCATCCCCGCCTACGCGGTCGAGAAAGCACGGGCGGTGGAACAGCGCCATCGCGAGTCGTTCCAGATGTACTACAAGGCGGGCGGGCGCATCGCGTTGGGCACGGATGCCGGCACGCCGTTCAACCTGCACGGCGAGAACGCCATGGAGCTCGCCTACATGGTGGAGTTCGGCATGACGCCCATGGATGCGTTGATCGCTGGCACCTCGCGCGGCCATGACCTGATGGGCATGGACCAGCACGGCGCCATCGCTGACGGCAACGTGGCCGATCTGCTGCTGGTGCAGGGCGACCCTACCGAAGACATCATGAAGGCGGCCGACAAACGCTTCCATGTGGCCGTGCTGCGCAACGGCGAGGTGGCGGCGGGCGCCTTGCCGCTCTGAACCGCGACGGGCCTGCCGCGCGAGCCCGAAGCCGGCAATGAAAAAGGCCGCCGCGCCCAGGGCGCGGCGGCCTTCGATGCTAGCGGATGAGCTTGATGCGTCCGGCTTAGCGGGCGCCGCCCATCGCGCCGCTCATGACCATCATCAGGAACTGCTCAACCGGCATCTTCTTGCCGTTGAAGTCGACCTGGCCGTCGGCGTAGTTCAGGTAGGTCACGATGTTGTTGTTTTCAACCTTGGCCATGCCCATGGCGGTAGCCATGGTGCCGACCATTTCAGCCTGGCCCTTGGCGGTCTGCTGAGCCTGCTCGGCCGGCACGCCGCGCACCTGGGGTTCGATGGCCATCAGGTCGCTCAGGTTGCCCTTGGACAGCACCAGCTTGGCGTTGAGCTTGCGGATCGCCTGCTTCAGCGTGTCGGCAAACTCGCCGTCCAGCGATGCCGGCTTGGCCATGTCCAGGTCCAGGTTGAAGGTCGACGTGCCGTTGGCGGTACGCACTTCCAGCGGCGACACAGCCAGCGTCGGGTTGCCGGCCAGCAGCAAGTCGACGTTGGTCTTGACGACCTGCATTTCTTCGTCCGTGAACTGGGGCGACTGCTCTTCGCCCTTGCTCTGCATCATGCGGCGCGAAGCGGCTTCATAAACGTCGTTCAGCGCCTTGAAGGCCTTCGAATCCAGCTTCTGCGCGTCCAGCACCAGCTTCACGCCGGCCATGTCCTTTTCCTGCACGTTGATCATGCCGAAATCCATGGCCATCTTCACGCCCATGAGCGAGTTGGCTTCGGTCATGTCGACGGTGATGGCGGTGTCCTTGAGCTGGACCGGCGGCTTTTCCTTGGACGTGATGGTCCAGTTCTTGAGCGCGACCTTCTGGCTGCCCACGTACATGTCGTTCGAGGCCGGCGTCATGTCGCTGGTCAGGGTCAGGCCGGTCATGGCCATGCTGACGATGTCGCTTTCTTCGGACTCGCCTGCCAGCGTCAGGCTGTCGGCCTTCAGCGCGACCGTGCCGTGCTTGCTGCCGGTGGCGTAGGTCACGTCGCCCTTCATGCCCGAGAACTTCAGGCTGTTGGCGTCCTTGGCGAACTCGACGGGAGCCATGTCGAAGTTGCCGGTGATGTTCTTGGCATAGCTGACGCTATAGGCGCCGGACAGCGGCACCGCGCCCTTGGCGGCGGCGAACCATTCCTTGACCAGGGGCGTCTCTTCGAGCTGGAAGCGGCTGGCAACCATAGCCGGCGCGAACGAACCGGACTTCAGGTTCGACAGCGGGAAAGGACCATGATCCAGGTGCTCGACGAACACGATTTCGTGTTCGATGGCCGGCTTGCCATCGGCGGCGGGCTCGGTGACCTTCACGCGATAGCGCTCGGTGGACGTGAACACGCCGCGCTCGAACGAAACCAGCTCAACTACGGGGGTCACACCCCATTTTTCGCCGACCTTCTTCAGTTCAAGGTTGGCCTGCTCGATCGATTGCTTGACGAAAGCCTCGGCCTTCTGGCCCGTATACCAAGCCGTGCCGGTCCACACTGCGCCCAGCGCGACGACTACGCCCACTATTGCCGATTTTTTCATTGCGATCCTTTATTCTTCAAATGGATGAAAGCGGACGGATTATAGGGATTGCAGCCTAGGGAAAACACTTATTTAGTGCAAAGGCGCTGCAATGTGTTGCTTATTGATACAGAACCGTCCCGGCCAGCAGGTGCTGCAACGCCACATCAGCTACAATCCGCCAGTGCGTTTTGCCAATCTGCGCACGTCCGCTAGGCCCTTCGCTGCCAAGCTTCGCCCATCAGGGCGCTTCCCTTTCTCCTTTATTCGTCCGCCTGGATTGGAGTCTCTCAACTTGAGCGACGGGCTGCCGCTGGAGTTGTTTTGACTACCTCTACCCCTTTTGCCGACCTCGGGCTGGCTGATTCCCTGTTGCGCGCCATTGCCGAAACCGGCTACACCGCACCCACGCCCATTCAAGCCCAGGCCATTCCCCAGGTTCTCAAGGGTGGCGACCTGCTCGCCGCCGCCCAGACCGGCACCGGCAAGACCGCCGGCTTCACGCTGCCCATCCTGCACCTGCTGATGCAGAAAAAGCCCGAGCTGCGCAAGCCCGGCCGCCCGCGCTGCCTGATCCTGACCCCGACGCGTGAATTGACCGCGCAGGTCGAAGAATCGGTGCAGACCTACGGCAAGTACACCCCGCTGAACTCCATGGTGATGTTCGGCGGCGTCAATATCAATCCCCAGATCTCCGCGCTGCGCAAGCCGCTGGACATCCTGGTGGCCACCCCCGGCCGCCTGCTGGACCACTGCGGCCAGAAGACCGTGGACCTGTCCGGCGTCGAGATCCTGGTGCTGGATGAAGCCGACCGCATGCTGGACATGGGCTTCATCCGCGACATCCGCAAGATCCTCGCGCTGCTGCCCAAGCAACGTCAGAACCTGCTGTTCTCGGCCACCTTCTCCGACGAGATCCGCACCCTGGCGCGCGGCGTGCTGAACAACCCGGGCGAAGTCTCGGTCACCCCGCGCAACACCGCCACCGAGCTGGTCACCCAGACGGTGCACATGGTGGAACAGCACCACAAGCGCGACCTCATCAGCCACATCATCCGCGAAAGCGGCTGGCACCAGGTGCTGGTGTTCACCCGCACCAAGCACGGCGCCAACCGCCTGGCCGAAAAGCTGGTCAAGGACGGCCTGACCGCCGCCGCCATCCACGGCAACAAGAGCCAATCGGCCCGCACCCGCGCGCTGGCCGGCTTCAAGGACAGCACCGTGACGGTGCTGGTGGCGACCGACATCGCCGCCCGCGGCCTGGACATCGACCAGCTGCCCCAGGTGGTCAACTTCGAACTGCCCAATGTGCCTGAAGACTACGTGCACCGCATCGGCCGCACCGGCCGCGCTGGCGCCACCGGCGCCGCGGTCTCGCTGGTCGACAACAGCGAAATCAAGCTGCTGAAGGACATCGAGCGCCTGATCAAGAAGACCATCGAGCGCAAGCCCGTGGAAGGCTGGACCCCGCCCGCCACCAGCGCCGCGGCTTTCGACCGCCAGGAACGCGATGAAGACAACCGCAGTCCGCGCGGCGGCGGCGGCCGCAATGGCGGCCGTGGCGGCAACGGCAATGGCGGCCGCTCGCGTCCGGCACAAGGCCAGGGCCAGCCGCGCGCCGCGGCAGGCGGCCGCGCTCCCGCTCCGGCCCGCGCTGGCGGTGAAGGCCGCGCCAGCCACGGCTCGCGCGACGGCAAGCCTGCCGACCGTCCGGCCCACGCCGGCCGCAACGAGGGCCGCCCGCAGCAGAACCATCGCCGTCCGGAAGGCTCCGGCCGCCCCGCAGGCAACGGCGGCTCCGGACGCCCCTCGGGCGCGCCGCGCGCTGCGCTGCTGAGCAAGTAATATCACCGCAACCGCCACCCACGGACCCGCGCCATGCCCTTATCTACCTGGTTGACGTTCTTCCTGGCCTCCTGGGCCATTTCGTTCTCGCCTGGCGCGGGAGCGATCTCGGCGATGTCCTCCGGCCTGAAATACGGCTTCGCGCGCGGCTACTGGAACACGGCCGGCCTGATCATGGGCATCCTGTTCCAGTTCGTGGTGGTGGCGGTAGGCCTGGGCGCCGTGCTGGCCACGTCCGAAATGGCCTTCAACGTAGTCAAGTACCTGGGCGTGGCCTACCTGATCTATCTGGGCGTGCGCCAGATCCGCACGGATGCCGCGCCGGTCACGGTGGACTCCGGCGACCCCAAGGCCGCCACGATCCGTGAACTGGTGCTGCGCGGCTTCCTGATCAACACCATGAACCCCAAGGGCACGGTGTTCCTGCTGGCCGTGGTGCCGCAGTTCGTGGATACCGCGCTGCCGCTGACGCAGCAATATGCAGCGATCGCCGCCACGCTGGCCTTCACCGACCTGGTGGCCATGGGCGTGTACACGCTGCTGGCGGCGCGCGTGCTGCGCCTGCTTCGCAGCGCCAAGCACATCCGCTGGATGAACCGGACCTTCGGCTCGCTGTTCATCCTGGCTGGCGTATTCCTGGCGTCGTTCCGCCGCCATTCCTGAATCCCATGCGCGGGGCATGCGCCGGCGACGGCGCATGCCCCGCGCGTTTTCATGCCCGATACCGGACCGCGCCGGGCCCAAAAGCGGCGCCAAGTAAAATCCTTCCGATCATGAACATCCCTCACGAAGTAGCGCGGCGCCGTACGTTCGCCATCATTTCCCACCCCGACGCGGGCAAGACGACACTGACCGAAAAGCTGTTGCTGTTCGCAGGCGCGATCCAGATCGCCGGCAGCGTCAAGGCGCGCAAGGCTTCGCGCCATGCCTCGTCCGACTGGATGGAAATCGAAAAGCAGCGCGGCATTTCCGTGGCGTCCTCGGTGATGCAGATGGAATACCGCGATTGCGTCATCAACCTGCTCGACACCCCGGGCCACGCGGACTTCTCCGAAGACACGTACCGGGTGCTGACGGCAGTGGACGCGGCCCTCATGGTGATCGACGCCGCCAACGGCGTCGAACCGCAGACCATCCGCCTGCTGCAGGTCTGCCGCGCGCGCAACACGCCCATCATCACGTTCATCAACAAGATGGACCGCGAAGTGCGCGAGCCGCTCGAACTGCTGTCCGAAATCGAAGGCCACCTGGGCATGGACGCCGTGCCGTTCTCGTGGCCGGTCGGCATGGGCAAGGCCTTCGGCGGGGTGTTCGACATCCGCCAGGACCGCATGCGCGTGTTCCGCCCCGGGCAGGAGCGCCGCTCGGACAAGGACGACTTCATCGAAGGCTTGAGCAATCCCGAAATCGCCCGCCGTTTCGGCTCGGCTTTCGAGCAGGCCAGCGGCGAGATCGAACTCATCAATGAAGCCGCTCCTGCCTTCGACCGCGAGCAGTTCCTGGCCGGCAAGCAGACGCCGGTGTTCTTCGGCTCCGCCATCAACAACTTCGGCGTGCAGGAAGTGCTGGACGCGCTGGTCGAACAGGCGCCGCCTCCGGGTCCGCGCGTCTCCATGCAGCGCCTGGTGCAGCCCGTGGAACCCAAGTTCACCGGCGTGGTGTTCAAGGTGCAGGCCAACATGGATCCGGCGCACCGCGACCGCGTCGCGTTCGTGCGCGTCAGCTCCGGCCGCTTCGAGCGCGGTATGCGCCTGAAAGTCGCGCGCACCAACAAGGAAATGCGCCCCAACAACGTGGTGTCGTTCCTGTCGCAGCGGCGCGAGTTGCTGGACGAGGCCTATGCCGGCGACGTCATCGGCATTCCCAACCACGGCGTGCTGCAACTGGGCGACGTGCTGACCGAAGGCGAGACGCTGCAGTTCACCGGCCTGCCGTTCTTCGCCCCCGAGCTGTTCCAGGCCGTGGAAGTGAAGGATCCGCTGCGCACCAAGCAGCTGCGCACCGGCCTCACCCAATTGGGCGAGGAAGGCGCCATTCAGGTGTTCCGTCCCGAGGCTGCCGGCGGCTCCCTGCTGCTGGGCGCGGTCGGCCAGCTGCAGTTCGAAGTGGTCGCCCATCGCCTGAAGACCGAGTACGGCGTGGACGCCCGGATGCTGCCGTCCCGCTACACAATGGCACGTTGGATTACGTCTGAAAACCCCAAGGCGCTGCGCAAGTTCATGGATGCCAATGCCGCCCATATCGCCTATGATGTTGTGGATGCGGCGGCGTTTTTGATCGGTTCTCCCGCGCAGTTGCGCGTGGCCGAGGAACTGTATCCCGATGTGAAATTCCATGCCATGCGGGAGCACGGCGGCAAGGTTTTCGGAGACAAAGCGTAGACCCGTTCGGGTTCCGCACGGCAGATGAGGGTAGCAATGTCTTGGCGTTTTTTATTCGCAACGCTCCTGATCGCGCTTGGCGCGTCGGCCTGGGGCGGAATTCAACTGGGTGATTGGCTGGTGGCGCATGCGCCGGTGGCCGCGCCTGCTCCTGGCCAGGATGCCTCGGCATCCCAGCAGCCCGTACTGGACGCCAATGGCCGTCCTTATGTGGCCCAGCCCCCGCAACCGCGCATCGACGGCACCTTGGGCGTGCCCGACAAGCCGTCCGACCGCGAATGGCAGGTCAACACCGTCTCGCTGTTCGATAGCGTCAGCGATCCCGCGGTGAAGATCTCGCGCGACCGCATCAGCCCGGACCAGGCCCGCGAGATCGCGGCGGCCTCGCACGTGCCGCTGCCTTCGGGCGCCTCGGACGTCAGCACGCTGGACCTGCAAGCGCCGGGCACCTCCACGGCCATCAACGGCGGCCAGGTCCAGGCTGGCGGCTATGGCACCCCGCAGATGGTGCAGGCGCCTCCGCCGCCCCCGAACACCGCGCAAGCGCCCGGCGCCCTGGGCTGGCAGGACGCGCTCAAGCGCGAGCTCGCGCAATGCGCCACGCAAGGTTTCTTCGAGCGCCCCTCGTGCTCCTGGGCCGCGCGCAACAAGTACTGCGGTCCCAACCGCGCCTGGGGCACCATGGCCGAGTGTCCGGCCCGTCCGCAGTAAATAACTGGGCCTGCGATGCAGGCCCGGCAGTACCAAAGAAAATGGCGCCCCGCGGGGCGCCATTTTTCATGACCGGAACATTACTCCGGCACGGACATCTGGCTTTGCAGGTAGTTCTGGATGCCGACCTTGTCGATCAGGTCGATCTGCGTTTCCAGGTAGTCGATGTGCTCTTCGGTATCGTCCAGGATGTCCTGGAACAGATCGCGCGAAACATAGTCGCGGACCGATTCGCAATGCGCGATCGCTTCCTTCACGGTCGCCTGGGCGCCTTGCTCCAGCTTCAGGTCACAGGCCAGCAATTCCGGCACGTCTTCGCCGATCAGCAGCTTGTGCAGGTCTTGCAGGTTGGGCAGGCCGTCCAGCATGAAGATGCGCGCGATCAGACGATCCGCATGCTTCATTTCGCCGATGGATTCTTCGTACTCGTGCTTGCCCAGCTTATCGAAGCCCCAATGGTTCAGCATGCGGGCATGCAGGAAATACTGGTTGATGGCCGTCAGTTCATTGGTCAGTTGCTTGTTCAGAAACTGGATGACGGTTTTGTCGCCTTTCATGATGGACTCCTTGCAGTCAGGCGCGACGCAGATGCATCGCGACAAAGGAGCGCACGATGCCGCGCGTACGCAACCCCGGCAGACTACCACCAGGCGCGGGGCCGCGCCTAGCCTTGCGCTGCATTTGGTAAACCGCTTTAGGAGCGCTACAAGAAAGCGACAAGCTAATGAGAATGAGTATGCGTGCGTGATGCCTTGCATGCCTGCATCAACACCCGCGCGGCCTGACGACGCGCCGCGCACCGGAATTCGCCGACGACGCCGCGCAATCACATGCGGCTACGCGCCCTCGGGCTGCACGAAACACGCCGGCAAGCGGCCGGCGTCGATTCGTTGCGGATCGGCAACCCCGGCCACGGTTGCACGCTAATCGGCGCGCCGCGTGGCCAGCCAGATGCCGAATGCGATGGGGACGATACCCAGCAGGTCCAGCCACGACACGTGCTCGCCCAGCACCAGCCATCCGAACAGCAGCCCGAGCGGGGGCATCAGGAAGTGCAGCGCGCTGGCCGCCGTGGCGCTTGCGCGCCCCAGGATCATGAACCATAGGTAGTAGCCGCCCATCGACACGGCGACGATCATGTAGGCCATGCTCCAGAACAGGCTCGCCGTCATGTGCGCATCGCCGATACTCTCGTACGTCAATGCAAAGGGCAGCATGACCATCGCGCCGGCCAGCGACTGTATGCCTGTTGAGGTCCACAGGCCCGAGGACGGCTTCAGGCGCTTGTAGAGCAGCGTGCCCGCGACCAGCGCCAGCAGGCCTCCCGTGACCAGCAGCGTGCCATGCAGATCCTCCTGCATGCCCGTCAGCCGCGAGCGCAGCACCAGCGCCACGCCCGCCAATCCCAGGCACAGCCCGAGCAGCTTGCGCCATCCCAGGCGTTCGCCCAGCACGGGCCCGGCCAGCACGCCGATGAGCAGCGGGTTGGTACTGATCAGCACCGCAGTGAACGCGGACGACACGGTCGTCATGCCCGACCAGCTCAGGCCCAGGTACAGGGCATTGTTCAGCGCTCCCAGCAGGATCAGCGCAATCAAGTCGCGGCGCGCCGGCATTTTCCAGCCGCCGCTGGCCGCCGCAAGTCCGAGCATCAAGGCCCCCGCAATCAGGAAGCGGATAGTCAGCAAGGTCAGCGGCGGGCAGTCCCGCACCGCGATCTTGGCCGCAGCGAACGCCGAACTCCACAGAAAGCAGAACGCCGCGATGGGCGCCCAACTGATGCCTGGCGAGGCTTGGACTGGCAGGGCGGCGGCAGACAGAGTCGAGGAGACCTTCATGATGAATCCGAAAGTGGGGCGGCCAAGCCGCGGATGCAGCGGATGTAGGGATTCTGCGCGGGCCCCCATCCATTGACAAACTCTTTATTCGGATCGAAAGTATTTAAAAAATGAATGCTTGGAGGCGCCGATGCCAGACCTCGACCTTTTGCACAGCTTCGTCTCCGTCGTGGATGCGGGCGGCTTCACGGCTGCGGGCGAACGCGTGCATCGCAGCCAGTCCACCGTCAGCCAGCAAATCCGCAAGCTGGAAGAAACCTTGGAATGCGCCCTGTTCATCCGCGAGGGCCGTCAGGTCTCGCTGACCGAGGACGGCGAACGCCTGCTGGGTTATGCGCGACGGATGCTGGCCCTGTCGACCGAAGTCCGGGAAGCGGTCAGCGGGCGCAAGCGCGTGGACGTAATCCGGCTAGGCATCCCGGACGATTTCGCGGCCGACACGCTGACCATCCTGGTATCGGAGTTTGCACGGACCCGCCCCGGCGTGCGGCTATCGGTCCGCTGCGACCTGACCTCCGCGCTCACCCGCGCACTGGAACGGGGCGACCTGGACGTGGCGCTGCTCAAGCGCGAGCCCGGCGCGGGCCCCGCGTTGGCCGCCTGGCCCGAGCAACTGCATTGGATCGGCGCCCCAGGGGTGGAGGTTCCGCTGGCTGAGCCCGTGCCGCTGGTCGCATTTCCGCAGGGCTGCATCTACCGCAACCGCGCCATCCACGCCCTGGAAGCGGCCGGCCGCCACTGGCGCATCGCCTACGAAAGCCCGAACCTGATGGGCTTGCAGGCGGCATTGACGGGAGGATTGGGCGTGGCGCTGCTGGAGCGGCGCTGCCTCCTGCCGGACCACCAGATTATCGACGCGGAACTGCCCCCGGTGCCGCCGACCGAACTGGCGCTATGCCTGGCCGACACGGTACGCGAGCCCGCGCGCCAACTGGCGATGGCTATCCGGGAATTTTGCGGGAAAGAAGCAACGCGGCCCGCTGCATGACGGCAGCGAGCCGGAAAGAGACGACTGCCCTCAGGCGATGGCGACCAGGGGAATCGGGAAGCTGCTGTTGGCAGCAGGCGCGCCCGATTCGACCAGGGCGGCCGGAGGATTGACCGGAACGGCGATGGAGCGCACGTCGCACACGCTGGAGCAGCGGCCGCCCGGCAGGTATTCGGCGGCGGTGGCCGCACAGCAGCCGCAGCACGTGGCCACGCCCAGCTCGAATTGCAGGTCGGAAAGCGTCGTCGCACCCCCGTCCACGCTGGCGCGGACTTGGCGTTCGGTGATGGCATTACATACGCAAATGTACATGAGAATAATTATCGAAAATTATTCCGCTACTGGCAAGTCCCGCGCGCAAATAAATTTGCAACCAAAGTGTCACGCAAGTCTTTGAAATCAGGGACGAATTTCCGCAAGTCCGTCCCTGATTACTCAAGTACGATCAGCGGGCGGCCGCCTGCGCCTTGCGCAACGCCGCCGGGGCAATCCGCAGCGCTTCTCGATACTTTGCCACCGTCCTTCGGGCGATGACTATCCCCTGATCGGCCAGCTTTTGCATGATCTGGCTGTCGGACAAAGGCTTGGCCCGGTTCTCATCGGCCACCATCTGGCGGATGAAGGTCTGCACCGCCGTGGCCGAGGTGGCATCCCCGCCGTCCGTCGACACGCCCGTGCCGAAGAAGCGCTTGAGCTCCAATGTGCCAAACGGAGTGAGCATGTACTTCTGCGTTGTGGCCCGTGAAATAGTGGATTCGTGCAAGCCCAGTTCGCCGGCGATGTCCTTCAGGATGAGCGGCCGCATGGCGGCAGGTCCTTGGCTGAAGAAAGCCGTCTGGTGTTGCACGATGGCCTGGGCCACCCGCAGGATGGTGTCAAAGCGCTGCTCCACGTTGCGGATCATCCAGCGGGCCTGCTGCAACTGCGAGTGCAGCCCCGCATGCGCGGACTCCTTCTGGTTGCCCAACATCTGGGCGTACAACCCATTGATCTGCAGCTTGGGCACGGCGGCGCTGTTGAGGGTGACCTGCCAGCCGCCACGGGCCTTGCGCACGATGACGTCGGGCACGGCGTAGTCGGCCGCGGGCACGGTCCAGGCGCGCCCCGGACGCGGCTCCAGCCGCAGGATCAGGGAATGCGCCGAACGGAACGTGGCGTCGTCGCAGCCCACCGCCGCGCACAGGCGCGCAGCGTTGCCTGTCGCCAGCAGCGCGAGGTGTTGCGCGCAGATCTGCCGCGCACAGGCCAGCACCGCGGCATCCGCCGCTTCGGGCAATTGGCCCAGATCGGGGTTGCGCAGCTGCAACAACAGGCATTCGGCCATGTCGCGGGCGCCAATGCCGGGCGGGTCGAACGATTGCAGCAGCGACAGGGCCGCCTTCAGCTCGTCGATGTCCGGCTCCAGCTCGGCCGGCAACCAGCCCAGGATTTCTTCCAGCGGCGATCCCAGGTAGCCGTTCTCGTCCAGCTCGTCGATCAGCAGGCCCGCCAACGCGACGTCACGCGGCGCAGCGCGCGTCAGCATCAGTTGGCCCAGCAGGTGCTCGCGCAGCGTGTCCGGCCTTGCGGCCTCGGGCCGGCTGGAATCTTCGTCGGGGTAGACCCCGCCCGAGCCCGGCATTTCGTCCACCGGGGTCTCGCGTTCGGCGGCGGGTTCGTCGTCCTGCACGGAGGACTCGCGGTCGGACTCCGCCGGCGTCTCGGCCGACGGCGCTTCGTCCTGCCGCTCCAGCAGCGGGTTCTCCGCAAGCACTTGCGAGATCTCGGCTTCGAGATCGAGCGTGGACAGCTGCAACAATCGGATCGATTGCTGCAGTTGTGGCGTCAGCGTCAAATGCTGACCAGGTCGCAGTTCTAAAATTGGACGGGTCATAGGTACAATATTTTGCATGATGAATCTGACTTCGCCCGCAAGCGTCCGCCAGGACTGCCGCCTCATTGGCCAGACCCTGCTCAAACTGGCGCTTCCCCGCCTCATCGTGCGCGCGATCGTCATCGCCGTCGCCGTGGTTATCTGGTATCTGGCCGCCAACTGGATACTGAATTTCGGCCGCACCATGAACTACGAGTTCCTGCACTCCCTGGGGCAACCGACCATGGACATGGTGCAGAAGGTCAACCCCTACATCTGGTGGGCGGTGGCCGGCATCTGGACCCTGATCGTGTTCTTCACGCTGCGCGCCTGGCTGTCCGCCAGCCTGGCCTCCGGCAGCGCCACTCCCGTCGAAACCAGCGTGCTGGCCGACCTGGCGCCCAACCTGTCCGAGGAATCCCTGGGCGTGCTGCGCTGGACCTGGGGCGACCGCCAGGAGCCCTTCACGGTGGGCGACCTGCGCCGCTCCCTGTCTGAAATCCGCCACAACCGCGCCAGCAAGATCGCGATGGTCGCGGAGCAGGCCCGCGTCCTTGAATCGTCCGACCGCAAGCCGCGCGACCCGCGCGACGAAGTCCGCCACGAAGCGCGCAGTGAAGGACGCAGCGACCGCTACGTGGAACCGCGCATCGGCCCGGCCCGGTAAGCCCCCCCCTCACCATTGCCATAGCAGGCCGCCGACAGGCGGCCTGTTTGTTTCAGTCCCTCGCCGGCCAGGCAACGCTGTAACGCGACCCGGCCTTCCCCTATCCAACCCCATTTTTGCCGAATATTCTTCAGCAAAATACGCTGTCTCAAGCCCGCAACCCGCCTCGATACAAAAGCACATTCAGTTGCGCTGGCGAAGAAAATATGTTTGACTAGCAACCTATGGCCGCTCACCGCACCCCCTTCGCGATTGCCACCGGACGCTACGACGCTCCGGTTGCCGGCCTGCGCGCCCGTTTCTCCTCCTACGCGCTATCGCTATACCTACCGATCGGTTGCCGGGCCTAGTGTCCCCGTGGTAGCTCGGCAACCACGCTTGCCACACGCGATTTCCCCCTTTTATCTCTGAATCCTGCCGGTCAATCACGGCAAATCCTGGCACAAGACCGCCATCCGGTCGCGTAGCCGCCCAGGGAAGCATTCCCGGGATTCAAAAGAAACCGATCGAGGTGTAGTAATGATGCTTGCCAACCCCGCCACCAAATACGTCCCCTTCGCGCCCTTTACCCGCGACTTTTCCGAACGCACCTGGCCCAGCCGCCGCATCACCAAGGCGCCGATCTGGATGAGCACGGACTTGCGCGACGGCAACCAGGCGCTGATCGAACCAATGAGCGTGGAGCGCAAGGTCCGCTTCTTTGAACAGCTGGTGAAGATCGGCTTCAAGGAAATCGAAGTGGGCTTCCCGTCCGCCTCGCAGACCGACTTCGATTTCGTGCGCAAGCTCATCGACGAGAAGCGTATCCCGGACGATGTCACCATCATCGTGCTGACGCAGTCGCGCGAAGACCTGATCAGCCGCACGGTGGAATCCGCCGCCGGCGCCAAGCAAGCCATCGTCCACCTGTACAACGCCTGCGCACCGGCGTTCCGCAAGGTCGTGTTCAACATGAGCAAGGACGAGATCAAGAACATCGCCACCACCGGCACGCGCCTGGTGAAGCAGTACATGGCGCAGCACCCGGAAACGCAATGGCGCTACCAGTACTCGCCCGAAGTCTTCAGCACCACCGAACCCGAATTCGCGCTGGAAGTCTCCAACGCCGTGGCTGACGTATGGCAGCCCACGCCCGATTGCAAGATGGTGCTGAACCTGCCCGCCACCATCGAGGCCACCAGCCCCAATCTGTACGCCGACCAGATCGAATGGATGCACAAGAACCTGGCGCGCCGCGACAGCATCGTGCTCAGCGTGCACCCGCACAATGACCGCGGCACCGCCGTGGCCGCCGCCGAATTCGCCGTAATGGCCGGCGCCGACCGCATCGAAGGCTGCCTCTTCGGCAGCGGCGAGCGCACCGGCAACGTCGACCTCGTCACCTTGGCCTTGAACCTCTACACGCAAGGCGTGCACCCGGGCCTGGACTTCTCGGACATCGACGAAGTGCGCCGCTGCGCCGAATACTGCAACCAATTGCCGGTCCACCCGCGCCATCCGTACGCGGGCGACTTGGTCTTCACCGCATTCTCGGGCTCGCACCAGGACGCCATCAAGAAGGGTTTCGCGCAGCAGCAAGCCGACGCCGTCTGGGAAGTGCCGTACCTGCCGATCGACCCGGCCGACCTCGGCCGCAGCTACGACGCCGTCATCCGCGTGAATAGCCAATCGGGCAAGGGCGGCGTGTCCTACCTGCTCGAACAGGAACATGGCCTGGTGTTGCCGCGCCGCCTTCAGATCGAATTCAGCCGCGCCATCCAGCGCGTCACCGACGAGACCGGCCGCGAAGTCACGGCTGACGACGTGCACACGATCTTCAACCGCGAATACCTCGAACAGAAATCGCCGTGGAAGCTGGTACGCCACCGCATCGACGGCAATCCGTCGGCCGGCGAAGGCCAGCATTTCAGCATCGAAGCCGAACTCGAATACAACGGCGAGCGCCGCATCGTGACGGGCAAGGGCGATGGCGCCATCTCGGCCTTCGTGGCCGCGCTGGACGTGCCCGTGCGCATCATGGACTACCACGAGCACGCCATCGGCACCGGCACCGACACGCGCGCCGCTTCCTATGTGGAATTGCGCGTCGGCGAATCCAGCACCGGCTTCGGCGTGGGCATCGACCGCGACATCGTGACGGCCTCGTTCCAGGCCGTGCTGAGCGCCGTCAACCGCCATATCAATGCGGGCGCCGTGGCGGCAACCGAACAAGAAACGGCCGAAACGGCGTGATCCGCAACCCGGCGTAAGGAAACCGCCGAGACCGCGTGATCCGCAACCCGGCGTAAAAAAGCCAGCCTTACCGGGCTGGCTTTTTCTTTGAACGCCGCCGCGCCAACGCGGCTTCAGCCCGCGCGCGGGCGGCTGACGCTCAGCCGCGCGGCCACATGTCGGACGCGCCGATATCCGGCGCGGTGGCGGCCAGCAGCCGCTGGTGGACCCACGCCGCCATCGCCAGCGTCCGGTGGTCGCTGTAGCGCGCGCCGACCAGTTGCAGCCCAACGGGCAGGCCTTGCGGGCCAGTGGCGAACGGCAGACTCAGACTGGGATGGCCGAACACCGTCCAAGCGCGCGAGAACTGCGGATCGCCCGTGCCCAGGTCGGCGAACGGCGCCTCGCCGCTCGCGCTGGGCGCCAGCAGCACATCGTACTTGTCGAACCAGGCATCCACGCGCGCGCGGGATTCGGCGGCGCGCATCAGGTTCTTCTGGTGCTCTTCAGCAGTGATCCGCGAGCCCGCCTCCAGGATGGCCTGGATCTTGGGGCTGAGCTGCGCCGCATGCTCCAGGCGCTCGTAGGCCAGCGCCTGCGAGACTTCAAATGCCATGATGTCGGCATGCAGCTGCACCAGGACGCAATGCTCGGGCGGCAGCGGCACTTCCTCGACCACGGCGCCGGCGCGCGACAGGATGGCTGCTGCCTGCGCGTAGGCTTCCTTGGTTTCGGGCAGGGCATGCCGCCATTGCAGGCTGCGGTACATGCCGATGCGCGGCTTGCCGTCGTACGCCAGGTCTAGCATGCGGGGATCGCGCATCAGCACCGAAGCAAACAATGCCACGTCCGGCACCGAACGGGCAAAGCCGCCAATGGTGTCCAGCGACTCCGCCACGCTTTTGACGCCGGCGCGGGAAATGCTGCCAAAGGTCGGCTTGAAGCCCACGATGCCGCAATAAGACGCGGGGCGGATGATGGAGGCCGCGGTCTGCGTGCCCAACGCGAAGGGCACCATGTCGTCGGCCACCGCCGCGGCCGAGCCGCTGGATGAGCCGCCAGGCGAGTAGGCCTCGTTGCGCGGGTTGCGCGTGGGGCCTGCCTGATAGGTAGCGAATTCGGTCGTCACGGTCTTGCCGACGACGATTGCGCCCGCGCCCCGGCATAACGCCACCGAGGCCGCATCCAGGCCCGGATGGTGACGTTCATAGATGGGCGAGCCGTAACGCGTGGGCAGGTCGACGGTGTCGAACAAGTCTTTCACGCCCATCGGCAAGCCATGCAACACGCCCTGCAGCGCGCCGCGGTCCAACGCCTGCGCGCGGTCGAGCGCGGCCTGCTTTTGCAGCGCGGTCCACGCATGGATGGTGCTTTCGCGTTGTTCGATGCGCGCAAAGCAGGCGCGCACCAGTTGCTCTGCGGTCAATTCGCGCCGTTGCAGCTTGCGCGCGGCTTCCAGCGCGCCAAGTCTGTTCAAGGCAGTAGACATGGTCCTTTCCTCTTTACCGGTACCGCGCGTCTCGCGCGGCAGCAAAATACGCACCCGGTCCCCTTTGACCGAGGATCCGCCTTGTGCACGGCGTCTTGCCGCACAGTCCGGATGGACCGACTCTTGCCATTGTGCGCGCTGCGTCAATTGGGATAAACACCGAAAAAAGCCGTTTTTCCCCGGGAAAATCGCATGCCGCGCCATGGCGATTTGTTGTTGCGTCGGCATCAGCATAGCGCAAACCCGTGCAATACAAAGGTCATATTTGTCGAGTAAGATGAAATCGTTTTCAGAAAACCCGGCAGCAATCCCGCCATGGCCTCGCGCTCGTCGCCCCGCTTTTCCATCATTGAAGTGGCCCGCAAGGCCGGGGTTTCCCCGGCGACGGTTTCGCGCGCGTTCAACCAGCCCGAGATCGTGCATCCCGACACGCTCGCGCATATCCGCAACGTCGCCAAACGCGCGGGCTTCCGGCCCAATCGCGTCGGCCGCAGCCTGCGCTCGGGCAGCACGCGCACCATCGGCCTGATACTGCCCACGCTATCCAACCCCGTGTTCGCCGAGTGCTTCGAAGGCGCGGAACGGCGCGCGCGGGAATCGGGCTACAGCGTCATGCTGACCGCCACCGGCTACGATCCGGCGGTGGAATCCGCGGCGGTCCAGGGCCTGATGGACCACCAGGTCGATGGCCTGATCCTGACGGTCGCGGACGCCGCCAAGAGCGCCACGCTGGACGACCTGGACCACGCCGGCATTCCCTACGTGCTGGTCTACAACGAGTCCGGCGCCCATCCCTTCGCGTCGGTCGACAATCGCGCGGCCGCCAGCGACATGGTGGCCCACCTGGCCGCGCTGGGCCATCGCCGCATCGCCCTGGTGACGGGCCCGCTGACCGCCTCGGACCGCGCCCGCCGCCGGCTGACAGGAGCGCGCGCCTGCGCCAAGCGCCTGGGCCTGGACGCCATCCAGCACATCTCCATGAGCTCGCACACGGGCAGCGATCTGGACGCCCTGAAGGCCGCCCTGCGCGGCAAGCAGGCGCCCACCGCCTTGTTCTGTTCCAACGACCTGCTGGCCACCGCCGTCATTGCGGACCTGGTGGGCCTGGGCCTGTCCGTGCCTGCCGACATTTCGGTTTGCGGATTCGACGGCATGCGCTTCGGCGCCTTGCTGACGCCGCCCCTGACCACCGTGGCCCAGCCTAGTGACGGCATAGGCGAAACCGCCTGCTCGAACCTGCTGGCGCAGATCCAGGGCCAGCCGCCGCATTCCGACCGTCTGCCGCATTGCATCGTGGTCGGCGGCACCGCCGCGCCGGTGCGCCGCTAAGGCCCTTTCCTACAACAATCCTTCATCAGTACACGCGTCATGCTCATCGCACAAATCACCGACCTGCACATGCGCACCCCCGGCGACAAGGCCTACGGCATCATCGATCCGGCGGCCTTCCTGGCGCCCGCGGTGCGCGCGCTCAACGCGTTGACCCCGCGCCCCGACTGCGTGCTGATCACGGGCGACCTGACCGATCTGGGCCGCCCGCACGAATACCAGGTGCTGCGCGAACATCTGCAGGCGCTGGAGATTCCCTACTTCCTGCTGCCCGGCAACCACGACGACCGCGCCCAGCTGCGCGCGGCCTTTCCGGACCACGGCTACCTGCAAGGCGGGGGCCCGTTCATCCAATACGCCATCGAAACCTATCCGCTGCGCATGCTGGCGCTGGACACGGTGGTGCCCATGAAAAGCCATGGCGAGCTCTGCCAGGACCGCCTGGACTGGCTGGCCGCGCGCTTGGCCGAACAGCCCGAGCGGCCCACGCTGGTCCTGATGCACCATCCGCCGTTCCTGACCGGCATCGAACACATGGACGCCATCGGCCTGCTGGCCGGCGCGCCCGAACTCGAACGCATCGTGGCGCGCTTTCCCAACGTGGAGCGCGTGCTTTGCGGCCATCTGCACCGCACGATCTTCCAGCGCTTCGGCGGCACCATCGCCTCCACCTGTCCGGGCACCGCGCACCAGCTCGCCCTGGAATTGGGACCGCGGCCGACGCTGCAGTACATCATGGAACCGCCGGGCTACCAGCTGCATTGGTGGCAAGGGAAAAACCTGGTCACGCATCATGCGGTCATCGGGGATTACCCCGGCCCGTACCCATTCGCCTGAGGCCAAAGCTAGACTACGAAAGTTTGTTCTGCCATACATCCGTCATGTTTGCGCTGCACAATGAAAAGGTTTTCATAACAGGCAACAATGCGGATCTAACTATTAGATCTTCGAGACAGCATGTCATCCATCGTCCTGGATAACCTCACCAAACAGTACGGCAACGCCGCCGCGATCCATGGCGTGAGCTTTACGGTTCCCGCCGGCAGTTTCAAGGTCCTGCTGGGTCCGTCCGGCTGCGGCAAGTCCACCACGCTGCGCATGATCGCCGGGCTGGACACGCCGACCTCGGGCACCATCCACATCGGCGACCGCGACGTCACCCAATTGCCGCCCGCCAAGCGCCGCATCTCGATGGTGTTCCAGTCGTACGCGCTGTTTCCGCACCTGTCGGTGCGCGAGAACATTTTGTTCGGCCTCAAGGTTCGCAAGGAGCCGGCCCGCGACTACGACCGTCGCCTGCAGCGCGTGGCCGACCTGCTGGGCCTGAGCCATCTGCTGGACCGCAAGCCCTCGCAATTGTCCGGCGGACAGCAACAGCGCGTGGCATTGGGCCGCGCCGTGATTTCCGAAGCCCCGGTCTGTCTGATGGACGAACCGTTGTCCAACCTGGACGCGCAGCTGCGCCATGAAATGCGCCGCGAGATCCGCGCCCTGCAACAGGACCTGGGCATCACCATGGTCTACGTCACGCACGACCAGACCGAGGCCATGAGCATGGCCGACCAGGTGGTGCTGCTGCGTGGCGGCAAGATCGAACAGCACGACACGCCGGACGCACTGTATGCGCGGCCCGCCACCGAATTTGCGGCGCGCTTCATCGGCACGCCGCCCATGAACCTGATCGGCTTGGCTTCCCTGCAGGGCGCCACGGTCATCGCCGGCACGCATGGCCCCGCCATTGCCGGCGCCCCAGCGGGCGCCATGAAACTGGGCGTGCGTCCGGAGCACATCCGCATCGACCCCAACGGCATTGCGGCCAAGGTGGAAAGCGTGGAGTACTTCGGCGCGGACTCCATCGTGGTTTGCCGCGTGGGCGACACCAGCGGCGTGGCCGTGCGCGTGGGCGGCCATCTGCGCGCCAGCGCGGGCGAAACACTGGGCCTGTCCTGGCAGGACGGCCAGCAGCACTTCTTTGCCGCCGATTCGGCGGTCATCAACTCCGCCGGCCGCTAGGGCCCGTACACAGGAAAGGAAAACAACATGCGTCGCATCGTACTGAAAACCCTGGCCGCCAGCCTGGCCGCCGCCTGCCTGTCGCTGCCTGCGCAGGCGCAGAACAAGCCCGTCGAGGTGGAGTTCTATTACCCCGTCGCGGTCGGCGGCCCGATCACCAAGATCGTCGACGACATGGTGGCGGATTTCCAGAAGGAAAATCCCGACATCAAGATCAAGCCGATCTACGCCGGTTCGTACCAGGACTCGATCGCCAAGGCGCTGACCGCGCTCAAGGGCGGCACGCCGCCGCAACTGGCGGTGCTGCTGTCCACCGATATGTTCACGCTGATCGACGAGGACGCCATCGTGCCGATCGACAGCCTAGCCAAGAGCGACGCCGACAAGAAATGGCTGGGCGGCTTCTATGACGCCTTCATGCAGAACAGCCGCAGCGGCGGCCATACCTGGGGCGTGCCGTTCCAGCGTTCGACCATCGTCATGTACTACAACAAGAACCTGTTCAAGGCCGCCGGGCTGGACCCCGAGCGCGCGCCCGCGACCTGGGCCGAACTGGTCGAGTACGGCAAGAAGCTGACCAAGCAGGACGCGTCCGGCAACACCACGCAGTGGGGCATCGAGATCCCGTCGGGCGGCGCATTCGCCTACTGGCTGTTCCAGGCGCTGACCACGCCCAACGGCGCGATCCTGATGAACGAAGCCGGCAATGAGGTCTATCTGGACAAGCCGGCCGTGGTGGAAGCCGCGCAGTACTGGCGCGACCTGTCAGCCAAGCACAAGATCATGCCGACCGGCACGATCGATTGGGGCACCACGCCCAAGGACTTCCTGGAAAAGAAGGCCGCCATCGTCTGGACCACCACGGGCAATCTGACCAACATCCGCAAGAACGCCGACTTCCCGTTCGGCGTGGCCATGATGCCGCAGCAAAAGCGCGGCGGCAGCCCCACCGGCGGCGGCAACTTCTATATCTTCAAGAGCGGCACGCCGGCGCAGCAACAGGCCGCGCTGAAGTTCGCGCAATGGGTCACCACGCCAGAACGCGCCGCGGACTGGAGCATCGCCACGGGCTACGTGGCCGTGACCCCGGCCGCCTGGCAAACCGAAAAAATGAAAAAGTACGCGCAGGAAGTGCCGGCCGCCGCGGTCGCGCGCGACCAGCTGGAAGTCAGCGTGGCAGAGTTCTCCACGCATGAGAACCAGCGCGTCACCAAGACCCTGAACGACGCCCTGCAAGCCGCCCTGACCGGCTCCAAGACGCCGCAGCAGGCCTTGACCGACGCCCAGCGCGAGGCCGACCGCATACTGCGTCCCTACAAGTAATCCGACAAGCACGATGAGCCGCTCTTTAAACGCGCTTTATGGCTGGCTGCTATTGCTGCCAGCCATCGTGCTGCTCGCCGCTTTCACGCATTACCCGGCGGTGGCGACGCTATGGCACAGCTTTTTCTCTACCCCCAAGGGCGCGCGTCCCGCGCGCTTCGTGGGGCTGGACAACTACGCCGTCATGCGCGATGACCCGGTGTTCTGGCAGTCGCTCTGGAACAATCTGTGGTTCGCGCTGGGTACCATTCCCACGTCCATCGGCATCGCGCTGATCATGGCGCTATGGGTCAACCGCAACCTGAGCGGGCGCGGTTTCCTGCGCATGGCCTACTTCACGCCCACGGTGCTGCCCATGGTGGCGGTGGCCAACATCTGGCTGTTCTTCTACACGCCGCAGTACGGCCTGATCGCGCAGGTGATGCAGCTGTTCGGCTCGCCCGGCCCCAACTGGCTAGGCAACCGCGAGACCGCGCTGCCCGCGCTGATGCTGGTGACGGTCTGGAAGGAAGCCGGCTTCTTCATGATCTTCTACCTGGCCGCGCTACAAACAGTATCGCCGTCGCTGCGCGAGGCCGCGATGCTGGAAGGCGCGTCGCGCTGGCAGTATTTCCGCCGCATCCTGTGGCCGCTGCTGATGCCCACCACGCTCTTCGTGCTGATCAACGCCTTGATCAACGCGTTCCGGCTGGTGGACCACGTGGTGGTCATGACCCGCGGCGGGCCGGATAACGCCAGCACGCTGCTGCTGTACTACATCTACCAGGTGGGTTTCAGTTTCTGGGACACGGCTTACGCCGCCACGCTGACCGTCGTGTTGCTGGTGGTGCTGGCGCTGACCGCGCTGATCAAGTTCCGCTGGCTGGACCGCAGGACGCACTATCAATGAAAGACAAGCTCGATACCCTGGGCGCCTGGGCGCTCGGCCTGCTGTGGATCCTGCCCCTGGCCTATGCCATGTGGGCGGCGTTCCACCCGCCCGCCTACGCGACCCGCTTCGACCTGTTCGCGCCGCTGACGCTGGACAACTTCGTGCGCGCCTGGAATGCCGCGCCGTTCCCGCGCTACTTCCTCAACACCTTCCTGCTGGTCACCATGGTGCTGGCGGCGCAACTGGTGCTGTCGACGCTGGCCGGCTACGCCTTCGCGCGCTTCGAGTTCCGCGGCCGCGATTTCGTCTTCATGCTGGTGCTGCTGCAGCTGATGATCATGCCGGACGTGCTGCTGGTGGAAAACTACCGCTCCATGAGCCAGCTGGGCATCCGCGACACGGTGTTCGCCATCGGCCTGCCTTACTTCGCGTCGGCCTTCGGCATTTTCCTGCTGCGCCAGACCTTCAAGACGGTGCCGCGCGAACTGGAAGAGGCCGCCCGCATGGAGGGCGCCAACGCGCTACAGGTGCTGTGGAAGGTGTATGTGCCGCTGGCCAAGCCGATCTACGTGGCCTACGGGCTGGTGTCGGTCAGCCACCACTGGAACAACTTCCTGTGGCCGCTGATCATCACCAACTCGGTCGAATCGCGGCCGCTGACGGTGGGCCTGCAGGTGTTCTCGTCGACCGACCAGGGCATCGACTGGTCGGTCATCACGGCCGCCACGCTGATGTCGGCTGCGCCGCTGCTGATCGCCTTCCTGCTGTTCCAGCGCCAGTTCGTGCAGTCGTTCATGCGCGCGGGCATCCGCTAAGGGCCCGCGGCTTTCTCAATAGCCGACCGTCAACCCCGGCAGGTCCACGGTGATGCGCGGGCGCTCCAGCGCCAGCGCCAGGTGCTCGGCGAACTCGCGGGCCTCCTTTTCGTCGCTGGACAGGGTGTCATAGCCGAGCGCGTCGGCCACGCCCAGCACCTTGTCCAGCAGCAGGACCTTGCCGCTGGGGCGCAGCGGCTCGCAGCCCAGCGTTTCCCAGGCGCTGTCGAACCAGTCGCGCGCGTCGCTCTGGCGCTGCGGCGAGGGCTCGACGTTGGCCGAGAGGTCGACCGAACGGCGGGAGTCGAAAACAACGGTGATATCGCTGCGCATGGTGTGATTCCTTAAGGTGGCGTCAGGCGAGAAGCGTAGGCAAAAATCACCGGGCAGATTGTCCGCCCGGCGACATTGGGCTTGCCGGCTTACCAGCCGCGCGACACCTCCCAGGTGACTTCGGCATTTGCCGCCAGGGATTGGCGCATCATATCCAGCAGGGGGAAAGCGCGTTCCTTCAGGCCCACCATGCGTGCCATGGGCGATGCAGGCGCCTTGTCGTCGTCTTCTTCGTCGCTCTTGTCATGGGAACTCTGATAGTCGTCGATGGCGCGCTCGATGCCGCTGATGGCGGGTCCCAGCTGTTCCACGGTGAAAACGCCACGCTCCGGGATCTTGTCTCCGAAGGACTTGCCGGCCGCCTGCAACAGCGCGCCCGCATGGTCGGTCAGCATCAGAACCTCGGCCACGACCTTGGAATGAAAGGTGATCAGCATATTCCAGTCTCCCACATTGATTACTTACATACACTACCGCAACACCCGGGGGCTGCCAACTGGCCCGGGGCAGCAGGTCCGATGGCCGGGCGCCATCCGTCCCCCCAGACCCTCCGGCGCAAGGTTCCCGCCCTGGGCGCAGGCCGGTCCAATGGCCAAATCAAGCTATGATTCAGGAGATTCCCGTGACAGCGGGACCTGACGCGGCCATGAATGCGGCGCGCGCGGTCCGCCCGGCTACGCCGCCCCCTGTCCGCTCCGCCCGACAGGCCCGGCCTGTACGGGCGCGTCCGTCACTAACTCAGAACTTCTCCAGACGCCCATGCTCCTCGAGCAACAAAAACAGCTTATCTCCCTGATCCAGGCCGCCGTCGCGCAAAGCCTGCCCGACGCCGTGGCAAATGTGCTGCTGGAGCGCCCCAAGGTTGCCGCCCACGGCGACGTCGCCACCAACGTGGCCATGCAACTGGCCAAGCCGGCCCGCCGCAACCCGCGCGAACTGGCCCAGGCCATCGTCGACGCCCTGATGGCGCAGCCCGGCGCCGCCGGCCTGATCGAGTCCGCTGAAATCGCCGGGCCGGGTTTCATCAACCTGCGCATCACCGCCGCCGCGCGCCAGGCCGTCATCGCCGCCGTGGCCGAGCAGGGCGCCGCCTTCGGCCGCTCGCCCCGCAGCGGCGAGAAGATCCTGGTCGAGTTCGTGTCGGCCAACCCCACCGGTCCGCTGCACGTGGGCCATGCCCGCCAGGCCGCGTTGGGCGACGCCCTCTGCCGCCTGTACGACGCCATCGGCTGGGACGTCACCCGCGAGTTCTATTACAACGACGCCGGCAACCAGATCCACAACCTGGCCATCAGCGTGCAGGCCCGCGCCCGCGGCCTGACGACCGAATCGCCCGACTGGCCCGTCGACGGCTACAAGGGCGACTACATCGCCGACATCGCGCGTGACTTCCAGGCCGGCGCGACCGTCCACTCCGATGGGGTGGACGTCATCGCCACGGGCGACGTCGACAATCTGGACGACATCCGCGTCTTCGCCGTGGCCTACCTGCGTCGCGAGCAGGACCTGGACCTGCAGGCCTTCGGCCTGGCGTTCGACAACTACTACCTGGAAAGCTCGCTCTATACCTCCGGCCGGGTCGAAGCGACCGTCAAGGCGCTGGTCGCCGGCGGCCATACCTACGAGGAAGGCGGCGCGCTGTGGCTGCGCACCACCGAACTGGGCACGGGCGACGACAAAGACCGCGTCATGCGCAAAAGCGAAGGCGGCTACACCTACTTCGTGCCGGACGTGGCCTACCACAAGGCCAAATGGGAGCGGGGCTTCCATCGCGCCGTGAACATCCAGGGCAGCGACCACCACGGCACCGTGGCGCGCGTGCGCGCCGGCCTGCAGGCTCTGGAAGAGGGCATCCCCAAGGACTACCCGGCCTACGTGCTGCACAAGATGGTCAAGGTCATGCGCGGCGGCGAAGAGGTCAAGATCTCCAAGCGCGCCGGCAGCTACGTGACCATGCGCGACCTGATCGACTGGGTGGGCCGCGACGCCGTGCGCTACTTCCTGATCCAGCGCCGTGCCGACACCGAATTCGTGTTCGACGTGGACCTGGCGTTGTCCAAGAGCGACGAGAACCCGGTCTATTACATCCAGTACGCGCACGCCCGCATCTGCTCGGTGATCAACAATGCCGCCATGCCGGCCGCCGACGTGGCCCAGGCCGATGCCGCGCTGCTGACCGCCCCGACCGAATTCGCGCTGATGCAGCGCCTGGCCGAATTCCCCAACGTGGTGGCGCTGGCGGCGCAGGAACTGTCGCCGCACCATATCGCCTTCTGGCTGCGCGACTGCGCCTCGGACTTCCACGCCTGGTACGGCGCCGAGCGCGTGCTGATCGATGACACCGCCCTGAAACTGGCCCGCCTGCGCCTGGCCTCGACCACGCGCCAGGTGCTGGCCAACGGCCTCGAGCTGATGGGCGTGTCGGCGCCCGAGCGGATGTAACATCGGTTCATGGCAACCAAGCGCAAAACCACCACCCGCCGTTCCTCCGGCGAAAGCGGCAGCACCCTGTACGGCGCGCTGGCCGGCTTGCTCCTCGGCCTGATCGTGGCCGCCGTCGTCGCCTTCTACGTCACCAAGGCGCCCGTACCCTTCGTCGACCGGGCCAGCCGCCAGGGCGACAATGGCAAGCTGCCGGATCCGCGCCAGGCGCCGGACCCCAACGCCGGCCTGTACGGCCGCGACGGCGCCGCCGGCGTCCCGTCCACCGGCCCGACCGCCACGGCGCCCGCGCCGCTGCCGGGCGCAGGCGTGGCCACCGGCCCGGCCACGGGCCCCGCCCCCACCAAGGGCGACGACACCCCCGCCAAGCTGGACGACCTGGGCGCGCTGATTGCCACCCTGCCCACCTCCAAGGGGCCTGCCGTAGCCTCCGCCGCGCCGTCCGCCGCCCCCAGCCAGGCGCCCACGCCGATCTCCAAGGCCGCGCCCGCGCCGGCTCCCAAGCCGGCCGCCAGCGCGTCCGCGGCCAACGGCACGTACTACCTGCAGGCCGGCGCATTCCGTGGTGAAAACGACGCGGAATCCCTCAAGGCCCGCATCATCCTGCTGGGCCTGCCGGTGGCGGTGCAAAAGGCCGAAGTAAACGGCAAGGCCATCAACCGGGTCAGGGTGGGTCCCTTTGCCCGCCTGGACGACATGAACCGGGCCCGCGGCCGCCTGGGCGAGAACAAGATCGAAACCGCCGTGGTGCGCCAGTAATGCGCGCCGCCGCGCCCGCCAGCATTGAACTTATCCGGCCCCGGGCCTGTCTGTAACTTTTTACTCAGGAACCTCTCATCCATGCTGTCCCCCAAGATAATCCGCATCCTGGCCGCGGCCGCGCTGACCGCCACGGCTTTCTTCAGCCCGGCAAGCCACGCGCAAGGCGCGCAGCAATCCATCGCCATCAATCCACCGCTGCCGTCGGACACCCCGGGCAAGATCGAGGTCCTGGAATTCTTCGCCTACACCTGCCCGCACTGCGCCGCCATGGAGCCCATGGTTGAAGACTGGGCCAAGACCGCACCGCCGGACGTGGTGCTCAAGCAGGTTCCGATCGCTTTCAACGCCGGCATGAAGCCGCTGCAGCAGCTCTACTACACGCTGCTGGCCCTGGACCGCCCGGACCTGCACCCCAAGGTTTTCGCCGCCATCCACGGCGAACACAAGCGCCTGTTCGACAAGAAGGCGATGGGTGAATGGGCCGCGACCCAAGGCGTGGACCGCGAGAAGTTCGACTCGGTCTTCGATTCGTTCAGCGTGCAGACGCAGGTGCAGCGCGCCAACCAGCTGGCCGAGGCCTACCGCATCGACGGCACCCCGTCGTTCGCTGTCGGCGGCAAGTTCATGACCTCGCCCGTCATGGCCGGCAACAGCTACGAAGGCGCACTGAAGGAAGTGACCCGCCTGATCCCGCTGACGCGCAACTGATACTTTTCAGCCAGAATACGCAACGCCCCGAGCCGCCAGGCCGGGGCGTTTTTCTTTGCCGTTGGCGCCCGGGCCCGCGCTACACTTTCCGCACAACAATTCGCCGCGATAGCGGCACATAACGGGTGGAAGACAAATGAAGCAGCGATTCCCGCGCAGCCGCGCGATGCTGGGCCTGTGCCTGGCGCTGGCCGCCAGCCTGGCCCAGGCCAATGAAGCCGATGGCGTGAAGATCGGCGTACTCACGGACATGGCGGGCGTCACCGCCGACGCCACCGGCAAGGGCTCGGTCGAAGCCGCCCGCCTGGCCATCGAGGAAATGGGCGGCACCCTGCTGGGCAAGCCCATTTCGCTGGTATCGGGCGACCACCAGCATCGGCCCGACATCGGCAGCAGCATGGCGCGCAAGTGGTACGACACCGATGGCGTGGACGTGATCGTGGACGTGCCCAATTCCTCGGTGGCGCTGGCGGTGCAGGGCATCGCGCGCGACAAGAAAAAGCTGGTGCTGTTCTCCAGCCCCGGCACCACCGCGTTGACCCAGGCACAATGCTCGCCCTACGGCGTGCAATGGACCTACACCACCTACGCGCTCTCGCGCGGGACGGCGACCGCGGTGGTCAACGAAGGCAACAAACGCTGGTTCATCCTGGCGTCCGACTACGCCTTTGGCAAGCAGCTGGCGGCGGACACCGAAACCGTGGTCAAGGCCAACGGCGGCGAGGTCGTCGGCACCGTCTACCACCCGCTGAACGCCTCGGATTTCGCGTCCTTCCTGTTGCAGGCGCAAGCCTCCAAGGCACAGATCATCGCCATCGCCAACGCGGGCGGCGACACCATCTCGGCCATCAAGCAGGCGGCGGAATTCGGCATCGGCGGCGCGCAGCAGCTGGCCGCCATGCTGCTGCTGATCACGGACGTGCACAGCCTGGGCCTGCAGGCCGCGCAGAAAACCTATCTGACGGTTCCGTCCTACTGGGACATGAACGACGGCACGCGCGCCTTCGCCAAGAAGTTCGAGGCCCGCGTGGGGCGTCCGCCCACCTTCCTGCAGGCCGGCGTCTACGGATCGGTGCGCCATTACCTGCAAGCCGTGAAGGCCGCCGGCACGGTGGACGCCGATGCCGTCATGGCCAAGATGAAATCGCTGCCCATCGACGATCCCTTCAGCCTGAATGCGCGTATCCGCGAGGACGGCCTGGTGGTACGCGACATGATGCTGGCGCAGGTCAAGACGCCGGCGCAGTCCAAGGCGCCCTGGGACTACTACAACATCGTGCGCAACATCCCCGGCGCCACGCTGGCCTGGCCCTTGTCGGAAAGCCAATGCCCGCTGGTCAAACCATGACGCAAGCGGTTAGCCCGGCGGCAGTGACCCTGTCCGACTTCGGCAGCTTTTACGCGGGTGGCCGGCAGGTACGCATCGACGGCCAGCCACAGCGCGACATCGCGTTCACGCAGAGCGCGTCGCTGGCCTACGACCCCAACGGCCTGTACCACTTCGAGCAGGCCTACGTGCAGTACTTCATCCCGGCGCGGCTCGCGCATCCGCTGCCCATCGTGCTGTTGCATGGCGGCGGCATGACGGGCGCGATGTGGGAACAGACGCCGGATGGAAGGCCGGGCTGGATGCAGCATTTCCTGCGCCAGGGCCACGCGGTCTATGTCGTGGACAACGTCGAGCGCGGCCGTGCGGGCTGGGCGCCGTTCAAGGAAGTCTGGCCCGAGCCGCCCATCATCCGCAATGCCGAAGAGAGCTGGACGCTGTTCCGCTTCGGGCGCGCCGAGGACTACGCGGCGCGGCGCGCTTTCGAGGGCCAGCGCTTTCCGGTCGCCGTGTTCGACGACTTCATCCGCCATGCAGTGCCGCGCTGGCTGGGCAATAACGATGCGGCGTTGAGGGGGTTCTGCGCGGTGCTGGACCGCATCGGGCCGTGCCTGGTAATGGCGCACAGCCATGGCGGCGAGGTCGCCTACCGCGCGCTGCATGCGCGGCCGGATCTGGTGCGCGGCGTCATCGGCATCGAACCCTCGGGCTTCTCGCCCGAGGTTGCGGCCCAGGCCGTGGCGGACAAGCCATTCCTGTTCGTCTATGGCGACTACCTGGACGCCACGCCGCTGTGGGAAAAGCTGTGCATCACCGGACAGGCCTATGCCGATGAGCTGGCGCGCCAGGGCGCCCGCGTGCAGACCTGGCGCCTGGCCGACATGGGCATTGCCGGCAATTCGCACATGCCCATGATGGACGACAACAGCGACGACATCGCCGCGCGCATCGGCGTCTGGATACGCGGCACGGCCGCCTGAGGCGGCCTCGCCTCGCGCAGCTCAGCCCTGGACGGCCGCGGCCTTTTCCAGCGCCTGGGTCAGGTCGGCGATGATGTCGTCCGGCGATTCCAGGCCGATGTGCAGGCGCACCAGGGCGTTGTCGCCTTCGCCCCAATAGCGGTGCTTGGACAGGTCCTTGCCCGACACCAGCTGCACCAGGCTTTCGTAGCCGCCCCAGGAAAAGCCGATGCCGAACAGCGTCAACGAATCCACGAACACGCGCGCCGCCGCCGGCGACAGGCGCAGTTCGACGGACAGCATGCCGTTGGAGCCGGTGCAATCGCGCTGCCACAACGCGTGGCCGGGATCCTGCGGCCAGGCCGGGTGGAACAAGCGCACCGTCTCGGAACGGCTCTTGAAGAATTCGCACACCTGCAAGGCGTGGCGCGCATGCTGCGCCATGCGGATGGGCATGGTGCGCACGCCGCGCAGGGCCAGCCAGGCGTCATCCGCGCTGATGGAATAACCCATGGCGTACTGCGTGCGGTTGAGCTTGCGGGCGATCTCTTCGTCATTGGTGACGACGGCGCCCAGCATCAGGTCGGAGTGTCCGCCCACGTACTTGGTGCCTGCAATGACGGACACCTGCGCGCCCAGCGTCAGCGGGCGGTAGATGTAGCCCGAGCCCCAGGTATTGTCGGTGGCCAGCACCAGGCCACGACGCTGCGCGAAGGCGGCCATGGCGCCCATGTCCAGCATCTCGAACAGCAGGGATCCGGGCGACTCCACGTACAACAGCTTGGTGGTCGGACGCACCAACTCTTCCAGGTCCTCGCCGGCCGCGAAGTACGTGATCTCGATGTTCATACGCTTGAGCACCGCGTCGTCCAGCTCGCGCATCGGGCCATAGACGCAATCCGAGATCAGCGCGTGGTCGCCGGCCGAGCACAGCGCCATCATGACCATGGTCATGGCCGACAGGCCCGAGGACGCCAGGTAGCAGTGCGTGCCGCCTTCGAGCTGGGTGAAGACCTCTTCCAGCGCCGCATGCGTGTCCATACCCATGCGTCCGTAGGTGGAGGCGCGGCCGCCTGCCGCCTTGCTGCGCTGAGCCTTTTCAAGCGCGGCGAGGTTCTCGAAGCGCACCGTGCTGGCGCGCATCGGCGGCAGGGGCACCGGCGCCGTGCCGGTTTCGGGGTTGAACGGGGCGGTGCCTGCGTGCTGCAGAAGCGTATCGATGTGTTTGGTGGGCATCTTCAGTGGACTGCTTGCGTATGGACAGGGGCGGAATAAAGGCGATCAGGATGAACCATATCAGGCCAGGCGCGGCCTGTCCCTATCCGCCGATCCAGGTGACGGTTTCGGACTGCGAGGCGCGGCTGGTGCGGTAGCTGTTGGCGGGGTGCGCCGTATCCGCATAGCCGAAGGAAATGCCGCAGACCACGCGCCGGTCCGCGGCGATGCCGAGTTCCTCGCGCAGCACTTCCGGGTACATGGCCAGGGATGCCTGGGCTACCGTGGCCACGCCGTTGGCCTGGGCTGCCAGCAGGAAATTGGCCACATAGCCGCCGCAATCCATTGCGCCATATTCGCCCAGCGCCTCGTCGGTGGTGACGATGGCCACGTGCGGCGCGTCGAACAGTTGGAAATTGCGCATTTCCTGGCGGCGGTAGGCCTCGCGGTCGCCGCGCGCCACGCCGACCGCGCCATACAGCTGGAAGCCTGATTCGCGCCGTCGGGCCAGGTACTCGCCCTGGTATTCGCGCGGAAACGGAAAATCCGGCGTGAAGCCAGACTGTTCCGCGCGGCGTTGCAGCGCGCCGCGCAGGCGGTCCGTGCCCGCGCCTTCGGTGATCGTCACCTGCCAGGGCTGACAATTGCACCAGGAGGCGGTGCGCTGCGCCAGGGCCAGGACGCGTTCGATGGTGCCGCGCGCCACCGGCTCGGGCAGGAATGCGCGGCAGCTGTGGCGGGCCTGCAGCCACGCCTCGAGCGAGGCGTCGGGGCGCGCATCGGCGCCCTGCAAGGGTTCCGGGGATTGCGGCATGGCGGTGGGGGGCATGGCGGTTGTCTCTCCTGGTCGGCCCGGCTGGTCCCGCAAGGGACGCATGGGGCATGCATGATGGGCACGTCTTTGCCTTTATGATGCCACTTCCGGCCGCCTAGAGCCGGCCGAACCGTTCCAGGCGACCACTCATGCTGCCCATCGACACCCTGATCGCATTCTTCGGCATTGCCGTCCTGCTGGCCCTGACTCCGGGGCCGGACAATCTGTTCGTGCTGATGCAGTCCGCCATCTGGGGCCGCAAGGCCGGCATGTTCGTGGTGCTGGGGCTGTGCACGGGGCTGCTGGGGCATACAGCCGCCGTGGCCGTGGGACTGGCAGCCGTGTTTGCGGCCTCGCCCATGGCCTTCACCGTGCTCAAGCTGGCGGGCGCCGCCTACCTGGCCTATCTGGCGTGGCAGATCCTGCGCGCGCCGGTCGAATCCGAAGCCGGCAAGCGGCCCGAACCCATGCGGCCCGGTGCGCTGTACCGCCGCGGCATCGTGATGAACCTGACCAACCCCAAGGTGCTGCTGTTCTTCTTCGCCTTCCTGCCGCAGTTCACCTCGCCGGCGCTGGGTCCCGTGGGTTTGCAGACCATGCAGTTGGGCGCGGTCTTCATGGTCGTCACGCTGCTGGTGTTCGGCGCCATTGCGTTCTTCTCGGGCGCGTTCGGTGAACTGCTGCAGCGCTCGGTGACCGCCAAGCGCTGGCTGAACCGGATTGCCGCGTTGGTGTTCATCGGGCTGGCCGTGCGGTTGGCTACGGCCACGCGTTAGGCGGCGCGGCGGCCCATGCGCGCCGCCTTTCTGCCTGCCACGCTCAGACGGCCGAGAACCGCACGATGCCGTCCGCGCCCAGCGCGCGCTTGAGCTTGCCTTCGAAATACAGCGCATGCAGGTGCGCCAGCGCCTCGCCCATGGCGAAGGTCAGCTGGTGCAGGTCCAGCTTGCGCTTGAACAGCACCGGCACGATATCCGTGGTCGATTGCGGCTGGATGGCACAAGCTTCCAGCACTTCCGCCAGGCGGTCGCGATGGTGTTCATGCTGTTGCGCGATGCGCTCATGCAGGCCCTTGAAGGGCCGGCCGTGCGAGGGCAGCACCAAGGTGTCCCTGGGCAAGTCGGCGTAACCATCCAGCGAACGCAGGTACAGGGGCAGGGGATTGGCGTCGGGCTCGTAGTCGAACACGCTGACGTTGGTGGAAATGCGCGGTAGCACCATGTCGCCCGAGATCAGCACGCCGAGATCCGGTGAAAACAGCGAAGCGTGCTCAGGCGCATGCCCATAGCCCACGATCACGCGCCAATCGCGCCCGCCGATGCGCACGTCATCGCCGTGCATGATGCGGGTATAGCGCGCGGGCACGGCCGGCACCAGATTGGGGTAGTAGTTGGCGCGCTGCCGAATCTGCTCTTGCGCGTCCAGGTCGGTCAGGCCGTGGCGGGCGAAGTGGTCCACCGCCGATTGGCCGCCCGGGCCGCCGCCCGCGTCGCCGCGGCGCGAGGACCACAGCGAGGCCACCACGAAGTCCGTCATCGTCATCCACAAAGGAGCACTCCAGCGTTCGCACAGCCAGTGCGCCAGGCCGATGTGGTCGGGGTGCATGTGGGTGACGATGACGCGCAGCACCGGCAGGCCTTCCAGTTCGGTCTCGAACACGCGTTCCCACAACGTCTTCACTTCATCTCGCGTGATGCCGCAGTCGACGATGGTCCAGCCGTCGCGGCCGTCGATGTTGTCGCGCAGCAGCCAGAGGTTGATATGATCCAGCGCGAACGGCAGAGGCATCCTGATCCATTTGACCCCTTCCGCCACCACGTGCGAACGGCCGGGTTCGGGCTGGAAATCAGTCCAGGGATATTGCAGTTTCTGTTCGTTCGGGTTCATTGCCTCTCCTCCACGCTTGACGATCGGGTCAAGTCATCATAATTTACGTTTACGTAAACTGCCATATCTCGCATGTCCCCGTCAACCTGGACTATCTCAGAGCTCTCCCGCGAGTTCGACGTCACGCCCCGCACGATCCGCTTCTATGAAGACCAGGGGATCGTCAGCCCGGCGCGCGAAGGGCGCAACCGCATCTTCGGGCCGCGCGACCGCACGCGCCTGAAGCTGGCCCTGCGCGGCAAGCGCCTGGGCCTGCAATTGTCCGAGATCCTGACCCTGATCGACATGTATGACGGGCCGGGCGACACCGAGGTCCAGCTGCGCCAATACTTGAGCGTACTGGAACAGCACCGCAGCACCCTGGAACAGCAGCGCCGCGACATCGAGGATACCCTGCACGAAATTTCGCAGCAGGAACAGCAATGCCGCGATCTGCTCGCGCAGAAGCCCTAGGAACGTGGGCGTGGGCGCTTTGCAAACCCTTGCGCTGTTCATCCTGACGGCGCTGGCCGAGATCATCGGCTGCTATCTTCCTTACCTGTGGCTGCGCAAGGGCCACTCCATCTGGCTGCTCGCGCCCGCGGCGGCCAGCCTGGCGCTGTTTGCCTGGCTGCTGACGCTGCACCCCACGGCTTCGGGCCGCGTCTATGCGGCGTATGGCGGCGTGTACATCGGCATGGCGCTGCTGTGGCTGTGGGCCGTGGACGGCGTGCGCCCCAGCACGAGCGACTGGCTGGGCGTGGGCCTGTGCCTGGCTGGCATGCTGGTCATCATGTTCGGACCGCGCAGCGCGTAGGCCGCGGCGCGTCCAAGAAAGGCGCCGCGAAACGCCGCGGCCTTGGGACGGCTAAAAAAAACGCGCGTACCCCAGAGGGTCGCGCGTTTCTTGTTGGACAAGGCTTACTCAGCCTTGATATTGCCTTCCTTGATGACCCGCGCATTGTTCGCGAATTCCGCTTGCACCTGCTTGGCGAACGCGTCACCCACGGCCGTGCCCGGCTGCAGGTAGGACTTGGCCAGCAAGTCCTGGAACTCGGCGCTGGCGACGGCCTTGGCCAAGGCGGCCTGTAGCTGCTGCGCAACCGTGGCCGGCAGATTGGCGGGCGCGAACACGCCGAAGTTCGAGTAGTACTGCGCCTGCGGCATCTTCAGTTCGGCCATGGTGGGCACGTCCGGCCAGGCGGCCAGGCGTTCGGGCGCCATCACGGCCAGGGGCTTGAGCGCGCCGTTGGCAACGTGCGGCAGCACCACATCGCTGTTGACCACCAGCAGTTCGACCACGCCGCCCAGGCCGTCGGTCAGCGCCTGGCTGTTGCCGCGGTAGGGCACGTGCAACATCTTGGTGCCGGTCTGGGCCGTGACGGCCGACATGCCGATGTGGGCCACGGTGCCCTGGCCCGGCGTGCCGTAGCGCACGCCGTCCGGGTGCGACTTGGCATAGTCGATCAGGCCGGCGAAGTCCTTCACCGGCAGCGCCTTGGTGGCGACAATGGCGACGGGCGCCACGGCCACGCTGGCCACCGGCGTCAGGTCCTTCATCGGGTCGTAGTTGGTCTTGGCCAAATGCGGGAAGATCGTCAGCGGGCTGGTGGAGGCCAGCAGCAGGGTAGTGCCGTCCGGCTGCGCGCGCGCCACGAAGTCGGTGCCCACGGACGCGCCCGCGCCCGGCTTGTTCTCGACGATCACGGTTACGTTGCTTTCCTTGCGCAGCACGTCGCCCAGGCGGCGTCCGATCGCGTCGGCGCTGCCGCCGGCGGTGTAGGGCACCACCAGCGTGACGGGCTTGGCCGGCCAGTTCTGCGCCATCGCGCCGCTGGCCATGATTGCCAAGGCCGCCCCCGCGGCCTTGATCAGCAATGTCTTCTTTTTCATATCGTCCTAGTAATGTTGCGTGGCACTGCGTCAGATAAAACGAAAAGCATGAAGCACATCAGGCCAGATAGCGTTGCGCCAAGCGTACCCAGTACGACGCGCCAGCCGGAATCAGGGAATCGTTGAAGTCATAGCTGGCGTTGTGCAGCATGCAGGGCCCCAGGCCATGGCCCACCATGCGGTGCTCGCCGTCGCCGTTGCCCAGGAACACGTAGCAGCCAGGCTTTTCCTGCAGCAGGAAGGCAAAATCCTCGGAAGCCATGGCCGGCTCGATCACCAATGCCTTGTCCTGGCCCACCACCTCGCGCATGACTTCCATGCAGAACTCGGTCTCGGCCACGGTGTTCACCAGCGCCGGGTAGCGGCGCTCGAAGAACACGTCGGCCTCGCAGCCGTGCGCGGCCGCGATGTTGCCGGCGATCTCGTTCATGCGGCGTTCGATCAGGTCGACCACGTCGGTGCTGTAGGCCCGCACCGAGCCGCCCAGCCAGGCGCTATTGGGAATGACGTTGATCACGCTGCCGCCGGCCTGCACCTGGGTGATCGACAGCACGGCGGCGTCCAGCGGACGCTTGCTGCGCGTAAGAATGGTCTGCAGGGACTGGCCGATGGCGAACAGCGCGGGCACCGGATCGCTGCAATCCTGCGGCGCGGCGGCATGGCCGCCCTTGCCGCGGACGGTGATCTTGAAGCCGTTGGCGGCCGCCATCATCGGACCGGCACAGACGCCGATGGATCCGGCGGGCAGCCCCGGCCAGTTGTGCAGGCCAAACACGGCTTCGCAGGGGAAGCGTTCGAACAGGCCGTCCTGGATCATGGCGCGGCCGCCAGCACCGCCTTCCTCGGCCGGCTGGAAGCACAGGTAAACGGTGCCGTCGAAGCCGCCTTCGGCCTGCAGGTGGCGCGCGGCGGCCAGCAGCATGGCGGTGTGGCCGTCGTGGCCGCAGCCGTGCATCTTGCCGTCATGGCGCGAACGATGGTCGAACTGGTTCTCTTCCTGCATGGGCAGCGCATCCATGTCGGCGCGCAGCATGATGGCGCGATCCGACGCGCCGCGCTTGATCACGCCGACCACCCCGGTCTTGGCGATGCCGGTGTGGGTCTCGATGCCCCAGCCGCGCAGCGTGTCCGCCACCACCTTGGCCGTGCGGTGCTCTTCGTAGCAAAGCTCCGGATGCATGTGGATGTCACGCCGCAGCGCCACAATTTCGTCCAGATTGGTCAGTTCGAGCACGGCAAACTCCATCGCAATAATTCAGGATTCAAGGATCGGCTGGAATCTTACCCAGGGCCGCTCCCCCGGTAACACGCAATTACCTAGGGATAACCCGACTCCAATTTACGTTTACGTAAACGTAATATTTGCGGTGCATCATTGCCTAGCGATGGCCGATCGGCGCATCATGAGCCACGCGCGGCAATCCGGCGCCGGAGCCAGGCGCCCACAAAATAGTAAGTACCTACTATCACGGAGACAGCGATGAACCTTCCCGGCCTGAACTTCGACCTGGGCGAAGATCTGGACATGCTGCGCGACGCGGTGCGCAATTTCGCGCAGGCCGAGATCGCGCCGCGCGCCGCAGAAGTGGACCGCAGCGACCAGTTCCCCATGGACCTCTGGCGCAAATTCGGCGAGCTCGGCGTGCTGGGCATGACGGCCGATGAGGAATACGGCGGCGCAAAAATGGGCTATCTGGCCCACATGATCGTGATGGAGGAAATCTCCCGCGCCAGCGCCTCGGTCGGCCTGTCCTACGGCGCGCACTCCAATTTGTGCGTGAACCAGATCAACCGCAACGGCACTGCGGCCCAGAAGGCCAAGTACCTGCCCAAGCTGATTTCCGGCGAACACGTGGGCGCGCTGGCCATGAGCGAGCCGGGCGCCGGTTCCGACGTGGTCAGCATGAAGCTGCGCGCCGACAAGAAGGGCGACCGCTACGTGCTGAACGGCACCAAGATGTGGATCACCAACGGCCCCGACGCCGACACCCTGGTGGTCTACGCCAAGACCGACCCCGAAGCCCACCAGCGCGGCATCACCGCCTTCCTGGTCGAAAAGGGTTTCAAGGGCTTTTCCGTGGCGCAGAAACTGGACAAGCTGGGCATGCGCGGCAGCCACACCGGCGAACTGGTGTTCCAGGACTGCGAAATTCCCGAAGAGAACGTGCTGGGCCAGGTCAACGGCGGCGTCAAGGTGCTGATGAGCGGCCTGGACTACGAACGCGCGGTGCTGTCCGGCGGCCCGGTGGGCATCATGCAGGCCGTGATGGACGTGGTCGTCCCCTATATCCATGACCGCAAGCAGTTCGGCCAGGCCATCGGCGAATTCCAACTCATCCAGGGCAAGGTCGCCGATCTGTACACCACGTTGCAGGCCAGCCGCGCCTTCTGCTACCAGGTCGGCAAGAACCTGGACCGCCTGGGCGCCGAGCACGTGCGCCAGGTACGCAAGGACTGCGCCGCGCTGATCCTGTACACCGCCGAAAAAGCCACCTGGATGGCGGGCGAGGGCGTGCAGATCCTGGGCGGCAACGGCTACATCAACGAATACCCGGTGGGCCGCCTGTGGCGCGACGCCAAGCTGTACGAGATCGGCGCCGGCACCAGCGAAATCCGCCGCATGCTGATCGGCCGCGAACTGTTCAACGAAACCGCCTGAGCGCGCCTCCATGATCCGCATGTCCGACGTCCAGCACATCGAACAGGCGCCCGCGCCGGGTCCTTCGCCGCTGGACGTCGCGCGGCTGATCCTGGCGGGCTTCGACCGCCACTACGCGCTGTTCCGCTACAGCGCCCAGCGCGCCAAGGCGCTGTTCGAATCCGGCGACTGGCACGGCATCCAGCGCCTGTCGCGCGAGCGCATCGAGTACTACGACATGCGGGTGCGCGAATGCGCCACCCAGCTGGAAGGCGTGCTGCGCGGCCGCCCGGAAGGCGCGGTAGGCGCCAATGGCAGCGCAGCCCCCACCCTGAGCGACGAGCAAACCGCGTTCTGGCAGCAGATCAAGCAGGAGTTCGTCGGACTGCTGGGCGAGCACCGCCAGCCCGAATGCGCCGAGACCTTCTTCAACTCGGTCTCCTGCCGCATCCTGCACCGTGACTATTTCCACAACGCCTTCCTGTTCGTCCGCCCGGCCATCGCCACCGATTACCTGGACAGCAGCATCCCCTCGTACCGGGTCTACTACCCGGCCACGGACGGGTTAGAGAAAAGCCTGATCCGCATGGTGGCGGACTTCGGTCTGGCGCTGCCCTTTGAAGACCTGCCGCGCGACACGCGGCTGCTAGCGCGCGCCGCGGTCAAGCAACTGCGCGCGACACTGCCGCGCCACGTCGGCCGCCGCATCGCCAGCGACTGCCAGATCCACGCGCTGGGCTCGCTGTTCTTCCGCAACAAGGGCGCCTACATCGTCGGCCGCCTGATCAACCAGGGCACGGTATATCCCTTCGCCGTGGCGCTGATGCGCAACCCGGCGGGCCAGGTCGTGCTGGACGCGCTGCTCTTGGGCGCCGACGACCTGAGCACGCTGTTCAGCTTCACCCGCGCCTACTTCCTGGTGGACATGGAAACGCCGGCCGCGGTGGTGAACTTCCTGTCCAGCCTGCTGCCGCGCAAGCCCAAGGCCGAGCTCTACACCATGATCGGCCTGCAGAAGCAGGGCAAGACGCTGTTCTACCGCGACTTCCTGCATCACTTGGCCCATTCGCGCGATGCCTTCGACATCGCGCCCGGCATCAAGGGCATGGTGATGTGCGTGTTCACGCTGCCGTCCTATCCCTACGTGTTCAAACTCATCAAGGACCGCATCGACAAGGACGGCATGGACCATGCCACCGTGCGCCGCAAGTACCAGATGGTGAAGCTGCACGACCGCGTCGGCCGCATGGCCGACACCTGGGAATACTCGCAGGTGGCGCTGCCGCGCGCGCGCTTCGCGCCGGCGCTGCTGGAAGAACTGCGCCGGCTGGTACCCAGCCTGATAGAGGAAACCGGCGACACGGTGGTCATCCGCCATGTCTACATCGAACGGCGCATGACACCCTTGAACATCTATCTGCGCCAGGCTTCGGACGCGCTGCTGGACCCGGCCGTGCGCGAATACGGGGACGCCATCCGGCAGCTGGCCGCGGCGAATATCTTCCCCGGGGACATGCTCTACAAGAACTTCGGCGTCACGCGCCTGGGCCGCGTCGTTTTCTACGATTACGACGAAATCCAGCGCATGACCGAAATGAATTTCCGGCGCATTCCGCCCGCTCCCAACGAAGAGGCGGAACTGGCTTCCGAGCCCTGGTACGCCATTGGTCCGAATGACGTCTTCCCCGAAGAATTCGGACGCTTCCTGCTAGGCGACCCGCGCGTGCGCGGCGCCTTCATGCGTCACCATGCCGAGCTGCTGGAACCGGACTGGTGGCAGGCCTGCCGCACCCATGTGGCGCAAGGCCGGATTGAAGAATTTTTCCCTTACGATACGGACAGACGCCTGCGTCCGGAATGCCCTCCAGGCGACCACGCGGCCTCGTAACCCCAGAGCTGTCCCGACCCTCACAGGAGCTAGCCATGTCAGATCCCATCGTCATCGTTTCCGTTGCCCGCACGCCCATGGGCGGCATGCTGGGCGCCTTGTCCGGCCTGGCCGCGCACGAGCTGGGCTCGATCGCCATCAAGGCCGCCGTCGAACGCGCCGGCATCAAGCCCGAGCAAGTCGAAGAAGTCATCATGGGCAACGTGCTGCAAGCCGGCCAGGGCCAGGCCCCGGCGCGCCAGGCCGCGCTGGGCGCGGGCCTGCCGCTGGGCGTGGCTTGCACCACCATCCACAAGGTGTGCGGGTCGGGCCTGAAGGCCGCCATGTTCGGCCATGACCTGCTGGCCGCGGGCAGCGCCAATATCGTCGTCGCCGGCGGCCAGGAAAGCATGAGCAATGCTCCCTACCTGCTGCTCAAGGGCCGCCAGGGCTACCGTTACGGTCACAACACCGTGTATGACCACATGGCGCTGGACGGCCTGGAAGACGCCTACGACAAGGGCAAGGCCATGGGCGTGTTCGCCGAGGACTGCGCCTCCAAATACTCCTTCACCCGCGAACAGCAGGACGCGTTCTCGCTGGAATCGCTGCGCCGCGCCCGCGCCGCGTCGGAAGACGGCAGCTTCAAGTGGGAAATCGCCCCCGTGACCGTCGCCGGCCGCAAGGGCGACACCGTGATCGACACCGACGAGGCCCCCACCAAGGCTATGCCGGAAAAAATCCCGACCCTCAAGCCCGCCTTCAAGAAGGACGGCACTGTCACCGCCGCCAACTCGTCGTCGATCTCCGACGGCGCGGCCGCCATGGTGCTGATGCGCGCATCCACCGCCGAGAAGCTCGGCGTCAAGCCGCTGGCCCGCATCGTCGCCCACAGCCAGCACTCGCAAGAGCCGAACTGGTTCACCACCGCCCCCGTGGGCGCGCTGAAGAACCTGTTCGCCAAGACCGGCTGGAAGGCCGAGGACGTGGACCTCTACGAAATCAACGAAGCCTTCGCGGTGGTCACCATGGCCGCCATGGCCGACTTCAAGCTGCCGCACGAAAAGGTCAACGTCCACGGCGGCGCCACCGCCCTGGGCCATCCGATCGGTGCCTCCGGCGCCCGCCTGATGGCCACCCTGGTCGGCGCGCTGCGCAAGACCGGCGGCAAGCGCGGCGTGGCCACGCTGTGCATCGGCGGCGGCGAAGCCGTCGCGATGGCCATTGAAATGATCTGACGCAACGCCGGGAGGCTTCGGCCTCCCGGCTTTCGATGGATTCCGCTGCGCCTTTTTTGCATGGCGTCGTAGCGCGACGGGTCGGTCGCGCGCCGTGCAGGAAAGGCGCAACGAAATCCCTCTTCGATACCGATAGCCTATAAGCATGCCCGGCCCACCGGGCAGCGAGACAAACCGCTCCACGAGCGCCTTCAAATTTCCAACAAGCAGGACGGGTGGAACCCCATGCCCATCATCGAATCCCGCATCAATCCGCGGTCGCAGGACTACACCGACAATGCGCAGGCCATGCAGGCGCAGCTGGATGATCTGGACCAGCAACTGGCCCATACCGCGCTGGGCGGCAGCGAAGCCGCGCGCGCCAAGCACGTGGCGCGCGGCAAGCTGCTGCCGCGCGACCGCGTTGAACACCTGATCGATCCGGGCACGCCGTTCCTGGAACTGTCGCCGATGGCGGCGCACGGCATGTACGGCGGCGAAGCCCCCGGCGCCGGCGTCATCACCGGCATCGGCCGCGTGGCCGGCACTGAATGCGTGATCGTCTGCAACGATGCCACGGTCAAGGGCGGCACCTACTACCCGATGACGGTCAAGAAGCATCTGCGCGCGCAGGAAATCGCCGCGCAGAACCATCTGCCCTGCGTCTACCTGGTGGATTCGGGCGGCGCCAACCTGCCGCAGCAGGACGAGGTATTCCCCGACCGCGAACACTTCGGCCGCATCTTCTACAACCAGGCGCAAATGTCCGCGCAAGGCATTTCGCAGATCGCCGTAGTGATGGGCTCCTGCACCGCCGGCGGCGCCTACGTGCCCGCCATGAGCGACGAGTCCATCATCGTCAAGAACCAGGGCACCATCTTCCTGGGCGGCCCGCCGCTGGTAAAGGCCGCCACCGGCGAAGAGGTCAGCGCCGAAGACCTGGGCGGCGGCGACGTGCACACGCGCCTGTCCGGCGTGGTGGACCATCTAGCCGCCAACGACATGCACGCGCTGCAACTGGCACGCAACGCCGTCGCGCGCCTGAACCGCAAGAAGCCGCAGCCGCTGGCCACCATCCCGGTACGCGAGCCGCGCTACGACCCGAGCGAACTGAACGGCATCATCCCTGCCGACACGCGCAAGCCCTATGACGTGCGCGAAGTCATCGCGCGCATCGTCGACGGCTCCGAGTTCGACGAGTTCAAGGCGCGTTTCGGCCCCACGCTGGTCACCGGCTTCGCACACATCCAAGGCATGCCCGTAGGCATCGTGGCCAACAACGGCATCCTGTTCTCGGAGTCCGCGCAAAAGGGCGCGCACTTCATCGAACTGTGCGCGCAGCGCAAGATCCCGCTGGTGTTCCTGCAGAACATCACCGGCTTCATGGTCGGCCGCAAGTACGAAAACGAAGGCATCGCCCGCCACGGCGCCAAGATGGTGACGGCGGTGGCCACCGCCAACGTGCCCAAGTTCACCGTGCTGATCGGCGGTTCGTTCGGCGCCGGCAACTACGGCATGTGCGGCCGAGCCTATTCGCCGCGCATGCTGTTCATGTGGCCCAACGCCCGCATCTCGGTCATGGGTGGCGAACAGGCCGCCAGCGTCTTGGCCACGGTCAAGCGCGACGGTATCGAGGCTCGCGGCGGCCAATGGTCCGCCGACGAGGAAACCGCCTTCAAGACGCCCATCCGCGAACAGTACGAACGCGAAGGCCATCCCTACTACGCCACCGCGCGGCTGTGGGACGACGGCATCATCGCGCCGGCCGACACGCGGCGCGTGCTGGGGCTGGCCTTGTCGGCGGCCTTGAACGCGCCCATCGAGGACACCAAGTTCGGCGTGTTCCGCATGTAGGGCGGCATGGCCGACCCCATTGCAGCCCAAGAATAATTTCAGCCTGGATGACATCCATGTTCGACACTTTGCTGATTGCCAACCGCGGTGAAATCGCCTGCCGCGTGGCCGCCACCGCCCGCCGCATGGGCATCCGCACCGTGGCGGTGTATTCCGACGCCGACGCCAACGCCCGCCACGTCGCCGCCTGCGACCAGGCCGTGTACATCGGCGGCTCGGAGCCGCGTGCCAGCTACCTGCGCGCCGACGCCATCCTGCAAGCCGCGCGCGATACCGGCGCGGGCGCCATCCACCCCGGCTATGGTTTCCTGTCGGAAAACGAAGCCTTCGCCGAAGCCGCCGAAAAGGCCGGCATCGCCTTCGTCGGACCGCCGGCCTCCGCCATCGCCGCCATGGGCAGCAAGTCCGCCGCCAAGTCGCTGATGGAAAAAGCCGGCGTGCCGCTGGTGCCGGGTTACCACGGCGACAACCAGGACCCGCAATTCCTCAAGACCCAGGCCGACGCCATCGGCTACCCCGTGCTGATCAAGGCCAGCGCCGGCGGCGGCGGCAAGGGCATGCGCGTGGTCGAATCGTCGGGCGCGTTCCTCGACGCATTGGCTTCCTGCCAGCGCGAGGCCGCATCCAGCTTTGGCGACGACCGCGTGCTGATCGAACGCTATCTGCAGAAGCCGCGCCACATTGAAATCCAGGTATTCGCCGACACGCACGGCAACTGCGTCTACCTGTTCGAACGCGATTGCTCGGTGCAGCGCCGCCACCAGAAGGTGATCGAGGAAGCCCCGGCCCCCGGCATGACTGAAGAGCGCCGCCGCGCCATGGGCGAAGCCGCCGTGGCCGCCGCGCGCGCCGTGGGCTACGTGGGCGCGGGCACGGTGGAGTTCATTGCCGAGCCCGACGGCCGTTTCTATTTCATGGAAATGAACACGCGCCTGCAGGTCGAACACCCGGTCACCGAAATGATCACCGGCCACGACCTGGTCGAATGGCAGTTGCGCGTGGCCGCCGGCCAGCCGCTGCCGGCGCGCCAGGAAGACCTGCGCATCCAGGGCCACGCCATCGAGGCCCGCATCTACGCCGAAAACCCCGAGAAGGGCTTCCTGCCGTCCATCGGCACCCTGGCCTACCTAGGCCTGCCGGCGCACACCGCGTTCGCCAACGGCGACATCCGGGTCGACGGCGGCGTGCGCATGGGCGACACCATCACGCCGTTCTACGACCCCATGATCGCCAAGCTGATCGTGCACGGCGCCGACCGCGACCAGGCCCGCGCCCGCATGCTGCAAGCGTTGGCCCAGACGCAGGCCGTGGGCGTGCAGACCAACGTGGCCTTCCTGTCCCGCCTGATGCAGGACAGCGCCTTCGCTGCGGCGGACCTGGACACCGGCCTCATCGAACGCCAGCGCGCCACGCTGCTGCCCGAACTCCAAGCCGCCAGTCCTGCCACGCTGGCCCTGGCCTGCGCCGCCGTGCTGGTGCGCCAAGGCCTGGCGCAGCCGGGCGTCACCAGCGGCAAGCACCCTGCCGATCCCTGGGACGCGCGCGACGGCTGGCGCCTGGGCAACCGCTATCAACGGCATCTGCAATGGGTCGACAACGGCGAAACCCGCCGCGTCACCGTCGCCCGCCAGGGCGGCGCCTGGACGCTGGATTCCGGCGCGGGTCCGCAAGCCTTCCTGTGGCGCGCCCACGCCAGCGCCAACCCCAACCTGGCCTATGGCCTGCGCATCACGCTGGACGGCCATGAAAGCGCCGGCACCGTCGTGCTGCACGCCGACCGCGCCCACGTCTTCGGCGAAGCCGGCGTACACGTGCTGGACCTGTACGATCCGCTGGCGCATTCGCAGGACACGCAGGGCGAACACGGCGGCGGCCTCACGGCTCCCATGCCCGGCAAGATCATCTCGATCTCGGTCAAGGCCGGCGACACCGTGGAAAAGGGCCAGCCGCTGCTGGTGATGGAAGCCATGAAGATGGAGCACACCATTTCCGCGCCCGCCGACGGCAAGGTCTCGGAAGTGTTCTACGGCGTGGGCGATCAGGTGACGGAAGGGGCCGAGCTGGTCGCCATCGGCGAGTAGCCAAGCGCGCCGTAACAAAATCGTCACCCGCCTCGCCGCCTGCGGGTTCATCATGGGCGCTCCTGCTTATCCACGGGAGTACCCATGATGAGTTCAATGCCATCCGAACAGGCGGCGCCCCGCCTGTTTCCAACCCTGCGCTGCCGCGACGCGGAGGCGATGATCCGCTGGCTTACCGGCGTGGTGGGCTTCACCGAACATGCCGTCTACCGCGACGACGGCACTGTGCAGCATGCGGAACTGGCCTACGGCAGCTCCCTCCTGATGCTGGGCCCGGACCGCGACGACGCCCATGGCAAGCTGGTCGGCGATCTGCAAGGACGCCGCACCGACGCGCTGTACCTGGCCGTGGACGATCCGGACGCCCTGCACGCGCAGGTCCAGGCCAGCGGCGCCACCATCGAAACCCCGCCTTATGACACCGCCTACGGCAGCCGCGAATTCGCCTGCCGCGATCCGGAAGGCAATCTGTGGAGCTTCGGGACGTATTGGCCGAAGGTGTAGCGGCAGCGCGCGCCCGCCCCATTCATTTATGCATTTTTCGCAATCATTTATCGAAATAGATTGTCCTTGTTATAAATAAGCAAGGACTCCTATCCTCCTCGTAACGTCATTCGACAGCCACGAGGAGATTCTGATGAGTGCGGTTCTGCAAGCGAAGGCATCGCCGGCAAACATGGTGCCGGCCGGCGTGGACCTGGTGGAGTACTACTACGAGCGCGGCTTCACGGACGGCCTGCCCGTCGTGCCGCCGACCCAGGAAAAGATCGACGAGATCGTGGCCCGGCTGGGCGGTGATGCCCACTTCGTCGAAGCGCGGGTGGCGCCGCGTTGGGGCGAGCTGACGCGCGAAGTGCTGGCCATCAACATGGTGATGGCCGGCTGCAAGCCCGAGTACGCTCCGGTGGTGCTGGCAGCGGTAAAGGCCGTGACCGACCAGGCTTTCAACCTGAATGGCGTGCAAGCCACCACGCACGTGGCCGCGCCGCTGCTGGTTGTGAACGGGCCGATAGCGCGCGAAATCGGCATGAACGGCGGCGTCAACGCGTTTGGCTCCGGCAATCGCGCCAACGCCACCATCGGCCGGGCGCTGCGCCTGATCATGCTCAACGTGGGCGGCGGCTGGCCGGGAGACCTGGACAAGAGCACGCTGGGGCACCCCGGCAAATACACCTACTGCGTCTGCGAAAACGAACTGCAAAGTCCGCTGGCGCCGTATCACGTGGAACACGGCTACAAGGCCGAAGACTCCACCGTCTTCGCGATGGCTGCCGAAGCCCCGCACAGCGTCACCAACCACATCTCGAACGACCCCGAAGGCATCCTCGACACCATGTGCTCGGCCATGAGCACCATCGCGTCCAACAGCGCGGTGCTGGGCGGCCATATCGCGGTGGTGCTGGGCCTGGAACACGCGCAGACCATCGGCAAGCACGGCTGGTCGCGCGCCGACGTGCGCAACTACCTGTACGTCAATCACGGCAACCGCTTCATCGACCTGGCTTATGGCCACCGCTACGGCAAGGTCTACAACCGCAATCTGCCCAAGTACTACAAGCGCAACGACGACACCCGCATTCCCATCGTGCATAGCCCGGAGCACATCCATCTGTTCGTGATGGGCGGCGAGGCCGGCCGCTTTTCCGTGCTGATACCCGGCTGGGGGCATATGAGCACGCCGGTGCTGCGATCGATCGAAGGAGCAAGCGCCGATAGCGGCGACTGCACCAGCGGCGCCTGCGCCATCTGACGCGTCATCCGGATACGACAACCAGGAGATTGGAAATGCTGATGAACAACGGGGAAAAAATCGCGGTGTACGACCCGCGCGGCGCGCTGCGCTTCGAAGATGTGCCGGTATCGGCGCGCAAGAAAAACCTGGCCGGGTTGCGGCTGGGCATACTCGACAACTCCAAATGGAACGCCAACAAGCTGCTGCGCGGCGCGGCGGCGGCCTTGGGCGAGGACATCGCGTTCGCCGAGGTGAACTACTACGTCAAGCACAGCTTCTCCAAGGATGCTGCGCCCGAGCTGATCGAACGCATCGCGGCCGAGAACGACGTGGTGCTGACCGCCATCGGCGATTGCGGCTCCTGCTGCTCGGCCTGCGTGCGCGACTCCATCGCGCTGGAGCGGCTGGGCGTTCCTAGCGCAGTCATCATCACGACCGAGTTCGCCCGCGAGACGGAGCTGACGCGTCAGGCCATCGGCATGAAGGCGCTGGAGCCCGTCGTGATCGCGCACCCGGTCAGCTCCATCACCGCAGAGGAGGTCGCGCAGCGCGTCGTCCAGATCAAGGAACAGGCCCAGCAAGTGTGGCTGGGCACGAAGGCGCCAATGCAGGTCCGCGTAGAGCTGCAATAACAGCGGCCGCCGAGGTGGCGTCTTAGGCGCCGCAGCCGACGGCGCGGCGACAACGGGAGACAGAACGATGGGCGCACTATCGCATTTGCGAGTGCTGGACCTTTCGCGCGTGCTGGCGGGCCCCTGGGCCAGCCAGCTGCTCGCGGATCTGGGCGCGGAGGTCATCAAGATCGAGCGGCCCGGCCAGGGTGATGACACGCGCGGCTGGGGCCCGCCATGGATCAGTGATCCGCAATGGGGCGACGTGGCGCAGTCGGCCTATTTCGCTGGCGCCAACCGCAACAAGAAGTCCGTGGCCGTCGACATCGCCACGCCCGATGGCCAGCGGCTGGTGGCGACCCTGGCCGCGCAATGCGACGTACTGATCGAGAACTTCAAGGTGGGTGGTCTGCAGGCCTATGGCCTGGACTACGACACGCTCAAGCGCAGCCATCCCGGGCTGGTGTATTGCTCCATCACCGGCTTCGGTCAGGACGGGCCCTACGCCAACCGGCCGGGCTATGACTTCCTGATTCAGGGCATGGGCGGCCTGATGAGCATCACCGGCCGAGGCGACGGCCAGCCTGGCGCCGGACCCTTGAAGGTCGGCGTGGCGCTGACCGACATCCTGACGGGCTTGTACGCCACCGCGGGCATACAGGCCGCCCTGGCGCATCGCGACCGCACGGGCCAGGGGCAGCACGTCGACGTGGCGCTGCTGGACGTGCAGGTGGCCGCGCTGGCGAACCAGGCCATGAACTTCCTGGCCAGCGGCTGCGAACCCGCGCGCCTGGGCAACGCCCACCCCAACATCGTGCCGTACCAGGACTTTGCCACCCGCGACGGCCACGTCATCGTCACCGTGGGCAACGACGCGCAATTCCGCCGCTTCTGCGGCGCCATCGGCCGCCCCGACCTGGCGGACGATCCTCGCTACGCCACCAACACGGCGCGGCTGACCGCGCGCGACACGCTGATTCCGCAGATCCAGGCGCAGATGGCGGAACAGCCCAGCGCGCACTGGCTGACCACGCTTGAAACGCTGGGCGTGCCTTGCGGCCCCATCAACGGCCTGGCGGAAGTATTCGCCGATCCGCAAGTCCTGCAACGCGGCATGCGCGTGCCCATGCCCGACGCGCGACCTGGCGGCGCCGAACTGGTCGGCAACCCCTTGCATCTATCGGGCACGCCTGTGGAGTATCGCAGCGCGCCTCCTGTACTGGGCGCCCATACGGAACCGGTCCTGCGCGACATGCTGGGACTGGCGCCAGATGCGCTCGCCGAACTGCGGCGCAACGGCGCGATCGCCGCCGCAACCTGAGTAGCTGTGCCTTACACAAGAATGAGACTAGGGAGACAAACCATGGAACCATGCATTCTGGCGCAGGACCCCTCAAACCCCCTCAGGCGCCGCCTGTTGATCGGAGCCGCGGGCGCAACACTGGGTACGCTTTGCGGCGGCGCCAGGGCGCTGGCCGCCTCCGACTACCCGTCCAAGCCGCTGCGCGTCGTCATTCCCTATCCGCCCGGCGGTCCCACCGACATCGTGGGCCGCATCGTCGCGGCGACCTTGGCCGACAAGCTGGGGCAATCGGTCGTCATCGACAACCGGCCCGGCGCCAGCGGCATGATAGGCGCCGACGCCGTGGCCAAGGCAGCGCCGGATGGCTACATGCTGCTCATCAATGTCTCGGGCCAGCTGGTCAACCCGGCGCTCTACGCCAACATGTCGCATGATCCGCTCAAGGATTTCCGCGGCATCACCAATCTGGCCTCGACGCCCATCCAGCTGGTGATCAGCGCCAATTCACCGGTGCGCTCCGTTGCTGACCTGATCGCCCTGGTGCGCTCGCAACCCGGCCGCCACAACTTCGCGTCATCCAGCAACGGCACGCCTGGACACCTGGCTGGCGAGGTGTTCAAGGCGGCCGCCAAGCTCGACGTCACGCATATCCCCTACAAGGGCAGCGCGCCGGCGCTGACCGATGTGATTGGCGGCCAGGTCACCTACATGCTGGACTCGATGCCCTCGTCCATCAGCCTCGTCAAGGGCGGAAAACTGCGCGCGCTAGCGGTCACCTCGGACCAACGCGTGGCCGCGTTGCCGGACGTGCCGACCTTCGCCGAACTGGGTTATCCCAGCGTCAACCTGACCACCTGGTACGGTATGTGGGCGCCGGCGCAAACGCCGCCGGAACTGGTCGCACGCATCTACCAGCAAGTGAATGCGGTATTGCAGCGGCCCGACGTGCGGGCGCGCCTGGCCGACGCGCAGGCCATGCCCGTGGGCGATACGCCGGAACACTTCGACGCCTATTGCCGTTCCGAAGCGCAGCGCTATGCCGAGATCGTGCGGCTGGCGGGGATCCGGCTGCAATGAGCGCCGCCGACTCCCACCGCCATGCGCGGCTGCTCATTCTCGGCTCCGGACCGGCCGGCTATGCCGCCGCGGTCTACGCCGCCCGCGCCAACCTGAAGCCGGTGCTGATCGCGGGCATGGCTCAGGGAGGCCAGCTCATGACCACGACCGAAGTCGACAACTGGCCCGCCGACGTGCACGGCGTGCAGGGACCTGACCTGATGCAGCGATTCCAGGACCATGCGCTGCGCTTCGGCACCGAAGTCATCGCCGACCACGTGCAGAGCGTGGACCTGTCGCGGCGCCCCTTCACCCTGCGTGGCGAACGCGCGACCTATACCTGCGATGCCTTGATCGTGGCAACCGGCGCAGTCGCGCGCTATCTGGGCCTGGATTCCGAGCAGGCCTACATGGGCCGGGGCGTATCCGGCTGCGCCACCTGCGACGGCTTCTTCCACCGCGGCCGCGACGTATGCGTGGTGGGCGGCGGCAATACGGCGATCGAGGAAGCGCTGTACTTGTCGAACATCGCCCGATCCGTAACCCTCATCCACAGGCGCGGCGCCTTCCGCGCCGAGGCCATCATGCTGGACAAACTCAAGGCCAAGGTCGAACAAGGCCTGATCCGGTTGAAGCTGGACAGTGTGTTGGATGAGGTGCTGGGCGACGCAGGCGGCGTGACGGGGGTGCGTGTCCGACGCCTGGCCGATGGAAGCTGTGTGGATCTGGAGGTGAGCGGATGCTTTATCGCCATCGGCCATCGTCCCAGCACGGAGTTGTTCGAAGGCCAGCTTGCGCTGGAGGACGGCTATATCGTGACGCAAGCTGGACGCAAGGGACTCGCCACCATGACCAGCATAGGCGGGGTGTTCGCCGCTGGCGACGTACAGGACACGGTGTACCGGCAGGCCATCACCAGCGCCGGCAGCGGCTGCATGGCGGCGCTTGACGCGCAGCGCTTTCTGGAACGGTCGGCGGTCTGAGGCCGGTTGGTCTAGGCACCACTACGGCGGCCGCGGCGCGCGGGCGCAACGACCTGCACCCAGTCGCTGCGCAACTGCGCCAGGAAGCCGCTGGCGCTGGGAGTCAGGCCGCGCTCCTTGAGGAACACCACACCGATGGCCTGGCTCAACGCGGGCTTGGTCAACGGCCGCGCCACCAGGTCCGCACTCAACGCGGCCGGCACCGCGCCACCAGGCACGATGGCGATGCCTACGCCGGCCCATACGCATTGCATCACGGTGGCGAACTGGCTGACCGTGACCGCGTGCCGCAGTTGCACGCCGGCAATCGACGCATGGCTGTCGATCAGGCGGCGCGTCTGCGCCTCGCGCGGCAGTGAGACCAGCGCATACGGCGCCAGCTGCTCAAGCGTCACGCCAGTCTGCGTGGACAGCGGATGCTTGCGCGGCATCACCACATGAAAAGCCTCGCGGCCCAGCGACACCACCGAGAAATCCCCAGGCACTTCGTCGATATAGGTGATCCCCATGTCGGCCACGCCGCTGCGCACGTCGTCCAGCACCGTGCCGTGCACGCCCTCGCGGATCTGCAATTCGATGCGAGGCCGCGATTCTCGATAGCGGGCGACGATGCCGGGCAACTGCGTGTAGGCCACCGACATCACCGCCGACACGATGCTGCGGCCCCGCTGCTCGTCGGAGATCTCGCGCATGTTCTCGTAGGAAATGCGCAGATCGGACAGCATGCGGTTCGCCAGCGATACGAACTCCTGGCCCGCCGGCGTGGTTTCAACGCGGCGGGTGGAACGATGGAACAGCTCGACGCCCAAGGCCTTCTCCACCCGCTGCACCGTGCGCGTGAGCGCGGGTTGCGAGATATTCAGCGTCAGCGCGGCGGCGACGAAACTGCCGCATTCGGCGACAGTGCTGATCGCCTGCAATTCGCGCGAACTCAGGTCGGGAAGCGTGGCCATGGGTGGGTTTCCCTGTACGGGTCGATTTATGCAGGAATCGGAATTATAGATTTCACGCATCCGCCTTGTGCATGAATGAGAGCCGCCGTCTTCCGGGACAGACTGGCTTTCCGAAACCCGTCTGCAGGGAGGCTCTTAGTTTCCCGTCAGCGACTTCTCCCTAGAATGCGGGGTTCGGCGCCCGTCACGCGCCCCAAGCGCCATCCCCCATGCCCGCCCCCGATTCCCCCAGTCCGCTTCACCGTCCCGCCTTCCTGCACTACCTGTTTGCGCGCATCGGCGCATCGCTGGCCTTCCAGATCGTCTCGGTCGCGGTGGGCTGGCAGATCTATGCGCTGAGCGGCAGCGCCCTGGACCTGGGGCTGATCGGCCTGGCGCAGTTCCTGCCCATGGCGGCGTTGACCCTGGTGGTGGGCCATGTGGCCGACCGCTACGACCGCCGCAAGATCGTGGCGGTGTGCATGGCGCTGGAGGCGCTGGCCACGCTGGTACTGGCCATCGCTGCACTGCATGGCGTCGGCGGCAAGACGCTGATCTACGCGACCATCATCATCATGAGTTCGGCCCGCGCTTTTGAAGCGCCGACCATGGCCACGCTGATCCCGGCGGTGGTGCCGCGCGAATGGCTGCCGCGCGCGACGGCGCTGGCTTCCTCCGGCGGACAAATTGCGCAGATCGCCGGCCCGGCGCTGGGCGGCGTTGGCTACGGGCTGGGGGCAGGGTGGATCTATTGCGTAGCCGCGGCGCTATACCTGTCCGCCTTCGCGTCCATCGCCACGCTCGTCATCGAGCGCGCTCCGCCGCGCAAGGAGCCGACCACCTGGCGCACGCTGTTCGCCGGCATCACCTTCATCTTTCAGCGCCGCCTGCTGCTGGGCACCTTGTCGCTGGACCTGTTCGCCGTGCTGCTGGGCGGGGCCACCGCCTTGCTGCCCATCTTCGCCAAGGACATCCTCAACGCCGGCCCCTGGGCGCTGGGCGCGCTGCGCGCCGCTCCCGCCTGCGGCGCCGCGCTGATGTCATTGACGCTGGCCCGCCTGAGCCTGGGCGAACACGTGGGCCGGCTGCTGTTCGGCGCGTTGATCGTGTTCGGGTTGGCCACCACGGTGTTCGGCCTGTCGACCTCAATCCCGCTGTCCATCGGCGCGCTGGTGGTGCTGGGCGCGGCAGATGCGGTCAGCGTGGTAGTGCGTTCGTCGCTGGTGCAACTGAACACGCCCGACCATATGCTGGGCCGCGTCAGCGCCGTGAACACGCTATTCATCGGCGCCTCCAACCAGCTGGGCGAATTCGAATCCGGCGTCATGGCCGCGGCGTTCGGCGCGGTGCCTGCGGTGGTGATCGGCGGGGTAGGCACCATCGCCGTGGCGGGGTTGTGGATGCGGTGGTTTCCGGAGCTTAGGAAGCTCAGGAGCTTGCACGCGCCCTGAACCCGTTTGCGTGTTGAACAGTGCATCGAAGCCATCGGCCAGTTCCGCGTAGAGATCGCGCTGCAGCTATCCCCGGCAGCAACACTCGATAATCTTGATACAATAAGAATCATTATCATTTGATCAAGCCATGCCTACGCGCCCGGGTCACAGAACCCGGCGCCGGACATCGACAGGGGCATCATGGGGGAGCGGTTCTTCGGCGTAATCGCCGAGGCGTACAAGTCGTGGAACGCGGAGCTGGTCGGTTTCCTGAACCGGCAGCTCAAGCGTTCGCCCGAGGCCGCCCAGGATTTGGCGCAGGAGACCTTCGCCAAATGGCTGGCCGCGCATCAAGGCGCCGAGCCGCCGGAGAAGCCGCGCGCCTATCTGTACGAGATCGCCCGCAACCTGCTGCGCGATCACTGGCGCCGCGAGAACGTGCGCGACGAACATGTGGTGGCCAGTCTGGACGATCAGGATTTCGAACCGATGACGTGCGGTCTGGCTGCTCCCGCCGGACAACAGCCCGAAGCCCGCGCGGACGCCAGCCAGCGCCTGCGCCTGCTGCAGGCCGCCATCGACGAGATGCCGCCGCGCCAGCGCGAGGCCTTCCTGCTTTATCGGTATGATGAGCTCCGTTGCGAGGACATCGCCGAACACATGGGCATCTCCGTGCGGGCGGTGGAGAAGCACCTGCAACTGGCGCTGGCGCACTGCAAGCGCCGAGTCCACGGCGAAACGCCATGACCCGATCCCTACCTTTGTCCGCTGTCGAAGAGGCCGCGAGCGCATGGTTCATGCGCCGTCGGGAACGCGCGTCCGATGCAGGCGCCGAACAGGCCTTCCAGGCGTGGCTGCGAGCTTCGGCCGAGCACCAGCGGGAGTACGAACGGCTGGAGCAGGTGTGGGAGGACATGGCGGCGCTGCCGCGCCCGGACTCCGCGCCGACGCGTACGCACGCCCAGTCGACTGGCCAAGCTCAGATCCCGCCGCGCACCCGGCCGCAATCCCAGCCCCGCCCGTGGTCCTCGCCCGCCCGCCGCCCCGCCTTCCTGCGCTGGGGCGGCGCACTGGCCGCGATGCTGCTGATCGCGGCCGCCGCCTACCAATACGTGCCCATCAGCTACGAGACCGTGGCCAACGCGTCCACCCAGACCCGCAGCCTGGACCTCTCTGACGGCACCCACCTGCACGCCAACGTGGGCACACGCGTGAGCGTGCGCTACACCCTGGCCGAACGGCATATCCGCGTCGAGGGCGGCGAGGTCTACATCGATGCCGCGCCCGACCGCCGGCCGCTGATCGTGGCCGCGGGCGACGCGGAGCTGCGCGACATCGGCACCGAGTTCAACGTGCTGCTGCTGCCCGACGTGCTGCAGGTCGGCGTACGCAGCGGCGAAGTCAGGCTGAACGCGAAGGGCGCCAACGCCCCCGCCGCGCAGACGCTTCAGGCCGGCGACACGGTGCTGCTGTCGCGCGCCGACGCGCGCCTGTTGCGCCGCCAGCAGGTGCCCGCCAGCGAGATCGGCGCCTGGCAGGGCGGCGTGGCGGTGATGCACGACACCACCTTGCAGCAGCTGGCCGGCTACCTGGCCCTGTACCGCGACGCGCCGCTGCGCTTCGCCGACGAGCGCGCCCGTGGGCTGCGCCTGTCCGGTACGCTGGACCTGCGCCAGCCCGACGCGGTCCTGGACATGCTGCCCGGCCTGTTGCCGGTGACGGTAAGCCGGCGGCCGGACGGTGCCGCCGTGATCAGCAGCCGCTAAAGAGAAGAATTAAGAATTATTTTTAATTAGACAGGTTCGGGTTTTGGCGGCTGGCGCGTCTTCCCCAGTTGAAGATCCACTTCCAGACTGGGGAAAGTCCATGGCGCAACGCCATTTTCATCGTCGGCTGAGCGCCGGCCGTTACGCGCTGCTGTGCGCACTGTCCATGACTGCCGCCTTGGCGGTGCAGGCGCTGGCGCCATCCGCTGCGCACGCGCAAGGCGCGGCCGCGCAAACCTTCGACCTGCCTGCCGGCAACCTGGCCGACGCGCTGGTGGCGCTGGGCCGGCAGGCGCAGCTGCAGGTGCTGTTCAGCCCCGACACGGTGGCCGGCCTGAGCGCCCCCGCCGTATCCGGCGCCATGACGCCGCAGGTCGCGCTGAACCGCCTGCTGGCGCGCAGCGGCCTGGTGGCCGTGCAGAGCGGCTCGGGCTTCGTGGTGCGGCGGCCGGCCGACCCATCCTCCAGCGACGCCACCACGCTGGCCCCCGTGACGGTCACCGGCCGCGACCTCACCGTCACCGAAGGCACGGGGTCCTACACCGCCCCCGCCGTCACCATCGGCAAGAACGCGCAAAGCCTGCGCGAGATCCCGCAATCGGTCTCGGTGGTGACGCGCCAACTGCTGGACGACCAGAACCTGACCACGCTGGACGACGCCATGCGCACCGTCACCGGCATCACGGTGGAAGCGGGCAGCATCGGCGGCAACCATGGCAACTTCTACTCGCGCGGCTATGCGCTGGACACGATCCAGGTCGACGGCGTAAACACGCCGGCCAGCACCGGCAACGACCTGTCCTCGGGTTTCGGACTGGCCATCTATGACCACATCGAAGTGCTGCGTGGACCTTCCGGCCTGTACCAGGGCGCGGGCGATCCCGGCGGCACGGTGAACCTGGTGCGCAAGCGCGCACAGAAGGAATTCGCCTTCAGCGGCCAGGTCATGACGGGCTCCTGGGACCGCTATTACACCGAAGCCGACATCACCGGCCCCTTGGACAGCGACGGCCGCCTGCGCGGCCGCCTGGTGGCGTCCTATGACGACCGCAAATCCTTCGTCGACGGCGTGTACACCGAGAAGCCGCTGTTCTACGGCACCCTGAGCTTCGACCTGACGCCCGACACCGTCCTGACCGCCGGCGCCACGTATCAGCAATACAAGGGCCGCCCGTTCTTCGGCCTGCCCGGCTACACCGACGGCCGCTTGCTGGACGTGCGCCGCTCCACCAACCTGGACCCCAGCTGGAACCACATCACCGAGGAAGTCACCGAGTACTTCGCCGACGTGGACCACCGCCTGGCCAACGGCGGGCGCATCAAGGTCAGCGGCATCTACCGCGAACAGGACGAGCCCAGCCGCGAGTTCGGCTGGTCCGACTGCGCGGTGGACCCGATCACCGGCGACACCTGCCTTGTCAGCTGGAAGTACCGCAGCAACTGGAAGACCTATGGCCTGGACGCCTTCGTGGCCACGCCCTTCGAAGCCTTCGGCCGCCAGCACGAGCTGACCGTGGGCGCCGACTACCGCAACGTCCACAAGAACTTCCGCTACGGCGGCGGCGACAACGCCGACACCAACCTCTACCACCCCAACAACAACATCCCCAAGCCCGACTACCAGTACACCGACGGCAACGACAGCAAGACCGACCAGTACGGCCTGTATGCGCGCACCAATCTGCGCGTGACCGATGCCGCCACCCTCATCGCCGGCGGCCGCTTCACCTGGTGGGAGAATCGCACGCAGAACCGTAACAGCTACTTCAACCAGTTCACCGACACCAATGACAAGATCAACGGCAAGTTCACGCCGTACCTGGGCCTGGTGGTGGACCTTAACGAGCAGTTGTCGGCCTACGCCAGCTACACCAGCATATTCACGCCGCAGACTGTCACCGACGTCAACGGTCAGCTACTGGACCCGCGCACCGGCAAGCAGTTCGAGATCGGCCTGAAGGGCGAATTCCTGGACAAGCGCCTGAACGGCCACGCCGCGCTGTTCCGCATGGAGGACGAGAACCGCGTCATGACGGACCCGGGCAATCCGAACTTCTCCATGGCCGCCGGCAAGATGCGCAGCCAGGGCTTCGAGGCGGAAATCAGCGGCAGCCCCGCGCCGGGCTGGGACATCACCGCAGGCTACTCCTACACCACTACCAAGACCCTGAAGGGCACGGACGAGCAGAAGTCGCAGCAATACGCCTTCATCACGCCGCGCCATACCTTCAACCTGTGGACCAAGTACACCTTCGCCACGGGCACGCTGGAAGGCCTGTCGCTGGGCGCGGGCGTGCGCAGCGTCAGCAGCATGTACCGCCTGAACGGTCCGGTGAAGTTCGAACAGCGCCCGTACACCACCGTGTCCGCGCAAGCCGGCTACCGCTTCAACAAGCACCTGGAAGGCACGCTGACGGTGAACAACCTGTTCGACAAGGTCTATTACCAGCGCGTATGGGCCGCTTACGGCTCGAACTACTACGGCGAGCCGCGCAGCGTGATGTTGAACCTGCGGGCGACGTACTGAGAGAAAGCGCCGCGCGAAACCCATCCCCGTGCAGCAACGGGCGATGGGTTTCGCGCGTTGCAGGACAGTTCTGTCCGCCACGTCTTTCTTGCGCCACACCCATCCTACGATCCCCGAGCAAAACGCCGATTCCGTGGCAGACTAGCCACAGGCGCTCCATGCATTGCAGTCCGACACAATTGGCAAATTGTTGTCCGACGCGGATTGCAACGGGCGATTAGGATGGCGCCGCACAGACAGAGACAGGCGATCACAAGGCTTTCCCGCCTAAGGCCGACAAGAAGATGTCCGACACATGAAAACCATTCAGAAAACCCGCCCCCGTAGCCGTTTGCTCCGCACCACCATGGCCGGCCTGCTGGCGTCCACCCTGGCCGCGCTGTTCAGCCCCGCCGCAACCGCCGCTGAATCCGCCGGCGCCGCGGCGCTGCCGCCCACCGCCCAGGCCGCCGCCATCGCCCCGCCCGACGCGCCCACGGTGATGTATTCCATCTACCAGATCGACGGCAAGGGCGCCGATTCCTACGAAGTCGCCAACGGCAGCATCGCCACCTTTTGGTTCGGCCATGCCTTCGAGCTGGGCGGCACGGGTTACTACACCGGCTTCGTCTGGGACACCCGCGAACGTTATGGCAAGCCCGGCGAAGACGAGGTCGGCCCCGGCACCCAGGTCAACCTGGCCGAAGCCACCTTCACCCTGACCGGCTCCACGGCCGAACGCCCCTGGAAGTTCCGCGGCATGGAGCACACCATCGGCATGTTCGGCGCCTACGAAAAACCGGAAGACGTGGACACCCGCCGCAAGCCGGTGGAATACCGCACGCCCGGCGGCAAGCTGGTGCTGGCCGTGCCCACCGAAGGCTTCGACAACGGCATCAGCTTCAGCGGCTACGCGCTGCTGATCTTCAATCCGGCGGGCCCGGACGAAGGCGCGGGCTGGACCTACGTAGGCAGCATCAACACCGGCGAGGACAACAGCGCGGCCTGCGCCGAGGGCGACGTCATGCCCTGCGTGGCCAGCTCGGGCGAACTGGTCTTTTCCGCGCACGGCGGCAGCGACATGCCGCGCGTGACCGTCAAGCGCAGCGGCACGGAAATCTCCGGACCGGACAAGACCCGCCAACTCGGCGCGGGCGATACGGTCATCTACGCCTACGACGCGGCCAGCAAGAAGTACGCGGAGAAGTAAGGCCGGCGTCGATGCCGACAGGGCGCGCAGAGCGGCTGCGATGCCCACGCAGGCCTGCTTGCGCCTGCGCCGCTACGTGAGATTCAAGCCGCCATCGGAAAGCAGGATCTCGCCGGTCAGATAGTCCGACGCGGCAAGCATGGCGACGGCCTGCGCGATATCCTCCGGACTGGCCGCCCGGCGCATCGGCGCCTTGTCGCGCCACAATGCCTGGGCCTGCGTCCAATCGGCCGTCATCGGCGTGTCCACCAGGCCCGGCGCAACCGCATTCACGCGGATATGCGGAGCCAGCGAAACCGCGAGCAAGCGCGTCACATGATTGAGCGCCGCCTTGGTCGCCGCATAAGGAATGGAAGCGCCTTTGGGCCGGATACCCGCGTGCGAACTCACATTGATCACGCAGGCAGGCCGGCCATGCGCCGCCGCCGCTTGCAACGCGGCCTGCGCCTCGGCCACCAGGCGAAACGGCGCCACCACGTTGACCTCATGCAGTTCATGCCAGATGTCCGGCGTGGCGGCGGCCAGATCCGCATGGGGAATGACGCGGCTGATTCCGGCGTTGTTGACCAGCACGTCCAGCCGCCCCCACGCCGCGACGGTTTCCCGGATCAGCCGGACCCGGTCGGCATCGTTTGCCAGATCCGCCTGCACGTAGACCGCCTCGCCCAACTCGCGCGCCAAGGCATGGCCGGCTTCGGCCGAGCGCCGCGAATGCACGACCACCGCATAACCGTCCCGCGACAGGCGGCGGGCAATGGCTACGCCTATGCCGGAGGTAGAACCCGTGACCAGCGCGACGGGGCGCGTACATTGAAGATTGGACATCGAGGAATCTCTTGCTCTGAAATGCGGCGGTGAGGCTACAACTTAACACCGTGATGAAAAACGCAGCACGACGGCGACGCCGTGCCTAGACTGCCGGGCCAACGTCCTGGCGCGACGCGCCGAGCTCGCCAGACACCCACTCGCAGAACGCACGCGTCAGAGGATCGTCTTCGCTGTCCCGATGCACCAGCCAAGCCCATTTGGGGCCTCGCACGGTCTGCTCCGTCAATGCCGCCAGCGAACCGTCGCGGCTCGAACGCTCGGCCAACAAGCTGCTGACCAGCGCCATGCCCAGGCCCTCACGCGCCGCGTCCAACAACTGTCCCGGGTCGGAGAAATTCATGCCCTGGCCGCGCTGGCCCACGTCGGCGCCACCCTGCGTTTCCCAATGGCTCCAATCCATCTCGCGCTCGCCATGCAGGGTGGCGCGCGTGTCCGCCGCCAGCAGGCGCGGGTGGCAGGCCGGATACAGGCGGTCCTCGACCAGCACGCGGAACGCGCAATCGGCCTGCGGGCCCAGGTCGTCGCGCAGCGCGATGTCTATGGTCTGCTTGGCCATGTCCGGCGCGGCATCACTGGTGTAGAGCCACAGGTCCGCCTCGGGATGCAGGGCGCGGAAGGCCTCCAACCGAGGCAGCAGCCAGTGCCGTGAAAACGCCGGGCTGGTGTTCACGATCAGCTGGTTCGGCTTGCGGTACTGGTCCAGCCTGCGGATGCCGGCCGCCAACTGCTGCAGCATGGCCTGCGTCGTGCCCAGCAGATCCCAGCCCGCATCCGTCAACGACACCGCGCGTCCCTGGCGGAAGAATAGCGGCTGGCCCAGATAGTCCTCCAAGCTGCGCACCTGCTGGCTGATCGCCGACTGCGTCAGATGCAACTCGTCGGCCGCCTTGTGGAAACTGCCCAGCCGGGCGGCCGCCTCGAAGCCGCGCAGCACGTTCAGGGGAGGCCATTGCTTAAGCATATCGATAAGCCCTGCTAATCATAATTCCGCTAAATATATCGCTTGTCCAGGCGATTTGGCGGGAAATACACTGCAATTCATGAGGTGCGCACCTTTGACTCCGACATAACCATTTTTTATCGATCATCCAGAATTCCAGGAGCCCCACGTGCCCACCCGCCGCCAACTCATCCAACACACCGCCACGCTCATGGGCGTCCACGCCGCCGCCTCGCTGGGTTTGGGTCTGCTCGCATCCGGCGCGCGGGCCGCGTCCGCGCCACGGTGGCACATGCCGGACGAAGGCGCCCCCCAGGCCCGCGCCTTCATCGCCTTCGGCGCCCAGGACGCCATCTGGGAAGACTTCACCGCCGACGTCCAGGCAGCGCTCGGCCGCATCGCCCGCGCCATCGCCGCGCACCAGCCCGTCACCGTGTTCTGCCGCAGCCGCGAACGCAGCCTGGCCGAACGCCATTGCGGCACGGACAACGTCAGCTTCGTCGAAACCCGGCTGGACGACATCTGGATGCGCGACATCGGCGCCAACTTCGTGCTCGACGGCCAGGGTGCAGTCACCGGCGTGGACTTCAACTTCAACGGCTGGGGCAACAAGCAGCGCCACGCCGCCGACGCCAAGATCGCCGCTGAAACCACCGAGGTCACGGACACCGAATACCTGCAAAGCGAACTGGTCGGCGAAGGCGGCGGCATCGAAGTCGACGGCCGCGGCACCGGCATCATGACCGAGAGCAGCTGGATCAATGCCAACCGCAATCCCGGCTGGAGCAAAGCGGAAGTCGAGGAAGAACTGAGGCGCTGCCTGGGCTTGCGCAAGATCGTCTGGCTGCCCGGCATCAAGGGGCGCGACATCACCGACGCCCACGTCGATTTCTACGCCCGCTTCGCCCGGCCCGGCGTGGTGGTCGCCAACCTCGACATGGATCCCGACTCCTACGACTACGCGCTGACCCGCAAGCACCTGGAGATCCTGCGCCGTGCGACGGATGCCGACGGCAAGCCGCTGGAAATCCACACCATGAGCCCGCCGCTCAATCCGCGGCGCAGCAAGTTCCTGCGAGACAACCCTGACTTCGCCGCCGGCTACATCAACTACTTCGTCATCAACGGCGCCGTCATTGCGCCGGAATTCGGCGATGCCGAAGCGGACGCGAAGGCACGCGATCTGCTGGCGCGTTTGTATCCGGGCCGCAAGGTGGTGCAGCTGGACATTGATGCCATTGCATCAGGCGGCGGCGGGATCCATTGCGTGACGAATCAGTTGCCGGCGGCGTAGTGCCTGAGGTTCCGCAAGGGGTCTTGCGGGGCCGCTTTCCGGACACCGTTGCGCCATGGCGGCCATGGTAGAGTCGTGCGTCCTTCCTGTCGCACTCCATCACGTCGCCACGCATCACAACCAGGCTGGCCCATCCGGCAGCAGGCCGGAACCCGCAAGGCAGGCGTGGCAACCCTATTGCGGAGCGGAGCATGAACACCCAGACCACGGCTATCACCCCGGCGCATACCGCCTTGCTGGTCATGCACTACCAGACCGACATCATGGAACTGTTCCCGTCGGTCGCCCCCGCCTTGCTCAACAACACCCGCCAGCTGTGCGACGCCGCGCGACGCGCGGGCGTCAACGTTTACTTCGCCAAGATCCACTTCAGCCCCGGCTACCCGGAAGTCAGCCCCTTGAACAAGAACGGGCAGGGCATCAAGCAGCTGGGCCTCTTTGTCCACGACCGCATCTCGCCAGAACTCGGCCGCCGCGAAGACGAACCCGTCATCATCGCCCACCGCGCCAGCGTGTTCTTCGGCACCGACCTGCAAGTACGGCTTTCCGCGCAAGGCATAGACACGCTGATCATGGTCGGCGTCGCCTCCACCGGCGTGATGCTGTCATCCATCGCGCATGCCAGCGACGCGGACTATCGCTTGCTGACGGTCAAGGACTGCTGCTACGACCCGGACCCGATCGTGCACCAGCACCTGTTCGCCACGGCGTTTGAATCGCGCACCACCGTGCTGTCGCTGGACGATGCCTTGTCCTTGCTGGCGTAGCGGACTGCTAAAAAAAACCTGCCTCCATGCCCCCTGAAGGTTCATCTTCGCCGTCCATCATGTCTTTTCGAACCATACCCGCAGAACCTTACGCGCCACGCCGCATGGCATTCATCGAGCAATGGCGCGAAGACGACCAGGCCATCAAGGCGTACGCGATACAGCGCAATCCCGATCCAGCTGTTCCGTTGCTGCCTGCCGAGATAGCCATGGCCGCCCGCAAGACCGCGTTGAGCGCAGTACAAGACGCCGCAAGCGATCCGCGCGCAACCGGCCTGGGTTTCTGCATCGTGCACGTGGGCGAGGAGGCCGTCTGGCTGCTGGTGGACTGGTGGATTTCCGGCGGCATCCTGTGCCAACAGATGTACTCCGCGCCGCTGCATCAGCCTGAGCAGTTTCAGCCCGTGCAGGGGCCGTTCATTGCATGCGTATGGGAGCTGGAGGTGACCACGCACGAGCGCGACGCGTGGATGCGGCATGTGCTGCGAGAGACGCCGGATATCAACGCGTATGTGGCCGACGTGCTGCCGGCGGGCAGCTATTGAGACGGCCTCAAACAGCGCTGCGCTTATTTCCTGAGATAGGACTTCTTGCCGCTATCGGTGTAGCAGTACGTTCCGCCCCGTGGCCCGGTGCAGTATTGGCCATCGCGGCAGCTACACGCGCCATTCGAGCCAGACGCCGAGGGCTTGGAAACAAGGGGCTGTGCGTTGGAATCCGGACTTGAACACACGCGCTTGGATGCGCTGATCGAACCGTCGCGGCACAGAAACTGTTCCCCGACGCAACGCTCCACGCCGCCCTTCTTTCCGGAACAGGGATAGTTCGCCGAATGGGCCGTTGCGGCAAACAGCAGGGCCGCCAACAACAGACCAAGACGCATCGTCATCCCCTTGGAAGAGCGGCGGAAGCCGTAGGCGATCAGCTATCGCAACGGCCTTCGGCCGCCAGATTCACTTCGGATTTGGAGATCACCCGCTTGCCTTCCTCTTCCGTCACCTGCTCCACGCCGGCGCCGCCCACGAATACGCCCACCTTGATGAATTGGCGCACGAAATAATTCTTGCCCGCTTCCATCATCACCATCAGATCGTTCGGCGAAAACTCCGATTCGGTGGAGACTTTGTGCTGCTCGTTGCCGGCGACCTGCGTGTAGAAGAACACGCGGTCCGCGGTTTCACCCAGGCACTTGCCGTTGACGTACACGTCCTTCTTCAGCGCCTTGCCCACAAAGCTGTCGCGGTAGACATACAGGCCGGACTTTCCTTCGTCCGGCGCCGGGAACGATTTGGCCTGCTTGTTTTGTTCAGCTGGCGCCATCGGCACATTGGCGCAACCCGCGATCGTCATCACGCAAGCGGCAGCGGCCGCCAGCTTCAACATCTTTTTATTCATGTGATTCATCTTCTTCAGCTTAGTTATCTGCCGCTTCCTGCCCTCCGCAGGGGAACGGGCAAATGTATCCAAGATATTCTAATAATGTCACATGAATACCAAATAAGCTATCTCGCAGTAGGAAATACTGCTGTTCCGGGATTAGAAATGGCAGACTACGACTCCCCGGCGACATCGCAGCCTGACATCTCCCTCGCCCATGAATAAGACCGAAGGCGCAACCTTCCTAATGGCACACGACAAGGGCAGCTCGCACTTCAGCGATCTGCACTTCCACGACTGCACCTTCGACAACTGCGCCCTGTCCATGGTCAAGATCCCACCGCGCATGTCGCGCGTGCAGAACGTGCGCCTCTCTAAATGCCGAGCGGTCAACTCGATGGTCCAGCCCTGCATGTTTGAAGACGTGCTGATCGAGGACTTGTCCACCAACCCCATCTTGCTGGTGTGGGCCCCGTTCTTTCGACGGGTCAAGCTGGTGGGCAAGATCGGCAAGCTCAATCTCAACCTGACGCCCACCGCCTTCTGCAAGGACGACCGCCTACTCGATCAGTTCGAAACCGCGCGCGCCGCCTTCTACGCAGAGACGGATTGGGCATTGGATATCAGCGAAGCCAAGCTGCTGGGCCTGCGCTGCGAAGGCGTGCCGCTGCACCTGATCCGACGCGATCCGCAGACGCAGGTCATCGTGGACAAGCAGGGACGTTATCCGGGGTATGAGGCGTTGGGAGTGGATTTCTGCCGGGCGTTCCCGGGCATCGCCAGCATGCTGCATGGCTTTGACGAATCGCCCAATCCATCCATGCTGCTGACCGCCTCGCTGGCCGCGCCCAAAGCACGCCGGGACGAGGAGAAGGGCGCGATCAGCGAACTCAGGACTTTGGGATTTGTGGAAGAGAGTTCGGCGTAGTCCTGCGCGCAAGCCCGCTGCTCAGCGAGGCTACCGAAAGTACGGCGCAAGCCAGAACCACGCCGCAACACTTATCCCCAACCATAGCGCCACGATCATCACCGCACCCGCCAGACTGCGCGGCTTCTCACCCTGCGACTGCATCCAGGCGTCCGCCTGGCCTCGGCATTCCTGCAGCACATCGGGCGGCAACAGTTTGATGGCCAGCCAGATCAGGCCGGGCAATAACAGCACGTCATCGATGTAGCCCAACACGGGGATGAAGTCGGGAATCAAATCGATGGGACTGAGCGCGTACGCCACCACGAACAGGCCCAGCGCCTTGGCGTACCAGGGTGTGCGGGCATGCTTGCCGGCAAACCATAGCGTCAGGCCGTCGCGCTTGATGCGCTTGGCCCAGGCTTTCAGGCGATCGCTGAGGTTCATGCGAGGGAACGGGATCTCGTGCCGAATAGCCGTGAATGGCCGTAGTCTGCCACACCTTTTCCGCTCCGGTGACGGGTCAGGTCAGGGCTTGCGATCGATCACAATCCGATTGCCATCCCGGCTGCACGTCAACGTATCCCGATACACCGCGCACACCTGATCTACCAACGCTGACCAGCATGCGCCGCTGACCGGTTGAGAGATTACGACGGTCTCGGCTCCGCCCTTCAAAAGAATATCGGCGCCCGAGTTCCGGCGCAGCCCCTCGGCGATCGAACCTAGTGTGCGGGGAGCCCCTGAAAATTCCTCCGCATTGGCGGGAAACCTGTCGTTCAAATGCCAATAAATCCCTCCGACCAACGCAATGGAGACGAGTATCAGGAACACGCCGACCGGCCCTTTCAAACCATACTTGTCGATGAACGCTTCCACCTCGGGCTTGGTGGTAGTCGTAGGGGAGGGCCTGGGTCGAAATAACAGATACAGCCCAAACACGAACAAGATCAGAGCCACCACAGCGGTCAGGCAAAGCATGGCCCAATCCAGTCCGGGCAGTTCTCGCATGCATGTCAAATCCATGGTTGATCACCGTTTCTCGTCGGAGAAGAACAACACCAGTAATTGCGACACTTGCTTGTAATCCATCAGCACATAGCCTCGCCCGATCTCAAACTGGAAGCCCTCCGTCCACTTCACCGAAAGCGGCGGCCTTTTTCCCTGGAATACCTCCGATATGACGTTGCTGTACTTCCTGGAAAAAATGACGATCTCGTTATCGATCTGCTTGACGGGCAACTCCGCGATGACGACGGTCTGTCGAAACAAGCTGCCTCGCGCCAGGACCGGCAGGGCGCTTTCAATGAAGCCGCTCTCACTCAAGGCCGACGTGTCTCCCGATTGCGCGAACGCCAGATAGCGGGGGAAGATCTGCGCCGCGGATTGCAGCTGCGCTTGGTACGCGTCCTGCCCAAGTATGGACGTGAGAACCGCCTGATTGGCCCCAATACCCGAGAAACCGTATTCGCACTTGCGTCCGCCGGCATACCGCTGCACGGTGCACGTCCCGTTGACGCTATAGGCCTCGTATTGCCCGGATGAGAAGCGGCATTCACAGTATTTCGCCGGCGCAAGCGGCGTTGGAACCGGGGCGTTCTGGCCAGTGCCCTGCGCTTGCGCGGTGGCGCCCAACGCCATGAACAAGGCCCCAATGACGGCCAAAGCGTGCTGGATGAATCGAGAGTGCGGCATGGGTACACCTCGCTTTATTCAACCACCTGAACGGGATAGTCGAGCTTGCCGCACATTTAATAACGATCCCGCGCGGTCTGGGCGAGGATTAATCCATCAGGAGTGATCCAGAAGTGCGCGCCCCAGCGCATGTGGACTACGACGCCCCGGGCAAAATCCGTAGTCTGGCGCCGTTGCGGCCGTGCCTACAGTGGCTGACAGCCACCGCTCACGCCTGCGACGCCTGGAACCGCCCGCGCCTCAGAACGGCTTCACCACCACCAGCACAATGATGAGCACGAGCGCAATCGCCACCAGCGGCAACAGGTTTACACGCGCCGTTCCCACACCGCCACCCGCAGCCTCAACCGTCCGCCGCAGCCGCCCGGCCTGCATTCCATGCGCCGCAGCCAGCCCCAACACCAACGCCAGCTTCACCGACAGCCAGCCGCTGCCAAACCACCCCGCGCTCGCCGCCAGATACACGCCCGTCGCCAACGCCCCTACCATCGCCGGCGTGGTCAGCGTGCGCTCCCATCGGCGCAACAAGCGCAATCGCGCCAGCTCCTGCGGCAACGCCGGCCCAGGCAGTTTCGCGGCTGCCGCCAACACGAACCCCTGCACCACCATCCCCGCCACCCAAAACAGCATCAGCGCGATGTGCAGCGACTTGATCAGCAGATACCCCATCGCTCACGCCCTTCTGGCGGGTGCCACGGCGCGGTCCAGTCTGCGCGCGATCACATAGCCGCCGAACGGCACCAGCGTCGCCAGCAAGGTCAGCAGCAGCCGCTTGCGCGGCCAGTCCTGCGCCGACGCCACATTGCACGCCAACGCGATGTAGACCATGAATGCAACGCCATGCACCGGCCCGATCCACGACACCGGCGCCGGCACCCCGGCCAGATGCTTCAACGGCACCGCGACGCCAACCAGCGCCAGCAGCGTCGTCCCCTCCAGGACCGCCGCCCACTTGAACAGGGAGTGTGTCGAACCGCCGGAATCTTTCATGGAGAAGGCCACCGCAACGCAAAGGGAACCGGCATTGTCCGGGCTGGCGCAATCGCCTGCCATTGGCCAAAATGCCAATCTTCGAAAGAAATCCGCCAACCGTGCGATCGGGCAGATCTGGCCCTTCGCAACCGCCGGAACCCCAGGCATGCCCAAGAAAGCCCCTCATCGCATCGCCGTGCTCGCCTTCGACGGCCTGGTCGCGGGCGACCTCGCCGCGCCTTGCGAGATCTTCCAGCTCGCCGAAACCCTCGATGGCCGCCGCCCCTACGACGTGCAAGTCTGCGCCAGCAAACCCCGCGTCAAAACCCACGCCTTTGACCTGCACATCCGCGCCCGCCTAGACGTGGCGCGTCACGCGCACACCCTCATCGTGCCCGGCCTGGCCGACCCGAGCCGCGATGTCCCCCGCGACATCCTGGACCTGATCCGCGACGCCCACGCCGCAGGCGCCCGCATCGCCTCCATCTGCACCGGCGCCTTCGCCCTGGCCGCCAGCGGCATCCTCGACGGCCTCAAGGCCACCACCCACTGGAAAGCCGCCGACCAACTGGCCCGCCGCTACCCCGCCATCGACGTCAACCCCAACGTGCTGTTCGTCGACAACGGCCAGATCCTCACCTCCGCCGGCGCCGCCGCCGGCATGGACCTGTGCCTGCACATGATCAAGCGCGACCACGGCGCCGCGGTCGCCGCCAACAGCGCCCGGCTGGCCGTGGTGCCGCTGGAACGCGCTGGCAGCCAGGCGCAGTTCATCGTCCGGCCCATGCCGGCCTCGCACACCGACCTGACGCCGCTGCTGCACTGGATCGAGAGCCAGCTGGCGCACAGCCTGACCGTCGCCGCGCTGGCCGCGCAGGCGGCAGTGAGCGTGCGCACCTTGAACCGGCGGTTTCAGGAACTGCTCGGAGTCAGTCCGTTGCAGTGGGTGATCCAGGCCCGCGTGAACCGCGCACGCGGGATGCTGGAGACCACGGACCTGCCGGTGGAGCGGGTGGCGATGGAGGTGGGATTCGGGTCAGCGGTATCGTTGCGGGAGCATTTCACGGGGATCGTGGGGACGAGCCCGATGGGGTATCGAAGGGCATTTCGGCGGGTGGCGTGATGAGGCCGCCATCCCCTTTGGCTTTCCAGAACCCATCATGCGATAATTGATAACGATTCCCATTTATTCACAGCACAAGCCGTGGACTCAACGCGTGACACCTGCTTTTCCACCATCTACAAGAGCGACCATCCCTGGCTGGAGCGCCGCCTCCAGAACGGCCTGCGCAATCGCGAGGATGCCGAGGATGTCGCCGGAGAGACCTTCACCCAGTTGCTCTGCCTTCCCGCGCTGGAGCAATTGAACGAACCTCGCGCGATGCTCATCACCATCGCGCGGCGCATCACATGGCGGCTGTGGCGCCGGCGTGAGCTCGAACAAGCCTGGCTGGAGATGCTGCGCCTGCAGCCCGAACCCCTGGAGCCCTCGGCCGAAGAGCGGGTACAGACCCTACAGTCCTTGCAGGCGCTCGACACAGCGCTGGACGGTCTTTCTTCCAAGGCCAGGATGGCTTTTCTCTACAGCCAGCTCGACGGCATGACGCATGTGGAAATCGCCGCGCGGCTGAAGGTTTCTCCCACCATGGTCCGCAAGTACATCGTCCAGGCCCTGCGCCGTTGCTGCGAGGTGTTTGGCGTATGACGCCCCTGGATATGCGCAGCCGCGACGCGGCCATCGAATGGCAGGTCTGTCTGTCCAGCGGCCAGGCCAGCGATGCCGACCGCAAGGCCTTCGATCGGTGGTTGGCGGAAAGCCCGAGCCACGGCGCGGCCTGGCAGCGGCTGAACGCGGCGCTGGACGGCACACTGCATCGCCTGCGGCCCGGACTGCTGGCCGACGGCAACCCGCTGCGGCGTTCGCTGGTCGGGCCGCAACTTGCGCAGCGCCGCAGGCTGGGCAAGCTCGTCCTGGCGGGCGGGACCGTGCTGCTCGGCGCCGGTGTCGCGGACCGCTATGTGCCGCTGCGGCATCTGACGGCGGGCTATGTGACCCGCACCGGTGAACGCCGGCGCGTGGCCTTGCCTGACGGCAACATGATGGAGTTGGACGCGCGCAGCGCCGCCACGCTGGACGGGCAGCACGGCGTACAGGTGTCTTCTGGTGCCGCCATCTTTGAGGTGGCGGCAGGCCAGGGGCTGCAAGTGCGTCTGCCCCATGGCGAAGTCCGCTTCGCCCAAGGCCGCGCCATGGTGCGCTGCGCGGCCGAACGCAGCTTCTGCCTGGCCCTGAGCGGAACGGCCGAGGTCTCCACACTTGCCGGTATCCGCCAGCACTTGGCGCCTGGCCAGAGCGTCTGGTTCGACGCACAGCAGATCGATGCGGCGCAGGACAACCAGGCGTATGCCGCCGCCTGGAGCAACGGCGAGCTTGAAGTCCACGACGAACCGTTGCAGACCGTGGTCGATGCCCTGGCCCGGTATCGGCCGGGCTGGCTGCGGACCTCACCCCAGGCGTCCCGCCTGCGCGTCACCGGCCTGTTCCCGCTGGACGATAGCGACCGCGCCCTGGCGGCGCTCACGCATACCCTGCCCATCCGGCTGCAACGGCTGAGCAATTGGTACGTCATGATCGATCTCGCCTGAAAATTTTTTCTGCGCCCGGTGTTTTTTTGCCGGCGCCGATGCACATACATGGAACGCGTGCTCACGCATCCACGGAGTGTTCCATGCTTTCCCTCAGGTTTCCGGCTGCCTGCGTCATCGCAGCCGCCGCCAGCACCGCCCATGCCCAGGCGCTGCGCCAGTATGATTTGCCCGCAGGCCAGCTGGATGTCGCGCTGACACAGATCGCGCGCATCGCGGGCGCGGTCATCTCGTTTCGCGCCGAACTGGTGGCGGGCAAATCCGCGCCGGCCATCTCCGGCCGGCTGACCGTCGACGAAGCCACCGCACGCGCGCTGACCGGAAGCGGGCTGGAACTACGGCGCACGCCGGACGGCAGCCTGACCGTGGCGCCATCAGGCACCACGACGCTCTCGCCGGTGACCGTCGAGGCGGCCACGCTGGGCGTGACCGAGGGCACGCATTCATACACCACGCCGGTGATGGCCACGGCCACCAAGTTCGCGCTTTCGCCGCGCGAGACGCCGCAATCGGTCAGCGTGGTGACCCGCCAGCAGATCGAGGACCGAGGCTTCCAGTCGCTGGACGATGTGGCCCGCGACACCACCGGCCTGACCACGCGCCAGATTGGCGGCGGCGAGCGCACGCAGTTCTTCTCACGCGGATTCGAGATCAGTTCATTCCTGGCCGACGGCGTGCCGCTGGCCTACGACTACGACACCCAGGGCGTGGCGACGCTGGCCATGTACGATCACATCGAAGTGCTGCGCGGCGCGGCCGGCATGATGACCGGCGCAGGCAATCCCTCGGGCACCATCAACCTGGTGCGCAAGCGCGCGACAGCGGTGCCGCAGTTTTCGGTGACCGCCAGCGCCGGCAGCTGGGACAACTATCGCGGCGAAGTCGACGGGTCGGGCGCCTTGAACGAAAGCGGCACTCTGCGCGCACGCGGCGTCGTGGCCTATCAGGACTCGGATACCTTCAAGAAAGCCTACGAGCATCAGCGCCAGCTCTATTACGGCACCATCGAAGCCGACCTCACGGCAAACACCACGCTCAGCATCGGCGGCTACTACAACCGCGAAGACAACCCCGGCGCGGATTGGAACGGCCTGCCGACCCGCCGCGACGGCAGCTTCTACGACTTCAACCGTTCGACCCGCCTGTCGCCGGATTGGGCCTATTGGAACAAGGAAAACACCAGCTTCTTCGCCGAACTCGATCATCGCTTCGACAACGGCTGGTCCGGCAAGCTGACCGCCCGCACGCTGCGCGCCAAGATGAACATGCTGGGCAGCTACCTCTATCCCCTGGAGAACTCGACGTTCTTCGGACAAGGCTTGGGCCAGTACAACTACGACAAGACCCAATACAGCGTCGACGGCTACCTGAGCGGCCCGTTCACGCTGCTGGGGCGCACGCATGAACTGGTGCTGGGCGGCAGCTTCCTGAAGTACAAGGACGACGACGGTCCTGGCGGATGGCCGTTGGGCTATGACATGACGGTCGATCCCGAACACTGGGACTCCAGCGCCGTCGAAAAGCCCGCGTTCGTCTACCCCTGGTCGCGCAAGGGATTCCAGCGCCAGATGAGCGGCTATGCCACCACCCGCCTGAGCCTCGCCGACCCGCTGACGCTGATGCTGGGCGCCAGACTGGACTGGTATGAATACGACATGACGCTGAAGTCCGGCGACTACGTCAGCCCGCCCGCGGCCTACAAGGTCAACCACGAACTGACACCCTACGCGGGCCTGATCTACGACCTGGACGGCCACCATTCCGTCTACACCAGCTGGACCAGCGTATTCCAGCCGCAAAACTACCAATCAGCCAGCGGCGCCCCGCTGGATCCGGTCATCGGCACCAATCTGGAAGCAGGGATCAAGGGCGAGTACTTCGACGGCCGCCTCAACGCCAGCGCGGCGGTCTTCCAGATCCGCCAGCGCAACCGTCCTGTCGCCCTGACCACGTCCTCGTGCGGCCCAGGAGTGATCGAATGCTATGCGCCCTCCGGCAAGGTGGAAAGCCGAGGCGTCGAATTCGAAGTGGCAGGCGCAATCACGCCGGGCTGGCAGGTGTCCGCCGGCTACACCTACAACCAATCCAAGTATCTGGAGGACTCGGGCAACCTCCGGGCTGGCGCAGCGTATGACACGCAAACCCCGCGCCATCTGCTCAAGCTCTCGACCATGTACACCTTGCCTGGCTCCTTGAATGCCTGGCGCGTGGGCGGGGCGATGCGCGTGCAAAGCGCGATCAGCTTGCCTGCCTACAACGTGCGCCAGCCCGGCTACAGCATATGGGATGCCGTGGTGGCTTATCGAGCCAGCCCGAATCTGGATCTGCGCCTGAACGTCTACAACCTGTTCGACAAGTACTACTACCAGGCGATTGGCAGCAACCAGGACAACAACCACTTCGGCGCGCCGCGGTCGTTCTTGTTGACGGCGAAGTACACGTTCTAGGGTTAGGACGTGGCTGGGAGGATCGTCAGGGATAAAGGCGTCAGACGACGATTTCGCTACATGTGGCTGGCGTCACGGTAGTCTGGCCTCTTTATTCGCAGGTCTGACGACAGTGCTGTCGCTGGACGAGATCTTGCCCTTGCCCTTGCTGGCCTAGCTGAAGAGGAGGCCAGGCATGGTGTGCCGGGCGATCCTATTTCTGGACATCCTGCCGCTGACGCTGGTACGTGTCATAGGATTTGGACGCGTCGCTCTGGCAACGCTGTCGTTCCTGGTTGTCGGCGATCTTATTGCAGTCATTCTGTTGCCAGGATTGACCAGTGTCATACAACTGGCGGGACGAGCAAGCCGCCCCCGCGGCGGCCACTACGATGCAGACGAAGATCAGGGCGTAGCGCAAGGGAGTCTCCTGAGAGCGCGGCGTGAGATTGGCGGATGTAGTCCGCGTATGACGGGCGGGCTGCAGGGTTACGGTTTACTTTTTTTCGACCGGGAGCGCCACATTCATTCGCATGCGATCCCTCTCTGCACGTGTGCAGGCGGGCGAATCAGGCTCTGCGCGGGAATCCCGGGCTCCATGTGCAGGCGCCAGATTCATCGGCAACGTCAGGCCGCCTGCAAGGCCTGCTTATCCCGGCTGCGGCTACCTGATGCGGTTTCAATAGCACGCCAGCTTCGAATCCCGGATCGTGACCTGACAGAGGGTGAACGCCCGTCGGCGTGGCTGAGGGTATCCGCAAGTCCGGAAGACGCCGCACAGAGTAGACTGGCCGCCTGTCCATCCGTATCGAGTTCTACTCCATGCTAGTCAAAGCCCTACGTGTCGGCCTGGGTCAAATCATCGTGCTGGGCGATGCCCTCACGCGGCCCCGCCCGCAACAGCGCTCCGCGCAAGGCCAGGCCACGGTCAACACCGAAGCGGCCAAGCTGTCGCTCTACCAATTCCACGCCTGCCCGTTCTGCGTCAAAACACGGCGCGCCATCCATAAGCTCAACGCGCCCATCGCGCTGCGTGACGCCAAGGGCGATCCCGAAGCGCGCGCGCAACTGCAGGCAGGCGGCGGCAAGGTGAAGGTGCCGTGCCTGCGCATCGACGATGCAGCGGGCACGCGCTGGATGTACGAGTCCAGCGACATCATCGCCTACCTCGAACAACGCTTCGCCAGCGTGGCCTGACGGGAGCGCATGGGCATGCCCCGCCTGCCTCGCCTGTTTCTCATCACCTTGGCCGCCATGGGTGCACTGGCCGGCTGCGATTCCTCGTCCTTGAAACCCGCGCCGCCCGGATCAAAACTCAACGCCGAAGCCATCGCCACGCGTGACACACCGCCGGAGCTGCAGTTCAAGGGCGTGCTGGCCGGGCAGCCCGTGCATCTGCTGGTGCATGAATGCAAGGTGTACAAGGTCGAGCCGACCGAAGGCGAGAACGTGAAGTGGACGCTGGTGCTTGAAGGCGACTTCTCTCTGCTGCCGACCCTCTGCGTCCAGCAGCGGCTGACCGAGAGCAAGGGGGTGGTGACGGCGTTCCTGGGGCGACAGGCGTTTGGCGCGGGTGGGTGTTGCACGGGGACGCCGGAGTATCGGTCCAAGGATGGCGTGAATTGGAAGCCGCGTTGAGTGCGGGCGTTGTGCTCGCCGGCGCTGACTACGCCGTATCTCAAAGGAAAGCCGCTGATGGCAAATGACGACCGCAGCCTGATCATTCCCAGAAGAACGCCCGAATCAGCGGCCATGACGGCCAACATCAAACGCGCGATGACGATCACCGCCGCCCTCAACCGCCTGACCTTCAACGACGCCGCCGAAGTCCGAGCCTTGTTCAGCGAGCTGATCGGCAAGACGGTCGATGAGAGCTTCCTGTTGATCCCGCCGTTCTATACGACCGGCGGCCCCGACATCAGCGTCGGTCGCAATGTCTTCGTCAATCAGAACTGCACTTTCTATGACCTGGGTGGGTTGAGCATTGCCGATGACGTGATGATCGGGCCGAACGTCAGCCTCATTACGTCTGGCCATCCGATCGAGCCTTCGCGGCGTCGTGACTTCGTCACTGCGAAGCCCATTGTGATCGAGAGGAATGTCTGGATCGCGGCGGGTGCGACCGTTGTTGGTGGCGTGACTGTGGGCGAGAACTCGGTGATCGCGGCGGGTTCGGTGGTCACCAAGGATGTGCCGGCGAATACGCTGGTGGGTGGGAATCCGGCAAGGGTGATTCGGTCGATTGCTGAATAGGGCGGGCGCGTGCGCCGCGCCTCTAGCTGCTGAGTTTGGCTACTGGATCGACGACGGCGCGCCGTGCGTGACGTCGCCGAGATCCGCATCCACTTCGCAAAAGCGCGCCTGCGCCAGCATGGCATCGGTCAAGGTGCCCAGGTGATCGCACAAGCCTTCCACTCCACCCATCAACGCCGCCACCGTCCAGGCGTCCAACGGCTGCCCGCCAGTTGCGTCGGGCTCGGATGCGCTGTTGCCGACCATGCGGGCGATGGCCTCGATGGCGTGGCGGGCTCGGTCTATGTGGTGGAGCTGGGAGAGGGGCACTGCGCCGAGTTCGGGGTCGGATTCGACGGACCAGGGGTTTTGGGTGAGGGGGTGGGATTGCATGACAGGCTCCAAAGACAAGTTAGGCCTGCTCCCCACTTCCAAATGGGGTGGGCGGGCACATGGCAAGGTTGGAAGACCGGCGTCTTTGGAAACCGGCGTGCGCGAACGCACCCTCGCCAGGGCCCGCCCATAGGGACGTGCAGAGGCGCACGGACGTGAAAATGCCGCCTGAGCGGCGGCGGTCCGCCAAAGACATTGCCGGCTTCCAAACCGGGCTACCGGTGGTGCGGTAGTGGGGGGAGTATACCGGGCGGGGATAGAATTACTTGGCGTGAACGACGAATTTGCCACTGGATGCTGGCGGTCCTATCGGAGCAGGACGTCGACTCTCAGCCTATGAAAGGCGATGGTTGAATCGCCCCTATAGCTCTGCGGGCTATCGGCCACGCTGTACGCAGCCACCCGTCAGAAACAGGCATTCGTGGCACAAGCCTGCACATCTGCTGTAGGTCCGGGTCTGAGCGGCAAGGTATCCGTACTCGTCTTGGGTGTGCGCAGGTGGGCCGACCAACTCTGGTGAAGAGATCAACATTGAGACAGGTGACAGAGACGAGAATGACCGTCGCTCATCTTTTGAATGATGCTAGACAGATCTAAGGCAACGCACGTCTGCGCGATGAAACGCGGTTATCCAGGTCCAGCCCCCTTAAGACAGGCGACTGTGTATACTTTAAGGTCAGTGAAGGAAGGGCCAACTCCCTTCACTGCGTGAGTGACTGGCTGCCATTAGCACCTTAGCGGTCGACAGGCACGACTAACGGGAATGCCCGCTTGCCGACTTGTGACGCGTAGAGCTTCTGGCCGTTCCTAAGGGTGATCCACGGACGGAACACCACCTTGTATCCCTCAGGGACCGGCAGCGGCAGCCTCAATTGCTTCACGCATTTTCACCTCCTTTCCACCGTCACAACGGTGGCAGTTGTATGGGCCCAGTCACTCATTGGGTGCCCACCTAGGCCTCTCAAACGCTTGCTCCCGCAAAGATTGGGCGTTTGAGAGGCTTTCCTTTGCCCCCCGACAGCGGCAGGCGTGGCCGCCGGGTTCGGCTCATCTTGTCATTCTTGAGTCTCCTTGCTTTGCGCCTCCTTCGCGGCTTTGAACCCCTTCCAACGCTTGATATATACGGAGATCATGCTCTGCAACATCTCCCAATCATCGGCATCTAAATCTCGGGGAACAATTACACGAACGCTGGGTTTGTTTGGTATAGGGATCTCGAACCGTTCCACGTCTTCGCCATCGCCTTCTTCCACTTCTGGCGTGAGACCTACGTTGTTGTCTGACTCTCGAACGGAAATTGCCTTGGCCAATTTTCTAGCGCTTTTGCCATTTCCCTTCGGTGCTGGGGGAGCCTTCATGTGTGGCGATACTTTCACGTCGGCGGCCTTGGCAAGTGCCAGGAAGAAAGCAATGCTCTTAGTGACAGTGCTCCCGCTTATGCCTTGGTCCCGAAACTTCTGGGTCAATTGCGCAGTGGTCGCCGTCTCCAAATGAAAGTCAGAGTCACCCTTCAAGAAGGGGTAGCCCTTCTCGAAGAGCTGCTTAAACGTCTCCTGGCGCCCCTCATCACTCGCCATGACCAACGTTCGCATGGCCTCCGTAGGACGTTGGGCTTCGTCAATGAGCTCGAACGATCGCAGAGCGGCCAAAACAGACGAGACCAATGACCCCGATGCAGATCCCATCAGGCTTCGGTCAATTCGAGACGGCACGCCGGTATCACGCAATTTGTTCAGAAAATTCGTGAACGCAGCAAAAGAGACATACGCGGGCAAAACTGCTCTTGCGACGGATTCACTCATGTCCATTCCCCAATATTTGGTTGCCAAATTCTAGCAAGCATCACGAGACTCAAGCAACAGACTCAAAGCGCATAGAATATTAATTTCAGAAAAAAGGAAAACATTCATATGAATCAATAACTTATATGATATTTATGTTTTTTTATGCCGATGGAGACCTGCGAAAAAGTGAGTTTTTCGTCGTTTCAGCATATCAACTAAGGGTAAATACCTAGTCAAGAATTGGCTTCATGAAGCCTTCGATTCGATTGCCTATAAACAATGGCGTGCGATCACAGTCTTGAACGGCGAAGTATGTGCTCTAGGTTGATGTGTGAGCGAGGAAGTCGTGTTCCTCACGCGAACGGATTAGGAAGCGGCTCAGAACCAGATGCAATCAGCTCATATCACCTATAAATCAGCTCACTTCTGCTAAATTGAGCTGATTCGACTCTTCGACTCGTACCATGACTGTCCGCGAAGACATTCTTCAGTTGCTGCGCGCCCAACAGCACAACCAGGTCCCTTGGTTGAGTTCTAGCGAACTGACCTACCGAACCAGCGTCAGTTGGTCCACGGTAAAGCGCCAGTTGGAAAACCTGCGCAAGGTGGGCGCGGTGCTGCGCGAGGGGCAAGGCCGGGCGACACGCTACCGGATTGCCGACGAAGCTCGCGCATCGACGCTCCCAACAACGCAGCAAGCAGAGCCGGCGTCCAATGCAACCGGGATGCTCTGGTCCCCGCGCGGACTGGCGCTGCTGGCCCAGCTTCGACAACCGTTGTCGGCGCGTGCGCCTGTCGGATACGAACGCGCCTTCGTGGAAACCTATGTGCCAAACCAGAGCTCCCTGTTGCCACCTTCGCTGGCTCAAGACTTGGCCGACGAAGGCCGCATGCCAGGTCAGTCGCCAGCCGGGACTTACGCGCGCCGCGTACTGGAGCCACTACTGCTCGACCTGTCCTGGTCATCCTCTCGACTGGAAGGCAACCGGTATTCTTTGTTGGCCGCACGGGAACTCTTCAAGCACGGAACTGCGGGGGAAGATCTGGATGCAGTGATGCTGCTCAACCATAAGAGGGCCATCGAGTTCATGGTCGATGCGGTCCCCGCACATGGTCTTACGTCCGCCGTGATCGGCAACCTTCACGCGATCCTGCTGGAGGAACTATTGGCCAATACCGACGGCCTGGGCCGCATCCGCCAGATCGTGGTCAACATCGGGGACACGACTTACGTGCCGCTCCAGGCGCCCTTGTTGCTGCAGGAAATGTTCGACCAGATTGTGGAGAAAGCTCGGCTTATCAAGAACCCGGTCGAAGCGGCATTCTTTCTGTGGGTAAACCTTGCATATCTTCAGCCTTTCGAGGACGGTAACAAGCGGACCAGCCGCCTAGCAGCCAACATTCCGCTGATGCTTTACAACTGCGCGCCGCTGTCCTTCCTGGACGTAGAGATACAGGACTACGTCTACGCCATGTTGGGGGTCTATGAATACGGCGACGTGACGCTGGCGACAGAGCTGTTTGCCTGGGCCTATCGGCGCTCGATCCGCAAGTACGCCGTGCAACTGAACGCTGCGGGCGTGCCGGATCCGGTGCGATTCCGATTCAGAGAAAAACTGAACGAAGCGATTGGCCGGGTACTACGTGATCAGCAAACGGCCGACACCGCAACAGCAGCGCTGGGCCTATCCGAAGACGATGTTCCATTATTCCGCCCGATACTGGCGCAAGAACTGCGCATACTGGACGTGTACAACTGCGCTCGCTATCGCTTGTCGATGGACCTAGTCCAACAATGGGTCGAGGCCGGGCGGCCGCACTGATGCAAACCAGTGGAACAAGAGCCGCAAACATTGCGGCTCTCTAGTCCCGACACCGACAGATGTGAATCAGGGCTTACACCCCAACCACTCAGGTATTGTCTTTCACCACAGTGCTTGGCCCATTGGTCTTCACAGACGCAATCCCCGCGTCCCGAGCCGCAGCGCTCGAATACATTTCACTGCGTCCAATGGACTGCCCATTCGCCGCACTCAACGAGAAATAAGGCGAACCGTTGGTGGCCGTCTTGCGCTGATAGCGTTCATCGATCGGCGAATTCTGCCGAACGGACGCAATGCCGTCCTGAGCGCTCGCTTTGGTGGTGTAGCGCTCGCTCGTCAAAATGACTTCATGATTCCCGGCTTTCAGATTGAACATGTACTGATCGCCGCTGCGCTTCAACTCGTAGTAACCGCTCATGGAAACCTCCAATATCTGGCTAGTTCAACAATGGGTCGATACTGCGATGCACACACATGAATGCCGGTTGATGATAGTCCATGCATTACATTCAGGACATGCCAAAGACAAGGGCCGCTAATTGCGGCCCTTGTCGTCACTGCTTAACGTATCGCTTCGATTACGCCTTGCGCACCTGAGCAATCAGCCCATCCAACTGCGTCAGCATCGTATCGATTTCTTCCGCCGTCACATTCAACGCCGGCATGAAGCGCAGCAGGTTTCCGCGCGGAGCATTCAGCAGCAAACCATTAGGCGCCAGATTGCGCGCGGCTTCAACGATGGCAGGACCATCATCACGATCCATCACCAGCGCACGCAGCAGACCCATCCCACGCTCGCCATTCATGCCCCACTTGGCCGACAAAGCCAGCAGGCCTTCGGACAGCTGCTTGGCGCGAGCGTTGACCGATTCCATGAAGCCCGGCGCAGCCAGCGCGTCGAACACAGCAACACCAACAGCAGCCATCAGCGGGTTGCCGTTGTAGGTGCCGCCCTGGTCGCCGTGCGAGAACACGCACACTTCCTGACGAGCCAGCAATGCAGCCAGCGGCACGCCGCCGCCGATGCCCTTGGCCAGGGTCATGATGTCCGGCACGACATCCGATTGCTGGTAAGCAAACATGGTGCCCGTACGCCCCATGCCGGTCTGCACTTCATCAACGATGAACAGCAGCTTGTGCTCGTCGGCCAGCTTGCGCAGGCCTTGCATGAATTCCTTGGTGGCGGGGATGACGCCGGCTTCGCCCTGGACGGGTTCGAGCATGATCGCGACGGTCTGGTCGTCGATCAGCTTGCGCACGGATTCCAGGTCGTTGATTTCGGCCTTGGGGAAGCCTTCGACCTGCGGGGCGAACATCTTGTCCCAGCCCGGCTTGCCGGACGCGGACATGGTGGCCAGCGTGCGGCCGTGGAAGCCGTGGTTCATGGTGACGATCTTGTAGGCGCCGTTCTTGTTGACCTGGCCCCATTTGCGCGCGAGCTTGATGGCGCCTTCGTTGGCTTCGCCGCCGCTGTTGGCGAAGAAGACGCGGTCGAAGACCGAGGCGCCGGTGAGGCGCTCGGCCAGTTCGATGGAGGGCAGGTTGTAGAACGCCGGCGAGGGGTTCATCAGCAGCTTGGACTGGTCCAGCAGGGCCTTCTGCATTTCCGGGGCGCTGTGGCCCAGGGTGTTGACGGCCCAGCCCTGGACGAAGTCCAGGTATCGCTTGCCCGCGTGATCCTCCAGCCAGGATCCCTGGCCGCGCACGAACACGAGGTCCGGGCGGGAGGTGATCTCCATGAGGGCGTTGGTCTTGAACTGGCTGAATTCCATGGCGGTTCCTGCGGAATGAGAGAACAGGGGGTGAGAAAGTAATTGGACGATGCCAATAGGCGAATTTAGCACCGACGGGGGGATGCTATCGTGACACACCCCCTGCCGATCCGCCCGGGCCGCCTCAAAAGGGCTGACAACGCGGGCGCTCTATTTTATGCAACAGGCGCGACCCCGCGCGCAGCCCTTTGTCGCTTTTTACTGACCAATCATGAAACGTATTCTTTCCAGTCTTGCCGCCGGCCTGGCGCTGGCGACGGCCGCGGCCACCGCGCATGCCGATTATCCCGAGCGCCCCATCCGCCTGATCGTGCCGTTCCCGCCCGGACAGGCGACCGATATCTTTGCGCGCGCGCTGGCCGAAAAGCTGGGCGCGGCCGTCAAGCAGCCCATCGTGGTGGAGAACCGCGCGGGCGCGGGCAGCAATATCGGGATGGAGCAGGCGGCGCGCGCGACGCCGGACGGCTACACGCTGGTGATCGCGGGCTCTGCCGCGGCGGTGAACCAGACGCTGTACAAGACCATCAATTACAGCCTGACCAAGGACTTCGCGCCGGTGTCGGGGGTGTTCTCGGTGCCGCTGATGTTCCTGGCGACGCCGGCTTCGGGCATTACCTCGCTCAAGCAGCTGGTGACACAGGCGCGCGCCAATCCGGGCGAGCTGGCCTATGCCAGCGCGGGCATCGGCGGCACGCAGCATTTGTCGGCCGAGATGTTCAAGGCGGCGGCGAAGATCGACATCCGCCACATTCCGTACAAGGGCAGCGGCCCGGCGCAGGCGGATTTCCTGGGGCATCAGGTGCCGTTGATGGTGGACTCGGTGACTGCCGGCCTGCCGCATGTGCAGAGCAAGAAGGCGGTGGCGCTGGCGGTAACGACGGCCAAGCGCCTGCCGCAGCTGCCGGACGTGCCGACCGTGGCGGAATCGGGTTATCCGGGTTTCGAGGCCATCGGCTGGGCGGCGGTGCTGGCGCCGCGCGATACGCCGGCCGAGGTGACGGGCTATCTGAGCAAGCAGATCGGCCAGGTGCTGAACTCGCCCGACATGCAGAAGTTCTTTCGCGACCGCGGCGCGGAGCCGATGCCGCTGACGCCTGATGCGACGGGGGCCTTCATCGCGGGCGAAGTGACGAAGTGGGGTGAAGCGGTGAAGCAGTCGGGCGCGCAGGTCGACTGACGGACGCGCAAGACGACTTGCCCGCAACAAACCGCCCCCCATCGACGGGGCGGTTTGCATGATGGGCAGAAGTAAAGCTATCGCGGCTTAAGCCGGATCACCCGGCTGGCCCGGCCGTCCGGGCTCGCCGGGTTGCCGGGGCTTTTCTGCGGGCTGCCCCGGATTGCCGGGCACTTCCGGCGGAATGCGACCCGGGTCGACGTCATCGGGACCGGGTTGGCCCGGCACTTGGCCGGGCGCCTGCTTCTCCGGCGCGCCGCCGGGTTCTTGGCCGGGACGCTGGGACGGGTCGATGCCGGGTTGGTTGGAGGGATCGCCGGGCTTCTGGTTCGTGTTCATGGAACTCTCCTGAAGATTCACGCAAAGCGTTTCACGCGAAGCAGCACGCGTATCGGTGCAGGACCACGATAGAAGCCTGGTCCGCGCACGCCCAGATCACGCGGGACGACTTTATCTAGTACTTTCTTCCTATCTTGCGGCCGCGCGCCAGCGGCCCGGTTTTGCACACCGAGGAGTCAGGATGAAGAAGACCGCCACGGCGTTCACGACGGAACGCCGCCATCTGCTGGAAATCATCGACGGCCTGATCGAGGGCATCATCCTGCTGGACCAGGACAAGCGCATCGTCTGGGCCAACGACACGGCGCTGGCCATGCATGGCGCGACCGATCTGGCCGCGTTGGGCGGCACCGCCGCCGGCTACCGCAAGGCGTTTACGCTGCACTATCGCAACCATCGCGCGCTACGCGCGGCGCAGTACCCGCTGGACCGCGCGCTGGCGGGCGATGCCTACAAGGATGTGGTGGTGGAAGTGACCAGCCGGCGCGATCCGGCGTTCAGCCGCATGCATCAGGTGCGCAATCTGGAGCTGCGCGATGCGCAGGGCGTGGCGGAAGGCATGGTGCTGGTGCTGCTGGACGTGACCGAGCGCTACAACGCGGAAGAGCGCTTCGAAAGAACCTTCAACGCCAATCCCGCGCCGGCCGTGATCTGCTCGCTGGCAGACCTGCGCCACATCAAGGTCAATGATGGATTTCTGGCGATGACCGGCTACAAGCGCGAAGAAGTGCTGGGCAAGACGCTGCGCCAACTGGACGTGCTGGGCGACACGCCGCAACGCGACGATGCGCTGCACCGGCTGGCGGAAGGAACCACCATTCCGCAGACGGAAACCACCATTGCGGTGCGCGACGGCGGCACCAAGCTCGTGATCGTGGCCGGCCAGCCCATCGAGGTCGCGGAACAGCCTTGCATGCTGTTCACCTTCAACGATCTGGAGCCGCGCCGCAAGGCCGAGACGGCGCTGCGCGATAGCGAACAGCGCTTCGCCACGGCGTTCCGGCTGGCGCCCGTACCCATGACGCTGAGCAGCACGGAAGGCAAGCTGCTGGAGGTCAACGATGCCTTCGTCGCCACGACAGGTTATGACGCCAAGACCTTGGCGCGCGACGAGGACGCGCTGGCACAACTATGGACTGACCCGCAGGCCTACGACCGCGCCATGGCATCGCTGGAGCAGGGCGCCAGCGTGCGCAGCCAGGAGATGGCGCTGCGCACGCGCGAAGGCGCGCTGCTGGACTGCCTGGTATCGGCCGCGCCGGTGTCGATCCAGGACCAGCCCTGCGTGCTGGCGGCGATCCAGGACATCACCGAGCGCAAGCGCAGCGAGGTCGAGCTGATGGAGGCAATCGAGACGGTCATGCAGGACACCTCGTGGTTCAGCCGCACCGTCATCGAGAAGCTGGCGCAGATCCGCACGCCCCAGGGCGCGCCGCAGGGGCAGAGCGAACTGGCCGATCTGACGCCGCGCGAACGCGAAATTCTTGGCTTGATGTGCCAGGGCCACACGGACCCGGAGATCGCGGCCAGCCTGCATTTGTCGCGCAATACGGTGCGCAATCATGTGGCGGCGCTGTACAGCAAGCTGGACGTGCACCGGCGCAGCGCCGCCATCATCTGGGCGCGGCAGCGCGGCATCGTGGGCTATGAAAAGCCGGCGCGCAAGCAGGCGCAGAAGCAACCTGACAAGCAGGCTCAAAAGCGAGTCCACAAGATTCGGTAGAAAAGTACCAGCCGATCTGATGCGCGCGCTTCTTACGCGCGCGCCATGCGCTTCCTATAGTGGGTTCGTCCGCCGCTGGAGTCTGGGCCCGAACGAGGTCCTCCGGCGCGGTTTCACGCAACCTGGAATTAGGAGCGACAACATGGATAACGACCGCATCAAGGGCGCAGCCAAGGAAGTCAAAGGCTCGATCAAGGAAACGGCAGGCAAGCTGACGGGCAACCGCGAGACGGAAGCCGAGGGCAAGGCGGAGAAAACCGTGGGCAAGGTGCAACGCAATGTAGGCGAAGCCAAAGATCAGGCACGCGACTTGCTGAACAAGAAATAGCGCGGCTGCCCTTCGGCATGACCCGCTACGCTCATGAACGCCGAAAGGAGAAAAAAATGACGCATCGAATCTGGCTTGCGCTGCTGCTGGCAATAACCGCCATCACGGCCGGCTGCAACACCATGGAAGGCGCCGGCAAAGACATCGAACGCGGCGGGGAAAAGATCCAGCAAAAGGCCCAGTAGGCCTGCAGGAACCCGTGCTCGGCTGGCGCGCTTGATGGCGCGCCGGCCATTTTGCGTTCGGATGTCCTGATTCAGCGCGAGAAGCCGCGCGCCGAAATTTCCCAGATGTCCTGCACCACCCCGTCCTTGAACACGACCAGGCCGTCGTGCAGGTTGAAGGTCGGGTCTACGTGCGCGGGCACCAAACGCAACACGGTGCCCAGCGCGGGCGCAGTGGCGCCGGACTCGACCCGCACCACGCTGTGCTCGTCGTTGATGGCGATGCAGGTCAGACCGGACTCGCCATAGACGGCGGGCGGGCCGCACTCGGCGGAAGCCGATTTCAGGCCGGCGTCCAGCACCACGCGGTCGGGCGTGGGCGTGCTCATCACGGTGGACAGCAGGAACAGGCTGTTCTGGAAGGTGAGCGGGCCGCCCCATTCATTGGCGCCGTAGTCGCCGTCCATGAAGGCATAGGAGCCGGCCTGCAATTCGGTGTAGACCCCGCTGGCGGCGTCGAACTCCACGCTGCCGGTGCCGCCGCCGGTGATGGTGTCGCAGGCGATGCCGCTTTCGCGCAGCAGCTGCGCATAGGACGCGGCGATGCGCGCGGCCTGGCGGGAGACGGTGGCGCGCTCTTCGCGCGTGCGGTAGTGCTGCACCGAGCCGTGATAGGCCTGCAGGCCCGCGAAGTTCAGGCCCGGCAGCGCGCGCGCCTGCTGCGCCAACGCCAGCACGGTCGCATCGTCGGACACGCCGCAGCGGCCCTGGCCCACGTCCACTTCCACCAGCACGTCGATCTCGGCGCCAGCCTGGACCATGGCGGCGGAGAGTTGCGCCAGGTTCTGGGCGTTATCCACGCACACGCTGATCTTGGCCGCGCGCGCCAGCTGGCCCAGCAGCGCCATCTTGGCCGCGCCGACGACTTCGTTGCTGATGTGGATGTCATGGATGCCGGCGGCCACGAAGGGCAGGGCCTCGCTGACCTTCTGGCAACAGATGCCGCGCGCGCCCAGCGCCAGTTGGCGCAGCGCGATCTGCGGGCATTTGTGGGCCTTGGCGTGCGGTCGCAGGGCCACTTCGTGGCGGTCGGCCCAGGCCTGCATGGCGCGCAGGTTGGCTTCGAAAGCAGTCAGGTCCAGCGCCAGGCTGGGGGTATCGACGCGGGCAAGGGGATCGCCCGGCTGGGCGGCGGGGGGCAGCGCAATGCCGCGTATGACTTCCTGGGACATCTTGGAAACTCCGTTATCAGCACTGCAGGGATGTAAGCGCAAACCATAACCAAAGCGGGACCGCCCATAACCTTGGGCGATGCGACCCCCTGGAAAACCATAGCCCTGTAATCATTGGCTACAGGGGACGGGCATGACAGAATTTCATCATAAAGAAGCCCCCGAGGGGAGGCACGTTTTTGCCGGGGGAATTCGCCCAACGGCAGAAATTACATCACTGATACCCGTCAGCAAGAATCGGAGAAGCTCGCATGAAACTCAAGAATTGGATCACCGCCCTGACCATTGCGGCCGCCGCCGTCGGCGCCGCCGGTTCGGCGCAGGCCCAGCAGTTCTTCCGCATCGGCACCGGCGGCACCGCCGGCACCTACTATCCGGTGGGCGGCATCATCGGCAACGCCGTGTCGCAGCCGGGCAAGCTCATTGCCACCGCGGTGGCTTCCAACGGCTCGGTCGCCAACATCAACGGCATCATGGGCGGCTCGTTCGAAGCGGGCTTCACGCAGTCTGACGTGGCCTTCTGGGCCTATAGCGGCACCGGCACCTTCGAAAGCAAGCCCAAGGCCCAGGACCTGCGCCTGATTTCCACCCTGTACCCGGAAAGCATCCACCTGGTGACGCGCAAGGGCTCGGGCATCAAGGGCGTGGCGGACCTGAAGGGCAAGCGCGTGTCCATGGACGAGCCGGGCTCCGGCACCCTGGTGGACGTGCGCTTGATCCTGGGCGCCTACGGCCTGACCGACAAGGACATCAAGGCCGAGTACCTCAAGCCCAACCAGGCCGGCGACAAGCTCAAGGACGGCGGCCTGGACGCGTTCTTCTTCGTGGGCGGCGCCCCCGCCGGCGCGATTGCCGAACTGGCCTCCACCGGCAGCATCGAACTGGTATCGCTGGTCGGCCCGGAAATCGATGCGCTGCGCGGCAAGCAGGAATTCTTCACGCCTGACGTGATCACCGCCAACACGTACCAGAACATTCCGGAAGTGAAGACCATCTCGGTCAACGCGCAGATGGTCACCTCGGCCAAGATCCCGGACCAGGTGGTGTATGACGTCACCAAGGCGCTGTACAGCGACGCCACGCGCAAGACGCTGGACGCCGGCCACGCCAAGGGCAAGCTCATCACCAAGGAAAACGCCGTCAAGGGCGCGGGCATTCCGTTCCACCCGGGCGCCGAGAAGTTCTACAAGGAAGTCGGCCTGTTGAAATAAGCGAGCCGATGCTTCTTTCACGGATAGACCACGGCGCAATCTGAAACGTCGTGCTTGAGCAGGGCCGCCACGAGCGGCCCTGCTTGCTGTATCACCTGAGACTCACGGCGATGGAAATAGACCACGAGAAGACCCAGCAGCTGGCGGAAAAGTACGATTCGGAAATCCGCTTCCGGCCGCTGGACAAGACGGCTACCTGGATCGTGTCAGGCCTGCTCGTTACCTTATCCCTGTTTCACTACTACACCGCCGGCTTCGGCCTGCTGCGCGAGGCCACGCACCGCGGCGTGCACCTGGCCTTCGTGCTGAGCCTGATCTTCCTGGTGTTCGGCTTTTCCAAGTCGCACTACCAGCGCCAGCCCAAGTCCACCTGGTATTCACCGGGCGGCATTCCGCTGTACGACTGGATCATCGCCATCGCGCTGGCGCTGTCGGTGCTGTACATCCCCTACATCTTCGAGGACCTGGCGTTCCGCGTGGGCAATCCCATGCCCATGGACGTGCTGATGGGGTCCATCCTGCTGATCGGCCTCTTGGAGGCCACGCGCCGCGCCATGGGCTGGCCGCTGCCCATCATCGCCATCGTGTTCATGGTCTACGCCATGTTCGGGCCGTACTTCCCGGGTCTGCTCAAGCATGCCGGCAATACGTGGTCGCAGGTCGTCAACCACATGTATCTGACCAGCCAGGGCGTGTATGGCGTGGCGGTCGGCGTGGTCGCGACCTATGTCTTCCACTTCGTGCTGTTCGGCGTGCTGGCCACCCGCATCGGGCTGGGCCAGCTGTTCCTGGACGTGGCGTCGACGGTAGCGGGGCGTTATGCGGGCGGGCCGGCCAAGGTGTCGGTGTTCGGTTCGGCCATGTTCGGCATGCTGTCGGGCTCGTCGGTGGCCAACGCGGTCACGGTGGGCTCGCTGACCATTCCGGCGATGATCCGCATCGGCTATCCGCGGCATTTCGCCGCGGGCGTGGAAGCGGCCAGCAGCACGGGCGGGCAGATCACGCCGCCCATCATGGGCGCGGCTGCGTTCCTGATGATCGAGTTCCTGGGCATTCCGTACCAGCAGATCGCCATCGCGGGCATCTTCCCGGCCTTCCTGTACTTCTTCGGCATGTTCATGCAGGTGCACTTCGAGGCCAAACGCGAGGGGTTGCGCGGCTTGACCGAAGAAGAAATGCCCAAGCTCAAGCAGTCGTTCAAGATGCGCTGGCCGACGCTGATCCCGCTGGTCCTGCTGATCGGCGTGCTGGCCAGCGGCCGCACGCCTTATCTGGCAGCGTTCGCGGGCATTACCGGCTGCATCCTGGTGGGCCTGCTGAATCCGTTCCAGCGGCTGCGCTGGCGCGATCTGTACGAAGCCTTCGAGACCGGCGCCAAGTACGCGCTGGCGGTGGGCGCGGCCGCGGGTACGGTGGGCATCGTGATCGGGGTTGTGACGCTGACCGGCGTGGGCTTCAAGATCTCGTACATCGTGATCGCGGCCTCGCAGGTGCTGGCCAGCGGCGCGGCCATGGTGATCCCCGATACCATCGCCAATATGCAATCGCTGACGCTGGTGGCGGCACTCATCATGACCGGCATCGTCTGCATCCTGATGGGCTGCGGCGTGCCCACCACGGCGAACTACCTGATCATGGTGGCGGTGGCCGCCCCCACGCTGGTGCAATTGGGCGTGCAGCCCATCGCGGCGCACTTCTTCGTGTTCTATTTCGGCATCCTGGCGGACATCACGCCACCGGTGGCGCTGGCTGCGTATGCGGCGGCCGGGATGGCGGGCAGCGATCCATTCAAGACCGGCAACACGGCCTTCAGGCTGGGCATCACCAAGCTGATCGTGCCCTTCGTGTTCGTGTTCTCGCCGTCGCTGCTGATTTCGGTGCAGGGCTTCACCTGGTACGACTTCTTCGTGACCCTGTTCGGTTGCATGGTCGGCCTGGTGCTGCTGTCGGCGGCTTTCTCGCGTTACATGCTGGTGGGCATGAAGAGCTGGGAGCGCTGGCTGTGCACCATCGGCGCCTTGCTGACGATCCTGCCCGGGCTAACCAGCGGCCTGATCGGGCTGGCGATCTGCATCCCGGTGTTCATGCGCCAACTGGCGCAACTGAAGCTGGAAAGCGCCCCCAAGGCCGCCTGACGAAACGGCCTGCACACAAAAAGGGGCGGATCCGTGAGGTCCGCCCCTTTTTGCTCAGAATCATGAATATTGGCAGCATTTAGGCTGAAAATGTGCGCGTGTTGTCGCAAGGTGACGCCATACAACATTCCACCTTCCCGCCGGTTGCCGGGCTATTTAAATCAGCGTAAAGTAAAATTCATGTTTGCTGGTCTGCCGATCTCCGGGCCGACTGTGCACACAGGCACAAAACTGCGCCATATGTTCGATATCCTGGTTTATCTGTACGAGAATTACTACACGCCGCAAGCCTGTCCTGCGGCCGACGTGCTCGCAAAGCGGCTTGCCGCCGCCGGTTTCGAGCACGAAGACATCGACGACGCCCTCGGCTGGCTCTACGGCCTGGCCGAAACCACCGAACGTTGCGTCGATCTCGCCCAGGCCCCCGCTACCGGTACCCGGATCTACACCGACAACGAATACCAGCAGCTCGGCACCGAATCCATCGGCTTCATCGCCTTCCTGGAATCGGCCGGCGTGCTGCCCGCGCCGCTGCGCGAAATCGTCATCGACCGGGGCCTGGCTTCGCCGGAAACGCCCGTGCCGCTGTCCAAGATCAAGATCATCGCCCTCATGGTTCTCTGGAGCCAGGAAGCCGAGATCGACAATCTGGTCCTGGAAGAGCTGCTGGACGAAGACGGCACGCGCCTGCTGCATTGACCGGCATCCGCCTCGCTTGATGCCGTTGCCCCCACCCCGCGCGCAAGGCCGCGCGGGCATCCCATCGTGAATTACGTCGGCCGCTTCGCCCCGAGTCCCAGCGGCCCGCTGCATGCGGGTTCGCTGGTGGCCGCGCTGGCCAGCTGGCTGGACGCGCGCGCCCAGAACGGACGCTGGCTGCTGCGCATCGAGGACGTGGACACGCCGCGCACGGTACCGGGCGCGGCCGAGGTCATCATGGGACAGCTGGATGCGCTAGGCCTGACCTGGGATGGCGACATCATGTGGCAATCGCGCCGCAACGACGCCTATCAGGCCGCCTTCGACGCCCTGGCCGCGCGCGGCCTGATCTACGGCTGCGGCTGCACCCGGCGCGAAATCGCCGATTCGGCGTTGCGCGGCCAGACCGCACCCGGCGCCGATGGCGAGCGTCCGTATCCCGGCACCTGCCGCCATGGCCTGCCAGAAGGCCGCGTGGCCCGCGCCTGGCGCGTGATCATGCCGGAAGGCGTGGAACACTTCGTGGACCGCTGGCTGGGGCCTCAGGAACAGGACGTGGCGCAGGCCGTGGGCGACATCGCTCTGCGGCGGGCTGACGGCCTATGGGCCTACCAGTTGGCGGTGGTGGTGGACGACGCCGCGCAAGGCGTGACCGATGTGGTGCGCGGCGCGGACCTGCTGAGTTCCACGGCGCGCCAGCGCGTGTTGGGCCGGCTGCTGGGTCTGCCGCCGGTGCGTTACCTGCACGTGCCGCTGATCCTGGACCCCGCCAGCGGCCTGAAACTGTCCAAGCAGAACGGCGCCCCACCCATCGACACCGGTGCGCCCCTGGCGGCGCTGGCGGCCGCCTGGCGCGCCTTGGGCTTCGGCCCCATCGACGCCACGGACCGCAGCTATTTCCTGCGGGAAGCCACCGCGCAATGGGCGCGGCGCTTCCCGCTGCCCGCCGTTACAGCGGCTTGAGGTCCTGGTCCAGCATCCGCACGAGCAGCGCCTCGCCATTATCCGCCACGCGCAGTTCGCCGTACTTGGCGACCTGATAGCGCTCGGCCTGGCCTTCCGGGAAGAAATAGGCGTTGGTCACGATGCGCACGCTGTTGTCGCGGATGCGATAGCGCAACGGCACTTCCCCATCCGTATGCGGATGCGTGTCGGGCTGGATGCGTAGCGGCTGGCCCACGCCGCGCGCGTCGGTCTGCAGCATCACATAGCCGTCCGGCTCGTAGCCCATGATGGAGTCCTCGGCCTCGGGACGCTCGCCACCCAGCCGCAGGCGCGTGACTTCCCGGCTGGCCGCGAAATTCAGCGCCATGTAGTCGCCCTGCATCAGCGAACGAGGATCCACCGGGGCCAGTTCCAGGATGACCACTTTGCCGGACGCCAGCAGCTTTTCACGCTGCCAGATGCCGCCGTTGGCAACCACCAGCACCAGCGCCAGGCCGCCCAGGATGGCCAGCGTGCGCCAGCGCAACGGCGCCGACACCGGCGGCAAGGGAACACGCCGGCTGGCCGGCAGCGTGCGCATCAGGCGCGGCACCAGCCACACCAGGGCACGCAGCACGAACAGCAGCAGGGCAGCGCCGCCCAGCCACAAGGCTTTTTGCAGCAGCGGCACATCCAACTGGTAGTAATAGACGCCCAGGTAGGCCAGCAGGCTGATCACGCCGAACACGACCAGGCGCGACTGGTTCAAGCCGAAGCCCAGCAGCAGCCAGGCCAGCGCGAAACCCACGCCAGGACTGGGCAGCCAGAACAGTGCCAGGATCAACAGGGCTATCGGGACGCCCCAGGTGACGCCCGCTGTCAGCACGTGGCGGCGGGGCCACAGCACCGCAAAGGCAGCCGCCACGGGCAATAGCGCGCCTGCGATAACCAGCACCGCCGTATGCGGATTGAGCTGCCACATGGCGGGCAGCTGCTGGGCGGAGAGGCCGCCCGCCAGCCACACCATGCCTTGCACCGACAGCAGGAAGGCCCAGGCCAGCGGCTGCAACGCATGGGCGCGCTTGCCGCCGAGACGATGGCTGACGCTGAAAATGACGGCGGTGGCCCAGGCGCCGGTCACGGCGATGGGCAGCCAGACGAAGGTGGCGCGCATGACGTCGAAGCCCAGCCAGGCGTCCAGCAGGTCTTCTCCGCCCAGGTCGGGCGACAGGCCGCGCCAGATCAAGCCCGCCCCTGCTGCCGCGATCAGCAGGCCGCTCAGGAAGCGCAGGATGACGTCGGGACCCACCGCGTAGACCGTGGCCGCCATCAGCAGCACGAATACGCAGGCGCTGGCGAAGGAGGTCGAGCTGGATAGTCCGAAGATGATCAAAATTTGCCCAGCAAAGGCCATGGCCGTGCCGCACTGGCGCCAGAACGGACCCGCATCGCTGCGCAGCACCGCCACGCCAGCGGCGCACAGCACCAGCCCGACCACCAGCGCGCCGCTTTCAGACGTGATAAAGCCCGAGAAGGCGGCGAACACCAGCAGCAGCAGCGTCGCCAGCCAGGCGCTCAGGCCCAGCAGGCACTGCACATACCAGGGCGGATCCACCTGGGGAGCCGGAGCGGCCGCCAGTTGCGCGACCGGCGCGCCGGTCTCGGCCGGGTCCACCGAATTGCCTGCCGAGGCTGCGGCCGGCTCGGCATCCGCAGCTACGGCCACCGCGGCCTGGGGATCGCCGGCCAGCCGGCGCAGCCAGCGCGCGGCCCAGACGGCCTCGGCCATCAGCAGCGCCGCCAGCGGCAAGGCCGCCCAGACGCCGGGCTCCAAGCGCAGCAGCCATTCGCCCGCCACCCTCAGCGACACGCAGATGACGCCGGCGGCCAGCATGGCCAGGATGATCAGATCGCGCCGGCCCTTCTGATAATAGAAGCCCAGGCCCAGAGTCACCGCGACCCAGGCGATGCCGTTATAGAGGCCCAGGCCGCGGCCCAGGAAGTCGCCAAGCATCTGGGTCAGCACCAGCACGCTGATCGCCAGGGCGGCCAGGACCCGCGGACCGACCAGGGTGCTGGCGCGCCAGCGGCGGGCAGCCAGCTCCCAGCCCAGCAGCAGCAGCAGGTTCAAGCCGGCCATCATCAGGCCGGGCACGCCCGGGCCGCCGAATATCAGCATCCAGGAGAACACCCGCTCGCCCAGCCACAAGGCCATGGCGACATTCAGCACCAGCGCCCACAGCAGCCAGACGGCCTGGCTGCCGGCGGCCAGCGCCCAGGGCAGCAGCAAAAGCGCCCACCAGGCGAACAATTCCCAGGTGTCGGCGCCAGTCTGGTAAGTTTGGCCTAGTAAAGCGAGCAGCGCGCCAAGCAGAATGCCGGCCAGGGCGAGCAGGGCGCCCGGTATGGTGCGGCGCGCGCCGGGACTGGCCCGCAGGCGCAATCCGGCCCAGGCGGCGGCCAGCGCACAAACCGCCAGCAACCCCTGGACGCCGGCGAAGCGCTGCACTTTCGTCATGTCCTGCCAGTTGGCGGCGACCCAGCAAACCGCGGCGCTTCCCAGCAGCAAAACACCTAGCCAGAGGGTGCTGCGCGCCAGAAATTGACGCCAAGCGTGTAGTTCGGATCCCGCTTGTCTTTCAGTGCCGACTTGCATCTGGCGAATCTCCGATCTTATTATCCGCGCTACTACGGCGGGACTGCCGCCACTGGATACACATGAATAAAACGCTGATTATTGCCGAGAAGCCCTCGGTGGCCCTTGATATATCACGCGCCTTGGGAGGCTTCGCGCGGGAGGGCGACTATTTTGAAAGCGAACGTTACGTCCTCGCATCGAGTATCGGGCATTTGCTCAGCTTGGTCGCGCCCAACGATCCGGTCAAGGGGAAGTGGAGCTTCACGCACCTGCCCGTGATTCCGCCCGAGTTCGAACTGGGCCCCACCGACAAGAAATCCGCCGAACGGCTTAAGCTGCTGGTCCGCCTGGCCAAGCGCAAGGATGTCGACGCCATCATCAACGCCTGTGACGCCGGGCGCGAGGGCGAACTGATCTTCCGCTACATCATTCAGTACGCGGGCGTGAAGAAGCCGATCCAGCGCCTCTGGCTGCAGTCGATGACCCAGGCCGCCATCCGCGAAGCCTTCGCCAACCTGCGCGACGACTCCCAGCTCAAGCCGCTGGAAGCCGCCGCCCGTTCGCGCGCCGAGGCCGACTGGCTGGTGGGCATCAACGGCACGCGCGCCATGACCGCCTTCAACAGCAAGGACGGCGGCTTCTTCAAGACCCCGGTCGGCCGGGTGCAGACGCCCACGCTGGCCATCGTGGCCGAGCGCGAGGAGCGCATCCGCCGCTTCGTGCCGCGCGACTACTGGGAAGTGCGCGCCACCTTCGTGGCGGCCGCCGGCCTCTACGAAGGCCGCTGGATCGACCCGCAATTCAAGAAAGACGACCGCGACCCGGAAAAGCGCGAATCGCGCCTGTGGTCGGAAGCCGCCGCGCAAAGCGTGGTGGCCGCCTGCCGCGAACAACCCGGCAACGTCACGGAAGAATCCAAGCCGTCGACCCAGATGTCGCCGGCCCTGTACGACCTGACCTCGCTGCAGCGCGAAGCCAACGGCCGCTTCGGCTTTTCGGCCAAGACCACGCTGGCGCTGGCGCAGACCCTGTATGAACGCCACAAGGCGCTGACCTACCCGCGTACCGATTCGCGCTACCTGCCCGAGGACTACATCGCCACGGTGCAGGAAACCATGCGCGCGCTGGCCAAGGGCGGTTCCAACGCCGTGGGCGGCCTCTCGCGCCACGCGGAAACCGTGGTCGGCAATCAATGGGTCAAGCCGAACCGCCGCATCTTCGACAACAAGAAGGTGTCGGACCACTTTGCCATCATCCCCACGCTGCAGATCCCGCACGATCTGAGCGAGGCCGAGGCCAAGCTGTACGACCTGGTGCTCAAGCGCTTCCTGGCGGTGTTCTTCCCCGCCGCGGAATACCGCGTGACCACCCGCATGACCGAAGTGCAGGGGCACCGCTTCCGCACCGACGGCAAGGTGCTGGTCAGCCCGGGATGGCTGGCCGTCTACGGCAAGGAAGCCCAGGGCGAAGACGCCAACCTGGTGCCCGTGGCGGACGGCGAGACCGTGCGCACCGAGGACGTCGAGGCCGTGGGTCTCACCACCAAGCCGCCGGCGCGCTTCAACGAAGGCACCCTGCTGTCGGCCATGGAAGGCGCCGGCAAGCTGGTGGACGACGAGGAACTGCGCGAAGCCATGTCCGAGCGCGGCCTGGGCACCCCGGCCACGCGCGCCGCCATCATCGAAGGCCTGCTCAACGAGGTCTACCTGCGCCGCGAAGGCCGCGACCTGGTGCCCACCGCCAAGGCGCGCCAGCTGATGACGCTCTTGTCCGGCCTGGACGTGACCGAACTGACCTCGCCGGAACTCACCGGCGAATGGGAACACAAGCTCAAGCAGATCGAGCAGGGCGGCCTGGGCCGCGAGGCCTTCATGCGCGAGATCGCGCAGATGACGCAGGTCATCGTCAAGCGCGCCAAGGAATACGAGCGCGACACGGTGCCGGGCGACTACGCCACGCTGCAGACGCCGTGCCCCAAGTGCGGCGCCGTGGTGAAGGAAAACTATCGCCGCTTTGCCTGCACCGCTTGCGACTTCTCCATCGGCAAGCACCCGGGCGGCCGCACCTTCGAGCTGCCGGAAGTCGAAGAGCTGCTGGCCAAGCGCGAGATCGGCCCGCTGCAAGGCTTCATCAGCAAGATGGGCCGGCCGTTCGCCGCCATCCTGCGCATCAGCGATGAATTCAAGCTGGAGTTCGACTTCGGCCAGAACGATGAAGACGACAGCGAAGCCGTGGACTTCTCCGGCCACACGCCGGTGGGTTCGTGCCCCAAGTGCCAGTCGCGCGTGTTCGAGCACGGCATGAGCTATGTCTGCGAGAAATCCGTCGGCCCCGAAAAGAGCTGCGATTTCCGTTCGGGCAAGGTCATCCTGCAGCAGGAAATCTCGCGCGAGCAAATGGAAAAGCTGCTGACCAACGGCCGCACCGACCTGCTCGACGGCTTCGTCTCCAGCCGCACCAACCGCAAGTTCAAGGCCTTCCTCGTCCGCCAGCCGGACGGCAAGATCGGCTTCGAGTTCGAGCCGCGTCCTGAAAAGCCGGGCCGCGCGCCCGCCAAGACGGCTGCAAAAACCGCGACCAAGACCGCCGCCAAGAAAGCGCCGGCCAAGAAGGCTGCGGTGAAGAAGACTGCATCCAAGACGGCCACGAAAACAGCCGTCAAGAAAGCGGTGAAGAAGGCAGCGCCGAAAAAGACCGCCGCATAGCAGGGGAGCCACGCCTCTTCCGCGTATCGCGCACAACGCCCGGGCAACCGGGCGTTTTCCATTGTTGGACGCCAGTTGCTGGGGTATTGTCTACGCCAAACCGCTGCAACCAGACCTATTCCGAGGACGACATGAGCAACAGCCCCGCTTCCACCACCCGCCGCCGCGTGCTGGCCGCCGCAGGCGCGCTGGCCGGCATCAGCCTGGTCAACGGCCGCGTCGCGTTCGCGCAGCCCAAGCTGGGCCGTATCGTCTACGGCCAGGGCAGCATCGACCCGTTCTTCGCCGCCGGCTACGTCGCGCTGAAGAAGGGCTATTTCGGCGAGGGTGGGCTGGAAGTCGAATACCTGAATTCGCAAAGCGGTCCGCGCACCAACCAGTTGCTGGCCGCGGGCCAGATCGTGTTCGGCGCCACCGCCGCGACGGCCGCCCCCGCGCTGACGCTGGCCGGCAAGCCCGCCACGCTGGTGTTCGGCTTCGACCGCAAGCTCACCTACGCCAACGTCATCGTGCGCCGCGAAGACTTCGAAAGCGGCAAGATCAAATCGTTGAAGGACCTGGCCGGCAAGCGCGTGGGCGCCACCCAGCCGCAGTCCAGCACCTGGCTGATGGCGCTGTACCTGATGCAGAAGGCCGGCGTGGCCGACAAGGTAGACATCCGCCCGCTGGGCGACCTGGCGACCATGCTGGGCGCGCTCAAGACCGGCTCCGTGTCCGCCAGCATGGCCACCATGTCCATGATGGAACAGGCTCAGCAGGAAGGCTGGGGCGTGCCCATTTTCGACGCTACCACTGAAAGCTCGTGGAACGAATTCATGGGCGGCGACGTGCCCGGCATCGCGGCCCTGACCTTGCAGGACACCATCCAGAAGCGACCCGAAGTGGTGCAGGCCTTCGTGACCGGTCTGGTCCGCGCGCAGGACTTCATCAGCGCCAACAGCGCCGCGGCCGTCACCGACGCGATCTACGACGATTACCTGAACGCCTTTCCGCGCGCCGCCATCGAGAAGACGCTGGGCGTCTACAAGGAAACGGTGTTCCTGAAAGACAACATCATTACCCAGGACGCCTATGACCGCATGACGGCCATCATGGGCGACGGCCGCCAGTTCTCCAACGACGAGATCAAGACCGTGCCCTACGACCGTTGCGTGAACATGAGCTTCGTGCGCCGCGCCCGGGGCCTTTGATGATCACGCTGGACCGGGTGGGCAAGGCCTACCAGACGCGCCAGGCCACCACGCACGCGGTGGGCGAGGTCAGCCTGACGATTCCGGAGGGCGAGTTCGTCTCCATCGTCGGCCCCTCGGGCTGCGGCAAGAGCACGCTGCTGAACATGATCGCGGGCTTTCTGCGTCCGACCACCGGGACCATCCGCGTGGACGGCCGCGTGGTCGACGGGCAGGTGCCGCCGGCGCTGGGCTACATCTTCCAGAAGGACACGCTGCTGCCCTGGTTCAGCGTGCGGAAGAACGTGGCGCTGGGCCTGAAGTTCCAGGGCGTGTCCGCCGACAAGATCGAGCGCCGCGTGGCCGAGCTGCTGGAAATGGGCCACCTGAGCCAGTTCGCCGATGCCTTTCCGCACCAGCTGTCGGGCGGCATGCGGCGGCGCGTGGCGCTCTTGATGAGCCTGGCGGTCGAGCCGCGCATCCTGCTGCTGGACGAGCCCTTCGGCGCGCTTGACACCCACACCAAGACGCACCTGCACCGCGAACTGATCGAGATCTGGCGCAAGCTGGGCCAGACCATCGTCATGGTCACGCACGACCTGGACGAGGCCATCCTGCTGTCCGACCGCGTGGTGGTGCTGTCCGGTCCGCCCAGCCGCGTGCTGCTGGACGAGCGCATTGAGATCCCGCATCCGCGCGACGTCTTCACGCTGCGCGAAACGCCGCAGTTCGTGACCCACGTGCAAAGCCTATGGAGCGTGCTGGGACAGCAGTTCCGCGCCGCCGCCTGAACCGATACGCGTCATGACCACCACCGATTCCGCCGATTCCCTGCAGGACCAGCTGCGGCTGGACCGCCGCGCCAGCATCGCGCGCCGGCTGCGCATCACGCTGTGGCAAGTGCTGATCCTTGCCATCATCCTGGGCTCCTGGGAAACCCTCACGCGCATCCCCTGGTTCACCCAGAACACGCTGTTCGATCCTTTCTTCATCAGCCAGCCCTCGCGCGTGGCCGTGCGCCTGTGGGAATGGCTGCAGCCCGGCCCGCGCTCGGTCTGGCCGCACCTGTGGCTGACCCTGCAGGCCACCATGGTGGGGCTGCTGGTGGGTGTGGGCAGCGGCTTCGTGGTGGGCATGACGCTCAGCCGCAGCCGCTTCCTGGCCGATGTGTTCAATCCTTTCATCGTGGCCTTCAACTCGATGCCGCGCATCGCCTTCGTGCCGCTCATCACCATGTTCTTCGGACTGGGCCTGGCCTCCAAGGTGGTGACGTCCTGGTTCGTGGTGTTCTTCCTGGTGTTCTTCAACACCTACAAGGGCGGGCGCAGCGTGGAGCGCGAACTGGTGGACTTCTGCCGCACGTTGGGTGGTTCGCCGCGCCAGATCCTGTGGCGGGTGCGCATCCCGACCGCGGCCGCGTGGACCTTCGCGGCCTTGCCCAATGCCATCAGCTTCGCGCTGATCGGCGTGGTGCTGGCGGAGTTCGTCGGTTCCACCACGGGCATGGGCTATCTGATGATCACCGCGCTGGCGACGCTGAACGCCACCGACATGTTCGCGGCGGTGACGCTGCTGTCCATCGTCGGCATCGCGCTGGTTTATTGTGTGACCTGGCTGGAACGGCGGCTGCTGCACTGGGCGCCGGAGTTCCGGGAATAGGTAGATCCGCGCTGCCCTGATTGAGACGAAGCACTTTGGACGACTGACATGAATACGCTGCCGTATTTGCGCAACTTCGACCTGACGGGACAGGTCGCCCTGGTCACAGGTTCTGCCCGCGGGCTGGGCTTCTGTATCGCCCGAGCATTGGCCGGCTGCGGCGCGCGCGTGCTGATCAACGGCCGCAACGCCGAGGCCGTCGCGGCCGCGGCGGGTGAACTGACTGCCGCCGGCCTGGACGCGCATCCGCTGCCGTTCGACATCAGCGACGACGCCGCCATGGAACGCGCTTTCCTGGACATAGACCGCGACCATCGCCGCCTGGACATCCTGGTGAACAACGTCGGTGCGCGCAACCGCAAGACTCTGCGCGACACCAGCCCGGCCGAGATCCGCGAGCTGATCGACACCGACATGGTTGCCGGCATGCTGCTGGCCAAGTTCGCCGCCGAGCGCATGGTGCGCCAGGGCAGCGGCCGCCTGATCGCGATTACCTCGGTGGTGGGCGAGCTGGCGCGCGCGGGCGATGCGGTCTATCCCGCGGCCAAGCAGGGCCTGACGGGCATGGTGCGCGCGTTGGCGGCGGAATTCGGCGGCTACGGCATCACCAGCAACGCCATCGCGCCGGGCACCTTCGCCACGGAAACCAATGCGGAAATGGTGGCGGACCCTGCGGTCGGTCCCCGGATCGCCGAACGCAATCCCATGGGCCGTTGGGGCGAGCCAGAGGAAATTGCAGGCGCCGCCGTGTTCCTGGCCTCGCCCGCGGCGTCATACGTGAACGGGCACGTGCTGGTGGTGGACGGCGGCTTGTCGATCCAGTTTTGAAGCGAACTAATGGGCTGCTCCAGCAGCCCATCGGCAATCAGGTCGTCTCGTCCTGATACCAGACGCCTTCCGCCAGCATCATCTTCTGATGCCCATGGCCTGCCGGCATCATCGGGAAGCAGTTCTCCTGCGCCGTCACCGCCACGTCCAGGAAGTAGGGGCCGTCATGCGCCAGGCACTCGGCCAGCGCGGCGTCCAGCTGTGCCGGATCGTCCACCCGGGCCGCGCCCCAACCGAAGGCGCGCGCCAGCGCCACGAAATCGGGCAGGGAGGCGTTGTAGCTATGGCTGTAGCGCCCGCCATGGATCAACTCCTGCCATTGCCGCACCATGCCCATGTAGCCGTTGTTGCACAGCACGACCTTGACGGGGGTCTGGTGCTGCATGGCGGTGGACAGTTCCTGGATGTTCATCAGCACCGAGGCGTCGCCGCTGACGCAGACCACGGTCTTGTCGGGATGGGCGACTTGCGCGCCGATGGCGGCAGGCACGCCGTAGCCCATGGTGCCGGCGCCGCCGGAGGTCAGCCAGCGGTTGGGCTTGTCGAAGCGCAGGTATTGCGCGGCCCACATCTGGTGCTGGCCCACGTCGGTCGAGACAATGGCGTCGCGGTCCGCCAGCGCGGCGTTCAGGCGCGACATCAGGTGCTGCGGCAAGATCGCGTCGGCCGCCGGGGTATAGCCCAGGCAGTCCTGGGCACGCCAGGCGGCGATGCGCTTGTACCAGGGCGCCAGCCGCGCCGCGTCCATGGGCTCGTCGCCAAGTTCGGCGCGCAGGGCGCGCACCAGCGGCAGGCAATCGCCCACCAGCGCCACGTCCACGCGCACCACCTTGTTGATAGAGGCGGGGTCGATATCGATATGGATCTTGCGCGCGTGCGGGCAGAACTCCGACAGCTTGCCGGTGATACGGTCATCGAAACGGGCGCCGATGCAGACCACCAGGTCGGCGTTGTGCATGGCCAGGTTGGCCTCGACCGTGCCGTGCATGCCCAGCATGCCGACGAACTGCGGGTCGGACGCGGGGAACGCGCCCAGGCCCATCAGGGTCAGGGTGCAGGGCGCGCCGGTGTGGCGCACCAGATCGGTGTAGGCCTCGCAGGCCTCGGGGCCGGCGTTCACCAGCCCGCCGCCGCCGTAGAAGATGGGCCGCTTGGCCTGGGCGATCAGCGCGGCGGCGCGGCGCACGGCCGACTGCGGCAGCTTGGGCGCCAGCTTGCCCGCCTGGCGGCGCGCGCGCAGCGCGGCCAGCTTCTGTTGCGAAGGCATGGCATCGTCATCCGCGTCGCGCGGCACGGCCAACTGCACGTCCTTGGGGAAATCCAGCAACACCGGGCCGGGCCGGCCCTGGCGGGTCAGTTCGAAGGCGCGGGCCACTACGGCACCCACGTCGTCCACCGAGCGGACCTGGGTGTTCCACTTGGTCACCGAACGCGAGATGCCGATGGCATCGCATTCCTGGAAGGCATCGGTGCCGATGGCTGCCGTCGCGACCTGGCCGCTGATACAGAGCACCGGGATCGAATCGCACATGGCGTCCAGCAAGCCGGAAGTGGTGTTGGCCATGCCGGGGCCGGACGTGACGAAGACCACGCCCGTGCGGCCGGTGCTGCGGGCGTAGCCCTCGGCCGCGTGAACGGCGGCCTGTTCGTGGCGCACCAGCACGTGACGCAGGCGCGGCTCGGCGTAGAGCGCGTCGTACAGCGGCAGCACCGCGCCCCCGGGATAGCCGAAGACGGTATCCACGCCGTGGGCGATCAGCGTATCGAGCAGAATTTTCGCCCCGTTGTGAGCGGGGCGTTCAGTGGCGGCAAGCGCGGTGGCGGCGGTGGGGTGCAGGCGATCGTTCATGCTATCCATCTTATTCGTAGATCGGAAGAATATTTATCTTCTTTTCCACGAATAACGGCTGGACGGAGTAAATTTATCTTTGATTTGAAGGAATCAAAGAAAATGAACCTGGACAAGTTTGATCTCGCCATTTTGAAGGTGCTGCAGGACAACGCGCGCGCCAGCCTGAACGACATCGGCGCGGCCGTGGGCCTGTCGTCCACGCCGTGCTGGAACCGCATCAAGCGCATGGAAAGCGCCGGGGTGATCCGCGGCTATACCGTGGACATCGACCCAGCCAGCCTGGGCTTCATGGACACGGTGATCGTCCACGTCACGCTGGAGAGCCACAGCGAGGAAACGCTGTACGAGTTCGGCCGGGCGCTGGCGCAGATTCCCGAGGTCCTGGAAGCCTTCCTGGTCTCGGGCGACTACGACTATTACATCCGCATCGCCGTGCGCGACACCCGCGACTACGAGCGGCTGCTGCGTGAACAGCTCTACCGCATCCCGGGCATCCGGCACAGCAAATCCTGCTTCGTGCTGCGCCGGTTGAAGGAAACCAAGCTGCCGTTGACCGGGTTGGCGGAATAGGCGCGCCTCAGCGCAGCACGAAGTCCACCGGCACGGCGGGCTCGGGCAGGGGCCGCACGCCCAGGCCTTCCAAGAGGTCGATCTCGATCACGCGGGCCAGCGCCGACAACGGCAGGTCGTTCTCATCCGAGCCGAACGGGTCTTCCAGTTCGTCGCCCACCGCGTCCAGGCCGAAGAAGGTATAGGCCACGATGGTGACGGCCGCCGGCATCATGTATTCCAGCGTGCCCACCAGGCCGAAAGGCAGCAACAGGCAGAACAGCCAGGCCGTGCGATGCAGCAGCAGCGAATAGGCGAAGGGCGAGGGTGTGAACTTGATGCGCTCGCAGGCCGCCTGGATGGCGGCGCAGGCGGCCACGCGCTGGGTCAGCGCCTGGTACAGGATGTCGCTCAGTTCGCCGCGCCGCAGGCAGGCCGCCAGGTCGCGGTTGATGGCCATGAGCAGCGCATCGGGCACGTTACGGCAGCCAGCCAGAATCTCGGCCTCGTCCTGCTGCACCCAGGGGCGCGCAGCAGCAGCCATGTCTTCCTGGCGCAGCCGCGCCGCCAGCGCGTAGCCGAAGCCGATGCAACGGCGCACAATGCGTTCCTGCACCGGGTTGGCGGTGCTGGCTGCCAACAGCACCGCGCTTTCGCGCGCCAGGCTGCGCGCCTGCACGATCAGTTCGCCCCATTGCTTGCGCGCTTCCCACCAGCGGTCGTAGCAGACGTTGTTGCGAAAGCCCATGAACACGGACAGGGCCAGGCCGAACAGCGAAAACGGCACCGCCGACAGGTGGGCGGGCGAGAACCACTCCTGGTGGTACATCCACACCACCAGGCAGGACAGCGCCGTGATGACCAGGATGCGGCTGAGGATCCGGGGAATGATGGAGCCGCGCAAGACAAAGAACAAAGCCAGCGCGGAAGGACGCGGACGGACGATCATGGTGCTAACCAGGAGGAACAAGGCGGCGCACACTATACGCCCATCAAGCTGTCAAATACGCGCCGATATAATTCTGTTTCGTCTCACCGCCACTTCCACTGATCAATGACCAACGAAGACACTCCGATCAAGCCCTGGTATGCCGTCCGCCGCTCCAAGCTGCACGGCAACGGCGTCTTCGCCGCGCGCAAGATTCCCGCAGGCACGCGCATCGTCGAGTACGGCGGCGAACGCATCAGCGCCAAGGAAGCCGACCGCCGCCATCCGACCAATCCGGACGATCCCTTCCACACTTTCTTCTTCGCGCTCAGCTCCGGCCGCGTGATCGACGGCGGCGACAACGGCAACGACGCCCGCTGGATCAACCATTCCTGCGAACCGAACTGCGAGGCGCAGGAAGGCAAGCACGGCAAGCGCGTCTACATCGTCGCGCTGCAGGACATCCCGCGCGGCACCGAGCTGTCGTACGACTATGGCCTGGTGCTGGACGGCCGCATCACCAAGAAGTTGAAGGAAGGCTACCGCTGCCTCTGCGGCACGCCGCCGTGCCGTGGCACGATGCTGGCGCTGCCGGCCAAAAAGAAGAAGAAGGAAGCGGCTGACCAGCCCGAGACCGTCGAAGCAGCCTCCTGATCCTGGCGGGGTCGGACCCCGCCTTACCCCGAAGACCCCAGGCGCAGCCGGCGTATTCCGGCCCCGCCCGCGGACAGGCGTACAATCCCCCAGGTCGTTAACACGACATGCAGTACGTCTTCAGGGCGGGGTGTAATTCCCCACCGGCGGTATGCCATGCAATGTGGCGAGCCCGCGAGCGCCCGGCGTCCTTCACGGATACCGGGGTCAGCAGATCTGGTGAGATGCCAGGGCCGACGGTCATAGTCCGGATGAGAGAAGATGTGCCGGCACAACGGTAGCACCGGGCGCACCCGCGCCTGGACTGCCGTATTGCGTTCGGCTGTCGAGTAGCCCTGAAACGTTTTTCGCCCCTTTTAACTTGCGAGAGCGTTTCAAATGTCCAACGTTACCCTTACCCCGCAGTCCCCCATCCCCAGCCTGGCTTCGCAGCCCTTCGCCGCGCGTTTGCAGCGCGCCCTGCATCATCTGCGCCTGGGCCGTCCGGTCATCCTCATGGATGATTTCGATCGCGAGAACGAGGCCGACCTGATCGTGGCCGCCGACAAGCTGACGGTACCTGTCATGGCCCAACTGATCCGCGACGGCAGCGGCATCGTCTGCCTGTGCCTGCCCGGCGAAACCCTGGACCGGCTGGAGCTTCCGCCCATGGTCCAGCGCAACCAGAGCCGCTTTGCCACCGCCTTCACGGTTTCCATCGAAGCGCGCGAAGGCGTCAGCACCGGCGTGTCGGCCGTGGATCGCGTCACCACCATCCGCGCCGCCATTTCGCCGTCGGCGCAGAGCGAGGACATCGTCAGCCCGGGCCACGTGTTCCCGCTGCGCGCCCAGCCGGGCGGCGTGCTGACCCGCCGCGGCCACACTGAAGGCTCGGTGGACCTGGCGGTGCTGGCCGGCCTGCGTCCGGCCGGCGTGCTGTGCGAACTGATGAATGCCGACGGCACCATGATGCGCGGCGCCGCCCTGGAACGCTACGCCGCACAGCACGGGTTGGTGGCACTGACCATCGCGGAACTGGCCGACCATCTGCAACAGCTGAAGGACGGCCAGGCCGAAGCGATCGACGATGAAGTGCTGGAGATGGCCGCGACGGTCTGATCCTTGCGCAGGCGGCGCCGGGTCCGGCGCCGCCATTTTTTTACCTCCGCGTCCTGAGCGCCATGGCGACGACCATCGCCGCCAGCGCGCAAGCGCCACCCATCGCATACACCGCGCCGTAGCCTTGCTCGCCGGCCAGCCAGCCGGCTGCCGGACTGCTCAGCCCCAAGGCCACGTCCAGGAAGGCCACATACGCCCCCATGGCTGCGCCCCGGCTTGCCGCGGGCACGCGGCGCACGGCTTCGACGCCGAAGGCAGGGAATGCCAGCGAGTAGCCCGCACCCGTCAGCAGCGCGCCGGCAAAGGCCCAGGCCGGTGTGGTTCCGGTCCAGATCAGCCATTGCCCTGCGGCTTCAATCAGCGCGCACACGAGCGCCACACGCGCACCGCCCAGCTTGTCCGGCAGGCCGGCAAAGAACACGCGGGCCAGAATGAAGCCCACGCCGAACGCCGTGAACATCCACGCCGCGCCGTCCCAACCCCTTTGCGAGAACAACAGGCTCACAAACGCGGTGATCACGCCGAAGCCGACGCTGGCCAGCGCCAGGCCCACGCCGGGCAGCAGCACCAGACCCAGCACTTTGTAGAAAGGCGTGCGCACGCCGCCTGCCGCGCGCACCCCGCGCAACGGCAACACCAACGCCAGGGCCGCCAACGGAATCAGCGCCGTGGCCCAGGCGATGCCCGCAAAGCCCGTAACGCCGTAGAGCCGCATGCCGGCGGGCGCGCCCAGCGCATAGGCGGCGTAGATCGCCACGCCGACCCAGGCCATCACGCGGCCCGCGTTCTGCGGCCCCACGCGGCCCACGCCCCAGCTCAGGGCGCCAGTGACGATGAGGCTTTCGGCGCAGCCCATCAACGCGCGTCCGGCCAAGAGCGCGGCCAGCGCCGCCTGCGGCCTCGCCGACAGGTCGTCGGCCAACAGATAGAACAAGCCCGCGATGGAGCCCAGCACGAAGCCGCCCACCACGGCGCGCTTGGCGCCGCGACGATCGGCCAGCGAACCCGCATAGGCGCGCGACAGCAAGGCGGCGGCGAACTGCAGGCCCGCCACCACGCCAACGACCAGCGCCCCCAGCGCCAGCGTTCCATCCACATACAGAGGCAGCACCGGCATGGGCAGGCCGATCATGAAGAACCCGACGAACACCGCCAGCGCCAGCGGCAGCACTTGCGCAAAGACGGAGCGCACGGGCCCCTGGGCCGCGGGCATGGCCCCGGCCGTCGATGAATGCGACATTGAATTTCCTTAAGTGAGAGATGCGCAATCCGGAACCAGTTTGAAAACCGTCGATGGCATAATCGCCGGGTGCGGGCGATGAACCGGATTGCCTGCCGGAAATTTTATGAGCCATTGCTCATATTCGATACTCGCCTTTCACAGTACCCATGACCGCCATCCCACAGCCCCGGAAATCGCCGCGCCAGCTCAGATCCCAGCACACCGTAGAGACGATTCTGCAAGCCACGGCTCGCGTTCTGGCCACCCACGGCTACGCGGGCACCAACACCAACCTGATCGCGGAGACGGCCGGCGTCAGCGTCGGTTCGCTATACCAGTACTTCCCCAACAAGAACGCCTTGATCGCGGCGCTGCATAACCGCCACGACAACCAGATGCTGGACGTGATCGACGGGGTCCTGGACAGCAATCCCGCGGCCACGCTGCGCGAGCGCGTCGCGGCCATCGTCGAAGCGATGCTGCATGCCCACATGCTGGAGCCAGCGCTGCATCGCGTGTTGGAAAGGGAGTTCCCGCTGTTCGACCAGCCGCATGAGCACAGCCGCGCGGACCAGGATATCCACCGGCGCATGCGCCATCTGCTGGAACTACATCGCGCCGAAATCGCGCAGCAGGACCGCGACCTGGCGACCTATGTGGTGTTGCGCATCATGGAGTCGCTGGTGCACGCTGCAGCGCTGGAGCCACCCGCGGGATTTTCGACGCCGCAGCTGGAACAGGCGGTGGTCGACGCGGTGATGGGATACCTGGGTGCACCGACGACGGTCCCCCGCCCGACGCCGCGAAAGACCGCAAAATCCGTGCGCCGCTAACCGCGCATTTCGGGCCGGCGGCGATTGGCCCAGGCTGATGGCGGCATGCGGCCGATGCTGGACAGCTAGCGGCCCGGAGCCCGGGCCATCTCGGCCAGACAATCGGCGGCGCTGCCGGTAACGATGCGGGCGCTGCACGCCAGCATCAGGTTCAGGTTCAGGCCAAAGTCTTCCACGGTGTAGCCCTCCGCATCGACCATGCGCGACATGCCGTCATCGGCCGCGGCGCCCACCGCCACCTGATCGATCAGCGAACCCGCCTGGCCGGTGTAGCCCCATACAGTCTTGCCGCAAGCGATGGCGTAGCCGACTTCGAAGGCCGTGCCGGAATCGGATTCGGCGCCGCGAAACGGATTCAGGTTCGCCATCACCATGTCCGCGCGCCGGATCAGCGCGATGTTCTCACGGTAGATCCATCGCGCCAGCGCCTGGCCCGACAGGTCCCGCGGCGCCTCGTTGTCCAGCGGGAACAGGCCGTCGAACCCGTATGTGGCGCACAGCGCCTGCAAGCGTTTGCCGTGCGCCGCCGCATCGGGCAGGAACACGTCGAAACCCGCCAGATATACGCTGCGCATGATGATTACTCCGGATCGGAAACGTTGAAGGCTTCGCCGGTGGCAAAGAAGGAGCCGCCGGCCACGTAATGCACCGAGCGGCGCTGGGCGTCGGGGAAATGCCAGCGGTTGCCGGAAAACGCTTCCGGCTCGGCCCATGCGGCCACGACCTCGCCGATGAAGAGGTCATAGGCCTGCTGGTTGTGCGGCTCGGGCACGACTCGGCATTCGAGCCAGCCCAGGCAGCCGCTGATGAGCGGCGCGCCAATCTTGCTGGCGGGAAAGGTCGTCAGGCCGCTGGCCTGGAACTTGTCTTCGTCGCGCCCGGAATCGGTACCCACCCGCAGCGTGGCGCGGGCTTGCGCGCGCGACGGGATGCACAGCGCGAACTCGCCCGACGCTTCGATCAGGCCGCGCGTGTAGGTGTTCTTGTCCACCACCACCAGCATCTTGGGCGGGCTGAAATCCAGGGGCATGGCCCAGGCGGCCGCCATGACGTTGCGCGCATCGCCGTGGGCACTGGTCACCAGCACCGTGGGGCCGTGATTCAGCAGCAGGTAGGCGCGGGACAGGTCTACGGGTTCGATGGGGGACATGCGGCGCTTCCTAGAACATGCCGTTCTTGTTGGCGGGGTTCTCGGGGATTTCCTGGCTCACGTCCCAGTGTTCCACGATCTTGCCGTCTTCCACACGGAAGATGTCCATCACGGCCTGGCCGCGGTCTTCCGGCGAATCGCGCCACAGGTTGTGGATAAGCACCAGGTCGCCCTCGGCGATCACGCGCTTGATCTCGACGATGGACTGCGGATGCTGCTCGAAATAGGCGGGAAAGAAATCCACCAGGGGACCGACGCCATCCTGCATGTAGGGGTTGTGCTGGATGTAGTCCGGGCTGACGTACCGGCGCACCGCCTCGTCGATGTCGCGGTCCTGGAACATCATGCGGAAGAACGCCACCACCAGGTCCTTGTTGGATTGGGGCGCGGCTGCGGCGGCGGGCACCGCCGCCAGACAGGATGCGGCAACCAGCATGCAGAGGGCCAACGATTTCAACTTCATACGCATACAGGGCAAACTCAGGGGTTGGAACGCCGGCTGGCGGTGCGCCAGTTTACAAACAAAAACATCGGTTCCGGTCTGTGTCCGGAATGAAAAAGGGGCCTCTCGTCGAGGCCCCTTCAGTCCGTCGACAGTCGGAATCAATAGCCCACGGTGTAGCGGCGGCGCGAATGCTTGGGCGCTTCGAGCTCGTCGACCAGCGCGATGGCGTAGTCTTCCATCGAGATCCAGCTCTTGCCTTCGTCATCGGCCAGCAGCGTATCGTCGCCCAGCCGGAACTTGCCGGTGCGCTCGCCCGGCTCAAACAGCGCCGAGGGCGACAGGAAGGTCCAGTTCAGCACCTTTTCATGGCGCAGCGTGTCCAGGAACACCACGCCGGCGCGCGCCTCAGGCTTGTAGGCGTCGGGGAATTCGGGGGTGTCGATCAGCATCTTGCCGGGCGCAACCAGCAGGCTGCCCGCGCCCCCGACCACCAGCAGGCGCGGCACGCCCGCGTCCTTCACGGCACTCAGGAGCGGCTTGGCGTCCGACGACACGAAGCGCGATGCGCTGATCACGGCGTCATGGCCGGTCAGCAACGAGGTCAGCGCTTCCGGATCAGTGGCGTCGCCCTGCTTGATGGTCAGGCCGAGCTGCGGGTTCACGTCGGACAGGTTGCGGGCGATGCCCGTGACCTGGTGGCCACGCTTGAGCAATTCGTCAGCCACGCGCGAACCCACGCGGCCGGTAATTCCGATCAATGCAACTTTCATGGTCTTGCTCCTTGGGGTAGGGGAGCCAGGGCCGCCGCAACTTGCGGCGCTACGCGCTTTGGCTCAGGCAAAGCCATACTATTCGTTCAAATTCGATCAAAAAACCCGTAAAACCGGATGAGTTTTTTGCATTTTTTGCACCAATAACCAGGAAACCCGGTTGGAACGGGCCGACGGACCCACCCGTCGGACTCCCGGAACCCGCCCTGCCAGTGTGCTCCCGGCGGCCCCGCTTGAACAGGGGCCGCCCCAGGGGCAGAAGCGCTCAGCCAGCGGCGGCGCGCTGCGCCTGGTAGACCTGCAGATGCGCGTAAGCCGTGCGCAGGTAGGTCGCGTCCACGCCCAGGGTGCGGGCGCGCCGCACCATGTCACCGACGATATGATCCGCCTCGACCGGCAGGCCTTGGCTCAGGTCGCGGAACATCGACGCGGTAACGGGCTGGGTACGGTCCGTAATCAGCTTGCGCGCCGACGCGTCGGCCTCCGGCCGCACCGCGTGGCCCGAGGCGGCGGCAACGGCTTGCGATTCTTGCAGCAGCCCGCTCATGATGTCGATGCCGTCGTCGGTAGAGGCAATCTGCCCGACCGAGCCGCGCATCAGGCAGGTAGCGGCGGCCAGCGTCGTCAGGAACACGTATTTTTCCCAGATGTCCTGGTAGATGTCGGTGCTCAGGCGACTGACGTACTCGCCGCCGGCCAGGGCCTGTTCCAGCGCGACGCAGCGGTCGCTGCGGGCAGGGCCGGCACGTTCGCCGAAGACGATGTTGGCGTACTTGCCCAGATGAATCACTTCGCCCTCGGGACCCAAGGTGGCGTTGATCTGGCACAGCCCGCCCAGCACCCGGTGCGGCTCGAACTCGCGGTCCAGCACGTCGTACTGCAGCACGCCGTTCATGATGGGCAGCACCGCGGTATCGGGTCCGACCGCGGGGCGGATGGCCTCGATGGCGCTGGCCAGGTCATAGGCCTTGCAGCTCAGCACCACCACGTCGTAACTGCCTTGCAGGGTTTGCTGCGTGACCAGTTGCGGCTGCAGCGTGGCGTCGCCCAGCGGGCTCTTGATGCGCAGGCCCTGTTCGCGGATCCGTGCGGCGCGCGGTTCGCGCACCAGGAAGGTCACGTCCGCGCCCGCCTGGGCTGCCCGTCCGCCGAAGTAACCGCCGGTGCCGCCGGCGCCCAAGAACAAAATCCGCATGCCTGTCTCTCCTGTAGGCTGCCCGCCGTCTGCGCGGGCTCATGGCGGAATTATGCGCCTTGCGGGGGTAGCGGGTGCTCGTGCTCCTGCCAAGCCTGATATCCGCCGCGCAAGGCCCAGGTCTTGGGATAGCCGGCGGCGCGCAACCTCGACGCCAACAGCGCGGCCGAGGCTTCGTTGGGGCAGGCGCAGTACACGACGATGTCGGATTCCAGCGCCCCGGCGTCCAGCCGGGGCAAGGGCGCCTTCAGGTCCACGGCGATCGCGCCGGGGATGCGCTGCTCTTCGCGCAGCGCTTCGGGACGCACATCGAAAACCAGCGCATTGCGGCCGGCTTGGCGCCACTGCATCAACTCGTCCACCGACAGGCGCGGAATCACGCGCAAGCTGCGCAGCAGGATGCGGCGCCGCAGGAAGCGCGCCAGGATGTACAGCGCCAGCACCGACGCCAGCACGCCCAGTCCCATGGCGCCATAGGTGCCCAGGATTTCCAGGAAGTCGTTCACCACGTTGTGGAACAGGCCGCCCAGCAGCAGGGCCGACCCCGACCAGATCAGCGAACCCACCAGGTCATACCCCAGGAAGCGGCGATAGGGCGTGCCCGTCAGGCCCGCCATGACGGTGGACAGCGCGCCCGCGCCCGGCAGGAACTTGCACACCAGCAGCGCGCGCACGCCGATGCGCAGGTACAGGCGCTGCGTCTGCCGGATGCAGGAATCCTGCGACAGCGACATCTTGCAGATCACGCCCAAGAGGCGCGAACCATAGCGCTGCCCGGCCGCGTACCAGAGGCTGTCAGCCAGCAGGCAAGCGACCGTAGCCGCCATCCAGGGCACGAGCCACCCGCCCGCACCGCCCAGCGCGCCGGCGGCGATCAGCATGGGATAGGCGGGCACCGGCAGGCCGGCCTGCTCGACCAGCACGTTGGCGAACACCAGCCACCCGCCGTACTGTTCCAGCAGCAGTTGTATATCTTGCATGGGGTCTTCCAGCTTGCCGCGCACGCGCGCGGTTCATGCAGGTGATTTTAGGCTCGTGAAACCCGGATCGGCACGCCTGCAACTGCAACGGCCCGTTCCATGCCTCGAATTTCATCGAGCCTGGGCTGCGGCATTCAAATCGCCGCGCATTCAGCCCATCTCGCTGGCAGGGAGTCGTGATGGACGAGCCAGCGGTTGATGCCCGGATCGATCCAGTCCAGGACCTCCTGGATATCGTCGTGAATATCCTTCACCGAAGGCGCTACCCACAGCAACGGTTCATGGTGCATGACTCGGTTTCGCAAGTCGCGAATGCGGTTCAGGGACGAACTGATCGGGCCGCGCTGACGCTTGGCTTTGGGACAGGTGGGAAAGGCCAGGAGGAGACGCCCCCATAACGTGCGCCCATGTTGGGCATTGAACAGCCGCGTCCAAGATCCAAAAGTCAACTCGGCAACAATCTTATCGGTGGTGACGCGTTCCCGGCGTCGTTGAATCTTGCCCCCTGCGTCGCCCACCGCCCTTTGCAACCACTCGAACTCAGGGGAGGGCAAACCATTCCACCTGTCGACGCTTCCCATCGACCTGCTCAAACTTCGATGGATGGCGTTTCGAAGGACTATTTCCATCGTCTGCAAGGCAGGCATCAGCGCCTGCGCCAACAGGACATTGTGATCGTAGGCAACGGCCGCCCGTAACACGTCTCCGCCATAGCTGTTCAGGTAACGCCCCATTCGAGGGGCGGAGAACGCCGTTTCACGCAGTTTCCATTCCATTGGTCCTATTTCTCCTTCCAAGAAGGGCACTCCTGCACGCACCGCCGAAAACTTGGTTGAAAGCCATGCTCAAAAACGCTACAGTCGGCACGCTGCCCTAGAAAAGCCACTCCCAGATGTGAATGCTGGTGATGCAACTAGGTCCGAACGATGGCCCCACCCCGGTGGGGCCTCCCTATTTGAGCAACCGGTTCATCAAATCGGCCCGTGGCGCCCGCCTATCCTCAGACTGGCCCGCACCTGCCCGTTCTGTTTGCTGCGCACCAATACGCGGACCAAATTCAAGTCTCAATGATGCAGCGTCCGCAGGGCCGGCGATCCGTGCCCAGGTGAAATTCAGACACACTGAACTTCGACCTGACACGCGGTCTGTCCACCCCTTGAAACGCCGCGCACCGTCCTGGTGCCACCAATCCCCGCCAGGGTGCCTATAATCCTGCCCGGCCATCAGGTTTCCCCGACTTGTCGCGGGAACGCCCCATGGCATACAAATTGCTTCGCCAGGACTGGCTGCGAACCCGACCATTCGGAGGGGTGCGCCTCCTGGCGCTCCCATCCGATGACCGATCCCAAGCCCTCGTTTCCGTACGCTAGTCCCGGCACGCCTGCCGGCGGCCGCCATATGGAACCGGGCCGCGGCAGCGCGCGCTCCAGGCGCGCGCGGGCCCGTGTGGGACGCGCATCGCCTCCCATCCCCATCCCCTTCCTTCCCTGCGCAGGAGTCACCCGCATGAAAGCCTTTTCCACCCCGTCCGTCGCCGGCATCGCCCGCCGCGGCCTGCTCAAGCTGGCCGCCGCCGCTGTCGGCGCGCTGCTGTTCTCAGGCGCCGCCCAGGCCCAGGCGCCCGCCAAGACCAAGGTCGCCGCCATCTACACGGTGCCGGTCGAACAGCAATGGGTGTCGCGCATCCACAAGGCGCTGGTCGCGGCGCGCGATCGCGGCGAGATCGAATACACGTTCTCGGAAAACGTCACCAACGCCGATTACGAGCGCGTGATGCGCCAGTACGCCGAGCAGGGCAACAAGCTGGTGGTGGGCGAGGCCTTCGCGGTGGAAGCCGCCGCCCGCAAGGTGGCCAAGGACTATCCGCAAACCGCCTTCCTGATGGGTTCCTCGGGCAAGCCGCAGCAGCCCAACTTCTCGGTGTTCGACAACTACATCCAGGAACCCGCCTACCTGACCGGCATGATCGCCGGCGGCATGAGCAAGACGGGCAAGATCGGCCTGGTGGGCGGCTACCCCATTCCTGAGGTGAACCGCCTGATGCACGCCTTCATCGAAGGCGCCAAGGAAGTGAACCCGCAAGCCGAATTCACCGTGACCTTCATCGGTTCCTGGTTCGATCCCCCGAAGGCCAAGGAAGCCGCCTTCGCCATGATCGACAAGGGCGCCGACGTGCTCTATGCCGAGCGCTTCGGCGTGTCGGATGCCGCCCGCGAACGCGGCAAGCTGGCCATCGGCAACGTGATCGACACGCAGCAGCAATATCCGGAGACCGTGGTGGCCTCGGCGCTGTGGAGCATGGAACCGACCATCGACGAAGCGCTCAAGCAGGTGCGCGCCGGCACGTTCAAGGCGGATGACTACGGCCAGTACTCGCTGATGAAGCACAAGGGCTCGTCGCTGGCGCCGCTGGGCACCTTCGAAAGCAAGATCCCGGCCGACCTGATGGCCAAGGTGCAAGCCAAGCAGAAGGCCATCCTGGACGGCGGCTTCAGCGTCAAGGTCAACGACAAAGAACCCAAGTCCTCGGCACGATGAAATCAGCGCCTCTCGCCCTGCAACTGACGGGGATCACCAAACGTTTTGGCAGCCTCACGGCCAACGACGACATATCGCTCACGCTGCGCCAGGGCGAAGTGTTGGCCTTGCTGGGCGAGAACGGCGCCGGCAAATCGACCCTGGTGTCGATCCTGTTCGGCCATTACGTGGCCGACGCAGGCAACATCGAAGTCTTTGGCCAACCCTTGCCCGCCGGCCGGCCCGACGCCGCGCTGGCGGCCGGGGTCGGCATGGTGCATCAGCACTTCACGCTGGCCGACAACCTGACCGTGCTGGACAACATCATGGTTGGTACGGAATCGCTGTGGAAGCTGGCATCCGGCCGCGGCAAGGCGCGCCAGCGCCTGGTCGAATTGGGCCAGCGCTTCGGCCTGGGCGTGGACCCGGACGCACGCGTCGGCACGCTGTCGGTCGGCGAGAAGCAGCGGGTCGAGATCCTGAAGGCGCTGTACCGCGGCGCGCGCGTCCTGATCCTGGACGAGCCCACCGCGGTGCTCACGCCGCAGGAAGTGCAGGACCTGTTCGCCACCCTGCGCGGCTTCGTCGACGAAGGCCTGGCCGTGATCTTCATCTCGCACAAGCTGGACGAAGTGATGGCGGTGTCAGGCCGCGTGGCGGTGCTGCGCCAGGGCAAGCTGGTGGCCGAGCGCGAGACCGCCAGCACCAACCCGGCCGAACTGGCCGAGCTGATGGTGGGCCGCAAGGTCGTCATGCCGCACGCCGAAGCCGTGGCCGCCGCCGAGCAGGCCGCGCCCGTGGTGACGCTGTCGCAAGTGACGGTGCGCGACGGCCGCGACGGCGCCACGCGCCTGGACAGCCTGGACCTGGTGGTCCACAAGCACGAGATCGTCGCCATCGCGGGTGTGGCCGGCAACGGCCAGCAGGCGCTGGTATCGGTGCTGACCGGCCTGCGCCAGCCCACGGACGGCACCATACGCCTGGGCCCCGAGCATGCGGCGGCCCCCACGACGCCAGCCGGCTGGACTGCGGCCCACGTCGGCCGCATCCCGGAAGACCGCCACGGCGAAGGCGTGATCGGCGACAGCCCCTTGTGGGAAAACGCCATCGTCGAAGACCTGAAGGACCCGCGCTTTGCGCGCTGGGGCCTGATTCGGGCGCGCGCCGGCAAAGCGTACGCACAAGCCTTGGCCAAGCAGTTCGACGTGCGAGCCGCGTCGCTCGACGTCCGCACCCGCAGCCTGTCCGGCGGCAACATGCAGAAGCTGATCCTGGGCCGCACGCTGGCGCGCCAACCGCGCTTCATCGTGGCCGACCAGCCCACCTGGGGCCTGGACATCGGCGCGGTCGCCTATGTGCGCGAGCAACTGCTGGCGGCGCGCACGCGCGGCGCGGGCGTGCTGCTGGTATCCGAAGACCTGGAAGAAATCTTCGCGCTGGCCGACCGCATCGCCGTGCTGTGCAGCGGCAAGCTGATCGCCGTGAAGCCGGTGTCCGAATGGACGCCCGCCACGGTGGGCCTGGCCATGACGGGCACGCAGGGATGACAACCCGCTCCCTTCCGCGCGACTCCACCCCCTACCGAGCATTACTCGCATGAAACTGATCCTGGAACGCCGTCCGGAACCCAGCCGCCTGGCGCTGGCCCTGGCGCCTTTCGCGGCCATCGCCTTCACGCTGGCGGTTTGCACCTTGCTGGTGGCCTGGGCCGGCGCCCCCGTGGGCCGCACCTATGCCTTGCTGTTCGAAGGCGCGTTCGGCTCGCGCTTCGCGCTGTCGGAAACGCTGACCCGCGCCACGCCGTTGATGCTGACTGGCCTGGCCTGTGCGGTGGCGTTCCGCGCGCGCTTCTACAACATCGGCGCCGAAGGCCAGCTGTACCTGGGCGCGCTGGCCGCGGTGGCGGTGGGCGGCCTGCATGACGGCACCGGCTTCGACCTGCCGGTGCCCGCGCTGTTTGCCGGCATGATGCTGGCCGCCGCCCTGGCTGGCGCCTTGCTGCTGCTGATTCCCGCCATCCTCAAGACCCGCCTCGGCGTGGACGAAGTGGTGACCACGCTGCTGGGCAACTTCATCGTGCTGCTGTTCGTGTCGATGATGCTGGACGGCCCCATGAAGGATCCCATGGCCATGGGCTGGCCGCAGTCCGTGGCGCTCAACGGCGACCTGGAACTCGGCAAGCTGATCGAACGCACCCGCGCTCACACCGGCCTGCTGTGGGCCGCCGGCCTGGCGCTGGGACTGTGGCTGCTGAACCGCTACACCGTATTCGGCTTCCAGATGCGCGCGGTCGGCGCCAACGCACACGCCTCGCGCTTCCTGGGCCTGCCGGTGAGCCGCGTCATGCTGGGCACCGCCATGCTGTCCGGCGCGCTGGCCGGGTTGGCCGGCGCGATCGAGGTCGCGGGCCGCACCGGCTACGTCACGCTCGACATGTCGCCGGGCTATGGCTACACCGGCGTGGTGGTGGCCATGCTGGCCGGCCTGCATCCGCTGGGCGTGATCCTGGCCAGCCTGTTCGTGGCCGGCATGCTGGTGGGCGCGGACAGCATGAGCCGCGCCATCGCAGTGCCGAACTACATCGCCGACGTCATCGTCGCCACATCGTTGCTCGCCATGCTGGTCGCGACGCTATTCGCGCAGTACCGCCTGCGCCGCAACCGGGCCTGAGGAACACGCCATGGAATGGATGGATCTGATGAGTTCTTCGGCGTTCTGGGTGGCAGTGCTGCGCCTGGCGACGCCGCTGATACTGGGCACGCTGGGCGTGCTGCTGTGCGAGCGCGCGGGCGTGCTGAACCTGGGCATCGAAGGCATCATGGCCGCTGGCGCCTTCACCGGCTGGCTGGTGGTGTACCTGGGCGCGCCGCTCTATGTGGGCGTGCTGGCGGCCGCCTTTGCGGGCGCGGTATTCGGGCTGCTGCACGCAGTGCTGACCGTGCCACTCGGCCTGTCGCAGCACGTGTCCGGCCTGGGCGTCACGCTGCTGGCCACCAGCCTGAGCTATTTCGCCTACCGTGTCACCTTCCCCAGCGTGACCACGCCGCCCACCATCACGCCGTTCGCCGAGATGAAGTTCCTGGACGGCATTCCGTTCATCGGCCCGGTGCTGGCGGGACAGACGCCCATGACCTTGCTGGCCTTGGCCGCCGTGCCCATCCTGGCCTGGGTGCTGAACCGCACGCCGGTCGGCCTGGCGATCCGCATGGTGGGCGAGAACCCGGCTGCGGCCGAAGGGCAGGGCCTGTCGGTGACGCGCCTGCGCATGGGCGCCATCGTCGCGGGCTCCGCGCTGATGGGCGTGGCCGGCAGCTTCCTGACGCTGGCGGCGTTCAACGCTTTCTTCTTCAACATGGTCAACGGCCGCGGCTGGGTCTGCGTGGCGCTGGTCGTGTTCGCGTCATGGCGGCCCGGCAAGGCGCTGCTGGGCGCGCTGATCTTCGCCTTCTTCGACGCGCTGCAACTGCGCATGCAGCAAGGCGGCGCGGCCTTGCCCGGCCTGCCGGAATTGCCGTACCAGGTCTATCTGATGCTGCCCTATGTGCTGTCCATCCTCGCCCTGGTGGTGATGGCGCGCCGCGCCGCGTATCCGCAGGCGCTGATGAAGCCCTATCGCAAAGGCGAAAGGTAGGGGGCCCCCCCGAGCGCTGCGCGCTTCCCCCAGGGGCGTCGCGATGGACCGGCAGAGCCGGCTCCATGCGACCCGGATGGGGGAGCACCAGCTTCATGCCGCCAATGAGCATCGCTTCGGACCGGCTGAGCGTCCCGGATAGGGCGGCGCCGGTTTAATGCAACGAGGGGCGCAGTACCATGAACCACAGAAACCTTCAGCTAGGAACACCATGCTCGACCTGATACTCAGACACTGCACGCTGCCCGATGGCCGCCAGAACATCGACATCGGCATCGCCAACGGCCGCATCGTTGCGCTGGAGCCGGCGCTGAAGGCCGAGGCGGCGCAGACCGTGGACGCGGCGGGCCAGTTGGTGGCGCCGCCTTTCGTCGATGCGCATTTCCATATGGACTCCACGCTGTCCTTCGGACTGCCACGCGTGAACCAGTCCGGCACGCTGCTGGAAGGTATCGCGCTGTGGGGCGAACTCAAACCGCTGCTGACCCAGGAAGCGTTGGTCGAGCGTGCGCTGGCCTATTGCGATTGGGCCGTGGCGCGCGGCCTGCTGGCCATCCGTTCGCACGTGGACGTGTGCGACCCGCGCCTGCTGGCGACCGAAGCGCTGCTGCACGTGCGCGAGAAGGTCAGGCCCTACCTGGACCTGCAGCTGGTGGCCTTCCCGCAGGACGGCGTGCTGCGCGCCCCCGGCGCCCTGGACAATCTCAAGCGCGCGCTGGACATGGGCGTGGACGTGGTCGGCGGCATTCCGCACTTCGAACGCACCATGCAGGACGGCGCGGAATCGGTGCGCATCCTGTGCGAACTGGCTGCTGAACGCGGCCTGCGCGTGGACATGCACTGCGACGAAAGCGACGATCCGCTATCGCGCCATATCGAGACGCTGGCATACCACGCGCAACGCCTGGGCCTGCAAGGCCGCGTGACGGGCTCGCACCTGACGTCCATGCACTCCATGGACAACTACTACGTCTCCAAGCTGATCCCACTGATGCGCGAGGCCGGCGTGGCCGCCATCGCCAACCCGCTGATCAACATCACGCTGCAAGGCCGCCACGACACCTATCCCAAGCGCCGCGGCATGACTCGCGTGCCCGAGTTGCTGGCGGCCGGCGTGCCGGTGGCCTTCGGCCACGACTGCGTGATGGACCCCTGGTACAGCCTGGGTTCGGGCGACATGCTGGAAGTCGCGCACATGGGCCTGCACGTGGCCCAGATGACGGGCCAGGACGCGATGCGCGCCTGTTTCGAAGCCGTCACCACCACGCCGGCCAAGATCCTGGGTCTGGACGAAACCGGCCTGGCGGTCGGCAAGCGCGCTGATCTGGTGCTGCTGCAGGCGCGCGATGCCGTCGAAGCGCTGCGCCTGCGCGCCACCCGCCTGATGGTGCTGCGCGCCGGCCAGGTGGTGGCGACCACGCCGCCCGCCACCGCGACCCTGAACCTGCCCGGCCGTCCGGCCTCGGTCAGCTTCCAGACGCCAGCCCGCTGAGCGCGCAAGGCGCGGCGGCGGTGCCGCGCCTTACTTCAACGGCAGGCAGATGCGCGTTTGCAGCTGCGCCGGCGGCGTGGTGCGCGGATCATTCAGATACTGCTCGAACATCGGAAAATCCGCCGGCACCTCGCCGCTGCCGGGCAGCCATTCCGAGAACATCCAGTTGTAGGGCTTGTCCATCTCGTTGTAGGGCCCGGTGTAGGTCAGGATGGCGCAGCGGCCTTGCGGGATCTCGAAGCGTTCCAGCTCCGCGCCCAGGTCGGCGTCGGGCGCCACCGACATGCCGGCCATGGAACGCAGCTGGCTGGCCGGCACCTGCTCGGGGTCGTCGAAATACACGCCATAGCCAATGGAATCGGGCTGCGCAATGCCGCGGCTCACGGCCAGCATGAAGGCGCGCGAGAACAGCGGGCCGATCTCCTGATAGCTGCCGCGATGCGGCAGGACCGCCAGCGTCGCGCCGGGAAAAGTTTCGATCTTGATGGGATACATGCCTAGCTCCTGGGGGTCGAAGGGACGGGAGCGGACAGCCCGGTATCGCCCCGGCGAGATGCCGAAGGTCGCGCCGAATGCCCGGTTGAACGCCGCGTCCGACTCATAGCCGGCGCGCTGCGCCACCTCGCGCAAGGAAGCCTCGGAATTCCCCAACGCCACCGCCGCGCGGTGCATGCGGATACGCTGCACGGTGGCGTTCACCGTCTCTCCCATCATGGCGCGGTAGACGCGATGGAAGTGATAGGGCGACAGGCAGGCCAGCTCGGCCAGCCGGTACAGGTCCGGGTCGGCGTCGGGGTGGCTTGCCAGCCAGCGCAGGACGGGCTCCAGGCGCTGGCCATAGTGGTTCAGGGTTGCGGGCTTCATGCGGTCTCCTTGGAGAGCAATGTAGCGGGCCGGCCTTTGCAGATTTTGCGCTTTTTTGGCCCACCCGGGACAGAGGCCGTCAGCGCCCGATCTCCCGGTTCCAGCGGGCGTTGAACGCGGGCCGGGTCTCGTTGATCTGGTCCCAGTTCGGTATCTTGGCGTTCGACATATAGCCCTGGAAACGTTGCAGCGCATCCGCATGGTCGGCGGGAGCCAGCACGTTGCGGTTGGACGGGAAGTGCCCGCCCATCTCCAGCGCCTTGGTCTGCGCCCGCTCGGACAGCAAATACAGCGCCAGCTTCTGCGACAGCTCCGGCTGGCTGTTGCCGGCGACGACGCATTCGCCCACCATCAGGATCATCGATCCCTCCCTGGGTTGCGCGTATTCCACGTGCACGCCGCGCTTCTTCAGGCGAGTGATGGCGGTGGGTGTCCAGGGAAACAGCGCCGCTTCGTCGGCCTGCACCATGTCGGCCAGGCGCGCCGAATCCGGCAAGTATTCGCGCACGTTCGGGCCGACCACGGTCGGCCAGTGCGCGAAGCCCGGTCCGTAGTTCCGGTCGTCGCCGCCCAGGATGCGGTTGATCATCAGGAACGTATGCAGGCCAAAGGTGCTGCTCGAGGCCGACTGGACCACGACCTGGCCCCTGTACTTCGGATCGGCAAGGTCCATCCACGAAGTCGGCGGCGCCCAGCCCCGCTCGGCGAAGACCTTGGTGTTGTAGCCCAGGCCGGTCATGCCGATGTCGATCCCCGCGGCCATGCGATCCTTCTTCACCGCGGTGGGGTACAGCTCCTTCAACACCGGATCGTCATTGAGTTGCGCGCACAGCCCCATGGATATCGCGCGCGCCATGACGCCGTCGTCCAGGAACATAAGGTGCAGCCGCGGCTTGTCCTTTTCCGCTTGGGCCCGCGCCAGCACCTCTGTCGATATGCCCGGCTCCACCACAATCCGGACGTTATGGGCGCGCTCAAAAGCCGGAAACACATGCTGCGTGAACACCCGCGCCATGTCGCCGCCGTTCATGCCGACATGCAGCGTGGTCTGCTGCGCCGCGGCCCCGGCCGACAGCAACGCCGCCACCGCCGCGCCCAGCAGCCGCTTGCCCGCGCCCGGGTGGCGTGCCTTGTCTTGTTTGTTACGCGTCATGATGGCTCCTGCGTTTGCTCATGTGCCCTCCCAGAGCGCGCGCCAACGAAAAAAGCCTGGCACGCTACCGTATCCAGGCTTTTTCTCATGGGCCGCCGAACCGTTCAGTTCGGGTAGGTGCCGGGCAGCAGGATGCTGCGGTCGCCGGGCTCGATAGAGCGACGGCCGCACAGCGCCATCGTCGTATCCATTTCCTTGTACAGGATCTCCAGCACGCGTTTCACGCCGGCCTGGCCGTAGGCGCCCAGGCCGTACAGGAAGGCGCGGCCGATCATGGCGCCGCGCGCGCCCAGCGCCACGGCCTTCAGGATGTCCTGGCCGGAACGCACGCCGCCGTCCATCCACACTTCGATCTTGGAACCGACGGCATCGGCGATCGAGGGCAGGGCGGCGATGGACGACATGGCGCCGTCCAGTTGGCGTCCGCCGTGGTTGCTGACGATGAGCGCGTCGGCGCCGCTATTGGCGGCCATCTGCGCGTCCTCGACGTCCAGGATGCCCTTGATGATGAGCTTGCCGCCCCAGCGCTGCTTGATCCATTCGACGTCGTCCCAGCTCAGGCGAGGATCGAACTGGTCGGCCGTCCAGGACGAAAGCAAGGACAGGTCGTCCACGCCCTTGACGTGTCCGACGATGTTGCCGAAGGTGCGGCGCTTGGTGCCCAGCATGCCCATGCACCAGCGCGGCTTGGTCGCCAGGTTGATGAGATTGCGCAGGGTGGGCTTGGGCGGCGTCGACAGGCCATTCTTGATGTCCTTGTGGCGCTGGCCCATGATCTGCAGGTCCAGCGTCAGCACCAGCGCCGAGCAGCCGGCAGCCTTGGCGCGGTCAATGAGGCTGGCGACGAACTCGCGGTCGCGCATCACGTAGAGCTGGAACCAGAAGGGCTTCTTGGTCGCTTCGGCCACGTCTTCCAGTGAGCAGATGCTCATGGTGGACAGGGTGAAGGGCACGCCGAAATCCGCCGCCGCCTTGGCCGCCAGGATTTCTCCATCGGCGTGCTGCATGCCGGTCAGGCCGGTAGGCGAAATCGCCAGCGGCATGATGACATCGTGGCCCACCATGGTGGTGCGCAGCGACCGGCCTTCCATGTTCACCGCCACGCGCTGGCGCAGCTTGATCTTCTGAAAATCGCTTTCGTTGGCGTGGTAGGTGCCTTCGGTCCAGGCGCCGGAATCCGCGTAGTCGTAGAACATGCGCGGCACGCGTTTCTGCGCAATGGCGCGCAGATCTTCGACGCAGGTGATCTTGGAAAGGTTAGCGGTCATGAAGTGGTCTATGGAGTGATGGGGCGCCAGCTGCGGCTCGTTATTGTTAGACGCCGGGCCGCCAGCTGCGGGCAGCTCCAGCGATTGCGCGGGCCCCCCAGGGCCCGCAACGCCGCCCAGTATACGCGCCGAGGCCGGCAAGCGTTGCTTGCCGGCCTCGTTCGCCCCCCTTATCGCAGGGACTCTTGCGGCCCCTGCGCCCCCGTTATCGCGGCCAGACTTTGGACACCGCCCGGATCGTGGCCCAGGCCACCCAGCGCGGGCTGGTCAGCCGCGCGCCCGGCAAACGGCGCATCACGTCCACGGCCAGCCCGCCGCGCTTGTGCCACTGCTTCTTGCGGGTCTGGCTGTCGGTCCAGCGGCCTTCCAGCCACGGGAACTCGCGGCGTCCAGGCTTGTAGACCGGCGGCGTGTTGTAGATCAGGATGTAGGCCAGGCGCGGCGACTGCGAGGTGTTGGGTCCGGTGAAGTGCAGGGTACGGGCGTCGTGCACCGTGATGCCGCCCGGGTCCAACGGTTCCGGCACCGCCTGGTCGCGCGCGAAATCGCCGCAGCATTCCAGCGGATGCAGGGTCTTGTCGCCGCCCGGCGATCGATGCTCCAGCACGTCCCACTGGTTGGAGCCCGGGATGAACTGCATGCAGCCGTTTTCTAGCGTAGCCGGCTGCAGCGCCAGCCAAATGCTGAGTTCGTTGTAGATGAAGTCCGGCGAGCGGAACGCTTCGTCCTGGTGCCACGGGGTTTCCGGTCCGTGCGGGCCAGGCTTGAGCAGGGCGTGCTCGCCGTACAGGGCGGCCTCGGGGCCCAACAGCTGGCGCGCCAGTTCCAGGGTGCGCTCGTGATACTCGGTCTTCAGGAGGCCCGGGGCATAATGGCGCGGATCGTGCAAACTGGGAAACTTGGCGGGTTTGGACGGGTCGTCACGGCTCACAAAGTCATACTGCGCACCCTCGTTGTAGCCGGTCTTGTTCGCAAACAGGTCGAGCAGCGTCCTGCGGATGTAACCCACCTCGTCCTGCGGGCACATGTCGTTCAGGGCCAGGTAACCTTGCTCCCTGTAGCGCGCTGTCTCAGCTTCCGACAACAAACTGGTCTCTTCCATAATGGCTTCTCCAAGCTCTGGTAACGGTGTTCCCGTTGGCACGTTTTGACATGAGCTCTAACGTATCGCCAGGCGACCCCCGGGCCTATAGACCATCCGCCGTAGTCACTACCGTCTACGTACATCGCCGAGCGCGGCGCCTCATCCAAGAGAGAAACAATGCAAGACCCTAAAGCCGATACCCATATCGAGACCGTGCACGTCACGATTACCGGCACCGTGCAGGGCGTGGGCTACCGCCACGCCACGGTGCGGCGCGCCCACATGCTGGGCGCCAAGGGATGGGTGCAGAACCTGCCGAACGGCACGGTCGAAGCCCTGGTGCAAGGCACCGCCGATCAGGTCGACCACATGCTGGAATGGCTGCGGCGCGGTCCCCCGGGCGCCAGCGTGGAAGAGATCACCACCCGCCGGGAGTACACCGATAAGCGTTACATCCGTTTCGAGCAACTCTGAGGCCGCCGGGTCTGCTCGCCGTTACGGCTTAGTCCGCACGGGCGAGGCGGCGCGGGGTAGGGTTCTGGGCAGCCCGAATCAGCGTGTGCGCAGCCAGCGCCCGCCCAGCTGGTTGAAAAGCAGGCCGGCCAGGACGCAGGCCACGCCCAGCCATTGCAGCGGCTCCAGCCGCTCGCCAAAGGCCATCGACGCGGCCCACAGCCCCACCACGGGAACCAGCAGCGAGAACGGCGCGATCTTGGCGGCGGCGTGGCGCGTCAGCAATTGCGTCCATAGCGTGTAGGCCACCAAGGTGGCCAGCACCGCCAGGTACAACACCGACAGGATTTCGCCCCAGCCCATGCCCAGGATCATGCCGGCCACCGGCTCCCAGCCGTCGATCAGCACGGCCAGCAGCAGGAAAGGCAGCACCGGTGCGGCGCTGCTCCAGGCGATGAAGGCAAACGGGTCGTAGCCGGGCGCCTTGCGGCTGGCCAGCCGCACGATGATGTTGGACACGGCCCACATGAACGCGCCGCCCAGCGTCAGCGCAAAGCCCAGCATGGTCATCTGGCCCGGTCCTTCGCCGCGGCCGCCAGCGATGACCGCCAGCCCCAGCGCCGCCACGCCCAGCCCGATCCAATGATGGCGCTGCGCGCGCTCATGCAGCAGGGGCGCGGCCAGCAGCAGCGTGAAGAAAGCCTGCGTCTGGATCACCAACGACGCCATGCCGGCCGGCATGCCGAACTTCAAGGCGGTGAAGAGCAGCCCGAACTGGCCCAGGCCCTGCACCAGCCCATAGGCCGCCACCCAGCGCCAGGGCAAGCGCGGCGCGCGCACGAAGAGAATCAGGGGGAAGGCCGCCAGCGCGAATCTCAGCGCGCCCAGCAGCATGGGGGAAAGACCCCGCATGCCGACTTTCATGGCGACGAAGTTGGTGCCCCAGATGACCACGACCGCCAGTGCGCAGAGATAGTCTTTTCGGGAAAGATGGGTCGTGGTCATGCGGCATTATCGCATCGCGACCGCCCCCCGAAACGGAGCAGATCAGCCGGCGTTCAGCACCGTTTCGAAAGCCCGCACGGCCGCGTCGATGTCGGCGTCGCCGATGTGGCGGTGGGTCACGCAGCGCAACCGCGTACGGCCCCAGGGGCGCACCAGCAGGCCCGCTGCCTGCAGCGCCGCGACCCACTCGGTATTGCTCATGCCGGTGCCGGCCGTCTCTACCTGCACGATGTTGGTCTGCGGTTCAGTGGCCGAGATCGTCCGCCCCAGGCAGTTGATGCCGGCGCTCAGGCGGCGCGCGCGGACGTGGTCCTCGGCCAGCCGCCCGCTCATTGCCTGCACGCCTTCCAGGCCGGCCGCGGCCATGATGCCCGACTGGCGTTGCGTTCCGCCCAACATGCGGCGCAGCACGCGCGCGCGGGCCATGACAGGCTGGCTGCCGACCAGCACCGCGCCAACCGGCGCGCTCAAGCCCTTGGACAAGCACAGGGACACCGTGTCGGCATGGCGGGCGATCTCGCCCGCCGCCACGCCCAGCGCCACGGCGGCGTTGTACAGGCGCGCGCCATCCAGGTGCACGGGCGCGCCTGCCGCTCGCGCCAGGGCGTGCACCGCCTGCATATGGTCCAGCGGCAGCACCGCCCCGGCGGCATTGTTGTGCGAGGTTTCCATCGTCACCAGCGCCGTTTTCAGCCGGTGGCCGCCGGACAGCAGGGCTTCCTCCAGGCGGTTCAGGTCCATGGCGCCGTCAGTGCCGGGCACGCCCAGGTAGAACGAGCCGGTGAACGTGGCGGCGCCGCGCTCGGACGTGTACATGTGGGCAGCCGACTCCAGCACCACCTGTTCATTGCGCTGCGTCTGCGCCAGCACCGCCAACAGGTTGGCCATGGTGCAGCTGGGCACGAACAGCCCGGCTTCCTTGCCCAGCTGCGTGGCCACGTAAGCCTCGAGTTCGCGCACGGTGGGGTCGCCGTCCAGGCCGTCATCGCCGATGGGCGCGGTGCGCATGCGTTCGTACATGGCCGCGGTGGGATGGGTGACCGTGTCGCTGCGCAGGTCGACGGGTGCGCGGGCGGCGGCGGGGTGGGTCTGGGTCATGGCTATCAGTGCTGCAGGATTTTGGAAAGAAACTGGCGCGTGCGCGGCGCACGCTCCTCCACATCGCCGAAGAACTGCTCCTTGTCGCAGTCTTCCACGATCTTGCCGCCGTCCATGAAAATCACACGGTCGGCGACGCGGCGGGCAAACCCCATTTCATGGGTCACCACCATCATCGTCATGCCTTCGGCGGCCAGGTCGGTCATCACGTCCAAGACCTCGTTGACCATCTCCGGATCCAGCGCCGAGGTCGGTTCGTCGAACAGCATGACCACCGGGTCCATCGACAGCGCGCGCGCTATCGCCACGCGCTGCTGCTGGCCGCCCGACAGTTCGCCGGGATGCTTGTCCTTGTGCGCCGACAGGCCCACACGCTCCAGCAGGGCCAGCGCGCGCTGGCGGGCCTCTTCCTTGCCACGCTTGAGCACCTTGAGCTGGCCCAGGCACAAGTTCTCCGTCACCGACAGGTGCGGGAACAGCTCGAAGTGCTGGAACACCATGCCGGCCACCGCACGCAGCTTGGGCAGGTTGGTGCGCGGATCGCCCACCGAAATGCCGTTGACCTGGATCTCGCCCTTCTGGAAGGGCTCCAGCGCATTCACGGTCTTGATCAGCGTGGACTTGCCCGAGCCAGACGGCCCGCAAACCACCACCACCTCGCCGCGGCCCACGGTGGTGGAGCAATCGTCCAGTACCTGGAAGTCGCCGTACCACTTGCTGACCTGCTTGATCGCTATCATCGGGGGCTGGGAAGAGAGTTGCATTGTTGGAACCTGTGGATAACTGGAAGGGCTGCGCTAGCGCAGCACTCGCGTGCGCTTTTCCAGCAGCTTGACCAGGCGGGACGCCGTGAAGCAGATCACGAAATACACCACCGCCACGAACAAATAGAGCTCCACCAGACGGCCGTCGCGCTGGCCGATCTTGGCCGCCGCGCCGAGGAAGTCGGTCAAGGACAGCACATACACCAGCGAGGTGTCCTGGAACAGGATGATGATGCGCGTCAGCAACGCCGGCAGCATGTTGCGGAAGGCCTGCGGCAGCACCACGTAGCGCATGCCCTGCCAGTGGTTCAGGCCCAGCGCCATGCTGGCCGACACCTGGCCGCGCGCGATCGACTGTATGCCCGCGCGCATGATCTCGCAGAAGTACGCGGCCTCGAACAAGGTGAAGGTGATCACCGCCGAATTGAACGCCCCCACGCGCAGCGGCGTGGGCGACCCCACCACCCAGGCGGCGATGTAGGGCACCAGGAAGTAGAACCAGAAGATCACCAGCAAGAGCGGTATCGAACGCATCACGTTGACGTAGATGCCCGCTGGTACCGACAGTATCTTGAAGCGCGACAGCCGCATCATCGCCAGCAGCGTGCCCAACGCCAGGCCCATCACGCCCGCCAGCGCGGTCAGCGTCAGCGTGAACGTCATGCCCGTCTTGAATAGATAGGGCAGCGCCGCCCAGATCACATCGAAATCGAATTTGCCCATGGTGTCGTCCTAGGGCCTTTTCGCCGAACCGATCAGTCCGGGAACCGCAACATGGCGTTCGAGCAGGCGCATGCCCAGCACCACTATGCCGTTGATGATCAGATAGATCACCGTGGCGGCGGAGAACGCCTCGAAAATATGGAAGCTGAACTCCTGCATGGAGCGGGCCTGTCCCGTCAGTTCCAGCAGGCCGATGGTCAGCGCCACCGAGGAATACTTGATGGTGCCCATGAACTCGGAGGTCAGGGGCGGCAGCACGATGCGGAAGGCTTCGGGCAGGATGATGTAGCGGTACACCTGCGTCTCGGTCAGACCCAGCGCGGTGCCCGCCTGGAACTGGCCGCGCGGCAGCGACTGTATGCCCGCGCGCACCTGTTCGGCCACGCGCGCCGATCCATAGAATCCCAGGCACAGCACCGCCGGCACGAACTGGCCCCAGGGCTGCGGCATTTGCTTCATCGCCAGGCCCCAGGCATGCGGCAGCAGCTCGGGCAGCACGAAATACCACAGGAACATCTGCACCAGCAGCGGGATGTTGCGAAACACCTCCACATACGTCGCGCCCAGCGCATTCAACAGGCGCGAACTGGCGGTGCGCATCACGCCCAGCCACGCCCCGAACAATAGCGAGAACGCCCATGCGGTAAGGGCCAGCGCCAGGGTCCAGCCCACGCCGATGAAGATCGTCTCCAGGAAGGTATGCACGCCATCCGGCGACATCTCCAGGAAGACGCTCCAACTCCAGTTGTAGTTCATGCCCGTCCCTTGATGGCGATGCCGGCCGCGCCTGGCGGCCGGCGTCCTTGCACGGCGGTGCGCGGGATGCCCGGCATCCCGCGGACAACCTGCTTACTCGTAGGCCTTGGGATCGCCGGAATCGGTCGGATTGGCCAGCGCGCGCTTCAGGGCATCGCTCATCGGGTACTTCAGGTTGATCTGCTTGGGCGGGATCGGCGCATTGAAGTACTTGTCGTAGATCGCTGCCACCTTGCCCGTCTTGATCAGATCGCGCACCGCGTCGTCCACCACTTTCTTGAAGGCCGGATCGTCCTTGGGCTCCATGATGCCGTAGGGCGCCATTTCCAGGCCCTTGGTACCGATCACGAAGGCGTCGGGATTCTTCGACGAAGCCACCGCGCCATAGGCGATGCCGTCGTCATTGGCCGACCCCGCGGCGCGGCCCGATTCCACCATCAGTATGGTTTCGGCGGTGTCCTTGGTAGGCGCCATGGTGATGCCCAGGTTGCCCTTGGCGTTCAGCTGCGAGATCAGCCGGAAGGTCTGGCCGCCGGCCTGCGCGGCGATGGACTTGCCGCGGAAGGACTCCAGATTGTTGGGATCCACGCCGCCGTCCTTGCGCGCCACCAGCACCACCTGCGCCACGAAAGTCGTGGGCGCGAACGACACCAGCTTGTGGCGGTCCAGGTTGTTGGTGGTGTTGCCGCATTCCAGGTCGATGGTGCCGTTGGCCAGCAGCGGGATGCGCGTGGCCGACGTCGTCGGGTTGTAGCGCACTTCCAGCTTGGGCAGCTTCAGGGCGGCCTTCACGTACTGGGCGACTTCCTGGCAGATCTCCACCGTATAGCCGATCGGCTTCTGGTTGCCGTCGAGATAGGCGAAGGGGACCGAGGTCTCCGGGTGGCCCAGCGTGATCACGCCGGTTTCCTTGATCTTGTCCAGGCGGCTGGGGCCTTCGGCGTGGGCGGAGGCCGCACCACCCAAGAGGGCCACGGCGGCGGAGATCGCAGCAAGTGCTTTCATCTGATTCCCTTGGCGCCGTTCGAGCGGCGCATGCTTATGTTCACGATCGACGGCGCCAGCCAGGCTGACAGCCGCCTCGTCCCGCGATGAGCCCCGCGGCTGGCGAAAAGTATCAACTAGCGGTATGGTTTTATCCAGTTCCAATCAAGTATTCCTCTATACGGATTTGACATGGCCATTCCACGGATGGGCCTGAGGCACATCGAGGCGTTCCGCGCCGTCATGATGACCGGCTCAATGACCGCCGCCGCGCGCCGCGTGCACACCTCGCAGCCGCACGTTAGCCGCTTAATTGCGCAATTGGAAGCCATTACCCAGTTCGCCCTGTTCGACCGCAACGGCAGCCGCCTGAGCCCGACGCAGGACGGCTCGCGCTTCTTCCAGGAAGTGGAGAAGACCTTCATCGGCCTGGCCGGACTGGAGTCAGCCGCGGCCAGCATCCGCTCGTTCAGCGCCAGCCGCCTGAGCGTGGCCGCCATGCCGCGGCTGGCCGGCGGCCTGTTGGCGCGCATCGTCGCCGCCTTCAAGACGGAATACCCGGACGTGATGGTGTCCATCCATTCCGGCAACGCCAGCACGGTGCACAACTGGATCAGTTCAGGGTTCTGCGACACCGGGCTGGCCATGCTGTCGGGAGACTCCCCCGGCATCCAGGTCGAACCCGTGCTGACGATGAGCTGCGTAGCGGTGGTGCCCAAAGGCCATCGCCTGGCCAAACTGAAAAAACTCAAGCCCGCGGACTTCGCCGGCGAGCCGTTCGTGGCCTTCACCAGCGGCACGCCGCTGCGCGAAAAGATCGACGCGGTGTTCAGGACGGCCAAGGTCGAACGCCAGACCGTGGCCGAGGCCGGCCTGGGCTCGTCCATCTGCGCCCTGGTCGGCGCGGGCCTGGGCGTGGCCCTCATCAACCCGCTGGCCGCGCGCGAGGAGTACGCCGCCCACAATGTCGAGATCCGCCCCTTCAGTCCCGCCGTGCCGGTGACGGTGGCGCTGCTTTACCCGCCGTACCACACGCGCACGCGGCTGGTCAGCGTGTTCTCACGCTATGCGCACCAGCTCATGCTAGAGGAGATGGGGGATCTGAAGGCGCGGACGGGGCGGTGACGCCGCGCGCTGGTTCCATCAGCGCTCTCCGGCGCCTTGCTCCAGATACCGCTCGGCCTCGCCCGACTGCTTCAACGCCTCCCACTGCGCCAGCGTCAGCTGGGGCATCTGGAAGGCCGCCTGCGGCCTGCAATACCAGCCCGGGTTGTGCAACCGCGCCAGCAGATCCATCGCCGGGCCATCCAGATACAGATGCTCCCGGTCCGCCACCACGTCGTCTCGCACGTGCATGGCCGCCACTTGCGCCACGATCAGGCTGCGGCGGTCGATGCGCATCAGCTCATGCACCCGGCACTCGAACGCCACCGGCGATTGCGCCACCCAGGGCACCTCGATGCGCCGCGATGGCGACAGCTCCAGGCCGGCTTCCCGGGACTCGTCCACGCCCGCCGGAAAATCCACCGCGGTCACATTCATCCGCCCGGCCTGCGGCGCGGACACCAGGCTGACCGTGAACTCGCCACGCTCGGCGATGTTGCGCGCGGTGTCCTTGGGCGCATCGCCGCGCACGCCGATGCCGACGCAGATCAGCGGCGGATCGCCCGACATCAGGTTGAAAAACGAGAACGGCGCCACGTTCGTCGTCCCTGCGGCGTCACGCGACACGATCCAGGCAATGGGCCGCGGCACGATCGCCGCGGTCAGCAGCTTGTAGCGCGCCGGGCCCGCCAGGTCATTCAGATCGATGAACATGGCTTATCCCCAGCCCCTCAGTCCCGGCCCTGCGACGGCGCGGCGCCTTGCGCGGCCTTCGCGTCGGCGAAGGCGCGGTCGCTGCGCTTGCAGCGGCAGCGGCCGATCTGATGCAGCTCAATCAGGTTGCCGACCGGGTCGCGCAGGAACAGCTGCATGAGTTCGGGCGCCGCCACGTTGTCCAGCTTCCAGTAGTCCACGGCCAGGCGCTGCAGTTCCGCCTCGGCCGCCGCGATATCGCGCACCGCCAGCGCCACATGGTTTTCCACAGGATCACAGCCCGGGCCTTGGGAATAGGGCGACGGCCCGTCGCTGCCCAGCAGATGGATCTGGCAGTCGTTGCCCATGTCCAGGAAGTACCCGGCGATGCCCGGAATCTCCCAACGGCCACGGTCCGTGTCCAGCCCCAGCACGTGTCCATAAAACGCGCCCATGGCCGCGACCTTGTCCAGCGGCATGCGCACGGCGTGATGATGCAGCTCCAGAACTTCCAGCGCCATTTGTCTCTCCTTGGTTTTCATCGGCCTGCGCCCACGCGCGGCCAAGGCTGGAATGTTGGTCCCGGTCCGAACGCCGGGGAATGCCGTCCCGAGCAATCGAGAAGTGCACCAGACGCAACCCTGGAACGCCCGCCGGGTTTGTCCGCCGCGCTATGCTTGGACGCATGAAACCGCTAGACCTGAATCTGCTATTGACCCTGGACGTGCTGATCCAGGAAGGCAGCGTCGTCGGCGCGGCGCGCCGGCTGAACCTGAGCACTCCCGCCATGAGCCGCAGCCTGGCACGCATCCGGGAAGCCGTCGGCGACCCCGTGCTGGTGCGTTCCGGCCGGGGCCTGGCGCCCACGCCCCGCGCGCTGGCCCTGCATGAACAGGTGCGCCACGTGATCGATCAAGCGCAGGCCGTCTTCACGGCCTTCGGCGAAGACGTCAATCTGGCGACCTTGACCCGTGTCTTCACCTTGCGCGCCAACGACGTGTTCGTGGGCGGCTACGGCGGCCGGCTGCGCGAACACTTGCGCCGCTATGCGCCGCGCGCCGTGCTGCGTTTCGTCTCCGAAGGCAATCACGACGCCGACGCGCTCAGCGGCGATGCCGATCTCTATATCGGTTCCTCGCAGAAGTTCGGCGCCGATATCAAGGTGCAGACCCTGTTCACTACCGCCTTCTGCGGTCTGGCGCGCAATGAACACCCGATCTTCAAGGCGCCCATCACCCCGCAGCGCTTTTGCGCCTACGACCACGTCAGCGTCTCACGTCGGGGACGCGCGCAAGGACCTATAGACGACACCCTGGAAGAACTCGGGTTGGCGCGCCACGTCACGCTGATCACGCCCACCTTCCACGCCGCGATCTTCGCCCTGGCCGATTCCGACCTGGTGCTGCCGTCGATGCCCCAGAACCTGATGCCCGGCGTCGAGCGCCTGGGCCTGAAGCTGCGCGCCTTCGAAGTGCCGGTGTCCATGCGCCCGGTCACGGTGGTGCAGGCCTGGCCGCCTCGGCTGGACAGCGACCCGGCACACCGCTGGCTAAGGCAGACGATCAAGCAGGTCTGCGGTACGCCTGCGGAAGCTTCCCCGACCCTGTAAAAATAGGGCTCCAGGCCTTTTCCTCTCCTGTATACTGCCCCACAATTGTTCAACAATCCTGGCGTTGGATCCAGGAGCGTTTCCAGGAGGCAGGCCATGTCGAATTACCCCGCGGCGTACCAGGTGAGCAAGGGTTCGGTATTGAATGTGGACCGGGATTTCTACCGGACGCTCATCGCCGACCCGGCGCAGCGCAAGCTGCTTGAAACGCACGTCGTTCCCATCCGCAGCGGCTTCGCCTGGAAGGTTCCGGCCGGCCACGTTTTCCGTATCGTCACGCTGGAAGGCCCGCAAGTGGCGGACTTCAATATGTGGAACCTGCACAATCCGCGCGAACGCATGTGGGCCTCCCGCACCCGCCAGCTGCAACAGGCGCATGTGAGCACCCACGACCGCATCTGGTCCACGCTGCCGTACCTGCGCCCCATGGTCACGATCACCGATGACACGCTGGCCGGCTACGGCACGGACAGCGACGGCGGACGGGTGCACGATCTACTGGGCACGCGCTGCGATCCCTACGTCAACAAGCTGCTCAGCGGCGAGGACTTCCACTTCCATTGCCATTCCAACCTGACCCGCGCCGTGGCGCCGCACGGCCTGACGGAATTCGATGTCCACGATGTTCTCAACGTGTTCCAGGTCACAGGGCTGAACGACGACGACAAGTACTTCATGAAGGCATGTCCAGCCAAGCCGGGCGACTATCTGGAGTTCTTCGCCGAAATGGACCTGCTCTGCGCCTTGTCCACCTGCCCCGGCGGCGACCTGTCCGTGCCGATGTGGGGCCCCGATGCGCGCGATCCCATCGACGTGTGCCGCCCCCTGGGCGTGGAGGTCTATGCGCTGGATCCGGCCCTGCTGCAAGGCTGGACACCGCCCGAGGTTTCACCGTATAAGGGCGTCCACGGACTGCACCCTGAAAAGGTCGAGTGGAAATAACAACAACAGGCGCCCGGCCACGCCGCGGCGCCTTGCCAGGAGCCCATGCCATCATGCCCGCCGAACGCGACAGCGGAATCTCGATCGCCGAACGCATCAGCCATCAGCTGCGCGACGACATCATGGAAGGCAAGCTGCCCCCCGGCACGCAACTGGTCGAAGTCGATCTGGCCGCTGACTATGGCGCATCGCGCAACACGATTCGCGAAGTCCTGCATCAGCTGGGCCGTGAAGGGCTGGCCACGTTCATCCGCCACAAGGGAGTCGTGGTCCGCCGCATGGAACGCAAGGATCTGCGCGAGATCTACGCGGCGCGCCGTGCCCTGGAGCTGCAGGCCATCGCCGGCAGCCTGCCGTTGCAGCCCGCCTTGCTGGACAAGATGCTCGCGGCCATCGACGCTGCGGAGCGCGCGCTGTCCAAGAAGAAATGGCGCAATGTCGGCACGCTGAGCCTGCAAGTGCACCAGCATATCGTCGCGCAGCTGGGCAGCCGCCTGCTGGACGAGTTCTTTCTTACGCTCTGTGCGCAGCTGCGCCTGGTGTTCGCGTCCGAGGTCGACGAAAGCCTGATCCAGACACCCGATTGGATCGAGCGCGAGCGCCGCATCCACGGCCTGCTGGTGCAGGGCCGGCGCGACCTGGCCGCACAAGCCCTCACAGACTATCTCGACGATTCCGAACGCACGCTGATGGCCGTGCTGACCCGCCTTAAGCAGCAGGCCAAATAGGGCTGCTGGGCGCGCCGTCTATGCGCGCGCCTGCGCTTCAGGTTCGGCATAGCTGCCGTCCGCACGGTGTGTCTCCTGCCCGCTCAAAGGCGGATTGAAGACGCAGACCAGGCGCAGGTCTCCCTTCACGGCCCGCAGTACATGCTGGTCGTTCTTGTCCAGCGCGTAGAGGGTGCCGGGCCGTATGGCGTGCGTCGCGCCCGTGGCGACGTCCAACACCTCGCCTTCGCCTTCCATGCAGTAGTTCGCCTCGTAGTGATGCTTGTAATGCAGGTGCAGCTCGGCGCCTTCGAAAACTCGGGTTTCGTGCACCGAATACCCGATGCCGTCACGCTTGATGATGATGCGCTTGCTCTCCCAGCCCGGTCCCCGGGCGTGGCGTTCAGTGTCGGTCAGGTCGTCGCTGTGGATAACTATCATGGATGAGATCCGCGAATGGGTGGAAAAAATCAATGCTGGCGGCGCGAGGCCGATCCGAGCGCATCTTCGATCTGCGCGGCGGCCAGCAGCAAGGCTCGGTCACCGCCGCGCAAGCCGGTCGCCATCAGCCCCACCGCTTGTTTCGCGGCCCGATGGCCCGGTATGGAAATGCTGGGCAGGTCCAGGCGATTGGCGAATTCCGTCAGGCTGAATGCCCGGCCGTTCTCGCGCAGATAGCTGTCGTCGTCGTCCAGCTGCGCGACCGGCGGAGGCAGCATGGGCACTGTCGGCGTCAGTACCGCATCCGCGCCCGCGATGGCGCGGTCGTACTCCCGCCGCAAGTCGGCCAGCCGGCGTTGTGCCGCGATATAGGCATGCGCCGGCACCTGCGCTCCCAATAGCATGCGCGGCCCCACGCGGGGATCGTAGCGGGCTGCGTCCGCCGCCAAGCAGGACGCATGCAGGGCATACGCGTCAGCCGCGATGATGCCGCCGTCACGCGCTACCTTGCCGGCCAGCGCCAGGCAAGGCATGGATTCGCGGCGCAGCGCGGCGCCCGCATCCATCAGGCATTCCAGCCATGCGGCGAAGGCGCGCCTGACTTCGGGTTCCAACAGATCCTCCACGTGGTCCGGCACCACGAACACCTTGCTCGCCAGCGGCGTCGCGCCTTGAACGCCCGGCGCCGGCATGGCCGCATCCCAGGGCGCCAGCACCTTATCCACAAGCAGGCACTGCGCGGCGTCCGCGGCGATGATGCCGGGCACATCGAAGGTGGGCGACAGATACATCATGCCCGCGTCCTCATAGCGGCCGCGAGACGGCTTGAATCCGGCGACGCCGCAGAACGCGGCCGGAATCCTGGCCGATCCGCTCGTATCCGAGGCCAGAGCCAGGCTCACCATGCCCTGTGCCACCGCCACCGCGCCGCCGCTGCTGGAGCCGCCCGCGACACGAGGCACGTCGGCCATCAGCGGCGATAGCGGCGTGCCGAAGCGTGCATTCAGCCCCAGCGCGCCGTAGGCAAACTCGGTCATATTGTTCTGCGCCAGCAGCACTGCGCCGGCGCGCCGCAGCGCTTGGACCAACGCAGCGTCCCGCCTGGCGGCGGGCGCGTCGGCCAGCACCTGCGAACCCGCGTGCGTCGTCCAGCCGCGCACGTCGAAGCAAGCCTTCACGCCCAATACCATGCCGGCCAGCGGCTCGTCATCCGGCGCTATTGCGCGCAAGGCATCCCGCGCCCGTGCCTCGGCCAGCGCGTCCTCGTCGCGGCGCGCCACCAGAGCGAGAGCCGCGCTAACAGGGTCCGCCGACGCCCGCTCCAGGCAGGTCGACACCGCGCGCAGGGATATGTCGCAACGCTCAGGAGACATGGACATGGCTCAGGAAATCCTTGACGCGCGGGTCCTCGCTGGCCAGCACATCGGCCGGCGGCGCATCCAGCAGGACGCGGCCGGTCTCCATGAACACCACGCGATCAGACACCTTGAATGCGAACCCCATCTCGTGTGTCACGATCAACATCGTCATGCCTTCGCGCGCCAGCGTTTCCACGACTTTGAGCACTTCGGCCACCAGTTCCGGATCCAGCGCCGACGTCGGCTCGTCGAACAGCATGATGGAAGGGCGCATGGCCAGCGCGCGGGCGATCGCCACGCGTTGCTGCTGACCGCCGGACAGTTGATGCGGATACTTGTGCGCGTGATCCAGCATGCCCACTTTGTTGAGCAGGACCAGGGCTTCGCGGCGCAATACGCCGGCGCTGCCGCGACCGTGGTACTCCGGGGCCAGCATCACGTTTTGCAGCACGGTCTTGTGCGGAAACAGGTTGAAGCTCTGGAACACCATGCCGATATCAAGGATGCGGTCGCCAGGTCCCGCCTGCGCGCCGGTCCCCGGCGATCCCAGGAAGGGTTTGCCATGCAACAGCACCTCGCCGCCGTCCAGCGTCTCCAGGCCGTTCAACGTGCGTATCAATGAGGTCTTGCCCGAACCGGACGGACCGATGATGCTGATGACTTCCCCGGCCTTGACCGTCAGGTCTATGCCCTTGAGCACTTCATGGTCGCCGAAGCGCTTGCGGGCCTGCCGCACTTCCAGCGCGGGCGCGTCGCCGGCGGCGGTCAGCGCCGGTCCGGACTGTCCTTCCTGGATCTCGCGCCGCGCCGATTCGTCCAGGGCCAGGGGCTTGGGCGCGCGCCGCAGGATGTTCATATGCGACTCCAGCCAGCCCAGCAGCTTGTCGAACAGTGTGACGATCAGCACGTAGTACAGCGCTACCGCCAACATGGTCTCGAACACCAGGAAGTTCTGCGTGTACAGGCGTTGTCCGACCAGCAGGATCTCGGCCAGCGAGATCACCGACACCAGCGAGGTCAGCTTGGCGATCGTGATGAACTCGTTGCTCAGGGCGGGCAGCGCGATCCGCAATGCCTGCGGAATCACGATCATGCGTTGGATGCCGGCATAGCGTATGCCCAGCGCCCGTCCGGCCTCGATCTGACCGCGCGGCACGCCCAGGATGCCGCCGCGATGGATCTCGGCGATAAAGGCCGTTTCGCTTACGACCAGGGCGGTCAGGCCGGCGTAGAACGGGTCCGACAACAGCGCGCCCGCCGCGGGGAACACCTGCGGCAGGTTGTAGATGAACACCAGCAGCACCAACAGAGGCAAGCTGCGGAAGAACCAGATGTACAGACCCGCCAGGCGGCTGACGAAGGGGTTCTTCGCCTGCTTGCCCAGCGCCAGCAGGAAACCCGCCGCCACGCCTATCACCCACGTTGCCGTGCTTAGCTTCACCACCACCCAACACGCTTTCCAGAAGTCGGTGTCCCAAAGCAGGCTGACGGCGTAATCCCAATCGAAATGCATGGTTGCGGCTTCCCTCGCGGCCTTATCGCGCCGGGCCTGCCAGAGCGGCCTGGACTTCGGCGGCGGACGGCTCCTCCAACCCGTAGCGGGCCAGCAGCGCCTGGTACTCGCCGCTATCGCGGGCCCGCTGCAGCGCACCGTTCAGCGCGCTCTGCAGTTCTTTCGATTCCTTGTTGATCCCCAGCCCGATCACGATCGGATAGAGCAGAGAGGTGGAGGTCACTTTCAAGCTGTCCTTGGACTGCGCCAGCATGCCGTGCACCACCGCCGCATCCTCGATCATCGCGTCCGCCGCCTGCGAGCGCAGCGCCATCATCGCCTCGGGAGAGGTCGGAAACTCCAGCACCTTGATCTCGCCCTGGCCCTTGGGCTGGCAAGTCTCGCGCGAGACCTTCTGCAGCTTGGGCGTCCATGATGCCCCCTTGATCGACGCCACCCGCTTGCCGCACAGCGCCTCCGGCCCCGTGGGTGCGTACTGGCTGGAAGCCAGCACCAGCAGCGAAGCACCCGTCTTCAGGTACGGGATGAAATCGATCAGCTTGGTGCGCTCGGGCGTGACATAAAGGGCCGACGCGACGGTATCGAAGCGGCGCGCCCGCATGCCCAGGATCAGGTCGGGAAAGCGCGTGTCGACGAACACCGGCGCGAGCGACAGCTTGGAGGCCAGCAGCCGGGAAAAATCCGCGTCGAATCCGGCGGGCTTGCCACCATCCATGTAGGCATAGGGCGGGTAGGTGAGGTCGGACCCGACCGTGAGGCTGTCCGCCTTGATGGTGGCGGCGCCAAACGCCATGGGAGCTGCCGTGCACAACATGAACGCGCCCAGTGCGTGAGCGACGCCGAGACGCGACGCCACCAGAATCTGAGTGAACATGCTTTCCCCTATGGAACGCCCTGAAAGCCGCGGCCAGATTGGGTCTGCCCTATACCCCGAGGTATTTTCGCGCCAGGATTGTTGAACAATTTTTGCGATTTTCCGGCAACGAGGAGATAGCGGATATGGGTATTTTCCCTAGCGCTTTCGCCGGATGCGGTGAACTTCGCGCTGTCAGCCATCGGGCTCGGATCTGGCCATATGCACGGCCTGCGGACCGCCATGCCATCCAAAGAGAGGACAGACGCCACCAGGCCGTTCACCTATAGTTCTTCGCACTCCACCGCCAAGAAAGGCTGCATCTGCTATCCGGACACCCTGCGCCGGACTACATCCGGAGAGCTTGCCCATGCACCATCCTGAACCTGCATATGTCTGCAGGAAAGCGGATCCGAGGGTCTGGCGCCGGCCGCGCTGGCTCCTGATCCTGATTGGCATGCTGGCGGCCGCCAGCGCTTTCGGACAGGATGTCATCTGGATCGGCCAGCCCTCAGCCCGCGACTATTTGGCCCTGAATGTCCAGCGTGCCGTCGAAGGCTACGCCGAACTGCGCCAGCAGATGGCGCAGTTCGAGGCGCGGGTCGGGGAAGCGCGGCGCGCATACTTCGCCGCCGCTCCCGCGGATCGCGCCGCGGCCGGCGACAAGTTCGGCGAGTTGCTGTTCCAGAAGGACCTGATGATTGCGTGGCCGCGCATCAGTGCCGGCGGGGACCAGGCCCAGCGCTTGGCCAGTCTCATGGCGCTCGGAAACAATGGCCGCCCGCTCGACGGCGGCATTCCGCCCAGCGCCAGACAGGCCTTCAACAGCTGGACTTCCGCCGTGGGCTTCAGCGTCGGGGCCGGGCTAGGAATGACCCCGGATCCGATCAAGGCCGCTGCCGCCCTGGCCAGCAGCGGCAGCCTGAAAGAGTACGAAACCTACCGGCGCCTGCGGGATCAGGCTGAGTACGACGACTGGGAAGCCCAGCGCAGCGGCGCGGCCCGCAAACTGATCGAGCCCGGCAGCGTGATACCCGCGCGCCTGTTTTTTGGCGAAACGCCGATGATGCGGGGATTCGATCATCGGGTGGGCAAGCCTGAAAATCATATCCTGCGCTGCATGTACGCGGGCCGCAAGGAAGAGACTTCACTTTTCTATTTCTGGCAGGGCCGGCCGCCGCAGGACATTGCCATCCTGCTTGCGATGAATCCCGGCGGCCTTGCCCGGCTGAAAGACCATGCGGTCGATCAGTGTCCCCCGGACGACAAGCAGGCGCGCGCCATCGAGGCCTCGCCAATCAAGGCGGTCATCACGCCCGAAATGGCTCGCGACGCCCGCGCACAAAGAAATTCGATTCCCCTGGATCCCATCGAAGCGCAGGCGATTCAAGACAGAAACGCCGCGGCACGCCAGAAATTGGATGCACGCAAGGCCCGCGAGGACGAGCGCAACGCGAAGCTTCAAGCCTGCCGCGAGGCGCTGCAGACGGAAGTGCTGGCCGCGCGCCAGGACCGCGACCGGGTCGCGACCGACGCGGCCCGCGCCAAGTACCGGGATTGTTCGCGCAACGCCGGCAAGTAGCCCTATGGCTGCGGCATGCCCCCGGTGTGCCAGTTACGCAGACCTTGGTCCGCCCGACAAGATAGGCTATGTTGCCTGCCCCCAGGACGTCGCCCCGCCAAACTTGGTCTCCCTGAGATCCAACCACGCCACCAGCAGCAACCCGCCCGCCAACCCCAAGTGCTCGAAGAACGAGTTGGCCGCCATGAAGCGTTCCTGTCCCAGCGGCATCTCCCAGAAGCGCAACGCGATCCCGGTCGCCACCAGCGTGAAGGCTGCCAGCGCCAGCGCGCCCAGCCATCGCAGCCGGCCCGTCAGGATCATGAGGGAAGCGACCAGTTCCAGCGCAATCACCAGCGCCGCGAACAAGGGCTCGGGCGACAGCCCGAAATGCGCCATCTCGCGCACCGCACCGGGAAAGTCGAACAGCTTCACCAGCCCGCCCTGCAGGTAGGCGGCACACAGGCCCAGATAGGCCAGGAACCGGACCATCGACGCACCGAACAGCGGGCGGGCCATATCGGCCAGCCGCCGTTCCCATTGAAAGAGCGTACTCATGGCGGGTCCCCTCAAACGGCCCAGCAAGAGCAGCCCAACGCGCCGAAGAAGCCCTGCAGGTCCGAACTGGGCGCATTCGATGCCCACGCGCGGGCATGGTCATGCCCATGCAGGCCGCAAGAGCTGGCGCACGCGCAGGCCGCCATGTTGCGATAGCCCAGCGAGTTGCGGCCGGCGCCCTGCGGATCGCCCCAGGCGCCGTAGCCGCCGAACAGCCGGGTAGGCGACCAGTCGGGCATGGCGGGCGGCAGCGGATTGTCGTCCAGCGGACCGAATTCGCCCGCGCCGTAGACCACGCGGCCGCCCACCACGGTCAGGTCCGAGGTCAGGAAGGAGATCTCGTCCTCCGTGCAGCTGAAATAGTCCTTGTCCGGCACGATGAAGTCGGCCAGCTGGCCGGGCTCGATGCGGCCGCGCTTGCCTTCCTCGTTGGAGAACCAGGCCACGTTCTCGGTCCACATGCGCAACGCGGTCTCGCGGTCCAGGCAGTTGCGCGCAGGGTAGAGGCGGGTGCCGCCCACGGTCTTGCCCGTGACCATCCAGGACAAGGACACCCAGGGGTTGTAGGAGGCGACCCGGGTCGCATCGGTGCCGGCCGAGACCTTCACGCCGCGCTGCAGGATCTTGGCAACGGGCGGCGTGGCTTCGGCCGCCTTTGCGCCATAGCGCTCGATGAAGTACTCGCCCTGGTAAGCCATGCGGTGCTGCACGGCGATGCCCCCGCCCAGCGCGGCGATGCGGTCGATCGATTTGTCGGAGATGGTTTCGGCGTGGTCGAAGAACCAGTTCAGCCCGGTCAACGGCGTGTCGCGATGCACCTTCTCAAACACGTCGAGCGCCCGCGAAATGGTCTCGTCATAGGTGGCGTGCAAGCGCCATGGCCACTTGTTCTGCACCAGCACGCGCACGACCTCTTCCAGCTCACCTTCCATCTCGGGCGGCATGTCCGGACGCTCGACGCGGAAGTCCTCGAAGTCGGCCGCCGAGAACACCAGCATTTCGCCCGCGCCGTTGTGGCGGAAGTAGTCCGTGCCTTGCTTGTACTTCACGCTGGAGGTCCAGTTGAGGAAGTCTTCCTTTTCCTGCTTGGGTTTTTGCGTGAAGAGGTTGTACGCCAGCCGTACCGTCATCTGGTTCTCATCGGCCAGCTTCTGGATGACGGCGTAGTCGTCCGGATAATTCTGGAAGCCGCCGCCCGCGTCGATCACGCCCGTCACGCCCAAGCGGTTCAGCTCACGCATGAAATGGCGCGTGGAATTGAGCTGGTAGTCGAAGGGCAGCTTGGGGCCCTTGGCCAGCGTGGCATACAGAATGGTCGCATTGGGCTTGGCCAGCAGCAGCCCCGTGGGGTTGCCCTGGGCATCGCGCATGATCTCGCCGCCAGGCGGATTGGGCGTGGTCTTGGTGTAGCCCACCGCACGCAGCGCAGCGCCGTTGAGCAATGCGCGGTCGTACAGGTGCAGGATAAACACCGGCGTATCGGGCGCGATGGCGTTGATCTCGTCGATCGTGGGCAATCGCTTCTCGGCGAACTGGTGCTCGGTAAAGCCGCCCACCACCCGCACCCATTGCGGCGCGGGCGTGATGGCGACCTGGCGTTTCAGCATGGCCATGGCGTCGGCCAGCGTACGCACGCCGTCCCAGCGCAGCTCCATGTTGTAGTTGAGGCCGCCACGCACCACGTGGGTATGGTTGTCGTACAGACCAGGCAAGGCTGCGCGGCGCTTCAGATCGACGACGCGGGTGCCTGCCCCCGCCAGCGGCATGATTTCGGCATCGGTCCCGACGGCCACGAACCGGCCGTTCTTGATCGCGACGGCGCTGGCCTGCGGTTTGCTGCGATCCAGCGTGGTGATGCGGCCATTGTGGAAAATGACATCCGGCGTAGCGTTGGACATATTGGGTTCTCCTTTCGAACTGGCAATGGCGTGGCGTCCCAACATCCCGTTGAGCGCCAGGGCGGAAGCAACACCGATGAGATCGCGGCGTGTAGGCATGCAATATCTCCTTTGATGCGGGAACCGGCTCAGCCGTGTTCCTTGTCCTGAGCCTGATGGCGGCCGGGCAATTGGCCGAGCACGTGGCTGACGGCCTTTTCCTTGTCGCAGGCGGCGACAAAGGCGGTTCCGTTGAGCAACTGCCGGCCCACCGGAACGATCTGCTCGCCAACCAATATGCCGAGCAAGCCGATCAGGGCCACAAGGGGCGGGGCGGGCGAGCGGACCTGCAGCAGGCTGTAGACCACGCCGACCAGCAGCCCGGCGCCCAGGGAAAGCAGATAGATCTTCATGTGTATCCTCATTGTGTCGATGGATAGGAAAAGGATGCCGCTCAGGCGTGCGTGTCGGCCAGGAGGATTTCCGCGTCGTCCAGGGCCATCAGGCGCAGCTCCGTTTCGTCGCGGATGGCCGCGCCGTCACCCAGCCCGATCTCCACGCCGTTGACCTTCAATCTGCCCTTGGAGGCAACCAGGTAGCCGCGCCGCGCGCCGCGCGCAAAACGATAGGTGGCGTCCTCGCCCGCCTTCAGCGCCAGCGCAAGCACCCGCGCATCGCTGCGGATGGGCAGCGCGTCTTCGTCGCCGTCCATGCCGCTGGCCAGCGTGATGAACCGGCCCTTGCAGGCTTCGCGCGTAAAGGACTTCCTGCCCCAACTCGGCGGCGCGCCGCGGCGATCCGGCTCGATCCAGATCTCGAACACCTGCGCGGGTCCGCCTTCCATGTTGAATTCGGCGTGCGTCATTCCGCTGCCCGCGCTCATGACCTGCACCTCGCCGACGCCCGTGCGTCCGCGGTTGCCCAGATCATCTTCATGAGTGAGCGCGCCTTGCCGCACGCAGGTGATGATTTCCACGTCCGCATGCAGCAAAGGCGGAAAGCCCGAGCCCGGCGCGATGGTTTCGTCGTTCCAGGCGCGCAGCGCACCCCAGTTCATGCGCTCCGGATCCTGGTAAGCGGCGAAAGAAAAATGGTGCTTCACGTCAAGCCAGCCGCGACGGGCATGCCCCAGGCTTGCAAGAGGACGGCGCTCAACCATGGCGCGCCTCCGCGTTCCGGTTGCCGGCCTGCGCGACAGCAGGCGTCGTATGGTTCATGAGCTGGCTCCCGCTGCTGCCCGTCAGTGCTTCAAGGCCAGGAAGTGATGCACCTCGGGCTTGTCCGGCCCCATATGGAAGCGCAGCGCCTCGGCTTGCAGATCGGCGTCGGCGTGCGACACCCGATGATGCTGACGCAAATGCTCAGCCCAGGATTCGACGAAGAACCACTCGACCACCCGCTGCGGATCGCCGGTATGCTCGACCACGCCCCAGGCATAGGCCCCGTCGCGCAAGCGCTCTTGCGACAGGCGCTTCATTGCTTCGAGAAAGGCGGGCCGGTCTTCCTGGCGGATGCGGTATTCGACCTGCACCAGCACCGGGCCGCGATCATTGGCGACCGGCTCGGCGAGCAGCGGCTCCGGCCAGTGATTCGACGCCTGCAGATCCGCTTCGCCGATCGGCAGGCGCACGCGATGGAACAACAGCGCCACCACCACCAGGCCTGCGGCGCTGACCGCCAGCGCATAGGGCACGCCGATTTCCCGCGCCACCAAACCCCAGCCCAGGCTGCCGGCGGCCATCGCGCCGTTGAAGACCATCAGATATACGGCCAGCCCGCGGCCCCGCACCCAGTTGGGCAGGATGGCCTGGGCCACGCCGTTGAACGTGGTAAGCGCGGTAATCCAGCCCATGCCCAGCACCACCAGCAGCAGCACGGCCAGCCACTGGGGCGGCGCAAACACCAGCCCCGCCATGACCGCCGCACTGGCCACGGAAGCCAACAGCACCAGCCCGTCCGTATTCAGGCGGGCGCTGAGCTTGGGCATGACCAGGGCGCCGATGATCGCGCCCGCGCCCACCGCACCCAGCAGCACGCCGTAGAAGCCGGCAGTACCTCCAAGCATCTGTCGCGCCACCAGGGGCAGCAGCGCCCAGACCGCGCTGGCGAACAGGAAAAAGACGGCGGCGCGCAGCAGTACGCGATGCAGCTCCTTGCTGGCCCGCGTATAGCGCAGGCCCGCGCGGAACGCGCCGAAAAAGTTCTCCGACAGCCCACTGTCGACGGCCACCGGACGTTTCCACCACAGCAAGGCGGCGATGACGAACACGTAGCTCAGCACGTCCAGCCCGTAAGTGACCGCCGCGCCGAAGCTGGCCAGGATCAACCCGCCCGCCGCCGGACCGATGGCGCGCGCGATGTTGATGCCCAGCGAGTTCAGCGCGACAGCGCCCTTGAGCTCCTCGCGGGGCACGAGTTCAGGCACGATGGATTGCCAGGTGGGCCCCATCAATGCCGCGCCGATACCGCCGACAAAGGTCAGCGCGATCAGGTAATCGACGGTCAGCGCGCCGAAGTGCGACAGCAGCAGCAACGTGCCGCTTACCGAGGCCAGCAGCAGCTGCACGAATATCAGGAAGCGGCGGCGATCCAGAATGTCGGAAAGCACGCCGGCCGGAATCGCCAGCAGGAAAATCGGCAAGGTCGCGGCCGTCTGGATCAGCGCCACCGCGGTCGGGCTGGCCGACAGGTCGGTCACCAGCCAGGAGCTGGCCACGTCCCGCATGAAGCTTCCTACATTGCCCAGCACCGTCGCGGCCCACAGGACGGCGAACACGGACTGGCGCAAGGGCGCGAAGGTGCCGCGCGTCGCGTTGCTCTTCTGGTCTGGCATGGGACTCTCCTGGGTCGCGCCAGGCAGCTTTCGGACCCGCAAGTCCCGCCGCCCGCCGTGTTCAAAAGCAGAATGCCGGGTCGACCAGAATCTGTCTGGCCGGCCCGGCTTGCGGTTTACTTGGCGGGGTTGGGGCCGATGCGTTCGCCGTGCTGGACGCGCTCAGCCAGCTTGTGCACGTGGGTGACGGCGTAATCGATGCCCATGCCGTAAGCGCCCGAGTGTTCCTTGACGATGGCGGTGACGGCGTCATAGGTTTCCTTGCGGGCCCAGTCGCGCTGCCATTCCAGCAGCACCTGCTGCCAGGTCACCGGCACCACGCCGGCCTGCACCATGCGGTCCATGGCGTACTTGTGCGCGTCCACCGAGGTGCCGCCCGAAGCATCCGCCACCATATAGATTTCGTACTCGCCTTCCAGCATGGCGCACAGCGCGAAAGTGGTGTTGCAAACCTCCGTCCACAAGCCGGCGACGATGACTTTCTTGCGGCCATTGGCGGCCAGCGCATCGCGCACGTTCTGGTCGTCCCAGGAGTTCATGGAGGTGCGCTCCAGGATCTTGTGCTCGGGGAACACGGCCAGCAATTCGGGATAGGTGTTGCCGGAGAAGCTGTCGGTTTCGACGGTGGTGATGGTGGTCGGGATATTGAAGGTGCGCGCGGCCTTGGCCAGGCCCACCACGTTGTTCTTCAAGGTCTGTCGGTCGATGGATTGGACGCCGAACGCCATCTGCGGCTGCTGATCGATGAAGATGATCTGGCTGTTCCGCGGGGTCAGGACTTCAAGGTACTTGTTGGCGGACATGGCAGGTCTCTCTTTCAGGAAAACGATCAAATGGGGCGGGGGGAAAGAATTCGGTGTTGCTGACAAACCATCCTGGTTCGCGCCGGCTAGTCGGTGACGGAAGCGCTGCTGGAAGCAGGCCGTGCATCTCGTCAGTCGGTATATGCATAGTAGGGAGCGGCCGCGATCCTGAGAACCCGCGGCAAGGAATTCCATCCTTTCCATTTCTTGCATGATGACGATGGCGTGACAGGCATTTGCTGCGCTGCGTTCACCACCATTCTTGTGCGCGCCATAGGCAGGGACTATCATCGGCGCGGGCATTTCCCGAGAACACGAGATGAGCAAGCTGCCGGATTTAGAAGGTTGGGCGATCTTCGCCAAGGTCGCCGAGACGGGATCGTTCGCCAAGGCGGCGGCCGAGTTTTCCCTGTCTCAAGCCACGGTTTCCAAGAGCATCAGCCGTCTGGAAGCCAGGATGAAAACGACCCTGTTCCACCGCACCTCGCGCAGCATGACCCTGACCGAATCGGGCTACGCAGCGCTGGAACGCGCCGCCCGCATCCTCGAGGAAGGCGAGGCGGTCGAATCCGAGGTCACCGAAAAATCAAGCAGCCTGCGCGGCAAGATCAGGCTGTCGGCTCCCATGTCCTTTGGTGTCACCCATCTGGCGCCGATGCTGCCTCCGTTCATGCAGGACAATCCCGACGTCGCCCTGGAAATCGAATTCAGCGACAAGCAGGCGGACCTGGTGTCGGAACGCTTCGACCTGGCGCTGCGGATCTCCAACCTGGTGGACTCGACGCTGCTGGCACGGCGATTGTGCTCCGTGCGCATTCTGTTGGTGGGTGCGCCCAGTTACTTCAAACGCGCGGGCCGTCCCAAACATCCCAAGGACCTGGCGCACCACACCGCGCTGCAATACATGTATGCGCGCAACGGCTCGAGCTGGCGTTTCCGCCATGAAAAGCATGGTGATTTCTCGCAGTCCTTGCCCGTGCACCTGAACGTGAACAACGCCGAAGCCCTGACGCCCGCGCTGCAAGCGGGCATGGGGCTGGCGCTGCAGCCGGAGTTCCTGGCATGGAAGGATCTGCAATCGGGCGCGTTGGAGACCGTGATGGACGACTGGCAGGTTGATCCCATCGCGCTGCATATCGTCACGCCGCCGGGGCGCCGCCGGCCGGCCCGGGTACAGGCTTTCATCGAGTATCTGGCCGAGCGGTTGACGGCGGAGCCTTGGGCCAATGATGTGCATGTGTAGCTGGCCCGCGGCTCCCGGCCTGCGCCAGGGTGGCGGCGCCAGTCGGAACCGGCGCGCGCCATCATTGAATGATTAGGCGAAACTTCGAACGAGTATCGCATCGACCTCGATGTCGAACGCGCTGAAACCGGACTGGATCAAGGTCCTGGCAGGCGGCGGTTCCCCAACATAGGTCGCGTAGATCGCGTCGAATTCCTGCGCATGGGCCAGGTCCCTCAAGAACACACCCACCTTGACTGCGTCGCGCAGGCTAGCCCCTGCCGCATTCGCGGCAGCCTCGAGATTGTCGAGCGCCATTCTTGCCTGGGCGGCAAAGGGCTTGTCTCCATGTCTGACGTTGTCGCGATCGCGCGGTGTCTGGCCCGAGAGAAACAGGAGTTGGCCAGCCTGCATGGCCACGCTGTAGGTGCCGGCCGGCGGCGGCGTCGATTCGCTGGAATACGCTTTTCTGATCATTTTTTCGGGGTGGCTTGGGTTAAGCGAGACGATGTTCTTCAAGGACGGTCGCGATGCGTTTGACGGCGTCGACCGCCGCCTCGTGGTTCTGCGAGAAATTGAGGCGGATGCTGTCGCCGGCGTGCGGGCTGAATTCAGTCCCCGGCGTGACCGTGACGTTAGCCCGCGACCGCAGCGTCCGGATGAAGGTCTGCAAAGTCATGTGTAGCTTGGGCAGCTGCGGAAACAGGTAGCTGCCCGCTTGCGGTGTGCGGACCGCCACACCCTCGATGCCGCGAAACAGCGACAGCAGGTCGTCGCGGATCTGCTGGTGCCTTCCGATGCGGTCGGCCAGCCATCCGGCGGGTTCGGAGAACCAGGTCTGCAACACAGCCTGGCAGTAACCCGGCGCGCGCAACGAGACGATGGCCTGGAGTTTCTCCATGCGCTGAATGATGCGGGCATTGCCAAATGCCACCCCCAATCGATAGCCGCTCAACGATTCCGTTTTTGACGGTCCCATGATGGTGACGACGTTGTCGTCCGCCTGCGGGACGCCTCGCAAATGGACATATGGCTGCCCCGCATACAGCAGACGGGAGTAGAGTTGGTCGACAATGACCGTTGCGCCGAACCTCTCGGCCAGCGCAGCGATCTGCCCGATTTCGTTGCGGGAATACACAGCCCCTGTGGGGTTGTTCGGGTTCGAGAAGAGAAAGACCTTGGCGCCCGCCTTGAATGCCGATTCCAATTGCTGCAAATCCAGGCCGGCATGCGCCGTGTTGTTCAGATAGTCGAGTTGCACAGGGATCATCTCCGCCCCCATGAATTCGACCAGCTTGCGATTGGCGAAGTAGTCGGGCTGCACGATCGCGACTTTTTCGCCGGCAGTCACGGTGCTTGCGACAGCGAGAAACAGTGCGCTCTGGGTACCGGGCGTGATGATGAGTTCTTCGGCACCCGAAACGGGATGGCCCGAAAACGCCGCCAGATCGAGCGCGAGCTTCTCGCGGATGGCCGACTGGCCACGGTATTCGGTATAGGCCTGGGAACCGCCGCGATGAACGCCTTGGACGAAAGCGTCAAGCGCCCCCGGCGTGGGTTCAAACGCACCGGCATTGACGTCGCCGTGCGAGAAATCCACGGCCACGCCCGGAAGGCTTGCGCCTTCATGCAGCAGACGTTCGCCGCCGTGGCTTTCCCGCACCTCCTGGCCCGGCGCGTTATCAATGCCCAGCTTCAGGAACTTTTCTTCAATCGCATTCATGGCGTTCTCGTCGTGTTAACAAAATGGGTGACTTGTGATGGTTCGGCGGCTCTATTCCGATCGATCTCGACCGTGTCATCGTTCTCCTGAAGCAATCGCGCCAGCAACGGCATGTCGATATTGCCGCCGGACAACACGATCAGCATGTCCTTGCCGCCTGACTGCAGCCGTCCGGCCAGTACCGCCGCCAACGCCACGGCTCCGCCCGGCTCAACCACCATGCCCAACTCCGTCAGCGAAAACCGGATGGTGTACGCAATTTCTGCGTCCGTCACGGCCAAGGCTTCATCAAGAAAATGCCGATTGATTTCGAACGGCAGTTGCGCGGGCTTTACCGCTTGCAAGGCATCCGCCAGCGTGGTCGCCGTGGGCGCGTTGACCTCCCGGGTTCCGCTGGCGAGCGAGCGCACGGTGTCGTCGAACCCGCAGGGTTCCACGGCCACCACGCGCAGGTTCGGCAGAAGGGCGTCCAGCACCAGTCCGCAGCCGGCCACCAGTCCGCCGCCGCCGCAAGGCGCGGCAAACGTACCCAGATTTGCCCTGGCCGCGGGCGCAAGCGCATCCAGCGCTTCCAGCGCCACGGTTCCTTGCGCCGCCAGCACGTCGGGGTGATCGCCAGGAGGGATCAGCGTGCCGCCTGACTCCAGCAACAACCGCATGCCGATGACTTCCCGGCTTTCGCGCCGCCGGTCGTAATGAACCACGCGTGCGCCGTGGGCCAGTGCTCGAGCGACCTTGTTGCGAGGTGCGTCGGCCGGCATGACGATCGTTGCCGGAATGCCGAGACAGCGTGCCGCCCAGGCCACGGCCTGGCCATGATTGCCGGTGGAATAGGCAACGACGCCCCGTTGCCGTTCAGACTCGCTCAAGCCCAACAGGGCGTTGAACGCGCCGCGCGCCTTGAAGGATCCCGTCACCTGGAGGTTCTCGGCCTTGATCCAGACTGGCGCGCCCACGATGCAATCGAGGGCTGCCGATCGCATGAGCGGCGTCGTGACCACATGAGGCCGGATGCGTTCGAGCGCTGCGCGGACATCGTCAAAAACGGGCACGCGCATCTTGCCGAGTGATTCGTGTGCGATGAACGCGCCAGGTCTGGTCTTCGGTCTGTTTCGTGTCATGGGGATTTTCGGATTCGATAGCTTCAATGGGAGACCAGCCGCGACAGAAAGTCCTGCGCGCGCGCGGAACGGGGCGATGCGAAGAACATGTCCGTCGGCGTGTTCTCCACGACTTTCCCGGCATCCATGAAGATGACGTTGTCCGCGGCGCGCCTGGCAAAGCCCATCTCATGCGTGACAACGGCCATCGTCATACCGTCCTGGGCAAGCTCCAGCATCACGGAAAGCACCTCGCCTATCATCTCTGGATCCAGCGCCGACGTGGGCTCATCGAAGAGCATGACGATGGGGTCCATTGCCAGCGCCCGCGCAATCGCGATGCGCTGCTGCTGGCCGCCGGAAAGCTGGGCCGGATACGCGTCGATCTTTCCAGGCAGCCCGACACGGCCCAACAATTCCCGGGCCTTGTGGTGCGCAGCCTCCCGCGTTCGCCCCAGCACCTTCATGGGGGCAAGACAGAGGTTGTCGAGCACGGTCAGGTGCGGATAGAGCTCGAAATGCTGAAACACCATGCCGACACGGCTGCGCAGATCGCTCAGATTGGAGGCAGCGGCGCCCACATCGACGCCGTCGACCCGCACGCTGCCGCGTTGGAACGACTCCAGACCGTTGAAGCACTTGATCAGCGTGCTTTTGCCGGAGCCCGAGGGTCCGCAGATCACGGCCACCTCGCCGCGGCGGATCGCCATGTCGCAACCATTGAGCACGGGGGTCGCGCCATAGGATTTGTGCAGTCCGGATACTTCGATCATGGGCGCTTCTTCTCGCTGTTCTGATGTCATACGGCGCTCCTGCGCTTGGCAGCCAGGTGTGCCGCCAGTGAAAGGGATGCGCAGAGCACGAAGTAGACGAGCGCTGCGAACAGGTACATCTCGATCAATCGGTTGTCCCGGTTGGCCACGATGCTGGTGGACGTCATGAAGTCTCGCAACGAGATGACGTAGACGAGCGAGGTGTCCTGGAACAGCACGATCGCTTGCGTGATGAGCACGGGCATCATGTTGCGCAGCGCCTGTGGCAGCACCACGAAGCGCAATGCCTGCGCACGGCTCAGGCCCGACGCCGCAGCAGCCTGCCATTGCCCCGAACGCACGCTCTGCAGGCCCGCGCGGATTATTTCCGAGTAGTAAGCTGCCTCGAACAGCGTGAAGGCAATCAACGCCGAGGGTAGCGCTCCCACGGGCTTGCCGACGATCAGCGGCACCAGGAAATAGAACCAGAAGATGACGAGGATCAATGGCACGGCGCGGAAGCCGTTCACATACACGGCAGCGGCTCCCGCGAGCAGCGCATGCCTGGAGAGGCGCGCAAGCGCCAGCAGCAGGCCAAGCACGAGGCCGCCGGCCATCGCCACCAGGGTCAGCAGCAGACTCAGCCCCAGCCCCTCCAGCAGAAACGGCCACGCCTTCACGATGACCGAGACGTCGAATACGCCATTCATATCCGTCCTCCTTGGGTGCCTGGGATCAGCAGCTTCTTTTCCAGGCTGCGCATGCCTGCGGTGACGCATAGGGCGATGGAGAGGTACACCAGGGTGGCGGCGGTAAATGCTTCAAAGCCGCTGAAGGTATAGCTCTCGATCTGGCGGCTCTGCGCCGTCATCTCGAATACGCCTATGGTCAGCGCCAAGGCGGAGTTCTTGAAGACCGTAAGAAACTCCGAGGTCATCGGCGGCAGGACCAGCCGCAGCGCCTGGGGCAGCAGGATGTAGCGATAGGCCTGCGCCAGCGTCATGCCGCTGGCGTAGGCCGCGAGCCGTTGTCCGCGCGGCAATGCGGCGATGCCGGAGCGGACCTGTACCGCCACGCGCGCGGCGGTGAACAAGCCCAGGGCGGCAATCGCCGTCCAGATCTCCGGCATCGGCAGATCACGCTTCAGCCATCGACCGACCTCTCCCGGCAGCAGTTCCGGCACCACGAAGAACCAGATGAACAACTGAACCAGGAGCGGCACGTTCCTGAATACCGAAACGTAGACCGTCAACAACCACCGTATGCGGCCGGGCAGCGAGCCCAGCACGCCCAGCGCCAGGCCGATCACGACGGCGATGGCCCAGGCTGCGAGCGAGATCAGCACCGTCGCTTGCAGCCCGGAGATCAGCCAGCCCGCGTAAGGCTCCTCGAAAAGGACATTCCAATTCCATGCGTAGTTCATCATGAGCCCCGAGCGGATCGCGTCATTCCGGGAGTGCGGCCAATTTGAATGCCGCTGCCAGGTCCTTAGACAGCGGAACGCCCATGGGCGCGAACCACTTGTCGTAGGAAGCGTTGAGTTCCCCGGAGCGCACACTGCGCGCGATGGTGGCGTTCACCAGGCTGAGGAACACGGTGCTGTTCTTTTGCAGCATCAGGCCGTACGGATCGAATGACAGGGGCCGGCCGACCACTTCGAAGTCGACGGGCGTCGGCGCGCTCTTGCGCAATCCATAGAGCAGGATGTCGTCAGTGGAGAAAGCGTCGGCCCGGCCCGTCGAGAGCGCCAGAAAACCCTCGGAGTTGTCCCTCACAGGAACGATGCGGACCTGCAGATTCTTCGCTTCGATCAATGCCTTGATCAGCCGTTCGGGAGTGGTGTTGATCGGCAGCGCCACAGCCTTTCCGTTGAGGTCCTCAACCTCCTTGATGTCCGCGCCCTTGCGCACCAGCAGCCGGGTGGTCGAGATGAAGTGCGGGGCGCTGAAGTCAACCTGGGCCTGGCGGCCGAGGGAGTTGACCGTCGAGCCGCATTCGAGGTCGACGGTGCCGTTGGCGACCAACGCGATCCGGTTTTGCGGGTTCACCGCGATGTAGTCGACCTTCAGTGCCGGCATCTGCAATCGCTGCCGGACCGCGTCCACCACCTTCATGCACAGGTCCATGGCGTAACCCACAGGCTTCCTGGCGTCGTCCAGATAGGAAAAGGGAATCGACGATTCGCGATAACCCAGCGTGATGGTTCCCTTTGCCTTGATGCGCTCCAGGATGGGATCAGTACTCTGCGCCATCGCCGCCACGCTGCCTGCGAGCAGGACTGCGCCTAGGGCGCCGCGCAGGACGCGGGGCACGAAATGGATGGTGGTGGTCATGGGGTCACTCCTCTTGTCACACCAGCGTTGGGGCGGGTTGATCGGCGCCGGTCAGGGCGGCAACCAGTTCTGCGAGGCTGGAAACCGTCAGGTCGGGTTTCGCCTCGGCCGCGCCTTCGCCCGACAAGCCCAGCAGCCTGCCCGGGCGGTTGACCCAGGCGCAACGGACGCCCAGCCGGTTTGCCGGCGTGATGTCGGCCCGCAAGCTTTGGCCGACGTGCAGGATCCGTTCGCGCGGGATGCCCATGCGCATGAGATCGCCTATGCCCGTGTCGAAGTGCGGCCAATCGGGCTTGTAGGCGCCTACGCGTTGTGCCGTCACCACCAGATCGAAGCGGAAGTCCAGGTTGTCGCACGAGGTATTGAGCGAAGCCTGGTCGATGTTGCTGAACGCGCCCACCTTGGCGGACTGCTGCAGGCGCACCAATCCAGCATGGCTGTCGTCGAATGCCGGCCAGGTGTGCGGCGCGGCCGCGAACTGGCGGCGCAGGTCCGGGTCCACGGCCACCTTGAACTGGACGCAGATGCGCTCGAAGCACTTGGTCAGGACGTCGGGGTAGAGGTGCGCCGGGCGTTCCTTCTGGATCGCCGCGCGGGCGCCATCGAAAGCCATGATCAGGGTTTCGGCGTCGGCCTCGATGCGGTTCTCGCGCGCCCAGCGCGTCAGAAACTTGGCGATCGAAGGCTCCCAGTCAATCAACGTGCCATACACGTCGAAGGTCACGGCATCGAAATCGGAAAGGCGGAGCGTCATATGCAACCTTGATGAAAAGTGAGGGGTCCGTGAACTATAATCGATAATCGATAATCGGCAATACCTGATCAGTCCGTATAATCCCTAAGAGGAGGAAATCTATGGACTACAGTGAAGCGTCGCCGGTGGCGCAGGCCCTGGCGGATCGTTCGATCGCTGGCGCGGTGGTAGACGCCCTGCGCGGAGAAATCATCCACGGCCAGCTAAAGCCAGGAGAACGCCTGCGCCAGGATGCCGTGGCCTCGCGTTTCCGGGTCAGCCAAACCGTCGTGCGAGAGGCGTTCAAGGACCTCATCCGCGAGTGCTTCCTGGTCTCGGAGCCTCGTCGCGGCGTCAGCGTGGCGACCATGTCGGCCGACGAAGCCGAAGAAATGACGACGTTGCGCAGCGTGGTCGAGCCGCAAGCCTTGGCTTGGGCCATCCCCAAGCTGACAGAGGTTCAGTTCGAAGCAGCCGAGCGCGTGCTCAAGGAGCTGGACAACGAAACCAGCGTCGATCAAATCATCCTGCTGAATGCCCGCTTTCACCGGGGGCTATATGCCGCTGCTAACCGCCCAAGGACGCTGACGATGGTCGAGACATTGCGTCTGGGCTTCGAACGCTATTTGCGTTACACGTGGGAGTTCACGACCCACCGGGATCGCTCGCAACAGGAGCACTGGGAACTTCTGGCGATGTGCAAGCAGGGTGAAGTAAACAACGCCTGCAGCCTCCTGACGCAGCACATCCGTGCAACGGGAGACTTGCTCGTCGAATGCCTCGCGAAGCGGCCGATTGAACAAACGTCCAAGCTTTGAAGCACTTGGAGCCAGGGCTGGCGCGCATCCCTGACGGGCTAGGGCACCGGCGCAGCCTGGCAGTTCACGGATAGGCTGGGAGCCCAAAGCCCGGCGCGTTTGCGCCAAGAAAAAAGGGGGGCTGCGATGCAGCCCCCCTTTTCACACAATCCGGAGTTCCCAGGAAGAATCCAGATTTTCGCGGGATCGCGCGCCGATCAGGCGTCGATATTCCCCGCCGACAGCGCATGCGTCTCGATGAAGTTGCGGCGCGGTTCGACGTCGTCGCCCATCAGCGTGGTGAAGACCTCGTCGGCCGCGATGGCGTCCTCGATCTGCACGCGCAGCAGGCGGCGCACCTTCGGGTCCATGGTGGTTTCCCACAGCTGTTCCGGGTTCATTTCGCCCAGACCCTTGTAGCGCTGCTTGGAGATGCTGCGGTCGGCTTCGCTGCGCAGCCATTGCATGGCTTCGCGGAAGTCGGACACGGTCTGTTCCTTGCGCTTTTCGCCTTCACCGCGGGCCGCCAGCGAACGCGCGCTGACCTTGCCGGAGAAGCTCTTGGCGGCCTTGGATAGCACGGCGTAGTCCGACCCGTTGACGAAGTCCGCGTCGATGATGCTGACGCGCACGTTGCCGTGGTGCATGCGTTGCACCGACAGGCGATGGCGTTCGGTGGCCTCGTCGAACTGCGGCACCACTTCGACGCCGTTGCCGCTGACCGGATCGCGCATGGCATCGGCCAGCCGGCGGGCGGAATCGGCGGTGGACTCGGCAGATTCCAGATTGATCTCCACGCCTTCGGCCATGGCCGACAGCGCGCCCACGTCGAACACGCGCGACAGGCGCGCGATGACGCCGTCGGCCGCCACGTACTGGCGCGCCAGGTCGCTCAACTCGTCACCACGGATGATGTTGCCGCCCGAGATGATCTCGGCATCCTTCAGCGCCAGTTGCAGCATGAACTGCGCTTCTTCCTGGTCGTCCTTCAGATACCGTTCTTCACGGCCGACCTTGACCTTGTACAGCGGCGGCTGCGCGATATACACGTAGCCGCGCTGCACCAGCTCGGGCATCTGGCGGTACAGCAGCGTCAGCAGCAGGGTGCGGATGTGCGCGCCGTCCACGTCCGCGTCGGTCATGATGATGAGGCGGTGGTAGCGCAGCTTGTCGACGTTGAAGTCGGGACCGATGCTGGTTCCCAGCGCGGTGATCAGCGTGGCGATCTGTTCGCTGGCGATCAGGCGGTCGAAGCGCGCCTTCTCCACGTTCAGCACCTTGCCGCGCAGCGGCAGGATGGCCTGGAACTTGCGGTCGCGGCCCTGCTTGGCCGAGCCGCCTGCGGAGTCACCCTCGACGATGTAGAGCTCGCACAGCGCCGGATCCTTTTCCTGGCAGTCGGCCAGCTTGCCGGGCAGGCCGGCGCCTTCCAGCACGCTCTTGCGGCGGGTCATCTCGCGCGCCTTGCGCGCGGCTTCGCGCGCGCGGGCGGCTTCGACGATCTTGGCGCACAGCGCCTTGGCGTCGATCGGGTTCTCGAGCAGCCAGGATTCCAGCGTGCGGGCCACGGCTTCTTCAACCGCCGGGCGCACTTCGCTGGAGACCAGCTTGTCCTTGGTCTGGCTGCTGAACTTGGGTTCGGGCACCTTCACCGACAGCACGCAGGCCAGGCCTTCGCGCATGTCGTCGCCGGAGGTTTCGACCTTGGCCTTCTTGGCCAGTTCGTTATCGGCGATGTACTTGTTGATGATGCGGGTCATCGCCGCGCGCAGGCCGGTCAGGTGCGAGCCGCCGTCGCGCTGCGGGATGTTGTTGGTGAAGCACAGCACGCTTTCGCTATAGCTGTCGTTCCACTGCATCGCCACTTCGACGCCGACCGGCACGCCGCCCGCCGAGGACTCGGTGGTGACCGAGAACACGTTCGGGTGCAGCACGGTCTTGCTGCGGTTGATGTATTCGACGAAGCCCTTCACGCCGCCGGAGAACGCGAAGTTCTCTTCCTTGCCCTGGCGCTGGTCGATCAGGCGGATCTTCACGCCATTGTTCAGGAACGACAGCTCGCGCAGGCGCTTGGAGAGGATCTCGTAGTGGTACTCGATGTTGTTGAAGATGATCGGGTCGGCCAGAAAGCGCACTTCGGTGCCGCGCTTGTCGGTCGTGCCGGTCACCGCCAGGGGCGCGACGCGCTCGCCTTGGCGGAATTCCATCTGGTGCACTTCGCCGTTGCGGCGGATGGTCAGCCGCAGCCATTCGGACAGCGCGTTCACGCAAGACACGCCCACGCCGTGCAGGCCGCCAGACACCTTGTAGGAGTTCTGGTCGAACTTGCCGCCGGCATGCAGTTCGGTCATGACGATTTCCGCCGCGCTGCGGTGGAATTCGTCGTCCTTGTGGATGTCGGTGGGAATGCCGCGGCCGTTGTCGGTGACCGAGATGGAGTTGTCGGTGTGGATCGTGACGACAATGTCGTCGCAATAGCCGGCCAGGGCTTCGTCGATGGCGTTGTCGACGACTTCGAACACCATGTGGTGCAAGCCGGTGCCGTCGGACGTGTCGCCGATGTACATGCCGGGGCGCTTGCGCACGGCCTCCAGCCCCTTGAGCATCTTGATCGAGTCAGCGCCGTAGCCGCTGTTCTCGGGAGTGGTGTTCTGCTGATCTGACATGTCTGTATCGATAACGCTTTAAAGAACGGCCTGGCGGCCGGACCGCGGACGCAGCACGAGGCTGCGCCGCGGCACAAACCCACAAGTGGCGCGGATCAGATCCGCATGGGCATGACGACGTACTTGAACTGGTCGTCTTCGGGCAAGGTGATGAGCGCCGACGCGTTGGCATCGGGCATGACCGACCACTGGATGTTGTCCACCTTGACGTTGGCCAGCACGTCGAGCAGGTAGCCGACGTTAAAGCCCACATCCAGCGCTTCATGGCCGTAGTCGATGTCGATTTCTTCCTGCGCCTCTTCCTGCTCGGCGTTGGAAGACGAGATCTTCATCTGGTTCTGCGCCAGTTGCAGGCGCACGCCCTTGAACTTGTCGGTGGTCAGGATGGCGGCGCGCTGCAGGCTGCCCTGGAGCGCTTCGCGGTTGACCAGGAAATGGCGCGTGTAGTTCGTCGGGATCACGCGGGTGAAATCGGGGAACTTGCCTTCGACCAGCTTGGACACCAGTTCCACGTCGCCGAAGCGGAAGCGGATCTGGCCCGGCGCCACGTCGATGGAAACCGGCTCGTCGGAGTCTTCCAGCAGGCGCTGCATTTCCAGCACGGTCTTGCGCGGCACGATCACTTCATGGCGTTCGCTGATGCCGTCGGCTTCCGTCGAGCAGTGCGCCAGGCGGTGGCCATCGGTGGCGACGGCGCGCACGCGGCCCGGTTCGAACACCAGCAGCATGCCGTTCAGGTAGTAGCGGATGTCCTGTTGCGCCATGGCGAAGTGCACCATGTTGAACAGGTGACGCAGCGTGCGCTGCGGCATGGTCAGCGACACGTCCCACTGCTCGGGCTGAGCCACGGTGGGGAATTCGCTGGCAGCCAGCGTCTGCAGCGCGAAACGGCTCTTGGCCGACTGTACCGACAGCTTGTTGCTGGCCAGCGCCAGGCGCACGTCGCCGGTGTCCGGCAGGGCCTTCAGGATGTCCAGCAGCTTGCGCGCGGCGACCGTGGTGGATTCGTTGTCTTGACCCACGCCGAAATCGGCATGGGTGGTGATCTGTACTTCCAGGTCGGTCGCAATGAAGGCAACCTTGTTGCCTTCCTTGCGCATCAGGATGTTCGCCAGAATGGGCAGGGTATGGCGTCTTTCGACGATGCCCGCCACAGTCGATAGCGGTTTCAGCAATGCATCGCGTGTGGTTTGTACGAGTTGCATGTTCATCCTTTTAGAGTTTGTTCCAACACGTGCAGGGTATGGTTGAGCTCCGCTTGCTTGGCGCGGGCGTCGGAAATCTTGCGTACGGCATGCAGCACGGTGGTGTGATCACGACCACCGAACAGATCGCCGATTTCCGGCAGGCTTTTCTGGGTCAGCTCCTTGGCCAGGTACATCGCGACCTGGCGCGGCAAAGCGATATTGGCGGGCCGGCGTTTCGAGTACATGTCGGCCACTTTGATCTTGTAGAAATCCGCCACCGTCTTCTGGATGTTCTCCACGGTGATCTGGCCGTTGGATACCGACAGCAAGTCCTTCAGGGCTTCCTTGCAGACATCCACCGTCAGCACGTCGCGGCCGTGGAAGCGGGCGTAGGCCAGGACCTTGCGCAGCGCGCCTTCCAGTTCGCGCACGTTGCTGCGCAGATGCTTGGCAATGAAGAACGCCACTTCCTCGGGCATGGGCACGCCTTCGGATTCCGCCTTGCGCAGCAGGATCGCCACGCGCATTTCCAGTTCCGGCGGCTCGATGGCCACCGTCAGGCCGGAATCGAAGCGCGAGATCAGGCGGCTGTCGATGCCCGACAGTTCCTTCGGATACGTGTCGCTGGTGATGATGATCTGCTTGCGCTGGGCCACCATCGCTTCGAACGCGTAGAAGAATTCTTCCTGCGTGCGGTTCTTGCCGGAGAAGAACTGGATATCGTCGATCAGCAGCAGGTCGAGCGAATGGTAGTAGCGCTTGAAATCGTCGAACGCCTTGCGCTGGTACGCCTTCACCACGTCAGACACGTACTGGTCGGCATGCACATAGCGCACGCGCACACCGGTGCCCGCCGCCACCATGGCATTGCCGATGGCGTGGATCAGGTGGGTCTTGCCCAAGCCCACGCCGCCGTACAGGAACAGTGGGTTGTAGGACGTGCCGGGGTTCTCGGCCACCTGCAGCGCGGCGGCGCGCGCCAGCTGGTTCGCCTTACCCGTCACGAAGTTCTCGAACGTCAGGTCGGTGTTCAGGCGCGAGCGCTCGTACACGATGTTGGCTGCGTCCGCGTTCACCGCTTGCGCAGCCGCCGTCGTCGCGGGCGCAGGAGCAGGCTGGGCGGGCGCTAGCGCGGGTCCGGGCGGCGGCGCGCCGCCTGCAGGGGAACCACCGGACGGGTACGTTTGCGCGGGTTGCGGAGCGCGCACGGGCGCGACCGGCATACGCGGCGCAGTGCCTTGGGAGGGCAACTCAAACAGTACCTGCACCGGACGCTCGAACCACTCCGCGGCCAACGCTTCGATCTGGTGGGAAAAGTTCTTTCGCACCCAATCCAGCTTGAAGCGGTTGGGCGCGGCAACGCGCAGCACCGCCTGCGTTTCGTCGTACGCAAGCGGGACCAGCGGTCGTATCCACGCGCTGATTTGTTGGGGGGGGAGTTCCTGCTCAAGACGACTGACGCAGGTCTGCCAGAATTCTTTCATGTCGCTCTTATTCAAACCTCGATTCTACCTTGCCTGGGCTGGGGTTATCCACAGGGTAGGGCATAAGTGTCTGCATGGCCCAGGCTTAACTGTTTGACAAGACAGGGAAAACTTGCTGAAATGGTGGGCTTTTCCGAATTCTGTCTGTCAGAAGGTTCCACAGAGAGCTTAGCCGCGCTTTGTTGCCGGTGGTGTCTAACGATGCCTACGCCCATGCAACTGCCTGGTTTTAGCTTCTATAAGTCGCCCGGGGTTTCCCCGGTCAGAGCCCCGTCTACGAGTTGTTTTTTGCACCTGTTGCAAAAATGCTCATTAGATACCCGCTTCCTGAATGCGCGACCAGGAACCCTTCCGGGCAGGTCCCTTCTGACTTTTGTTCTTTTTGTGGATCGTCCATGAAACGTACCTACCAACCTTCCGTTACCCGCCGCAAGCGCACCCATGGCTTTCGCGTGCGCATGAAAACCCGCGCTGGCCGCGCTATCCTGAACGCTCGCCGCGCCAAGGGCCGCAAGCGTCTGGCCGTCTGAGTCCTGGTTTTCCGGTTTTTCCGGAATCCTGACGCCTGACCTGCAGTCCATGCCGCGCTCCACGCTTCCGCCGGAGGCGCGGCTGCATCGCCCCTCCGAGTTCGCCGCCGCCCTCAAAGGCCGGCGTCTTGCCCGAGGGGCGTTCTTCATTGTGAGCGCCGCTCCCAATGATCTGCCTCCCGGCCAGGATGCCTGTGCGCGCCTGGGCCTGGTGATCGCCAAGCGGTTCGCCGCCCACGCCAGCACGCGCAACGCCATCAAGCGGGTCATCCGCGAGGCGTTCCGCCATCGGCGCCTGGGGTTGCCGGCAAAAGATTACGTCGTGCGCCTGCATAGCAAGGTTGCGCCCGCCACGCTCACTGCGCTGAAACGCGCGGCCAGAGCCGAAGTGGACGCTCACTTTGAGCGGATCGCGCGATGATCAAGGCTTTACTCATTGCCCCGATCCGGTTCTACAGGTTTTTCCTGAGTCCCTGGATCGGCCGGCAGTGCCGCTTTACTCCCACCTGCTCGGCGTATGCGATCGAAGCGATCGAGCGCCACGGCGCCTGGCGCGGCTTCTGGCTGGCGGTCCGGCGAATAGGGCGCTGCCACCCTTGGTCGCCGGGCGGATTGGATCCGGTTCCGCCGGCCAAGGGAACCAATGGCCCCTCGTGCTGTTCCCACAGCCACCGCACCGAGCACGATTGACGCTAAACTGGCGGGCTTTGCTGGCCCGTATTCACCTCAGTAGGCACCATGGATATCCGACGAACCGTCCTCTGGATGATTTTTTCCTTCTCGCTGTTGCTCCTATGGAACAACTGGCAGATCCATAACGGCAAGCCGTCGCTGTTCGGCCCCACGCCGGCCGCCACCACGAGCGAGCCGCAGGCTGCCGCGAACAACGCGACGCCCTCGGTGCCCAGTGCGCCTGTCCCCGCGACCGCCGCGGCATCCGCCGTGCCCGGCGCTGCGGCGCCCGTTGCCGCGCGTTCGGAAGAAGTCGTCATCACGACCGACGTGCTGCGCCTGACGTTCGACACCATGGGCGCCCAACTGGTGCGCGCCGAGCTGCTGAAGTACCCGGCTACCGGCCAACCGGACAAGCCCACGGTGCTGCTGGACCGCGCCGCCGGCCTGAACTACGTGGTGCAGACCGGCGTGGTCGGCGCCCCCAACGGCCAGAGCTTCCCAACGCACCAGACGCCTTTCCGTATCGTGTCCTCGGAGCGCCAGCTGACCGGCGACAACCTGGTGGTCGCCTTCGAAGGCGAATCCGGCGGCGTGAAAGTCACCAAGACCTTCACCCTGCACCGCGGCCGCTATGACGTCGACGTGCGCCACGACCTGGCCAACGTAGGCGCCGCCCCCGTGTCGCCCGCCCTGTACCTGCAGCTCGAACGCGACGGCAACGACCCCGCCGACACGTCCAGCTTCTATCACACCTTCACCGGTTTCGCGGTCTACTCGGAACAGGACAAGTTCCAGAAGATCACCTTCAGCGACATCGAAAAGAAGAAGGCCAGCTACATCAAGCAATCGGACAACGGCTGGATCGCCGTGGTCCAGCACTATTTCGCCACCGCCTGGGTGCCCCCGCAGGGCAAGCAGCGCACCAACGAACTGCTGGAAGTGCAGAAGAACCTGTACGCCGCTCGCAGCATCGAAGCCGTGGGCGAGATCGCCCCTGGCGCCGCCACGCGCGTCGACTCGCACCTGTGGGTCGGTCCGCAAGACCAGAAGGCCATGGCGGCCCTGGCCCCCGGTCTGGAACTGGTGGTCGACTACGGCTGGCTGACCATCATCGCCAAGCCGCTGTTCAAGCTGATGACCTGGCTGCACTCCCTCCTGGGCAACTGGGGCTGGACGATCGTGGCGCTGACCGTGCTGATCAAGGCCGTGTTCTACCCCCTGGCCGCCGCCAGCTACCGCTCCATGGCCCGCATGAAGCAGGTCGCTCCGCGCCTGCAGGCCCTGAAGGAAAAGTACGGCGACGACAAGCAGAAGCTCAACGCGGCCATGATGGAGATGTACCGCACCGAGAAGATCAATCCGCTGGGCGGCTGCTTGCCGATGGTGGTGCAAATCCCGGTGTTCATCTCGCTGTACTGGGTGCTGCTGGCCAGCGTGGAAATGCGCGGCGCGCCGTGGATCCTGTGGGTGCACGACCTGTCGATCCGCGACCCGTACTTCATTCTGCCCGCCATCATGATGGCCACCATGTTCCTGCAGATCAAACTGAACCCGACGCCTCCGGACCCCATCCAGGCCAAGGTCATGATGATCATGCCGCTGGTGTTCGGCGGGATGATGTTCTTCTTCCCGGCCGGCCTGGTGCTCTACTGGTGCGTCAACAACACCCTGTCGATCGCGCAGCAGTGGTCCATCACCCGCGCCATGCAGCGCAAGACGGAAGCTGCAGCCAACCGCTGATATCCGCGCTTGCTCAAGAAACCGGTCCCATGCGGACCGGTTTTTTTTCGCCCCGGCAGGATGCTCCATGCCAATCCGCGACTTTCTTGATAGTTATTCTTTATCAAGTTTTATAGATCAATCAACTTCACACAGTAAGGCAAGACCCCTATGATGTGTCGGAGATAGCCCCTGGCCGGCAATGCCGGGGTTGTCCCAGACACGGCGCGGGGCCCACAGTGGCTCCCCGCATTCCAGCATTTCATAGGGAGTGTGCTATGACCGACAAGAAGACGCATCTGACCACCGCCGCAGGCGCGCCCGTGGCCGACAATAACAACACGCTGACCGCCGGCCCGCGCGGCCCGGCGCTGTTGGAAGACTTCTGGCTGATAGAAAAGCTCGCCCATTTCGACCGCGAGCGCATCCCTGAACGCGTGGTGCACGCCAAGGGCTCCGGCGCCTACGGCACCTTCACCGTCACCCACGACATCTCGCGCTACACCCGCGCCAATATCTTTTCCCAGGTCGGCAAGCAGACCCCGCTGTTCCTGCGCTTCTCGACCGTGGCCGGCGAGCGCGGCGCGGCGGACGCCGAGCGCGACGTGCGCGGCTTCGCCATCAAGTTCTACACCGAGGAAGGCAATTGGGACCTGGTGGGCAACAACACGCCGGTCTTCTTCATCCGCGACCCGCTGAAATTCCCCGACTTCATCCACACCCAGAAACGCGACCCCAAGACCAATCTGCGCAATGCCACCGCCGCCTGGGACTTCTGGTCGCTCAACCCCGAATCGCTGCACCAGGTCACGACCCTGATGAGCGACCGCGGCATTCCCGCCAACCTGCGCCAGCAACACGGCTTCGGTTCGCACACGTTCAGCTTCATCAACAAGGACGGCGAGCGCTTCTACGTGAAGTTCCACTTCAAATCGCAGCAGGGCATCGCCTGTCTGAGCGACGAGGAAGCCGCGCAAGTGGTCGCCCATGACCGCGAAAGCTCGCAGCGCGACCTGTTCGACAACATTGAGCAGGGCAATTTCCCGAAGTGGACGCTGAAGGTGCAGATCATGCCCGAGGCGGAAGCCGCGACGTATCACATCAACCCCTTCGACCTCACCAAGGTCTGGCCGCACGGCGACTATCCGCTGATCGAAGTGGGCGTGCTGGAACTGAACAAGAATCCCGAGAACTACTTCGCCGAAGTGGAGCAGGCCGCCTTCACGCCAGCCAACGTGGTCCCGGGCATCGGTTTTTCGGCCGACAAAATGCTGCAGGGCCGCCTGTTCTCGTATGGCGATACGCACCGCTACCGCCTGGGCATCAACCACCATCAGATCCCGGTGAACGCGCCGCGTTGCCCGTTCCACAGCTTTCACCGCGACGGCGCGGGCCGCGTCGACGGCAACGCCGGAGCGACGTTGAACTACGAGCCCAACAGCGCGGGCCAGTGGAAGGAAACCCCGTCCGCGGGCGAACCGCCCCTGCCGTTGGACGGCCAGGCCGCGGCGCGCTGGAACCATCGCGTGGACGATGACTACTACTCGCAGCCGGGCGCGCTGTTCCGCCTGATGACGCCGGCGCAGCAAGAGCTGTTGTTCGGCAACATCGGCCGCCACATGGCCGGCGTGCCGGAAGAAATCCAGCGCCGCCAGCTGGAACATTTCCGCAAGGCGGATCCCGCCTACGCCGCCGGCGTTGCCAAGGCGCTGGGACTGAAGCTGTAAAGCGCGACGCGCCCATGCATAAGGCGGCCCATCCGGGCCGCCTTTTTTTGTGCTCGCAACCCCGCTCTGCGTGGCGGGCAATCAGCGCTGCATGCCCCAACGCCTGACCGTCACACGCTCCACGGTATCGAACACCAGGTTTTCCACAAGCAAGCCGATGATGACGACCGCCGCCAGCCCCGCGAACACCCGGTCTGTGTATAACTCGTTGCGGTTCTGGAAGATGTACCAGCCCAGGCCGCCCTTGCCGCTGGAAGCCCCGAACACCAGTTCCGCCGCGATCAGCGTGCGCCACGCAAACGCCCAGCCTATCCTCAACCCCGCGAGGATGGCCGGCAAGGCGGCGGGCACCAGGATCTGCAGCACATAGCGAAGACCGGTCAGGCCGTAATTGCGACCCGCCATGCGCAGAGTCTCCGACACCCCCAGAAAGCCCGCATACGTGTTCAGCGCCAGCGCCCACAACACCGAATGGATCAGCACGAACACCAGGCTGCCTTCGCCCAGCCCGAACCACAACAACGCCAGCGGCAATAGCGCGATGGCGGGCAGGGGGTTGAACATGGCGGTCAAGGTGGACAGCAGATCGCGCCCGAAGCGCGTCGACACCGCCAGCGTGGTCAGCACGAAGGCCAACGCCACGCCGGCCGCATAGCCCTGCGCCAGCACGCGCAACGACTGCCCGGCGCGCGCCAGCAGCTCGCCGCCGGCGATGCCCTGCACGAAGGCCACCGCCGTCTGCGTGGCGCTGGGTAGCAGCAGATCGTTATCGGTATAGCGCGCCGCCAGCTCCCAGATGCCGGCCAGCAGCGCCAGGATCGCCAGCTTGCGCAGGCTGGCGTGCTGCCATAGGCGCTCATGCCAGGGCAGGGACGCCTCAGCCGCTTGCGGCGGAAGAGGCGGCAGTTCGTACTCCACTTCGGGGCGTACGGGCACGGCGCCCGCGTAAGCAGTACTCATGCATGTTTCCTTCAGGCCGCAGCCCGTTCGGCGGGCGCTTGCGCCGGCGCGACATCGAACAGCAGGTCATGAATGCGTCTGGCAGCCGACTGGAAGGCCGCGGAGCCCTGGCTGTGCAGCCCGAAGGCATGCGCGTTCAGCTCGGCGCGCACGCGCCCCGGATGCGGCGACAGCAACAGCACGCGGCTGCCCAGCACCAATGCCTCTTCGATCGAATGCGTGACGAACAGCAGCGTGAAGCGCTCGCCTTCCCACAATGCCAACAGTTCTTCCTGCATGCGCCGCCGCGTCAACGCGTCCAGCGCCGCGAAGGGTTCGTCCATCAGCAGTACCCGCGGCTGCATGGCCAGGGCGCGGGCAATGGCCACGCGCTGCTTCATGCCGCCAGACAAGGTGTGCGGATAGGCATCGGCGAACGCGGACAGCCCGACCTTATCCAGGTAGTGCATGGCGCGCTCGTCGGCCTCGCGCCTGCCGAGCTTGCGCGAGGCCACCAGCGGAAACGCCACGTTCTGGCGCAGCGTCTTCCACGGCGGCAATTGGTCGAATTCCTGGAACACCACGATGCGGTCTGGCCCGGGGCCACGCACGGTCTTGCCGTCGACGGCGATGCGGCCTTCGGTCGGCTCGATGAAGCCCGCGATCGCCTTGAGCAGCGTGGACTTGCCGCAGCCGGATGCCCCCAGCAGGATAAAGCGCTCCGCATCATGCACGTCGAAACTGACCTGATGCGTGGCGCGCACGCGCCGTTCGCGCGTCTTATATTCGATCGACACCTTATCCACAGCCAGCAAAGGCGCGGCCTTTTCGGTGTTATCCACAGGGGCTGCGGCGCTCAGCCCCATATCAGCTGCCTTGCGCGATGATGGCATCGTCAAAGAAATAGTCGCGCCAGCTTGCCGGCGCGTTCTTGATCGCGCCGACCTTGTGCATGAATTCGGCTAGCGCGTAGGTATTCTGCGGTTCCAGCTTGAATTGCACGTCGGGATTCTTGATCACCTTGATCAGGAAGTCGCGGTCCAGCTTGGCGCCGGTGACGCGCAGATAGGTGTCCGCAGCCTGTTCCGGATTGGCGGCGGCAAACTGGGCGGCTTCCTGCAATGCGGCCTGGAACGCCTTGTAGGTCTTCGGATTTTCCTTGCGGAATTTCTCGGTGGCGAACAACACCGTCGACGAACTGGGTCCGCCCAGCACGTCATAGGATTTGAGCACGATGCGCGCATTGGGATTCCCGGCGAGTTCCTGCTCCTGAAAGGGCGGGTTGCCGAAATGCCCGGTGATTTCCGTGCCGCCCGCGATGATGGCAGCGGCCGCGTCTGGATGCGGCAGCGCGACGGAAATCTTGTCCAGCTTGTTGAACTGCGCATCGCCCCACAGCTTGGCCGACGCCAGCTGCAACACGCGCGATTGCACCGACACGCCCACCGCCGGCACCGCGATGCGATCCTTGTCGGTGAAGTCGGCAATCGTCTTCACGTTGGGATTGTTGCTGACCAGGTAGTAGGGAAAGTTGCCCAGTGAAGCCACGCCCTTCACGTTCTGCTTGCCGCGCGTGCGATCCCAGATCGTCAGCAGCGGTCCCACGCCCGCCCCCGCGATATCCACCGCTCCCGACAGCAGCGCATCGTTCACCGCCGAGCCGCCAGACAGCTTGGCCCACTCGACCGAGATATCCACACCATCGGCCTTGCCGTGCTTTTCGATCAATTGCTGGTCACGCGCCACGTTCAGCAGCAAATAAACAATGCCGTACTGCTCGGCGATGCGGATGCGGCCTTCCGCCATGGCCGGCGTGGGTGAAGCCAGCGCCAGCACGGCAAGTATCAGCGCTAGGCCTGCGCCGGTAGCGGCCTGGACCAAGCGATCACGTAGAGCGGAGGAAAAACCCATGGCGGTCCCTGTGGATAAATGGTTTGCGCGAAATTGCGGCAGGCTGACCATCAGAAAGGCAGGTCGCCTTCGATGGTGGTGCGGTACAGCTTGCGGCGCAGATGGTCCGGCGTGCCGCCGGCCAGGTGGATCAGGGAACGGTTGTCCCAGAACACCAGGTCATGCGGCTGCCATTGGTGGCGGTAGATGTGTTCGGGCCGGATGCTATGGGCGAACAGCTCGTCCAGGATCTGGCGGCTCTCGTCTTCGGGCAGGCCTTCGATACGGGTGGTGAAGCCCTCGCTCACGAACAGCGCGCGGCGGCCGGTTTCGGGATGGGTGCGCACCACCGGATGAATCACTTCCTGCACCTGCGCCACCTGCTGCGCGCTGAGATTGGGGCGCCACGCGCCTTCCTTCTGCAATTGGCCGTATTTGGCCAGATAGGAATGCACGGCGCGCTTGCCTTCGATGGCGTCGCGCAAGACGGCCGGCAGGGTGTCGTACGCCACATGCATGTCGGCGAACAGCGTGTCGCCCCCTTGCGCAGGCAGCTCCTGCGCGTGCAGCAGCGAGCCCAGGCTCGGCAGTTCCTTGTACGAGATGTCCGAATGCCAGTACTTGCCGGCATCGCCCAGCCCTATCGGCTGGCCGTCTTCGACGATGTTGGAGACGATGAGGATCTCGGGATGCCCAGGCAGATGGAATTGATGCAGCACATGGATCATCAGGCGGCCGAAGCGGCGGCTGAAATCGATGTGCTGTTTCGGCGTGATGCGCTGGTCGCGGAACACCAGCAGGTGATGGTCCAGATGCGCACGATGCACCTGGGCGAAATCGGCCGGGGCCAGCTCGCGCGACAGGTCGATGCCGACGATTTCTGCGCCTGTCACGGCCGCCAGAGGGCGGATCGAAAAGGCTTGCGTCGCGGGTTCGGCATACGCCTCGGACAGGCGCAACGCGTTGCTCTGGGACATGGATCGCTCCTTGCGCGAATGCCGCCGGCCAGGCCGGCTCAGGAACGATCCATTATGAAAACGGGCAACCCCTACGCAAACGAATTATTCGGCCTTTGTTCAAGCCTGCGCGTCATATGGCGCGCCCTCGCGTTGCGGCTATAAGCTTATTCGCGCGAAAGGAACTTGCCGCGCACGGAGCCGATATGCTGCTCCATCTTGCGCACCGCGGCCTTTTTATCGCCGCGCTCGACCATCTTGTACAGGTCTTCCAGTTCCGCCACATTGGGCTTTTCGGCCTTGCCCGCAGGCGGTCGGAACCACAGGCGCATGGAACGGTCCAGCAGACTGCCCGCAAACTCCGCCAGGATGTCATTGCGGGCGGCTTCGTACAGCGTCTGGTGGAATCTGCGGTCGATTTCCATGCTGCCCAGGCGGTCCTGGCGTTCATGGCATTCCCAACCTGCCGCTACCAGCGCTTGCAAGCGTTCCAGCAGCGCCGGCGTGGCATTGTCCACAGCCAGGCCGGTCAGATGCGGTTCAACCAATAGGCGCGCCGCAATCAGTTCGAGGAAGCTGTCTATGGTTTCCGCTTTGACCAGAATGCCCTTGCGCGGCAGGATGTCGACCAGGCCCTCGCGGTCCAGCCGGTGTATGGCCAGGTGGATGGGGCTGCGGCCAAGCGACAGCTGTTCGCTCAGTTGCGCAACATTGATCTGGTCCCCCGCGCGCAGCTCCTGCGTCAGGATCATGCGCTTGATCGCGATATACGCCTGTTCGCCGAGCGAAGCCGCCGGCGCGGTGTCTTCCTGCAGTCGCTTGGGGGTAAGGGTTTTGGGCATGCGGTGATGGTTGCTGACCACGCGCCGCTACCGGCGCAGACCGCTGCGATTATAGCGACCGGTGCGGGCGGACCAGCGTTTCCTCAATCGATGCGCACGTTGCCATCCTTGATGGCCTGCCCATATTTGGCGGATTCCGCTTTCATGAAGGCCGCAAACGTGTCCGGGGCGGAGGCCGCCGCCACCATGCCCTGCTGTGCCAGGATCTGGCGCACGTCGGCGTCCTGCAGCGCTGCCGAGTACATCTGGTTCAGGCGCTGCACCCGTTCCGCGGGCACGCCGCTACGCGTCAGCAGCCCCATCCAGGTTTGCGATTCGAAACCCTGCAAGCCGGCCTCGGCAAAGGTCGGCACATCGGGCAGCGCTGGCGTGCGTACGCTTCCAGCCACCGCGAGGGCGCGCAGCTTGCCCGCCTGGATATGCGGCGCGACCACGCCCACGTCCCCCAGGGTCGCATCCACTTCGCCGCTCAGCACCGCCATGGTGGCCGGCGCCGCGCCCTTGTATGGCACGTGCATCATGCCCAGGCCGGCCTGCTTTTTCAGCATCTCGAAGCCCAGGTGGCCCGATGAACCATTGCCGAACGAAGAGAAGGTCGCCTTGTCGCCCTGTTCCTTGGCCCACGCCAGAAACGCCTTCAGATCGCCGGCCGGGACCTTGGGTCCGACCACCAGCACATGCGGGTTGGACGCCAACTGCGTGACCGGCTGGAAGTCCTTCACGCTGTCATAGGGCAACTGGTTCAGCAAGTAGGGATTGATGACGAAGCTCGCCGCGATCAACAGGACGGTGTTGCCGTCTGCGGGCTTGCCCAGCAAGGTCTGCGCGCCTATCACGGTGCTGCCGCCAGGACGGTTTTCGACAATGATGTTGGCGCCGTTGTTCTTGGCAATGGCCTTGGCCAGCGCCCGCGCCAGCGCGTCCGAGGAACCGCCCGCGGTGTACGGCACGATCAACGTCATGGGCTGCGACGGGAAAGTGTCGGCGGCGGCGTTCACGCTGGCCAGCCCCAGCGCGACTAACAGTACGGTTTTCTTCATGATATCTACCCCTTGATTTTTCATCGGTGCCGAACGCTCGTCGGCTTATTCCGCGTAGCGCAGGCCCGCTCGCACGACGTTGCGCAATGAGCCTATGCCTTCCACCCAACATTCCACGACGTCGCCGTCAGCCAGGAACACGGGGGGTTGGCGAGCCGCGCCTATCCCCTCGGGCGTGCCGGTCAGGATGACGTCGCCCGGCAGCAGAGTGAGTCCTTGCGACAGCTCGGCGATCACACGCGCCACGCTGAAGATCTGGTTGCGTGTGTGGCCATGCTGCATGCGCACGCCATTGACCTCGCAGCCCAGGGCGAGATTCTGCGGGTCGCCGATTTCATCCACGGTGGTCAGGACCGGCCCCATCGGGCAGGTCGCGTCCAGGCTCTTGCCCTTGAACCATTGCGCGCCGTGCGCGCGTTGCAGATCGCGCGCGCTGAGGTCATTGGCTACCGTATAGCCGAACACATGGCTGAGGGCATCGGCTTCGGCGATATCGCGTCCCTCCTTGCCGATCACCACGGCCAGCTCGACCTCCCAGTCCAGCTTGGCGGTATAGGCCTCGTGCAGCGGCACGCTGTCGCGCGGCCCCACGACCGTGGTGGGCAGCTTGCTGAAGAAGGTAGGGCGCTCAGGCAGTTCGACCTCCTGCCCTTCGCGCTTGCCTTTGCTTTCGTCGTAGTGCTTGAGATAGTTCCAGCCCACGCAGAACACATTGCGCTGCGGGATGATGGGCGCAAGCAGACGCACCGACTCCAGCGGCACCGCCGCGCCGCTGGCCTGCACGACATTGCTTAGCAGCGCCTGTACGTCTGCCACGCCCTGGAAGGGCGTAATGGCCTGGCCATCCAGCCGGCCCAATACCGGGCCGGACTCGCTGGCATAGCGAACAATTTTCATGGTGTCAGTCCGCGAGACGCGCCTGGCCCTGGATTTCCACCAGGATCTCGGGCTTGGCCAGGGCGGATACCTGCACCAGTGCGCAGGCGGGGAAATCACCGCTGAAGAATTCGCGGCGCGCCTTCCACACCTGCTGGTTGTCCGCCATGTTGGTCAGGAAGATCGTCATCGTCACCATGTCGTCGATCTGGCCGCCTGCGGCTTCCAGCAGATGCTTCATCTTTGCAAAGATGACCTGGGCCTGTTCATAGGCATCCGCGCCCTGGATCGTCGTGCCGTCGTTGGCGCGGGCGGTCAGCCCAGACAGATAAACCGAATCTTTCACGCGCAGGCAGTTGGACCACAGGCCGGGTTCGGCTTCGGCGACGTGGGGGCTGGTGATGCGTACTTTGTGGACCATGGGATTTCCTGTTCAAGGTAGGGTGGGAACGGCCAATTAAAATAACAGTGATATTTCACAGTTATATCAATGCTAGGCTGGCGCGCCCAAATGAGTCAAGGCCGAGCCGGACTCGCGGACATACGCATTTACCCTTGGAACGGGAGAATTTCGCCGGTGTAGCGCGCGGCGAAGCCTGTGGATAAGTCTTGGGATAAGCCTGGTGGCAAGCTCGGGAAAAGCGGTGGATTGCCGGGGGATATCCCGGTGGATAGGCGGTGAATAGCCAGTGGACAGGCTGTGCACAACTCGGCCACGCCATGAAAAAGGCGCAGACCTTTGAAAGTCTGCGCCTTTTAAATCAATGACTTGCGTGGGTCAGGACTTCGGCAGAAACGCCTGCACCAGTTTCACCCAATAAGTCGCGCCCACCGGCAGCAGGGCGTCATTGAAGTCGTAATTCGGATTGTGCAGCTGGCACGGACCCATGCCGTGATAGGTTTCCATGCGGTGGTCGCCGTCGCCATTGCCCAGGAACAAGTAAGTCCCCGGCACCGCTTCCAGAAAGAAGGAGAAGTCCTCCGCACCCATGAAGGGGGGCATTTCGCGCTGCACATTTTCAGCGCCGAAGGCGTCTTCGGCCACCTGGGCGGCGAAGGCGGTTTCCTTTTCCCAGTTGACCAGCGGCGGATACGCGCGCACGAAATCCAGTTCCCCTGTGCCGCCATATACCTGCGGCAAGGTGGTCGCGATGCGGCGCATGTCGGCCTCGATCTTGTCCAGGGTCTCTACCGAATACGTGCGCACGGTGCCGCGCAGCACGGCTTCGCCGGGAATCACGTTGTAGGCGTCGCCCGCGTGGATCTGCGTGATCGACAGCACGGCCTGATCCAGCGGATTCTTGCCGCGCGAGATCACCGTCTGCAGGGCGTGCACCATGTCGGCCGCGACGATGATGGGGTCCACCGATGCGTGCGGCTGCGCCGCGTGGCCACCCACGCCCTTGATGACGATGTCCCAGCGGTTGCTGGAGGCCATGGTCGGTCCTGCGCGGAACCCAAACTGGTTGACCGGCATGCCGGGCATGTTGTGGATGCCGAATACCGCGTCGCAGGGAAATTTCTCGAACAGGCCGTCCTGCATCATGGCGCGCGCGCCGGCGTTGCCGCCTTCTTCGGCCGGCTGGAATATGAACACCACCGTGCCGTCGAAATCGCGATGGGTGGACAGGTACTGCGCCGCCCCCAGCAGCATCGTCGTGTGCCCGTCATGGCCACAGCCATGCATGCGTCCGCTGATGGTGGACTTGTGCGCGAAGCGGTTGTGCTCCGGCATGGGCAGCGCGTCCATGTCGGCACGCAGGCCTATCGTCTTCTTGCCGCTGCCGCCGCGCAATATGCCCACCACACCGGTTTTCCCCAGCCCGGTGTGGACTTCCAGGCCCCAGCCGCGCAAACGCTCCGCCACCAGCGTCGACGTGCGCGTTTCCTGGAAGGCGAGTTCAGGATGGGCGTGGATATCGCGGCGCAAGGCAGTGAGGTCGCCGTGGGCGCGTTCGATTTCGTCTATGGTTTTCATGGCTGTGGATAAGGCGTAATAGTTGGGTTCAAGTATTTGGTTTCACGCATCGTTCAGATGGCAGGCGCTGAACTGTCCCGGCGCAACTTCCCGCAACAGCGGCCGCTCCGTCTTGCAGCGCGGCATGGCATGCGGGCAGCGGGGGTGGAACGCGCAGCCCGCCGGCGGATCCAGCGGCGACGGCAGCTCACCCTTGATGGGCTGGTAAGTGCGCCGCCCCGGCTGCAGCGTCGGCAGTTCCTTCAGCAAGGCCTGCGTGTACGGATGGTTGGCGCGCCGGAAGACCGTGTCGGTGGGCGCCAGCTCCACCACGCGGCCCAGGTACATGATGGCCACGCGGTCCGATATGTGGCTGACCACGCTGAGGTTGTGGCTGATAAAAAGATAGGTCAGGTCCAGGTCGGCGCGCAACTGTTCGAACAGATTAAGCACCTGGGCCTGGATCGAAACGTCCAGCGCCGCGACCGCCTCGTCGCAGACGATGACCGAAGGCTTGAGCGCCAGGGCCCGCGCAATTCCTACGCGTTGCCTCTGGCCGCCGGAGAATTGATGGGGATAACGCTGTGCAAAAGCCGGATCCAGCCCGACCTGGCGCATCAGCCCGGCCACATATTCAGCCTTGTCGCGCGCGCGGACCAGGCCGTGCGCCACGGGCGCCTCGCCGATGATCTCGCGCACGCGCATGCGCGGATTCAACGAGGCATAGGGATCCTGGAAGATCATCTGCACGCCCAGCTCATAGGCGCGCCGCTCCGGGCCCGCCATGGCCTTCACAGCCTTGCCCTTGTAGCTGACCTCGCCCGCGGTCGGCGGCAGGATGCCGGACACGATGCGGCCCAGCGTGGATTTGCCGCAGCCCGATTCGCCGACGATGCCTATCACTTCGCCTTGCCGCACATCCAGGTCGACGCCGGCCACCGCATGCACGACCTGCGTCTTCAAGCCGGCGCCCAACAGGTTGGCGATGCGGCCTGCCAGGTCCACCGGCTGCACGAAACGCAGCTCGACCTCGCGCAACGACAGGATGGGAACCGCGGAATCGCGTTCTGCTGCGCTCATTTGATGTCTGGTCCTCCGGCATGCCAGCAACGCACCCATTGCGCCGGGCGCACTTCCACCGGCTGCGGTTCGACCAGACAGGCGTCGGTAGCGCGCGGACAGCGCCCGCGGAACGCACAGCCTTGCGGCAGGTTGAGCAGCGACGGCGTCATGCCCGGAATCGGAACCAACGGCTTGCCGCGGGATTCGGGCGTGGGAATGGAAGCGATCAAGCCATGCGTGTAGGGATGCATGGGATGGCTGATGACGGCCTGCGTGCTGCCCGTTTCCACCACGCGGCCCGCATACATGACCGCGACGCGATCCGCCAGGCCCGCCACCACCGCCAGGTCATGCGTGATCCAGATGAGCGCCGTGCCGGTCTCGCGGCACAGCTTCTGCACTTCGAACAGGATCTGCCCTTGTATGGTCACGTCGAGCGCGGTGGTGGGCTCGTCGGCGATGATCATGTGCGGCGAATTCAACAGCGCGATCGCGATCGCCACGCGCTGCCGCATGCCGCCGGACAACTGATGCGGATAGGTGCGCAGCCGCTCCTCGGGCGAAGGGATGCCCACCATGGCCAGCGTCTGCACGGCGCGCTGGCGCGCCTGCTCGCGCGATACCTTGCCATGCGCCTGCACCGCCTCGATCATCTGCGTATCGACGCGCAGCACCGGATTCAGGGTCATCATGGGATCCTGAAAGATCATGGCGATCTCCTGGCCCCTGATCGCACGCCAGCGCGCGGGCGTTGCGGTGCGCAGGTCTTCGCCGTTGAACCGCAAGGTACCGTCGACAATGCGGCCCGGCTCATCCAGCAGCCCCATCAGCGAAAAGCCGGTGATGCTCTTGCCCGATCCCGATTCGCCTACCAGCCCCAGGATCTCGCCTTCAGCCAGCGTCAGGTCCACGCCATCCACCGCCTTCACCACGCCGTTGCGCGTGAAGAAATGCGTCTTCAGGCCATGCACCTCAAGAATGGGCGTGGGTGCCGACAAGGACTTTTCCACAGGAGTCTGCATCGCACCCGCCCTCAGTTCGCGTGGCGCGGGTTGAGCACATCGCGCAGATGGTCGCCCACCAGGTTGATGGCGACGATGGCCAGCGCCAGCGCAATGCCCGGGAAGAAGGAAATCCAGTACTGGCCGGACAGCAGGTACTCGAATCCGTTGTAGATCAGCATGCCCAGCGACGGCTCCGTCACCGGCACGCCAACGCCCAGGAATGACAGCGTGGCTTCGAGCGCGATAGCGTGCGCCAGATCGATGGTGGCGATCACGATCAAGGGCGGCATACAGTTCGGCAGCACATGGCGGAACAGCACGCGCCCCCAGGACAGCGACATGCAGCGCGCTGCCTCCACGTATTCCTTGCCGCGTTCGACCAGCGCCGCGCCGCGCGCGGCGCGCGCGAAGTACGCCCACTGCACCACGATCAGCGCGATGATCACCTTATCCACACCCTTGCCCAGGATCGCCAGCAGCATCAGTGCAACCAGGATGGCGGGGAACGACAACTGGATATCCACAATCCGCATCAGCAAGGCATCGATGCGGCCGCCGAAATAGGCCGCCACCAGACCCACCGTGGCGCCGATGCCGAATGCCGCGAGCACCGACACGCTGGCCACCAGCAGGCTGGTGCGCATGCCGTACAGAATCGCCGAAAACAAGTCGCGCGCCAGGCCGTCGGTGCCCAGCCAATAGCGCATGCTGCCGTCGCCGCTTTCGCTGCCCGGCTTGAGCTTGGAATCCATGATGTCCAGCGTCGCCAGGTCATAGGGATTCTGCGGCGCGATCCACGGCGCAAGCAGCGCCGCGCCCACGATCAGGACCAGCATGATCAGGCCCAGCGTGGCCAGCTTGCTGGCGAAGAAATCCGACAGGAAGCGGCGCCAGGGTGTTTGCTCCTTGGCCTGAACCGGCGGCGCGGCGGCGGTGGCGGGTGTGTTCATCGGCGGCTATCCAAGCGTACGCGGGGGTCCAGCACCGTGTAGATGATGTCCACCACCAGATTCAACATGACCAGGAAGAACACGATCAAGAGCAGGTATGCGACCACCACCGGACGATCCAGATTGATGATGGAATCGATCAGCAGCTTGCCCATGCCCGGCCAAGAAAACACGGTCTCGGTGACGACGGCGAACGCCATCACCTGGCCGAATTCAAGGCCTGCCACCGTCACCACCGGGATCAGAATGTTCTTGAGCAGATGCACGCCCAACACGCGCTTTTCAGACAAGCCCTTGGCGCGCGCGAACTTGATGTAGTCCATGGGCAAGGCTTCGCGCGTGGCCGCCCGCGTCACGCGGATGATCATTGCGCACTTGGCGATTGCGATCGTGGCCGCGGGCAGCGCCAAGCTCAGCCAGCCGTCAAAGGTCAACACGCTGAGCTGCAGCGAGCCGATGCTGACGGTCTGGCCGCGCCCGCCCGCCGGCACCCAGCCCAGGATCACCGCGAACACCATGATGAGCATCAGGCCGACCCAGAAGTTGGGCAGCGAAAAGCCCAGCACCGAGCCTGTCATGATGGCGCGCGAACCGACCGCCTTGGGCTTCAGGCCCGCCAGGATGCCCAGCGGCACGCCGATCAGCACCGACAGCAGCATGGCCACACAGGCCAGCTCCACGGTGGCCGGCATGCGCTCCAGGATCAGCCTCATGGCCGGTTCGCCCGTCAGGAAGCTATTGCCGAAATCGCCGCGCACCGCCTGGCCCATGAAGATCAGGTATTGCCGCCAGAGCGGCAGGTCCAGGCCCAGCGATGCGCGCACCGCGGCGCGTTGCGCCTCGGTGGCCTCGGGGCTCGCCAGCATCGACACCGGATCGCCCACCATGTAGATGCCGGCGAAGACCAGCGCCGACATGACGAGCATGACGACGATGGTCTGCAGCAGCCTTCTTACGATTGTTGCAAGCACTAGCGCCTTACTTCTTCAGCGTTGCAAACTGCGCGAGCGTGACCTGGTCGGGACGGCCCTGATAGCGGATGTCGCTCTTCATCGCCCATACCGACAGTTCAAAATGCACCGGCAGCATGGCGTAGTCGTCCATGGCGATGTTGCTGGCCTTGGACAACAGGTCCGCGCGCTTGGCGTCGTCCATGGTGGACGAGGCTTCCTTCACCAGCGCGTCCATATTGGGGTTGGAATAGCGGCTGCGGTTGGTGGTGCCCAGGCCCGCTTCCGGATTGCGCGTCACCAGCAACGACGTCAGCGCGTTGGACATCTCGCCGCTGGTCACGGACCAGCCCGCCAGATAGGCCGAGAACGCATAGCTGTCGCGGTTCTTGAAGAACACCGGGGGCGCCATTGCATCCACGCTGGTCTTCACGCCGATGCGGGTCCACATCGACGCAATTGCCTGCGCCACCTTCGAATCGTTGACATAGCGGCCCGACGGCGAACCCAGCGTGATGGAGAATCCATTGGGATAGCCCGCTTCCTTCAGCAGCGCCTTGGCCTTTTCCACGTCGGCCTTGGGCGCCTTGGAATGTTCCTTGCTGGAACCGAACATGGGGTAGGGCAGCAGATTGCCTGCGGGCAGCGCCACGCCGCCCATCACGCGCTCGACCAGCGCATCGCGGTTGATCGCCAATGACAGCGCCTCGCGCACGCGCTTGTCCTTCATGGGGTTCTTGTCGGTGCCTTGCACGCCGGGCGACGGTTCGGCGAACTGATCCAGCGCCAGGTACACAACGCGTACCGACGGCGTTTCTTCCACATATAGCTTCTTGTCGCCCTTCAGCTTGGGCAGGTCATCGGTCGGAGGATCCTCGATCATGTCGACGTCGCCGGCAAGCAGCGCGGCCACGCGCGCCGCCGCGTTGCTGATGGGGCGGTAGACCACCCGATCCCATTCGGGCTTCTTGCCCCAATAATTGTCGTTGCGCGCCAGCACGAATTCAGCGCCACGCTTCCACGACACGAACTTGTAGGGACCGGTGCCGATCAGGCCGTCGCCGCTATTGAGTTCGGTGGTCGTCTTGCCTTCCGCGGCCGGGCCGGACGCCGCCTTCTTCGACATGATGGGCAATTGCGCCAGGTTCACCAGCAGGTTCGGCGCCACGTCCTTGGTGGTGATGCGCACGGTGCTGGCATCGACCGCTTCGGTCTTCTCGACCGAGCCCAGATACAGCGTGAAGGGCGAAGGGCTGTTGGGCACCTTGGGCACACGCGCATAAGTAAAGACCACGTCTTCCGCGGTGAACGGCGTGCCGTCGGAGAACTTCACATTGGGACGCAGTTTGAAGGTCCACACCTTGCCGTCCACGGTCCAGGACTCGGCCAGCGCGGGCTGCGGTTTGAGCTGCGCGTCGGTGGCAACCAGGGTATCGAAAATGGTCTGGGAGATCTGCGTATTGGGCGTGAGCGCGTGATACTGCGGATCCATCGAGGACGGCTCGGTCTTCAGGGCGATCACCAGATCGCGGGCCATAGCCGAACTGAATGTGCCGAAGGCCAATATCACCGCGGCTGAGCCGCAGGCCAAGACACGCGAAAACCGAGATGCCATTGTGATCTCCCTGGATTGTTTCGGGTTTTGAACCTCCAGGCCACATTAACCAGCAAACAAGGGACGGCGCAACAGTTATATTCCCTTATTGTTCTCGCCTCGCCTTGCCCGAAATATGTCCGCCTACGCCCCCATCGCCGCCATCGCAACCGCCCCCGGAAGAGGCGGTATCGGCGTCGTCCGCATCTCCGGCACGGACCTGTCCGAACTCGTACGCCGCCTGTTCCAGCGCGAACTGACGCCGCGCCATGCGCACTACCTGCCGTTCAAATCCGGCGCCGGCGAATTGCTGGACGAAGGCATCGCCATCTACTTCCGCGCGCCGCATTCCTATACCGGCGAAGACGTGCTCGAACTGCAAGGGCATGGCGGCCCGGCCGTACTGCGCCGCGTACTGGAAAGCTGCCTGGCCGCAGGCCGCGACCTCGACATCCGGCTGGCCGAACCCGGCGAATTCACGCGCCGCGCCTTCCTCAACGACCGCATGGACCTGGCTCAGGCAGAAGCCGTAGCCGATTTGATCGAGGCCTCGTCGGTGGCCGCGGCGCGCGGCGCCATGGCATCGCTGTCGGGCGATTTTTCCGCGCGCGTGAACGACCTGTCGGACCGCATTATCCATTTGCGCATGCTGGTCGAAGCAACCCTGGATTTCCCCGAAGAAGAGATCGACTTCCTCGAAAAGTATCAAGCCCGTCCTACCCTGGAAGCCTTGACCGCCGATCTCTCCAAGCTGATCGCGCAGGCGCGCCAGGGTGTGATCCTGCGCGAAGGCCTGCACGTGGTGTTGGCCGGCCAACCCAATGTGGGCAAGTCCAGCCTGCTCAACGCGCTGGCCGGCGACGACATCGCCATCGTCACGCCGATCGCGGGCACGACGCGCGACAAGGTGGTGCAGGAGATCCACATCGACGGCGTGCCGCTGCACATCGTCGATACGGCGGGCCTCAGGGAAACCGAGGACACGGTGGAAAGCATAGGCATCGCGCGTACCTGGCAGGAGATCGAACGCGCCGACGTGATCCTGCATCTGCAGGATGCCACCCAGCCCGGCGACGAGCTCGACGCGCAGATCACCGCGCGCCTGCCGCCGCGCACGCCGGTGCTCAAGGTTTTCAACAAGGTGGACCTGTTATCCACACCCTTTGCTGCCGGCCCTCAGGAACTAGGCATCTCGGCCAAGCGCGGCGCGGGTCTGGACGAACTGCGCGCGGAGTTGCTGCGTATCGCCGGCTGGAATCCCGGGGGCGAATCCCCCTGGCTGGCGCGCGAACGGCATCTGCACGCCCTGCAGGATGCGGCGGAGCACCTGGAACTTGCCGGCGCGCATGCGGAGCAGGACGACCGGGTGCTGGACCTGTTTGCGGAAGAACTGCGGCTGGCGCATGACAGCCTGTCCAGCATCACGGGCAAGTTCACCAGCGACGATCTGCTGGGCGAGATTTTCTCGAGCTTCTGCATCGGGAAATAAGCCGCGCTATCGCGTGTTGCAGTGCCGCAGCCCGGCATTCAGTGCTTGCGCGCCGCTTCCACCAGGCATTCGGACAAGCGGTCGAAATGCGACAGCGCGGCCTGGCTCAATTCAACCTGCTTGCGGCGCGCATCTTCGGTATCGACAAGCAGCACCCAGCCTTTCTCACGCATGGATTTCAAGCGCGCATGCAAAGTCGCGGGCGAGCCTATGCTGTCCACCGCCATCACGTCGCGCACGGACAAGCGGCGCTGTTCCTGCGATGCCCGCGCTATCAGCGTGAGTATGCGTTCTTCCATGGGATCGAGCGACGGCAAGGAAGGCAGGCCGCGCAGCGCATCGGCCAGGCGCAGAAAGCGCAGGTAGATATCGGCAGGTCTCTTTTTTTCTTTCATGGATAATGGACGCAGCGACCGATAAGCGGCGGAATTCGAGGCATGGAGAACATTCTAGATCAGGGCAAATGGGCTCTGGTGACGATGGCACTGTTCCTGGGCAGTCTGGCAGTCAATGAGTGGGTTTTCACCAACCTTGAGTTTGTGCGCGGCATCAACTGGATCTATCTGCCAGCAGGCGTGCGCCTGATATGCACGCTGCTGTTCGGCCTGCCAGCGGCGCTGGGCCTGTTGGCGGGATCCTGGCTGGCCTGCTTTTTCTATTATTTTCCCGACGACGTCCTGCGCTCGGTGGCGGGCGGCATCATGGCCGCCGCCGCTCCCTATCTGGCTTACCGCTGGGCCAGATCGGCGTTGCGGCTGCAGCCGGACCTGGGCAATCTCACCGCCTGGCGCCTGCTGATTTGCGCCGTAGTCTATGCACTGATGAACACGGCGATTCACCATCTCTGGTTCTTTCTGCAGGGAGAAAGGTCCGCGCTCGCGGACGGCTTCATCGCGATGCTGACCGGAGACATTACTGGATCCTTGTTCGTGTTGTACACGCTCAAGATGATCGGGGCCATGGGGCGCTCACTCCTGCGCCGGCGGCCCGCATGACAATACATGGTCCTGCGCTCAGGCTCAGCCCGTCACTGCGGCAGAGTTGTCCTCGGACTCGCTCTCTTCCTTGATCTGGGCGCGAGGCGACGCTTCGGCGTGACCCAACACGCGTTCGGCGCGGTCGGCCAGCTGACGCATTTCCCGCGCTCTTTTGCCATGCAAGACCCGCCCAAACGCGTTGAGGTTGAGCGCCATGGTGCTCAGCTCCGACAACTCACTTTCCGACAAGGCGATGCCGCTATCCCTGTGCTGCTCGACCCGATCCAGCACGCCTGAGCAAGCCTCGTGGAACTTTGCATACTCATCCCACAGGTTGTCGGACGCGCCATTCACCGGGAAAGACGTATTAGGTGCCATTGACACTCCTTTGCGGGATCACTCAGCATTTTCTTCGGTGATCGCACATCATCTTCGGGGTATACACGCGAACTATTAGTTATAAATTTTATAACTATTTGGCAAAACAATCCTGCGACGGTCTTAACGTCCTATATTCCTGGGAAATCCGCCCACGCCGAGCAGCGCACTATCTGGAATTCGCATGCCCCCCGACATACGCCTCGCCACCTCCGAAGACCTGCCCGACATCGAGCGGATCGTGGCGCAAGCCTACGGACCCTATGTCGCCCGCATTGGCGCGATACCCGGGCCGATGCGGGATGATTATCTGGCCCGGGTCGCGCAGGGCTTGGTCCATGTATTGCGGGCGCAGGATGCTGTGCAGGGTGTCCTGGTCCTGATTCACGAAGACGATTGCCTGCTGCTGGACAACATCGCGGTGGCGCCGCAAGCGCAGGGCAAAGGCTATGGCCGCGACCTGATGCTGTTCGCCGAAGACGCGGCGCGCCGGGCGGGGTATGACTGCATTCGTCTGTACACCCAAGAGAAAATGACCGAGAACATCGCTATCTACACGCGATACGGGTATGTGGAGACCCATCGAGCCGAAGAGATAGGTTTGAAACGCGTCTTCATGAAAAAGGCCCTTATTTAAAGGGCCTTTCTCAACAAAATAAAATACGAATATTTGCTCGTATTATTGAAACTTGATCACTCTTCGCGCTCCCTCGCCACGACGCGTTGTGCGCGCCGATTGCTGGCCAGAGATTTCGCGTACACCGATTCCGGCCGTATGCGATGCGCGATCACGTAACCCGTAATGCAGGCCAGCATCAGCGGCAGCATGACTTCATAGCTGAGCGTCATCTCGAAAATCATCAGTATGGACATCAATGGCGCATAGGTGGTGGCAGCCAGCAAAGCCCCCATGCCGACCACTGCATAACTGGATACCGCCGACAGATCGCCCGCGGGAAACAAGGCCTGCAGGCCGGTCCCGTACAGGGCGCCCAGCGCCGCCCCCACGAACAGCGTGGGCGTGAACACCCCGCCCACCGCGCCCGACCCCACGCTGGCCGCGGTGGCCAGCGTTTTCAACAGCAGAATGGCGGCCACCGCCTGCCAGGCCCATTGCGTATGCAACATGCTGTTGACCACGCTGTAGCCATTGCCCCATACCTCGGGATTCACCACCGACAAGGCGCCGACGATCAGGCCGCCCAATGCCATGCGTACCCACAGCGGCGCGGGCACGCGACCGAACGCGGCACGCGCCGTGTCCAGGAAACGCAGGAATTGTGGCGCCGCCAGGCCTGCGATCGCCCCCAACCCCAGATAGTTGATGACTTCCCATCCGGAGACGAAAGTGAAGGGCGGCATATGAAAAACCGCGTCGTAATGCAGGATCTGGCGCGTCACTATGTTCGCCACGACCGACGATACGACCAGCGGCACCAACGTGGCCGAAGCGATCGCTCCAAAAACGATCTCGGAAATGAACAGGGCGCCGGCAATGGGCGCGTTGTAGGCGGAAGTGATCCCCGCCGTGGCGCCGCAGGCGACCAATAAACGCAAATGCCGCGGCGGCAGCACCAGATAACGTCCCGTCAGGGATGACAACATCGCCGCCAACTGCACCATGGGTCCCTCACGGCCGATGGAGGCGCCGGAGCCGATGGAAAAAATCGACGACAGGCTGCGCGCAACCGTCTGGCGGAAACCGATGACCCCGCGGCCGATGGAAATCGCCTCCATATAGTCCGCCGCGCCGCGCTTGGGCAGCCATCTGGCCGCCATCTGCAGGATGAGGCCGGCTACGGCGCCGCCTATGGCCGGCATCAGGAAGCGTTGCCATGGGCTCAGCCCCCGGGCGACTGACACCATGCCATGCGGCGCATCTACGCCGCCGAGCAGCATCTGCGCCCACCCCAGCATTTCCCGGAAGACCACGGTGGCCAGCGCCCCCAACAGGCCCATCAGCGCCGCGGCGCACAGCGTGGCCGGCAAATTGTCCGCCAGCAAACGGCTTCTCAGCCAGATTGCCCAACCCGATTTCTTGATTCTGATTTCTGTCGCCATGGCGGAATTCTACGGCGGAACCTGCTCACTTTTTGTTCAGTTCCCAGTCAAGAATGGCTACGCGTCTCCCCTCGAATCCCGCTTTCCGCGAACGCCTTGGAGCGCCTCCAAACGCCTCCAGAAGGGCAAAAAAACAGGGTGGCAACCGGACGTTTTTCGGGGTAAAAGTGCCGCTTTTGGAGCTCGTCCGGCAGAAAGGCCCTGTGGATAACTCCTAAGTAGCCGCCTTGTGCACATTTTGTGGAGGCAAGTTGAACAAGCAGGGGTTTCGGACAGGGTCCAAAATCTTGTCCAACTTCAGCTTTTTTCCCACACAGAGTTCTTGCACAGGCAAAAACGGCTGCAAGCTGATGAAAAAAAAGAGGTTTTCAAGGTTAAGGTAGTTATCCACAGGCCTTATTAATCATTAGTCTTTATATAAAGAGAAATAAAGGAAAAGCCAAACATGCTCTCCCATTCCGCCCAGCCATTCCCCCCCGGACTCCGTCCATGCGCATCCTCCTGATAGAAGACGAAGCCGAACTTGCCCGCTGGCTTTCAAGAAGCCTGGCGAGACACGCGGGTTTCGTGGTTGAGTGGGCTGATGACGGATTGGTCGCCGAAAGAAGACTGGCGATGGAAGAATTCGACGCGGTCATCCTGGACCTGGGACTTCCGGGCATGGATGGCCATGCTTTGCTGGCGAAGATCCGCGCGCGGGACGACCGTACGCCGGTGCTGGTCTTGACCGCGCGCGATTCGCTGGCCGAAAAAATCGGGACACTCCACCAGGGAGCAGACGATTTCCTGCCAAAACCGTTTGTTGTGGAAGAGTTGGAAGCGCGATTGATCGCACTGATCCGGCGCAGCCGCGGACGCGAACACCCGCGACTCACCCTGGGAAACCTGGTTTTCGAAACTTCCGCTCAAAAATTCACGGTCAATGGACAGCCCTTGCAGTTATCCCCACGTGAGCACTCGGTTTTGCGAGTACTGATCCAGAAAAGCGGTGAACCCATCAACAAGCAGCAGATCCTGGACCGCATCCTGACCGACGATGCGGACATCAACCTGGAAGCCATCGAGGTCGTGGTGCATCGTTTGCGCAAAAAATTGGCGGATACCGGTGTGCAAATCGTGACCATGCGAGGCATGGGCTACTGCCTGGAGAACCTTGTTGACAACTAGAAGTGCGGAAAAAAAGGGATTTTTCGCGTCAAAAAAGCGCAATCGCACCCTGAAGACCCAGCTTCTCTGGTGGCTGATCCCCACGCTGGTCTTCGTGATGATGGGCGCGCTTTGGCTGTCGAACCACCAGTTGCGCAACCAGGTCGACATTGCCTACGACCGCTCGCTTTCCGGAGCGCTGCGCGCCATCGACCACAACATATCCACAGCCAGCGGTGGATTAGCCATGGAGCAGCCGTACCTGATGCTGGAATTTTTCGAGCTGACGGCCAATGGCAGCGTGTTCTACAGGGTCGCCACCGAGGACGGGCTGGCGGAAATAGGCAATCCGGACCTGCCCATGCCTGCCGAACCCCTGGTTTCTGGCGAGCCGCGCTTTTTCTACGCCGATTACCAGGGCACGCCCGTACGGGTTGCGGCCCTGGCCCGGCCGATGGATCCCCCCCTGTACGCGAATAAAGGGGGACGGGTTATCGTGCAGGTGGCCGAAGGCCTGGATACCCGGCAGGCGTTCCTGCACCAGGTGCTGGTGCGCTCGGTGGAGCGGGACCTGGCCGTGATCCTGATCAGCGTCCTGGTGATCATCCTGGGGGTTTTCATGGCCCTGCGCCCCCTTGTGAGGCTGCGTCAGGAGGTGGAAGGCCGTTCTGCGGACGATTTAAGCCCCGTGAGCGCTTCGGAGATGCCAGGTGAGGTCCTACCCCTAGTCTCGGCCGTAAACCTCCACATGGCCCGTTTTGCGGCTCAGGCGAGGGTCCAGAGTCAGTTCCTGGACGACGCGTCGCACCAGTTGCGCACGCCGTTGTCGGTTTTGCGGACCCAGACGGCCTATGCCTTGCGTGAAACAGACCCCCAGGAGGTCCGTACAGCCCTTCTGGCGATGCAAGAGGGCTTGGACAGGGCCACACGCACCACCAACCAAATGCTCGCTCTGGCGCGCGCTAAGGACGCTTCCCTGGCCGAAGGCGGATTCACCCCGGAACCGGTGGACCTGGTCGATCTGGCTGATGGGGTCATCCGTGGCCTGCTTCCGACCGCCCGCGCCCGCCAGCTCGACATCGGCCTGGAAGCCGATATCCGGCCGGTTACTGTGCTGGGGGCGGAGTGGCTGCTTCGGGAAGCGGTCAGCAACCTGGTGGACAACGCCATCCGTTACACCTCGTCCGCGGGGGAGGTCACGGTGAAGGTCCAGGTGGAAGCCGGGCAGGCCAGGCTGGTGGTCGAAGACAACGGCCCCGGCATGTCGGCGGAAGACATTGCCCGCGCCTGCATCCGCTTCCGGCGGGGAGCAGCGGGCAAAAACAAGCCCGGCGCCGGTCTGGGACTCGCCATCGTGGGGACCATCGCCGAGACTCTGGGGGCGCGTCTACAGCTGGAAAACCGGGTCCCGCTGCCAGGCCTGAGGGCGGCATTGGTGTTTACCCTGGAAATCCGGGAGGATGCTGCGCCGCATCAGGAAAACAGCCGGAATTGAAAGCTTTTGGAAAGCTTTGTTTTTGTACGGTTGCGTCCACTGGGGCCGTTATCGCGGAAAGAACCGTCTGAGCAGAGCTTCCAGCCATACCTAGACCTATAAATCTCGGAGACGCAAAAAATGCAGACTAGTCTGAAACTACGCCTGGCCGCCGTCGCGGCGCTGGGCGCGATTACCTTGTCGATGGGCGTCGCCCACGCGGCCGACGAGCCGCGTCGCCCGGAATGCATCGCGCCTGCCCAGCCCGGCGGCGGTTTCGACCTGACCTGCCGCCTGGCCACCGAAGGCCTGAAGCATAGCGGCGCGCTCAAGAGCGCCATGCGCATCGTCTACATGCCTGGCGGCATCGGCGCGGTGGCCTACAACAACATCGTGGCCCAGCACCCGAACGAGCCGGGCACCATCGTGGCTTTCTCGGGCGGTTCGCTGCTGAACCTGGCCCAGGGCAAGTTCGGCAAGTACAACGTCAACGACGTGCGCTGGCTGGCCGCCATCGGCACCGACTACGGCGTGGCCGTGGTCCGCAACGATTCCCCGTACACCGACCTGAAGAGCCTGATGGACGCCTTCAAGCAGGATCCGACCAAGATCGTGCTGGGCGCCGGCGGCACCGTGGGCAGCCAGGACTGGATGAAGGCCGCCCTGACCGCCAAGGCCGCGGGCGTGGATTTCAAGAAGATGCGTTTCGTGGCGTTTGAAGGCGGCGGCGAAGCCGTGACCGCTTTGCGCGGCGGCCATATCCAGGCCTACATGGGCGACGCGGCGGAGGCCTTCACCATGCTGGAAGGCGGCGCCCCTATTCGCGTCCTCGCGGTGTTCAACGACCAGCGCCTGCCGGGCAAACTGGGTACCGTGCCCACGGCCAAGGAACAGGGCTATGACATCGTCTGGCCGATCATCCGCGGCTTCTATGTCGGCCCGAAGGTGTCGGATAGCGATTACCAGTTCTGGGTCGACGCCTTCAACAAGACCACGGCTTCGCCCGAGTTCGACAAGCTGCGCCAGCAGCAAGGCCTGTTTCCCTTCAACAAGACGGGCCCCGAGCTGGACGCCTACGTGAAGAATCAGGTGAAGGTCTACGGCGAGCTGGCCGATTCCTTCGGCCTGATCAAGAAGTAAGCCGAAAGGCGTTTCTCCCTATCGCGTTCATCAGGGTTTCTCCGCCGCCGGCTTTGCCGCGGCGGCTGGGGATCCCTGCGCCGCGCGATGCGACTACAACGGAAAAGTGATCATGAACGATCGAATATTGGGCGTGGGGGCACTTGCGCTTGCCGCCTTCATGACGGCGGCCGGCTGGGGAATCGAAGCCCCGTTCGCCTACGAGCCGGTGGGTCCGCGCGCCTTTCCGCTGCTGCTGGCACTGATCATCGGCCTGTGCGGGCTGTGGCTGGTTTACAAGGGCGGCCATCAGGTCGAGGCCAATCCGCCTGGCGCGAACGGCCGCATCGCGCTGATGATGGCGTTCACGGTGGCTTATGCCTTCCTGTTCCAGTGGCTCGGCTTCGTGATCGCGACGTCCTTGATGACGGTATTCGTCGGCCGCCTGTTCGGAGGTAGCTGGATCAAGTGCGCCATCGGCGGCGTCGTCATGAGCCTTTTCTTTTTCGTGCTGTTCGACAAGGTGCTGGACGTGGTCCTGCCTGGCGGACTGCTGGAGACCCTGATATGAGCGGCATTCTTGATCATTTGGCGATCGGCTTTGGCGTGGCCTTATCGCTGACGAACGTCCTGGTGGCCATGATCGGCTCGTTCATCGGCACCATGGTGGGTGTGCTGCCGGGCCTGGGGCCGGTCAATGGCGTGGCGATGCTGATACCGATCGCTTTCGCCATGAACCTGCCGCCCGAGACCGCGCTGATCCTGCTGGCTGCCGTGTATGTGGGCGCCGAGTATGGCGGCCGGATCACCGCGATCCTGCTGAACGTGCCGGGCGAGGCCAGCGCCATCATGACGACGTTGGACGGCTATCCGTTGGCACGTCAGGGCATGGCGAGCGTGGCGCTGTCGCTGTCGGCCTGGTCTGCATTCTTCGGCGCTATCGTTTCGGTGCTGGGCATTATTCTGCTGGCGCCGTTGCTGGCGAAGTGGGCGTTGGCTTTCGGGCCGGCCGAGTACTTCGTGCTGATGATTTTCGCGTTCTGCTGCCTCACCAGCCTGTTGGGCAAACAGCCCATCAAAGGCGTGCTGGCGGCAATGATAGGGCTGTCGATTTCGGTGGTGGGCGTGGACGCGAACTCGGGCGTTTACCGCTATACCTTTGAATCGGTGCATTTGGCCGACGGTATCGATTTCGTGGTGGTTGTGATCGCGCTGTTCGCGGTCAGCGAGATGCTGGAAATGCTGGAGAAGGTGATGGCCGGCCACAGCGTCGAGGTCAAGCCCAGCGGTCGCAAGCTCTTCAACTTGAAAGAGATGGCTTACACCTGGTGGAGCGTGGTGCGCAGCGCGCTGGTGGGCTTTGGCGTGGGAGTGCTGCCAGGCGCTGGCGCCAGCGTGGCCGCTGCCGTGGCGTACTCGCAGGAAAAGCGCATCATCGAAGCCAAGGATCCGGAAGCCAAGTTCGGCAAGGGCGACATGCGCGGCCTGGTTGCGCCGGAAGCCGCCGCCACGGCCTCAGCCATCGGTTCGTTCGTGCCCATGTTGACCCTGGGCGTGCCCGGTTCGGGCACCACGGCGGTGATGATGGGCGCGCTGACGCTCTACAACATCACGCCGGGTCCGGTGCTGTTCGACACCAAGCCGGAACTGGTTTGGGGCCTGATCGCTTCGCTGTTCGTGGCCAACGTGCTGCTGTTCATCATGAACGTGCCGCTGGTGCGCTTCTTCTCCAAAGTGCTGTCGGTACCGGGATGGCTGATGGTGCCGGGCATTCTGTGCATCAGCTACATCGGCGTCTACGCAATTAATGCGGGCACGTTCGATCTGCTGCTGGTTGCCGGTATCGGCGCTTTGGGATACTTCCTGCGCAAGTTCGGCGTGCCCATGGCGCCGCTGGTGCTGGGTGTCGTGCTGGGCAACATGATGGAGCAGAACTTGCGCCGCGCCTTGTCGATGACCGACGGCGACGTGGCCGTGCTGTTCGCCAGCCCTGTGTCTATCTCGATGTGGGTGGGGGCGGCCGCGGTCGTGATCGTGCCGCAAATCATGCGCCGCATGCGCGCCGCGAAAAAGCTTGCCGCTGGTCCGGTCTGATCCCATGTCGGCGCGGCTGTTGTAAAGGGCAACAGCCGCACTGCGGGATCTTGGCCGGGAACTGCAAAGGGCGCCTTATGGGCGCCCTTTTTTTGTCGATTGAATCACACAGATAGTGAGTTCTATATATACGAGCTTTTACTCATGTTTTTTGCGAAAAGCTCTTTCATATGGCGTCCGCGTGAAATCACGGATCCCTGACGAGTCGATTTGGAAGCGGCGTCAAACTTGCGCCAGGCGTTCCAGGGCGGCATCGAGGGTCGCGTCTTTCTTGGCGAAGCAGAAGCGCACGATGCGGTGGTTCGATTCAGGCGCGTCGGGCTGGCGGTAGAACGCGGATACCGGTATCACTGTGACGCCATGATTCACTGTCAGATCGCGCGCGAAGTCGGCTTCGTTCTGCTTGGATATCTGGCTGTAGTCGGCCAGCAAGAAAAAGGTGCCGGGGCTGGGCAGGGGGCGGAAGCGGGTCTTGGCCAAGCCCTGCGCCAGGCGGTCGCGTTTGGCCTGATAGAAGGCCGGCAGATCGAGGTAAGGCTTGGGGTCGCGCATGAATTCGGCCAGGGCGAACTGCATGGGCGAGGGCACGGTGAACACCATGAATTGATGCACTTTGCGCAGTTCCGCGCTGAGCTGACGCGGCGCGCAGCAATAGCCGATCTTCCATCCCGTGGTGTGATAGGTCTTGCCGAAGGACGAGATCACGAAGGCATGCTCGGCCAGCAGCGGGCGTCGCGCCACGCTGGCGTGTGGCTTGCCATCGAACACGATGTGTTCATAGACCTCGTCGGACACCAGCAGCACGCCGGTATCTCGCACGATGGCTTCCAGTGCGTCCAGGTCGCTATCGTCCAACACCGCGCCCGTCGGATTGTGCGGAAAGTTCAGCATCAGCAGACGCGTCTTCGACGTGATGGCTTCGCGCACGCGCTGCCAGTCGATGCGGTAGTAGGGATCGGCCTCGGTGGGGGCGCGCAGCGGCACCGGCACGGCAGTGCCGCCCGCCAGGCGGATCGCCGGCAGATAGGAGTCGTAGCAAGGTTCGATGACGACGACTTCGTCGCCACTGCCCACGGCGGCCAGCACGGTTGCCATCAACGCTTCGGTCGCGCCGCTGGTGACGGTGATTTCGGTTTCAGGATCGTAGGCATGGCCGTAGAGCTCGCGCGTCTTGGCGGCGATGGCTTCGCGCAGGGGTGCGACGCCCGGCATGTAGGGATACTGGTTGTGGCCGTCGGCCATGGCCTTGGTCACCAGGGCGCACAAGGCGGGGTCGGGATCGAAATCGGGAAAGCCCTGGCCCAGGTTGATGGCTTTGTGCTCGATGGCCAGGCGGCTCATCACGGTAAAGATGGTGGTGCCAACGTCGGGGAGTTTGGATCGGATCATGGTGGACGCGAGAGTGAACGTTGCTAGCAGAGAGAGTTTTCGTAAGTATCCCACTAACTCATAATTCGGTTTTCTCATGAGCTTAAGGCGCGACGGTATCGTGGTTCAGAACATGTTGTTGAGGGTATTGGGCGGTTTGGCGATCGCCTTGGCCGGCGCGTTGTTGGCGGTGTGGGCGCATATTCCGCTGCCATGGATGCTGGGGGCGCTGCTGCTGACGGCTGCGACGCGTATCGCGGGCCTGGGCACAGCGTGTCCCCGGCCGGCGCGCAATGCCGGCCAGTGGGTGATTGGAACTTCCCTGGGCCTGTACTTCACGCCGCAGGTGATAGGCCACATCGGCAGCAATGCGGGCCCCATCATCGTCGGCATGTTGTTCGCCTTGGGCTTGGCATTCATGGGCACGGCGATTCTGCGCCGCTACACCGACGTCGATTTCAAGACTGCCTGGTTTTCTTCGGCGATCGGCGGCGCCAGTGAAATGGCGAACCTCGCCGAACGCCATGGAGCCCGCATAGACCGCGTGGCGACGGCGCATAGCGTGCGCGTGCTGATGGTGGTCGTCGCGGTGCCTTTCATCTTTCAATGGTGGGGCGTGGCGGGCCTGGATCCCACGGTGCCGGGGCCCAAGGTGGTCCATGGCTGGGGACTGGCGCTGCTGGTTGCGTTGACCTGCATAGGCGGCACGGCCTTCATGAAGCTGCGCTTGCCCAATCCCTGGGTGCTGGGTCCGATGCTGATCGCCATGATTCTGACGACCAACGGCATCGAGCTGTCGGCCCTGCCGGACTATGTGCCGAAGATAGGCCAGTTGCTGATCGGCTGGTCGCTGGGCGACCGCTATCGGCCGGATTTCTTTCGTGCCGCGCCGCGTTTCATTGCCGCGGTGGCGGGCTTTACGGTGGCCGCGCTGGCGCTCGCATTCGGCTTGGGCGCATTGCTGTCGCTGTGGTCCGCCGCGCCGATCCCGACACTGATTCTCGGCACTACGCCAGGCGGCATCGCCGAGATGGCCATCACGGCCAAGGTGCTGCAGTTGGGTGTTCCGGTGGTCACCGCGTTCCACGTCATGCGCATGGTTTTCGTCGTGATCGTGACAGGCCCGATCTACGCTTTTATGGCGCGCCGCCAGGGCCGCGCGCCGTAGCGGAACGAGATCCAGTATTAAAAATACGACATTGGGGTAAACAACTATATGAGTCTGTAATGCGTGCTGAGTATGCTGATTACGCAGTTGATTCAAGCAGCGCGCGGACTCGTTCTGCAGCTAGGCGGCAAACGGGAACGCAGCAGCAACGCAGGTACCACTACCGGTCGTTCAGTTCTCACGGCGTCCTTGATTCATTGCATTTCGAGTTAATTACAGGACGCTAGAAAAAATGGCTCAGAAGGGCAAAGTTAAGTGGTTCAACGCTGACAAGGGTTACGGTTTCATCACGCCGGACGTTGGTGGTACCGATGTTTTCGCACACTTTTCCGCCATCCAGGGCCGCGGCTATCGCAGCCTGAACGAAGGCCAGGAAGTCGAATTCGAAGTCAAGGATGGTCCGAAAGGACCTCAAGCGGCCGAAATTCGCCCGCTCTAAATCGGGAAATCCCAATTTCCCGTCTGCCAGGTCCGACCTGGCTACAACGCCCCAAGACCTTCTGGTCTGGGGCGTTGTTTCATTTGGCGGCGCGCGCTTTATCCGTCTGCGCCAACAGAGTAGTTAGTGTTCACTAACATATCCTCCAGCCGTGGATAAGTTTGTGGATAATTATTTTTGGGTATGAGTATTTTCGTGCTCACCAATGAAGCAATAGTCTATCCGCAACGGGGTTTTGCACAGTTATTCCATCTTCCTTGGAACAACAATGTCCGGCCGCCAGGATGTCGGGCCTGTCTAGGTTTGCAGGCACTGTTTATATGTAAACAGGGCGATTCCCTAGGGAATACAGGCATTTAGCGCAGTTTTCTGGCGGTTGCGCGGCCAGGGCGCTTACGCTTCGCGATACTCCCGGCTGGCCATCACGGCCCGTTTTACCTCTGGCGGCGGAGGGTTGTTCACAAAGATATCCCCATCCCGGTTATGCACAGAATTACATCCTTTGGTGCCCCGGGAAGGCCCATCTGCCTGTGGATAGAAATGGGGATAGGCTCGGAAGATAGCGCTCGGGGAGCATCGTCCGGCCCTAATGCCAGCCCGATGACATGGGTTGGGCTTGATCGGCGATGTTGCAAGCGAGCCGGAGTTCTCTGCCGAATTTCAGCCCGGCGGGTTTTCCACAGGGATTCACATGAAAGACAGGCCCTCGCCCAAAAGGATGATGGTGAACCCATCTATGGAGGTGCAAGATACTTGTCTGATCAAGGAATCTGTCCCGGGTCGTTCGCGGCTTTCGCGTAGCGGCGGACCGCAGGATGGATGCGCGTGGATAAACGTGTGGATAATCCGGTCCCGCGATTTTTCGAGCGGCATTTTGACTGAAGCGAGCTGACAGAGTTCCGCGTCAGTTTGGGATCGATGGTCGTCATTCGTCTTTTTCGAAAACTCGTCGGATGGTGGGGCGATCTTATCCACATAGTTGTCCACGTTTTTTGCCACAACGTGGCTTTATTTTGTGGCATGCGTGGTCGCACGCTTGGCAGGCATCCAAAATAGAAATAATCGATTGCTGCCATAGGGAACGGCGTTGTGCATTTGTGCTTTTTCATAGTTCTTGGCACTTTGCTGTTTTGACGGAACGTTCTCTTTTTTCTCCAAGGCTACGCTGTTCTCGGCGACTTATCCCCAGAGTTGTTCCACGTGAAACGGCTGATGCCGTCTGGCTATCGGATTTGCTAGCTGTTGATAACCCTATGCGAGTTCAACGACACACGGTTGGATAGTGAAGGGGTTGATGGGCAACTATCCAATGTTCTGTCTGGCTTGCTATACCCTCAGTTGGCAGGGTGGGTGTACTGCTTTGCTTGTCTGGTTCCGAGGAGCGTTCAACGTTTCAGTTTCCAGCCAGATTTCGATGGAGTTCAAAGTGATTTCTTGAGTCTGACAGGATGGTTTTCCGGGCTGGGAATTGCTGATGGCTTCACAGTTGAAGATCAGGATTTAGGTTGATCACGCGGGGTGAGTGTTGATGTCTATGGTCTTTGTGGTTTCACGTGGAACAAGAAAATGCTCTTTTTTTGGGTAAGGGGTAGGGTAGGGGTCGAAAAATCGCTTTTTTTCGTAGAAACCATCAAATGATCGACTTAGGCCGCGGACAAAGCAGAGCTTGCGGGATTACGGTCCATGCTCGATTCTGTTGCAGTGAAGGCTGATTTTGGGGCGTCGATTTCAAGCATTGCATTCTGGAGTAGCCCGTCCTCTGTTTCACGTGGAACACTTTGGTTCGGCCTTCGGTGTCTGCTTATCGCGTATTCGCTAGCAGGCGTATGTTTCACGTGGAACAGTGCAAGTGGGCGCCGCGAACTCCGATGTTTCACGTGAAGCATCACCGAAAAGTATCCAGTAGAGAGCCTGCAGAACGCGCTTCTCCATTTCCAAGTTCTGCTCAGTTGCTACTACCTGCGAATGCTGGAATGACTTCGGTGCCTAGGGATGCAGCAATGGCGCTGGCTTGAGCTCTAGAAACGTAGCCGTTTCATGTTTCACGTGGAACATTTGCGACCATGTACGCGGAATCGGGAGAGGGGATGCCGACTTTGACGCGGGGGATTGCTCATGCCCATATATGGCATCTCTTCTCTGTCCGAGACCCTGGTGTTGCCCGCGTCTTGTCGCGGCTTGAATTGAGCAAGCATTCGCGTTTGCACAGGTGTTTCACGTGGAACATATAGGGTTCGGGTTGATGTGATGAACACATTTTCCGGATGGACGTACCCCGCCAACCTGTTCAATTCAATGACTATCCGCTGCAAACGGGATGAGTGCGCCGAAGGCACGCGGTGTTTCACGTGAAACCTAATAGGCAAAGCAGTGGCAAATGCCGACATATTCATCAACCGCAGCGCTGTCCCGTTGCCTTTTTGCCTACGACGATAGGCCTTGAATGCACTCATGCTGCGCCGAAGCATGTTTCACGTGAAACATGCAATCCCTGCCTCTATAATGAGCACCGAACGCTCTCTTATCTTTCCCCCCCATCATGGACTATCCCCGCGAATTCGATGTCATCGTCGTCGGTGGCGGCCACGCCGGCACCGAAGCTGCGCTGGCTGCTGCCCGCACCGGCGCCCAGACGCTGCTGTTGACGCACAACATCGAAACCCTAGGCCAAATGTCTTGCAATCCCTCCATCGGTGGGATCGGCAAGGGCCACCTTGTGAAAGAAGTGGACGCCCTGGGCGGCGCCATGGCCTTGGCAACGGATGAAGCAGGGATCCAGTTCCGCATCTTGAATGGTTCGAAAGGCCCGGCAGTCCGGGCCACGCGCGCCCAAGCGGATCGCGTGCTGTACCGCAAGGCAATCCGTGGCCGCCTGGAAAACCAGCCGAATCTTTGGCTGTTTCAGCAAGCGGTTGAGGACCTGATGGTGGAGGGCGACCGCGTGGTCGGCGCCGTTACCCAGATCGGACTGCAATTCCGGGCGAAGTCCGTGGTGCTGACCGCGGGCACGTTTCTCAACGGCCTGATCCACGTGGGCCTGCAGAACTATTCGGGCGGTCGTGCTGGAGATCCTCCGGCCGTCTCGCTGGGTCAGCGGCTGAAGGAACTCAAGCTGCCGCAAGGCCGACTGAAGACTGGCACGCCGCCGCGCATCGATGGCCGCTCGATCAACTACAGCATCCTGGAAGAGCAGCCTGGCGACTTGAATCCGATTCCCGTGTTTTCCTACATGGGCAATGTCGGCATGCACCCGCGTCAATTGCCTTGCTGGATCACGCACACCAATGCGCGCACCCACGACATCATCCGCGGCGGCTTGGACCGCTCGCCGATGTACAGCGGCGTGATCGAAGGGGTGGGCCCGCGCTACTGCCCGTCCATCGAAGACAAGATCCATCGCTTTGCCGACAAGGAGTCGCACCAGGTCTTCCTGGAGCCCGAGGGCCTGGACACGCATGAGGTCTATCCGAATGGTGTGTCGACCAGCTTGTCGTTCGACGTGCAGCTGGCGCTTATCCATTCCTTGCCAGGACTGGAGAATGCGCACATCCTGCGTCCCGGCTACGCCATCGAGTACGACTACTTCGATCCACGTGGATTGAAGAGCACGCTAGAAACCAAGGCGATCGGGGGTCTGTACTTTGCCGGACAGATCAACGGCACAACGGGCTACGAAGAAGCCGCCGCACAAGGCTTGCTGGCTGGCGTCAATGCTGCGCTGTTCGCGCTGGATCGCGAGCAGTGGACCCCGCGCCGTGATGAAGCTTATCTGGGCGTGCTGGTGGACGACTTGGTTACGCGCGGCGTGACCGAGCCGTACCGCATGTTCACCTCTCGGGCCGAGTACCGTTTGAGCCTCCGTGAAGACAATGCCGATCTGCGTCTGACGGAAATCGGCCGCCGTCTTGGCATCGTCGACGATGCGCGCTGGGACGCCTTCAATCGGAAGCGCGACGCCGTGGCTGCCGAAGTCGAGCGCTTGAAATCTTCCTGGGTGAATCCGCGGCTGTTGCCCGCGGAAGTTGCCGAGCCGCTGCTGGGCAAGGCAATTGAACGTGAGTACTCACTTGCAGATCTGCTGAAACGGCCCAGTGTTTCCTATGAAGCCTTGATGGCCGCCCGCAGCGCCGATGGCTCGCTGCTGGCTGGCCCTGGCGTGGTGGCGGACGAGGTGCTGGCCGAGCAGGTTGAGATCCAGGTGAAGTACGCCGGCTATATCGACCGCCAGCAGGTCGAAGTCCAGAAACAGATCGCACACGAACAGCAGGCCATTCCCGCCGATGTCGATTACGACGCGGTGACCAGCCTGTCATTCGAAGTGCGCCAGAAGCTCAAGACCCACCGGCCGGAAACCGTCGGCCAGGCCGCGCGCATCTCCGGCGTGACCCCTGCTGCAATTTCATTGCTGCTGATCCATCTGAAGCGCCTGCATTACGGCTCGCGCAAGCAAGCGGCATGAGCGCACACACCGATACGGCCGGCGCGGACATGGCCGGCCGCCTGTCTCGCGCATGCGAGCAGTTGGGCTTGGAGGCCGATGCCGCCACGATGGCCAAGCTGCTGAATTATCTGTCGCAGATGCAGCGCTGGAACCGCACCTATAACCTCACCGCCATCCGCGATCCGCAGCAGATGCTGATCCAGCATCTGTTCGACAGCCTGGCCGCCGTCGAGCCGTTCAACGAGGCGCTGGGCGCTTCAGGCACGCCGGCCAAGGTCTACGACGTCGGGTCGGGCGGCGGCCTGCCTGGCGTCGTTCTGGCGATCATGCGGCCGCACTGGTCGGTGACCTGCGTGGATGCGGTCGAAAAGAAAACGGCATTCGTGCGGCAGATGAGCGGCGTGCTGGCCTTGCCCAATCTGCAGGCCAGCCACGCCCGCATCGAAACGCTCACGCCTGCCGAGTGCAACATTGTCACGTCGCGCGCCTTCGCATCCTTGGACGATTTTGCGCAACTCGCAGGTCGCCATGTACGCAACGATGGTACCCTCGTCGCCATGAAGGGCAAGGTCCCCGAGGACGAAATACAGGCGCTGCATGCGCGCGGAGAATGGCAAGTCGATCACATCCAGCCGTTGCGCGTGCCTGAGCTAGAGGCCGAGCGCTGCCTCATCTGGATGCGCCGTAGTCAAGGAACCCTATGAAGAACATACCCCCCAGCACCTCCGCCCGCATTTTCTGCATTGCCAACCAGAAGGGCGGTGTGGGCAAGACGACGACCGCCATCAATCTGGCGGCGGGCCTTGCCACGCACAACCAACGTGTGCTGCTGGTGGATCTGGACCCGCAAGGCAATGCCACGATGGGTAGCGGCATCGACAAGAACTCGCTGGAGTCGAACCTGTACCAGGTGCTGATCGGCGAATCGAATATCGAGCAGGCCCGCGTCAAATCCGAATCGGGCGGCTATGACGTGCTGCCCGCCAACCGCGAACTGTCTGGCGCCGAAATCGACCTGGTGCAAATGGACCAGCGCGAACGCCAACTGAAGGCCGCGATCGATACCGTCGCCACCCAGTACGACTTCGTGCTGATCGATTGCCCGCCCACCCTGTCGTTGCTGACCCTGAATGGCCTGGCCGCCGCCCATGGCGTCATCATTCCGATGCAGTGCGAGTACTTCGCGCTGGAAGGCCTGTCCGACCTGGTCAATACCATCAAGCGCGTGCACCGGAACATCAATGACGACCTGCGTGTCATCGGTCTGCTACGCGTCATGTTCGATCCGCGCATGACCTTGCAGCAACAGGTGTCCGCGCAACTCGAGGCGCACTTCGGCGACAAGGTTTTCAAGACCGTCGTGCCGCGCAACGTGCGCCTGGCTGAAGCGCCCAGCTACGGCATGCCCGGCGTGGTGTACGACCGCGGCTCGCGCGGCGCGCAGGCCTATATCTCGTTTGGCGCTGAAATGATCGAGCGCGTGAGGAAGGACCTGAAGTAGGCCGCAACCATGTCCGCCGTCACGCTCTTTTCCCAGACCAAAACGCAAGCCTCCAGTACGCCGCGCATCGACGCGCGCGACAGCTTGCGCACGCGTCTGGAAGAGGCCGCGCTGAATGCCACGGCGGTGGGCGTGCAGCTGCTCTATGATGGCTGGCTGGTGCGCTTTGCGCATTCGCCTGTCAAGCGCGTGCGCAGCATCAATGTGCTGGGGTTATCCACACGTCCGCTGGACGAGCGGCTGGCGTATTGTTCATCGTTGTATGCGCGCCATGGCCTGCCCATGGTGCTGCGCATCACCTCCATCGGTCCCGATTTTTCCCTCGACGCCGAACTGGAGTCCCGCGGTTATACCTTTACCGACGAGACCCGAGTCATGTGCACGCCGCTCGCTCCCAGGGCCCAGGTCCGGGGCGATCTGCATTTCGATTTTGTCGATGCCGGACGCTTCGCGGCGGCGGTCGGGGCGATGCGCAATTCGGAATCCGGACACATCGCTGAACATCGGATGCGCCTGCAAGGACTGGCTGTGGATATCTCGCCGGTGCTGGCAACGGACGCGGCGGGACAGTGCGTAGCCGCGGGCCTGGCTGTCCGCGATGGCGATCTGCTCGGCCTGTTCGACATCGTTACCGACTCGGGGCAGCGACGTAAAGGCTACGCCGCGGCCCTGATTGAACACCTGTTGGCAACAGGCGCCGCCGGCGGCGCCACGACGGCCTATTTGCAGGTCGAGCCGGAGAATACAGCCGCGCGCGCTTTGTATGGCCGCTACGGTTTTAAAGACTGTTACGCGTATTGGTACCGCCTGCCCGCCGAGCAGGCGGACGCCTGAGCCTGGCTCGGGATACAAAAACAGAAGGAAAGAGGATTTAATTATGGCCACCAAGAAACCCAAGGGATTGGGCCGCGGACTGGACGCCTTGCTCGGCGCCGACGCGCCTGCCATCGAAAACATCGGCAAGGCTGCTGCCGCCGCCAAGCCCGAGGGTCCGCCGTCCACCTTGCCCGTCTCGAAGATGCGCGCCGGCAAGTATCAGCCGCGCACGCGCATGGACGAGGGCGCGTTGGGCGAATTGGCCGAATCGATCCGCACACAAGGCATCATGCAACCCATTCTTGTGCGCGCCCTGGGCGAGGTCGCGCCCGGCCATTATGAAATCATCGCCGGCGAACGCCGGTTCCGCGCGGCCCAACTCGCCGGCCTGAAGGAAGTACCGGTGCTGGTGCGCGAAGTGGCCGACGAGAACGCGGCCGTCATGGCGCTGATCGAAAACATTCAGCGCGAAGACCTGAATCCGCTGGAAGAAGCGCAGGGCGTGCGCCGGCTGCTGGACGAATTCGGCCTGACGCATGAACAGGCCGCGCAAGCGATCGGCCGCTCGCGCTCGGCCACCAGCAACCTGCTGCGCCTCTTGAACCTGGCCGCGGCCGTGCAGACCATGCTGTTGGCGGGCGATGTGGACATGGGCCATGCGCGCGCACTGCTCGCCGTGGATGCCGCCACGCAGATCCAGCTGGCCAACCAGATCATTGCCCGCCGCCTGTCGGTGCGCGAAGCCGAAAAGCTGGTCGCCAAGACCGCCAAGGAAGCGGAGTCGTCCAACGCACCCAGGAAGAAGGCCAATGGCGCCTCGCGCGACCTGACGCGCCTGGAAGAAGCCCTGTCCGACCATTTGGGCACGCGCGTTGCGCTGAAAGTGGGCGCCAAGGAAAAGGGTCAGATCGTCATCGACTTTCACGGCTGGGAACACCTGAACTCCCTGCTCGAGCGCCAGGGCCTGTCCGGAGTGGTGGATGCCTGAGCGCGCGCTGCCCGTCATTGCGGTACTGGCGACGGGCGGCACGATCGCCGGCGCCCAGGCCGACGCGACTTCGGCGGGCTACAAGGCGGGTTCGTTTTCTGTCGACGACTTGCTGGCCGCCGTGCCGCAGCTGGCTGGCATCGCCGAGATCCGCGCCGAGCAGGTCGCCAACGTCGGCAGCCAAAACATGACGCACGCCGTGTGGCGCGCGCTGGCCTTGCGCGTGGACGCATTGTGCCGCGACGCTTCGGTGGCGGGTATCGTCATCACGCATGGCACGGATACGCTTGAGGAAACGGCGTACTTCCTGAGCCTGGTCATACGCCACGACAAGCCCGTGGTGCTGGTGGGTGCCATGCGTCCCGCCACCGCGCTGGGCGCCGAAGGTCCGGCCAATCTATACAACGCGGTGGCGCTGGCGCGCCATCCCGAGGCGCGTGGCCGCGGGCCGCTCGTCGTCATGAACGAAGACATGCACTACGCCCGCGAAATCCAGAAGATCGCCAGCGCCGGCCTGTGCGCGTTCGCCTCGCCCAATCGCGGCCGCGCGGGTGTCATGCATGGCGGCGCACCGTTCTTCTATTCGCGCAACACCACCACGCATACCGTGGAAAGCGAGTTTTCACTCGCATTGCTTGAAAAAGCCGGCTGGCCCCGCGTGGATGTCGTCTACGCTCACGCCAACCTGCAGGCAGACCTGATCGATTTTCTCGCTGATGCCGCAGACGGCATCGTGCTCGCTGGTGTGGGCGACGGCAATGCCACCGACCTGGCCATCGAAGGCCTGAGCCGCGCCGCGGCCAGCGGCGTGGCGGTGGTGCGCTCCAGCCGCACGGGCAGCGGCTTTGTCGCGCGCGATGTCGAACTCGATGACGCTCGCCTGGGATTCGTTGCCGCGCGCGACCTGAATCCCCAGAAGGCCCGCATCCTGCTGATGCTCGGTCTTTCGATCACGCGCGATCCGGCGGCCCTGCAGGATCTGTTCGACCGCTATTGATGCGCGGCGGCTGGACCGCCGCATTCTCCTGCTGCGCCAGCCCCAGGCTGGTCCTGAGCATGTCGTAGACCTGCCGCGTCAGCGGATTGATCAGGTCCGGCCTTATCCACAGGAAGTACGTCACGTCGGGCAGGGGCGGCAGCCCTTCCTTTTCGCCCAACACGCGCATCTCCGGCCCCAGTAGTTCCACGCTGCGGGCCGTGACACCCAGTCCGGCGCGCAAGGCGGCCTTTATCCCCACCAGAGTCGGCGCCACATAGTTGGTGTGCCAGCGCACGCGCGCCTGCTCCAGGGCCGTGAGCGCCAGCCGGCGGAAGATGCTGGGCTCGTCGGCCAGCACCAACGGCACCGGCGCATGCATGTCGTGCACGTAGTCGGCGGAGGCCAGCCACACCGTGGGCGAGGTGCGCAGCGCCACGCCCTCGAAGTCCTGATCGAAGCGTGTGGATATCGTCAGGTCAAGCTCGCCGGCGCGTAGGGCATCCATCAGGAAGGGGCTGCGGTCCGTGCGGATTTCCAGCTTCACGCGTGGCGCCGCACGCGCGATGTGCGTTAGCAGCGTCGGCAGGATGGAGTCCGCCACGTCCAGCGGCGCGCCCAGCCGCAGATCGCCTTCCAACGGCCCGTCTTGCAAGGCGCGCAGCGCCTCGTCGTTGATGGCCAGCATGTGGCGGGCGTACTCCACCAGGCGGCGTCCGTGCGACGACAGCACTTTGTTGCGGCCCTGTTTCTCGAACAGAGGCTGGCCGATGAGTGACTCCAGCCGCTGCATCTGCTGCGTCACGGCCGATTGCGTCTTATGCAGCCGATTGGCGGCTTCCGAGAAGGTCTCGTGCCGGGCGATGGCGGTCAGGGTGCGGAGCAGGTCCAGATCCAGGTTGCGCATGGTGGTCTAGAAAGTATTAGAGATGCTAATGGAATCTTAAGGCAATTTAAATTGTTCCACGGGAGGAGGACGGATACAGTCAATTCCATAACTCATGAAAATAGGGAAAATCGAAAGTGAGCACCGCACATCCTCATCAGGCTGGCATCGCCAGCGCCATCGGAAATATTAAAAAAACTGTAGGAAATAAGGGGCTGAACCGCGACAGCCTCCAGACCGTGCTGGATGAGTTGGTCGGCCTGGCCAGCCATACCGACTGGTGGGCCGCCGACCGCTATCCCGCGCCGGAAGACGGTGAGCGCCAGGCCCGCTACCTGATCGCCGAAGAGGCCGACAAGAGCTACGCGCTCTATCTGAACGTCATGCGCCCCGGCAAGCAGATCGTCCCGCACAACCACACCACCTGGGCCTGTATCGCGGCCGTGGAAGGCGTGGAATACAACTACGTCTACGACCGCAGCGACGACGGTTCCGTGCCCGGCGTGGGCCGCCTGGAAAAGACCGGCACCGTGGTGGTCGGTCCTGGCGCGGGCATCGCACTGATGCCGGACGATATCCACGCCGTGGAGATCCAGGGCGACAGCGTCATCCGCCATCTGCACATGTACGGCCGCGCGCTGGAAACGCTGACCGAACGCCTGGCGTTCGATCTGGAAGCCGGCACCTGCAAAGTCATGCCGATCGGCGTGCAAACCCGCCGCTGACATGGACAAGCCCTATCGGTCCGCCACGCGCCTGCTGCGCGCCGGTCGCCCACATCATGGCTGGGTCAATACGCCGGTCACGCGCGCCAGCACCTACGTCTTCGACAGCGTGCAGGCTTGGCGCGATACGCGCAGCCGCCGCGACCAGGAACGCCTGCCGTCCTATGGCGCGCGCGGCACCGATAGCACGCACGCGCTGGAAGACGCCTTGGTGGAACTGGAAGAGGGCTATCGCGCCAAGCTGTATCCCACCGGGCAGGCCGCCATCGCCACCGTGCTGCTGGCCTATCTGCGCGCGGGCGACCACGTGCTGATCACGGATGCGGTGTATGAACCGGTGCGCCGCTTCTGCGCGGAACATCTATCGCGCATGGGGATTGCGTACACGTACTACCGGCCGGACGGCGCGGGCATCGAGGCGCTCATCCGTCCTGAAACCCGCATGATCTATGCGGAGTCGCCGGGCTCGCTGACCTACGAGATGCCGGATTTGCCGGCACTGGCCGCGCTGGCCCGCGCGCATGATTGCTGGTTGGCTGTGGATAACACCTGGGCCTCCGGTTTGGTGCACAAACCGCTCACGCTGGGTGCCGACATTTCGATCCTCGCGGCCACCAAGTACCTGGGCGGGCATGCCGACGTGATGATGGGCGCGGTGATCTCCAATGCGCGCGCCTGGAGTCCGCTGGAACGCGCCACCGTGGATCTGGGCCAGACCGTCGGCGCCGACGACGCCTACCTGGTGCTGCGCGGCATGCGCACATTGCCCTTGCGCATGGCGCAGCACGCCCGCAGCGCCCTGCGCGTGGCCGATTTTCTGTTGGGCCGCCCGGAAGTGGCGCGTGTCCTTTGCCCGGCCTTGCCGGGCGATCCTTCCCATGCGTTGTGGCAGCGCGATTGCAGCGGCGCGAATGGCCTCTTGACGGTGGAATTTTCCGGCGCGGCCGGCATGGACGACGTCGAGCGACTTATCAACAGCCTGCAGCTGTTCGGCATAGGCGCATCGTGGGGCGGTTTCGAAAGCCTGGTGATCCCCGTCAATCTGCGTGCCGCGCGATCCCTGCCGGACTCCACGCCACGTGGCGTCATGCTGCGTCTGCATGTGGGCCTGGAAGACCCCGATGACCTCATCGCCGATCTTGAGCAAGCGCTATCCCAACTCTTTCCGTCCTCTCTGAACACCATGATGCACCCCACCCAAGCCCATCCCGCCGTCGACGTCGATCCGCACACGCTCAAGCAATGGCTGCATGACGGCGCGGAGATCGCGCTGCTGGACGTGCGCGAGCACGGCCAGTATGGCGAGGGGCATCTGTTCTATGCCGCGCCTGTGCCCTATAGCCGGCTGGAAGTGGATATCGTGCGCCTGGCGCCGCGGCGCGATGTGCGGATTGCCGTTTACGACGAGGGCGGCGCCGACGACACGGCGGCGCGCGCCGCGCAGGCTTTGGCCGCGCTGGGATACCGCAACGTGCACCGCCTGGCTGGCGGCATCGCGCAATGGCAGCGCGACGGCTACGCCGTGTTCGCCGGCGTGAACGTGCCCAGCAAAACCTTCGGCGAACTGGCCGAAGAAGTTTTCCACACCCCGCGCATCGGCGCGCGTGATCTGGCCGAGCGCCAGCGCCGCGGAGACGACCTCATCGTGCTGGACGGCCGGCCTTACGCCGAGTACCAGAAGATGAGCATCCCCGGCGGCATCTGCTGCCCCAACGGCGAACTGGCGCTGCGCGCTCACGCGCTGGCGAGCAATCCACAGACGACCATCGTGGTGAACTGCGCCGGCCGCACGCGCAGCATCATCGGGGCGCAGACGCTGATCAACCTGGGCGTGCCGAATCCGGTTTACGCGCTGGAGAACGGCACCCAGGGCTGGTACCTGGAAGACCTGCAACTCGAACACGGCGCGCGCCGCCGCTACGACGACGGCGTCGCGCCGCAGGACCTGCCCGCGCTGGCGCAGCGTTCCTTGCGATTGGCCGAAAGCCATGGCGTGCCCATGGTGAGTGCCGAAGAGGTACAGGGGTGGTTGCGCGACAAGACCCGCAGCACCTTCCTGTGCGATGTGCGCAGCGCCGAAGAGTACGCGCAAGGTTCCTTGCCCGGCGCGCAGCATACGCCTGGCGGCCAGCTGATCCAGGCCACGGACCAGTACCTGGCCGTGCGGGGCGCGCGCATCGTGGTGTTCGACGCCGAGGGCGTGCGCGCGCCAGTGGTCGCCAGCTGGCTGAGGCAGATGGGCTGGGACGCCAGCGTGCTGCGCGAAGGCGTGCACGCGAGCCTGGACAACCCTGTGGAAAAAGCGCTGGTGCCGCAATTGCCCCTGATGACAGATGCGCAGCTTGCCGCTGCGCTCGCGCAAGGTGCGCAACTGGTCGACCTGCGCCCCAGCATGCGCTATCGCGCCGACCATATCGCCGGCGCGCGCTGGTCCATCCGTCCGCGCCTGGCCAGCCTGCGCTTGGACGCCGCGCGTCCCGTGGTGCTGCTGGCCGAGGATGCGGCCCTGGCTGCGTGGGCCGCGCAGGACCTGCGGGCGCAGGGCGTGAGCGACATCCAGGGCAACACCGGCGATCCCGCCAGCTGGCGCGCGCAGGGCATCGCATTGGCGTCCGCGGCGGCCGAGCCCGCCGACGCCGACTGCATCGACTACCTGTTCTTCGTGCATGACCGCCACGACGGCAACAAGGCCGCCGCGCGCCAGTACCTGGCCTGGGAGACCAACCTGGTCAAGCAGATCGATGAACGCGAACTGGCGGGCTACCGCTTTCCGGCGCGCTGATACCGGAACCGCCGTGCCGGCCTGATCCGGTCCCGCGGCACAGCAGACGCATCAATCCGAAAAGTACGCCCCGGCCTTCTTGGCCGGGGTGCGGACGGTTCATGCCGAACCGGAATGCAAAGGACGGCCGAGTATCCGGCTGCCAATCACAAGGGGAATTCCAGATGAAGCACCATGCATCGCACGTACGCAAGGCCGCCGCCGCGGCCCTGGCCGGTCTGCTGTGGGGGACCGTTGTCCACGCCCAGGCGCCCGCGCCCCTGCCGGACTATCCCAAGCAGGCCATCACGGTCGTGTCGCCATTTCCGCCGGGCGGCGGCAATGACGGCGTCGCGCGTCTGCTCGCGCAGGAACTGGGCGCCATCACGGGCCAGAGCGTGGTGGTGGAAAACCGTTCGGGCGCGGGCGGCAATGTCGGCACGGCGCAGGTGGCGCGCGCCAAGCCCGACGGCTACACCCTGGTGATGTCGCAGACCAGCGTGATGGCGGTCAATCCGCGTTTGTATAAGAACGTGGGCTTTGATCCGGTGAAGGACTTCATGCCCATCTCGCAGATCACCTCCGCGCCGCTGGTGCTGGTGGCCCGCAGCGAAAGCCCGTACCGGACCCTGAACGACTATCTGGAAGCCGCGCGCAAGCAGCCCGGCGTGGTGACCTACGCGACCCCGGGCAACGGCACCATGAGCCATCTGATGGGGGCGCTGTTGTCGCAGAAGGCCGGCGTGAAACTGGTGCACGTGCCGTACCGGGGCGCGGCACCTGCCATCACCGACCTGATGGGCGGCACGGTGGACATGTTGATAACTTCGCCGGCCTCGGCCGAACCCATGGTCGCCGCTGGCAAGCTGCGCATCCTGGCGCTCAGCCATGAGAACAGCATCGGCATTTTCAAGGGGGCGCCCACGCTCAAGCAGGCGGGCATGGAGGGCATTACCGCCGATGACTGGTATGGACTGTTCGCGCCCGCCGGCACGCCGCCCGAGCGCATTGCCTACCTGGCGCAAGCCGTGGCGCAGGCAATGAAATCGCCCGCCGTGATCGCCAAGATCAATAGCGGCGGCAGCTGGGCGGTGGGCAGCCAGCCTGCCGCGTTCAAGACGCGGCTGCAGGAGGACACCGTGTATTGGGCCGACATGGTGAAGACTGCCGGCGTGTCGCTGGACTGACGCGGGGGCCTAGCGCTACACCGCCACGACCTTGCCGACCGCGGACTTCAAGGCGGCGTAGGCGGGCGACTTCTGCGCGCTGGTGTTGGTGACCAGATGGTCGATGCGGTCCGCGCTGCAATAGGACACGCGGCTGCACAGGCCGATCTTGCTGAAATCGGCCAGCAGCACCAGCTGCTTGGCGTTGGCGGCCATGGCGCGCGCCACCTCGGCCTCGCGCAGGTCGTAGTTGGTGGCGCCGAACTCGGCGTCCACGCCCACCGGCGACAGCAGCGCCAGGTCGGCGCGATAGCGATGGATCTCGGCGATCGTGATGTCGCCGGCCGTGGCGCATACCGGGCCGCCCACGGATCCGCCCAGCATGATCAACTGGTTGGCGCCGTTGCCGGCCGTGCCCACTTTCAAGGCCACGTCGAACGAGTTGGTAATGACGGTCAGGCCCGACAGTTTGGCCAGTTCGTCGGCCAGCACGCTGGTGGTGCTGCCGGCGTCCAGGAACAGGGTCTGGCCGCTGGATACCAGGCCTGCCGCCGCGCGCGCGATGGCGCGCTTGTATTTGACGCGCGTATGCACGCGTTCCGCGATGGGCGGTTCGCTGTGCACCGGCACGGCGCCGCCGTGCACCCGGCGCAATTCCCCCATCGCCTCGAGTTCGAGCAGGTCACGCCTGACCGTTTCCCGCGAGACCCCCAGTTCGCCGACGATACGGTCGGTCGATACCTGCTGCAATGAAGACAGCAGGGCGCGGATTCTTTGATACCGCTCTTCTTGCCACATTTCCGATGCTTCCTAATCTATGTCCGGCGCCGTGCGGCCGCGGCGATCAGCGCGCGCAATGCCAGCAGGGACCCTCCCACGACCAGCATGATAAGGGTTGAATAGGCCGCGGCCTGCGAGACGAAGCCGGCTTCGTCCAGGCGCAGGACAGAAACCGGCGCTACGCTGACGGAAGGCGTGACCAGGAAGATCACCGCCGACAGGGTCACCATGGACCGCATGAACAGAAAGAAGAACACGCCCAGCACGGTCGGGCCGATCAGCGGCAGCACCGCGTCGCGCAGCACCCGCAGCGTACCGCCGCCCAGGCAGCTGACTGCTTCCTCCAGTGCCTGCGGCACTGCGCGCATGCCGGTCATCATCGTCAGGAAGCCTTGTGTGTGGTAGTGGTAGAAGTTGCACAAGGCGATCAGCGCGGCGCTGCCATACAGCGCATACAGGGGCGTGCCGGGGGCGTTGAAGGCGAAGATGTACGACAAGCCCAGCACCAGGCCCGGAACGCCTACCGGCAGTACCGACACCAGGTACACCAGCTTGGCCCATGCGCGTGGAATCCGGCATACGCCGAAGCTCAGGAAGAACAGCAGCAGCACGCCGCCGCCTGCCGCCGCCAGTGAGAGGTACAGGGACGTCCAGAGCGGCGTGTAGCCGCCGCTGACGGTGATGTCGTAGTGCTTCAACGTCCATTCCATGCGGTACGGCCACAGGCGCATGAAACTGGCGAAGATCACCGTGGCCACCGTCAGGATGATCGTGCCACAGGCAAGCAGTATGCCAGCGGTAAACGCCGCGTCGCGTGCGCGGGCCGGTTGCGGTGAGACCCGCAGGCCGCTGGGCGAGGCCGAACCGAACTGGCGCTGCGAGGCGACGCGCTCGATCTGCACCGATATCAGCGAGGGCAGCAGCAGCAGGATGCCGACCACGGAGCCCATGCCGAAGTTCATCTGCCCCGATACCTGGCTGTAGATCTCGGTGGCCAACACCCGGTAGTTGCCGCCGATCACGGCGGCGTTGCCGAAATCGGTAATGGTGATGACGAACACCACGAAGGCCGCGCTCAGCAGGCCGAATTTGCAGTTGGGCAGGGTGATGTCGAAGAACTGGCGCGTGCTTGAGGCGCCCATGACTTCGGCCGCGTCGTAGTAGCGCGCGTCCATGTTGCGCAAGGCCGCCTGCAGGATCAGCACGGCCTGGGGCAGGGCGTAGAACACGTTGGAGATCAACAGGCCCCAGAAGCCGTAGATGTCGATTTCCCAGCCGGTCCAGCGGTGCACCAGTCCATTGCGTCCCAGCAGGAAGATGAGCCCCAGGCCCTGCACCAGCGACGGCGCCAGCAGCGGCAGCACCAGCGCCAGCCGCACGGCGGCCTTGCCGCGCATGCAGCTACGGTCCAAACCATAAGCGATGGCGAAGCCCAGCGTGACGCTGACCACCGTGGTGGCGGCGCTCATGACCAGGCTATTCAGCGTGGCCGTGAGCACGCCGCGAGTGGCGAAGACCTCGGCATAGTTGCCCAGGCCGACCGAGCCGTCTTTCTCGACCAGGCTGCGCCAGGCCACGGTCGCCAGCGGATAGAGGAAGAACAGCGCCAGGCCCGCCAGGGGGATCCCGACGCAGGTCCACAACAGTACGCGGTCCGCCGACCAGGGGGCGCGGCCGGCGGGCGCCGCGATGGCCGTGCTGGCGTGAGCGGCGCTCAAGCGGAGTCTCCGGTTTGCGCGATGTGATGCGTCATACGCTGACCCAGGCGCATTGACCCGGCTCCATGTCCAGGCGCACGGGCGCGCCGCGCGACAGGCCGGCGGCGCCATGCTGTTCCACCAGAAGTTCGCGCCCCTGCCAGGCGACCCGCAAGCGGGTGAGATTGCCCATGAAGGTCATGTCCTGCACACGGCCCGGACCTTGCTCATCCGCGGCGATGCGCAGGCTTTCCGGCCGCAAGCAGGCCTCGTAGCGTTCGCTGGCGCCCTCGGGCCGCGTGGACAGCAACTGGGGCATGGCTTCGCGCACCCAGTCGGTGGGCAGCAGATTGCTCAGCCCCACGAAGTTCGCCACAAAGCGCGTGCGCGGCCGCAGATACAGGTCGGAAGGCGAGCCGACCTGTTCGATGCGGCCGTCGTTCATGCAGACGATCTTGTCGGCCAGCGTCAGCGCCTCCTCCTGATCGTGCGTCACCATCACGGTGGGGATCTTCAGGCGCCGCTGCACCTCATGGATCTCGGCGCGCATGTCGGTGCGTACGCGCGCATCCAGCGCGGAGAGCGGCTCGTCCAGCAGGATCAGCGCCGGATCCACCGCCAGCGCGCGCGCCAGCGCCACGCGCTGCTGCTGGCCTCCCGACAGCTGGTGCGGGTAGCGTTCGGCATAGTCGGGCAGTTTGATCAGTGTCAGCAGCTCTTTGACACGCATGGCGATGCGTTCGCGAGGTTCACCGCGGATGCGCAGGCCGTAGCCTACGTTTTCCGCCACGGTCATGTTGGGGAACAGGGAATACGACTGGAACACGATGCCGAAGCCGCGCTTGCGCGCAGGCAGCGCGCTCAGGTCGCGTCCGCCCAGCGTGATGGTGCCGCGGTCAAAGGGCAGCAGGCCCGCCACGATGCGCAGCAAAGTGGTTTTGCCACAGCCGCTGGGGCCGAGCAGGCAGACGAATTCATGCTCGCCCACGGACAGGTCGATGTCTTGCAGCGCTACCGACGCATCGAACGTCTTGCGTATCCCGCGCAATTCCAGATACATGGCGTCTCCAGGACGGGCGGCGGCCGGCTTGCCACCGGCCGCCGGCCCATCAACGCTTGATGGTTTCCTGCCAGGTCTTGATGGTGGCGTCCCGTTCCGCGGCTGACTTGGGGAAGTCCACGGGATACAGCACGGCGGTCAGGTCCTTGGGCAGGCCCGCGGCCTCGGCGGCCTTGTTGGGCGTGGCGCCGGGGATGGTCACCAGTTCCTTGTACTTGCTGTACAGGCCGCCCGCTTGTGCCGACAGCGTCCAGTCGAGGAAGCGCTTGGCGTCGGCGGGATTCTTGGCCGTCTTCATCAGGCCCGAGGCTTCCAGCTCGTAGCCCACCCATTTGGACGGAATCACCATCTTGATGGGAAAGCCTTCCTCGATGGACTGCATGGCGGGGAAGGCGAAGGACACGCCGATGGCGTACTCGCCGGCACGCGCCATTTTGCAGGGACGCGAGCCGGACGGCGTGTATTGCGCCACGTTCTTGTCCAGGTCCTTGAGCAGCGCCCAACCCTTTTCCTTGCCCATGCCCTGCAACAGCGCGACGATCTGCAGATAGCCGGTGCCGGAGGCCGCGGGGCTGGGGATAACGATTTCGCCCTTGTAGACCGGCTTGGTCAGGTCTTCCCAGGACGTGGGCATGGGCAGGTTCTTGGACTTGAGCCTGTCCGTGTTGACACAGAATGCGGCGACATAGCCGGTGGCCGCGAACCACTTCTGGTCGGCGCCCTTGTACTGGGCGGGCAGGGCGTCCATGCCCTTGGCCGCGTACGGCTCGAGCAGGTTCTGCAGGCGCGGGTCCAGCATGTTGCTGACGGCGAAGCCCCAGATCACGTCCTGCTGCGGGTTGGAGGCCTCGGCGATCAGGCGGGCGCCCAGGTCGCCGGTGGACAGCCGCAGCACATTGACCTTTACATCGGGCATGGCGGCGTTGGCGGCCTTCAGGTAGGCCGCGATCTCGTCTTCTTCGAGGGCGGTGTAGACGGTGATGGCGCCGGCATGGGCCTGCGTCCAACCTAGGGAAATTACTGCAACCACAAGGCCAAGCTTCTTCATACATTGCATGATGGGACTCCGGTTGGAATACACGGCAACGGTGGCGAGCTACGTAGGCGGGCAGTCTTCTGCAACCCATCCGGCAGGTTGCAGTTTTATGTATGTTTGCAAATTTGTGGCAACGTGTCTAGACTGGAAAAACCTGTATTCAAGGGTTTTTTTGGCGTAGGCGCATCCTCCCGCGCCACGCCTGGAGCTCATCGATGCAAACTTCACCGCCGTTATCCGCGCAGCAGCTGGCCGCGTACTCCTCGTTCGCCCAGACGCTGGCGGACCGTGTGCGCCCCTTGTCGCGCAAATGGTTCCGGCACCCGCTGGACGTCGACACCAAGGCCGACGCAAGCCCGGTCACGCAGGCGGACAGGGAGGTCGAGGCCGCCTTGCGCGAGGCCATCGCCCAGCACTATCCCGACCACGGCATCTTTGGTGAAGAGTTCGGCGCCTCGCACGCCGAAGCCGAGTTCGTGTGGTCGCTGGATCCCATCGACGGCACGCGCGCCTTCATTTCCGGCAACCCGCTGTGGGGCACCTTGCTGGCGCTGCTGCACCGGGGCAAGTCCGTGCTGGGCGTGATCGACATCCCCATGCTGGACGAACGCTGGATCGGCGCGGCCGGTGCAGCCGCGCAGCTGAACGGTGTTGTCTGCCGCGCCAGCGCCTGTGCCGAGCTGCGGCAGGCCATTTTGTACGCCACCTCTCCCGACATCTTTGTCGGCGCGGAACTGGCCGCTTTCGAGGCGCTGACGCAGGCCGCGCGCATGCGCCGCTACGGCGGCGATTGCTATAGCTACGGCCTGCTGGCCAGCGGGCACGTCGACCTGGTGGTCGAGTCCGGCCTGCAGCCGTATGACTATCTGGCGCTGATGCCCGTGATCGAAGGGGCTGGCGGCGTCATTACCGATTGGTCGGGGCAGCCGCTCAGCCTCGAATCGCAGGGCCGCGTCGTCGCGGCCGCCACGCCGCAGCTGCATCGCCAGGCGATGCGGGTGCTGGGGGCGGCCATGACCTGAACGCCGCGTCGCCCGCCCGCAGTTCAACGCAACGCTTCAGCCACAAGGTGAAAGAGCATGCATGCACTAGGGGTAGCAACGGTAGAAGACGCGGAGCGGCTGGTGCAAGCCAGCCAGCTCTCGCACATCAAGGTAGGCTTGTCCGACGTCGACGGCGTCATGCTGGGAAAATACTTGCGGCGCGACAAATTCCTGGGCGCGCTGCGCTCGGGGCTGGCGTTCTGCGACGTGGTGTTCGGCTGGGATCTGGACGACCAGCTCTACGACAACACCAAGTACACCGGGTGGCACACGGCCTATCCCGATGCCAAGCTCAGGATCATCCCGCAAAGCGGCCGCCGGCTGCCGCTGGAACAGGGGCCGGGCGGCGAAGACATGCTGCTGTTCCTGGCGGAATTCGAGGGCGACGCCGGCGCCATCTGTCCGCGGCGGCTGCTGCACCGCACCCTGGACCGCGCCGCGGGCATGGGCTACGACGTCTACGCCGCGCTCGAGTACGAATTCTTCATGTTCCGCGAGACGCCGCACTCCGTGCGCGCCAAGAACTATCGCAACATGGAGAACTGGACCCCAGGAAATTTCGGCTACTCCGTGCTGCGCAGCACCGTCGAAGGCGACTTCTACCGCAAGCTGCTGGACATGTGCGAACGCATGGACATGCCCATCGAGGGGCTGCACACCGAGACGGGACCCGGCGTGCTGGAAGCGGCCCTGGCGGTGGATCTGGCTGCTGCCGCGGGCGACAAGGCCTTTCTGTTCAAGACCTTCACCAAGGCGCTGGCGCAGCAGAACGGGCTGATGGCGACCTTCATGGCGAAGTGGTCGCACGATCATCCGGGCCAAAGCGGCCACATCCATCTGTCGCTGCGCGACCACAAGACCAACCGCTCTGTCTTCTACGACGAATCGCGGCCGCATGGCATGAGCGCAACGCAAGCCTCCTTCATGGCTGGCGTGCAGCGCTATCTGCCGGAGTTCATGGCCCTGTACGCGCAAACCATCAACAGCTATTCGCGCCTGGTGCCCGGATATTGGGCGCCGCTGGACGCCACCTGGGGCATGGAAAACCGAACCACTGCGCTGCGCCTGATTCCGGGCAGCGATAAATCGCAGCGCGTCGAGGTGCGCATCGGATCGGCCGACGCCAATCCCTATCTGGCCTTGTCCGCAGCCCTGGCTTCGGGGCTATATGGCATCGAACAAGGGTTGACGCCCGAGCCCATGGTGCAAGGCAATGCCTACACGCAGCAGTTTCCGGCGCATCTGCGCCTGCCCACCACCTTGTGGGAAGCTGCGCAGCGGCTGCGCGAATCCGAAGCCGCGCGCCATCTGTTCGGCGACGCCTTCGTCGAGCACTACGCGGCCACGCGCGAATGGGAAGAACGGCAGTTCCGGCGCCACGTGACCGACTGGGAACTGGCGCGCTACTTCGAAATCATCTGAATCCAAACCAAACCGCTTGCGCAGGGCAGACATGACTCAGGAACTCATTACCATCAGTCCCATCGACGGGCGCGAGGTTGTGCGCCGTCCCTATGCCAGCGAGGCGCAGATCGCGCAGGCGCTTGCCGACGCGCAAGCCGCGCAAGCCGCGTGGCAGGCGCTGGGCGTGGAGGGGCGGGGGCGCATCGTGTCGGCGGCAGTCGATCGCTTCGTCGCCGCGAAGGAAGAAGTCGCGCGCGCCATTACCATCCAGATGGGGCGACCGTTGCGCTACACGCCGGGCGAGGTAGCAGGCTTCGAGGCGCGCGCGCGTCACATGATCGCCATCGCCGGCGATGCGCTGGCGCCCATCCAGGTTCCGGAACAAACCGGCTTCACTCGCTTCATCAGCCGCGAACCGATAGGCGTAGCGTTGACGATAGCGCCATGGAACTACCCTCTGTTGACGGCGGTGAACAGCATCGTGCCCGCGCTGATGGCGGGCAACACCGTCATCCTCAAGCATTCCGACCAGACGCCCTTGTGCGCCGAACTGATCGACCGCGCGTTCCGCGAGGCGGGGGCGCCCAAGGGCGTGTTCCAGTATCTGCATGCCAACCACGACATCGTGCATCGGCTGATCCGCGCACCGGAGATCGGCTATGTCTCGTTCACCGGCTCCGTGCGCGGCGGGCATGCCGTGGAAGAGAGCGCGGCGGGGCGTTTCATAGGCGCAGGCCTGGAACTCGGCGGCAATGATCCGGCCTATGTGCGGGCAGACGCGAAGATCGATCACGCGGTCGAAACCCTGGTGGACGGCGCATTCTTCAATTCGGGCCAGTCCTGCTGCGGCATCCAGCGCATCTACGTGGCGCGTGCGCGGTACGACGAATTCGTCGAGCGCGCCGCCGAACTGACGCGCAGCTATGTCCTGGGGAATCCGCTGCACGCCGATACCACGTTGGGTCCCGTAGTGCGTGCGAAGGCCGCCGCCGAGATACGCGGAATAATCGATGAAGCGGTGTCGGCCGGCGCCATAAATATGATTGATAACTCGCATTTCAAGGAAGCGAGCATAGGCTCGCCTTATGTTGCGCCAGCGTTGCTGACACAGGTCGATCACCGCATGCGCATCATGAACGACGAGTGCTTTGGGCCTGCGGTCGGCATCATGCCGGTGGACAACGATGAGGAAGCCATCGGCCTGATGAACGACAGTCCTTATGGGCTGACGGCGGCGGTCTTCACTCAGGATCAGGAGGCCGCGTTGCATATCGGTGTGCAGGTTCGCACCGGAACGTTCTTCATGAACCGCTGCGACTATCTGGATCCCGCGCTGGCGTGGACCGGCGTGAAGAACTCCGGCCGCGGCGTGTCCTTGTCGGCAGTCGGCTACGAACAACTGACGCAAGCCAAATCCTTTCATCTGCGCAGCGTCTGACAGGACGCCATCAGGAAACCAGCCATGACTCTGCCCTGCGTAAATTGGAACTATCCCACCGCCATCAAGGCCGGCCCCGGCCGCATCAAGGAACTGCCGGAACTGTGCCGCGGGCTTGGCATGACGCGTCCGTTGCTGGTGACGGATCCCGGGCTGGCCGCCTTGCCCATGGTCGCGGACGTGCTGCGCGCATGCGGTGACGCCGGCCTGGAGTGCGGCCTGTTCCACGAAATAAAAGGCAACCCCACGGGCCGCAACGTCGACGATGGCGTGCGCGCATACAAACAAGGCGGCCACGATGGCGTGATTGCATTTGGCGGAGGTTCCGCGCTGGACGCTGCCAAGGCAATCGCCCTGATGGCGGGACAGACGCGGCCCTTGTGGGATTTCGAGGACATCGGCGACAACTACCTGCGGGTCGATGTGGCAGGCATGGCGCCAGTGGTGGCGGTGCCGACCACCGCGGGCACGGGTTCGGAGGTAGGGCGCGCGTCCGTCATCACCGATGAGGCCGCCGAGGTCAAGCGCATCATCTTCCATGCGCGCATGCTGCCGTCCGTCGTGATCCTGGACCCGGAACTGACAGTCGGCCTGCCGCCGAAGATCACGGCGGCAACCGGCATGGACGCGCTGTCGCACAATCTGGAGGCCTACTGTTCGCCATTCTTCCATCCCATGGCGGCTGGCATCGCGATCGAAGGCATGCGTCTGGTGAAGGAATATCTGCCGCAGGCGGTGGCCGATGGCGGGGATCTGCAGGCGCGGCTGCAAATGCTGGTGGCTTCCAGCATGGGCGCGACGGCTTTCCAGCGCGGGCTGGGCGCCATGCATGCGCTGGCGCATCCGCTGGGCGCGTTGTACGACGCGCATCACGGCACGCTCAACGCAATCCTCATGCCCTATGTGCTGAAAGCCAACCAGCACGCGGTGGCGCCGCGCCTGGAAGCGTTGGCGCGTTACCTGGGCCTGCCCGATCCTGGCCCGGGAGCGGTGCTGGATTGGGTGCTGAGCCTGCGCGAGACGCTCGGCATTCCCCACACCCTGGCGGAAATTGGCATCGACGATGCCCAGGCGGAACGAGTCGGGCGCATGGCGGCCGAGGATCCCTCGGCCGGCGGCAACCCCGTCAACTACACGCCAGAGCAGTATTCCGATCTTTTCCGTGCAGCAATTCGCGGAAACCTGTAAGCTTCGCCCCCTCTGCGCGGAAACGCAGCGGGGGTTGAAGAAGGATTTTGAATATTTCGTCCGAAGCGTTTGACAGCGGATTTGAAAGTGTTCATAATCTCGAATTCTCCGCTGGAGGAGTGCCCGAGTGGTTAAAGGGGGCAGACTGTAAATCTGTTGGCCTTGCGCCTACGTTGGTTCGAATCCAACCTCCTCCACCAGAGACCCATACCCAAATCCAGGCGCGGTTGGCCTGGATTTAAAATGTAAGGCCCGGAAAGCCGAACGACCTTCGCAAAGAAGGCTGCAACGTTTTCCAGGGCTTTGGATTGAAAAGGTTTGGGAAAGAGAAGGTGAAAGGGTATGCCGCGGGTGTAGCTCAATGGTAGAGCAGAAGCCTTCCAAGCTTACGACGAGGGTTCGATTCCCTTCACCCGCTCCAAGATTTTTAAATGCCCATGTGGCTCAGTGGTAGAGCACTCCCTTGGTAAGGGAGAGGTCGCGCGTTCGATCCGCGCCATGGGCACCACAAATTTCGAAGTTCTTTTCTTCAGTCTGAAGCGCAATCCAGGTCAGGAGTCAGCCATGGCAAAAGGCAAGTTTGAACGTACCAAGCCGCACGTGAACGTGGGTACGATTGGTCACGTTGACCACGGCAAAACGACGTTGACGGCCGCTATCACGACCGTTCTGTCGAACAAGTTCGGTGGCGAAGCCAAGGGCTACGACCAGATCGATGCGACTCCTGAAGAAAAGGCTCGCGGCATCACGATCAACACGGCACACGTCGAGTACGAAACGGAAGCGCGTCACTACGCGCACGTTGACTGCCCGGGCCACGCTGACTACGTGAAGAACAT
>NZ_JBYSYI010000004.1:246995-651272 GCF_058783105.1 Achromobacter sp. FW305-C-30-7 | reverse complement strand
CCCGCGGCTGCGGCCGCCTCTTCCACCAGCGCCGCGTTCTGCTGCGTCACCTCGTCCATCTGCGACACCGCGCGGTTCACCTGGTCGATGCCGCTGGATTGCTCTTCCGACGCCGCCGAGATCTCGCCCATGATGTCCGTCACCCGCTTCACCGAGGCCACGATCTCCTGCATCGTCGCGCCAGCGCGTTCCACCTGCTGTGAACCCGCGCCGACCTTGGTCACCGAGTCCTCGATCAGGCCCTTGATTTCCTTGGCCGCCTGGGCGCTGCGCTGCGCCAGCGAACGGACTTCGCCCGCCACCACCGCAAAGCCCTTGCCCTGCTCGCCGGCGCGCGCCGCTTCCACCGCCGCGTTCAGCGCCAGGATGTTGGTCTGGAAGGCGATGCCGTCGATCACCGACACGATCTCGGAAATCTTGCGCGAGCTGGCAGAAATGCCTTGCATCGTGCTGACCACTTCCGACACCGCCGAACCGCCGCGCTCGGCCACGTCCGAGGCGCTAGCCGCCAGTTGGTTGGCTTGGCGCGCGTTGTCGGCGTTCTGCTTCACGGTCGAAGCCAACTCTTCCATCGAGGCTGCAGTTTCCTCCAGCGAGGCGGCCTGTTCTTCCGTGCGGCTGGACAGGTCCGTATTGCCGGCCGAGATCTCACGCGAACCCACCGTAATCTCGTCGACGCCGCGGCGCACTACGGACACGGTACGGGTCAAGCTTTCCTGCATGCGCTTGAGTGCAGCGAACAGCTGGCCGATCTCATTGTGCGAGCGCACTTCCACTCGGCTGGTCAGGTCTCCCGCGGCAATCTTGTCGAAATGCTGACCAGCTTCCACCAAGGGGCGTACCACCAGGCGGCCGAACACGATGCGGGCCAGGATCATCAGCAGCACCGCCAGGCCGACCGCGACGCCCACCGCCACCATGGCGAGGTTGAAATTGGCTTCGGCCTCGTCGATCGTGGCTTGCTGCTGGTCGCCAATGTACTTGCCGAATTCGCTGAGCGCCTCGATGAAGGCGGCGCTGCGGGGCGTGCCGTACTCGTTGTTCACCATATAGAAGGTGGAATAGTCTTCGCTGCGCAAGGCTTCGACCATGGTGTCCACGCCGTCGTCGATGTACGAGCGGTAGCGGCGCACCAGATTCATCGACAGCTGACGGCCGGTGTCATCCTGCAGCATGTTCTTCTGGAAATCGGCGAAGCGGCTACGCACGCCGGTCAGCAGGTCCGTGGCGCCCTTCAAGGCTGCTGCGGCGTCGCGGGCCGAGTTCTCTCCGCTGCCCCAGCCGGATTCCTGCAGGTGGCGCGCGGCAACCATCAGGGCAACCCGCGCGCGCAGCATGTCGCTGTTGATCACTTCGACCTGCTTGGAACGCTCGGTCAAGGCATTGACCTCGCGGATCGACTCATAGTTGCTCTGCAGGAAGTACGCGGCCAGGCCGCCCACCGCCGCGATCAACACGGCGAAGAACGCCATGACCCACAGCAACATGGTGCCGACGCGGGCATCGCGCAATCGCAGCTTGCGCTTCACCTTGGGCGCGCGCGCGGCCTTCTTCTTGCCGACCTTGCCGGATTTCGCACCGGATTCGAGACTCGCTTCCATATTATTTCCCCATCCCTCAGGAACTACTCTGACCAAATGAAAAACCACCCGATCGACATGCCTTGTTACACGAGGCATGCACTTCGGGCGACGTACATCGCGGCGCGCGCCGCGATGCTCCCCGCTGGACTACAGGGCGCTATTTGCCCTGAGGCTGCAACCCGGTCGGTTCACCCGGACCCGGGATGTAGATGGTCTGCACCTCGGGCGCCACGGGGGATGGCGCCATGTCCTGACGCAGGTCAGGCATAGGCGCGGGTCCCAGCAGCTTCTGGCGTTCCCAAGGTTCCAGCAAGATATTGGTACTGTCGACGAGGCGCAGCAGCCGGCCGTCCGGGCCGAACTGCAACAGCGCTTCCTTGCGGCTGTACAAGCCGTCCGCGACGAAGGTGATTTTGAAGGCCCAGAGCGCGAGCAGCGTGCCGTCGGTCTGCTTATAGAGCTTGTCGGGCGGGGCGGTGAGCGTGCGCGAAGCCTCTTCCAGCGTCGTCTGCCCCGGCGTCAGCATCGACAGCTTGCCCGGGTCGAAGTTATGCCCCGTCGCCGCGCAGCCGGCCAGAAACACCGCTATCGCGGCCGCCGCCAAAAGATGTATATAGCCTCGCATACCCTACCCATTTACCGGCCAGGCCGGTGTCAGAAAGATTCCCAATCGTCATCCGCTGGCGCAGCCCGGCGGCTCGGCGCCGTCGCGGGCTTTACCTCCGACGCGGCCGCCGGACGTACGGCGGGACGGCGCAGCGGCCTTGCCGCAGTCGCCCCTTCAGCTGCGGCCGGCTTGGCCCGCGCGGAATGCGTCAAACGTACCGCCGGAACTGCCTTGGCCTCCGGGGCGGGCGACTCCACCTGCGCTGCGGAAGCCGCGGGAGCGACCGGGGCAGGCATGCGCGGCGCGCGGCGCTGGCCGGCCAACTGGTGCGCCGGGACTTCGATCACTTCGCCCGCGTTGATCTTGAACACGGCCACCGCTTCGGCCAGGCGCTCCGCCTGCTCCTGCAGCGATCCCGCGGCTGCGGCCGCCTCTTCCACCAGCGCCGCGTTCTGCTGCGTCACCTCGTCCATCTGCGACACCGCGCGGTTCACCTGGTCGATGCCGCTGGACTGTTCCTCGGACGCCGCCGAGATCTCGCCCATGATGTCCGTCACCCGCTTCACCGAGGCCACGATCTCCTGCATCGTCGCGCCGGCGCGCTCCACCTGCTGCGAACCCGCGCCAACCTTGGTCACGGAGTCCTCGATCAGGCCCTTGATTTCCTTGGCCGCCTGGGCGCTGCGCTGCGCCAGCGAACGGACTTCGCCCGCCACCACCGCAAAGCCCTTGCCCTGCTCGCCTGCGCGTGCCGCTTCCACCGCGGCGTTCAGCGCCAGGATGTTGGTCTGGAAGGCAATGCCGTCGATCACCGACACGATCTCGGAAATCTTGCGCGAGCTGGCAGAAATTTCCTGCATGGTGTTGACCACTTCCGACACCGCCGAACCGCCGCGCTCGGCCACGTCGGAGGCGCTAGCCGCCAATTGGTTGGCCTGGCGTGCGTTGTCCGCGTTCTGCTTCACGGTCGAAGCCAGTTGCTCCATCGATGCCGCGGTTTCCTCCAGCGAAGCCGCCTGTTCTTCCGTACGGCTGGACAGGTCCGTATTGCCTGCGGAAATTTCGCGCGAGCCCACGTTGATCTCGTCCACCCCGCGGCGTACCGACGCCACGGTGCGCGTCAGGCTTTCCTGCATGCGCTTGACCGCCGCCATCAGCGTACCGATCTCGTTGGTCGAGGCCACGTCCACTCGGACGGTCAGGTCACCGCCGGCGATCTTGTCGAAACTGTCGCTGACGGCGCGCAAGGGGCGCAGGACCACGCGGTTCATGAACAGGAAAGCGCCCAGCCATACGGCTACGATCAGCACAGCCAGCACGACGTACACGATGGCCATCGTCGCCGCCTGCGAGCGCGACGACGACACCATCTCTTCGCTATAAGAGGTAATGTCCTTGGCGAATTCGGTCAATTGCTTCGAAAAGGCCCCGCTCGCGGCTCCAGCCCGGGTGTTCTTCAGATCCAGGTAGGCCGCCGAATCGCCCTTATCCAAGGCCGACATCATGGCTTGCAGCGCGTCGGCAAAGCCGTTGAACGACGAAATGAGGTCGCCTTCGGCGCTCTTGCCGACTGCCGTGGTCTTTGGAATGGTCTTGAAGGTCTCCATCTTCTTCTTGGCATCCGCAACCAATTGCTGCACCGTGCGCGTGTTCTCGCTGGCACCGCTGGCGTCGCCCGTGGCCCGCTGCGCAGCGGCAATGTCGGCGCGTATCGTGGCGCGCAGCATCTGCGTGTATGCGTCCTTGATCAGATTGGCCTGCTGAACGCTCAAACTGTCCAAGGCGTTGATCGCCTCGGAGTTGGCTCGCATGCTGTTCCAGCCCAGGACGATGGACACCAGCGCGGCCAAAGCGACGGCCAACTGGGCAAGCATCAAGCCCGTGCGCACCTTCAGATTGCTAAACATTTCCGTATATTCCGGTAGTCGTCCCGGCGGCATTCTTGCCGCCAGGCCGTAAATAGGGGGGTAGCTTTACTGCATGTGCTGCGCTGACGGATCCCTCCGTCAGAAAGACTCCCAATCGTCGTCCGACGAAGGCGTCGGGCGTCGGCTGGCTGCTGGCGCCGCAGCTGCGGCATCCTTGGCGCTCGCCGGGCGGATGGTCGGCCTGCGTAGCGGACGAACGGTGGTGGCCGCTTCCGGTGCCGGCTTGGGCCGGGCGACTTGCGTCAACCGTGGCGCGGGCGCGGCCTTCGGGGCAGGTTCCGCCGGCGGCGCATCTGTCTTGGCGGGTTCGGCGGACGCCTTGCCTGCCGCTGCCACCTTCGGAGCCGGCATGCGCGGCGCGCTGCGTTGCGATGCCAATTGCTGCGCGGGGGCTTCGATCACTTCACCCGCGTTGATCTTGAACACGGCCACCGCTTCGGCCAGGCGTTGCGCCTGCTCTTGCAGCGAACCCGCAGCTGCGGCAGCCTCTTCCACCAGCGCCGCGTTCTGCTGCGTCACCTCGTCCATCTGCGACACCGCGCGGTTCACCTGGTCGATGCCGCTGGATTGCTCTTCCGACGCCGCCGAGATCTCGCCCATGATGTCGGTCACCCGCTTCACCGAGGCCACGATCTCCTGCATCGTCGCGCCGGCGCGCTCCACCTGCTGCGAACCCGCACCGACCTTGGTCACCGAATCCTCGATCAGACCCTTGATTTCCTTGGCCGCCTGGGCGCTGCGCTGCGCCAGCGAACGGACTTCGCCCGCCACCACCGCAAAGCCCTTGCCCTGCTCGCCTGCGCGCGCCGCTTCCACCGCGGCGTTCAGCGCCAGGATGTTGGTCTGGAAGGCGATGCCGTCGATCACCGACACGATTTCGGAAATCTTGCGCGAGCTGGCCGAAATGCCTTGCATCGTGCTGACCACTTCCGACACCGCCGAACCGCCGCGCTCGGCCACGTCCGAGGCGCTGGCCGCCAGCTGATTGGCCTGGCGCGCGTTGTCGGCGTTCTGCTTCACGGTCGAGGCCAGTTGTTCCATCGAGGCCGCGGTCTCTTCCAACGAGGCTGCCTGCTGCTCGGTGCGGCTGGACAGGTCCGTATTGCCGGCCGAGATCTCGCGCGAACCCACGTTGATTTCGTCCACGCCCCGGCGAACCAGCGCCACCGTGCGGGTCAGGCTTTCCTGCATGCGCTTGATCGCGCCGAACAACAGGCCGATCTCATTGGTGCTGCGTACGTCGATGCGGCCGGTGAAATCGCCGCCCGAGATCTTCTCGAAATGATCGCCCGCTTCACGCAGCGGCCGCAGCACGGTCCGGCTGATGAACAGCCAGCATCCCAATGCCAGGACCAGGGAAATCGCCAGCATCACGATCGTGACCGTACGCGAAACGCCATGGGCCGATTCGGCCTGCGAGACCAGTTCGTCGGTGCTGGAGTCGATATGCGCCAGCACCTCTCCCACCGCCTCTCTCAACGCCGTATTCGCGGCGCTGCCGGCATCGTTCAAGTCCAGATAGTCCTGCACGGCCATGGCCGACAGCGCAGCCGCCTGGCGTTTGACCACGCCGTCGAATTGCCTGTAGGCGCTCTCCAGCTTTTGATTTACGGCCTCCGAGCCTTCCAGGCGCGGTGCCTTGCGGTATGCATCCAGTGCCTTGACGCCATCCTGCATCAGACCTTCGGCACGTTTGACCTGCGCGTTCGCCTGTTCGGTCTTTCCTTGCTGCAGATCCATCAATGATGTCGCCAGCAACAAGCGGCCGCGCAGAAACAGGATGTAGGAGCGGTTTAACTGTGTGGCCTGAGTGGAGTAGGCGTCATTGACCCGCTCCAGCTTCTCATTGCTCGAGTTCAGCCCCAACCAGGCGACGCCATTGGATATGAACATGGCGCCCGTGAAGAGCAGCAACACCAGAACGAGACAGGTGCGGACTTTCAAGTTGACAAGCATGGAATATCCGAACGTTAAGCAATGTGAAACGAGTATTTCCTACACTGCACGCACACACGGACGCCCCGGCCCCTGGCCAGTAGCGTCCGCAAAGGCGCAACTCTACGCACTCGATGGCGCGTTTTTTGACCTACCGCATTACTACTTGCGGCTGAACAGACTCGATCCCTGGATGGTCATGAATGCCGCCGACGCCGCTTGCAGCGCGACTTGGCGCAACGCGAGCTGGCTGGCGCCTTGGTAATAGTCCAGCTCTTCAAGATCCGACAGGGACTTGGAGTAAGACAGGCCCTTCTGCGTGCCCGTGGCGTTCAGTGCGTCCAGTTCATTCATCCGGGCGCCAACCGAAGCCTGCACCGTCAGAACGTTGTCGTAGGTGTTCGCCAGCTTCTTGTTGGCGGTTGCCAAAGCGTTTTTCAGCTTGGCGGTCGCCACGGGGTCGCCAGCGCTAGGCGCGTCCAAGGCAGCGATGACGTTGTCCAGAGTGGCGAACACGTCCATATCGGCGGATTGGACGCTTTCGACGTTGATCACGTCACCCGCGTTCGGGGCCCCCTTGACCGATACGGATACACCGCTGCCCAGATTGATCGTGGTGCCATCGGAGTAAGCCGTCGCAGGAGATCCCACAGCAGGCACGGTCGCGCTGGTACCGTCGGGATTCGTCGTCGTGACCCGATAGCCTATCGCTCCGGTCGCCGCGTCGGTTTCAAACTGCACCGCGAACTTCATGCCCGCATTAGCCGAACCCGGTGTCACAGATGCCGAGCCGAACTCGACGGTGCCAGTATTTGAGTTGGCCGTCGAAGTGACAAAGGCTTGCGAACCCGGATTGGCGCGGCCAAAAATGTCCTTGCCCAGATCGCTGGTGGACAGTTGGCGGCTTTGGTCCACCTGAATGGTCCGCTCTCCGACCGAATTGCTATAAACGATCTTGCCAGTCGCGTCCTTGGAGTACGGCATCACGCTGCCGTCATTGCCCGAGAACAGATACTGGCCATTGCCATCCGTCGTATTGGCAAGACCCAGCAAGGCATCGCGGGTGCCTTTGAGCGCTGTGGACAAGGTTTGGCGGTCGCTATCGGAGAGCACGCCACCCGACTGGATGATACGAGTCCGAGCTTCCTGCAAGGCGTTTGTCACCGCCGTCAAGGTATTGCTTTCCTGGCCCAGATTCGTGTTGGCGGTCTGGCGGTTCATGCCATACGTATTGTTCATGCTCTGGGTCTGCGCCACGCTGATGGCCAGCGCGGCGGCCAGGGGATCGTCCGCCGGCGTCAGGTTCTTGCGTCCGCTGCCGACCTGCTCGACCAGGCGGTTCATGTCGGATTCCTGAGAGAGAACGCCTTTCAGGCCGTTCGAATACATCATCGAGGTGCTCAGGCGCATGGTGAAGCTCCGAAATTTTCTTTATTGGTCACGATTCAACGATCCGATCAGCCGCGCAGACCCAGCAGCGTGTCGAACATGGTGCTGGCCACATCGATGATGCGGGCGCTGGCTTGATACTGTTCCTGGTATAGCGACAGGCTGACGTATTCTTCGTTCAGGTTGACGCCCGAAACCGCCTGCTGCGCCGCAGCCTTCTGCGTGATCAGGTTGGCCTGCGCGGTCGCCGCGGACTTGAGCTGAGCGGTCTGGACCCCGACGGTATTCACGACTTGGCCGAACATGTCGTTCACGCTCATCGTGCCGTTACCCAGCACCTTGCTGTTCTGCAGTTGCGCCAGCTTCAGCGCGTTCTTGCCGTTGGCGTCACCGCCCTCTGCGTCAGCCGCGGCGATCTTATAGGGATCGCTGATCAGCACGGTGAGGTCGCGCGCGGCGTCACGCGTAGGAGCCAGTGACCATTTGTCGCCGGCCTGGGGCGGCTCGCTGATGGTCAGGGTAACGCCCATCTCACTGTCGAGATTCAGCGTGCCCGGCGTGCCGGTCGCCGGGCCGTTGTAGACCTGCGAGCCTTCCGGCATGCGCAGCACCCGGTAGTTCGTGCCGTCGAAGGAAATCTCGTATTCCTTGGCGTTGATGTTGTTCAGGTTCGTGAACTGGCCGGAAATCGACGCGTTGCTCTTGTTCTGCGCATTGGGCACGCCCTGCGGCGAACCGATGCCGAAGAAGTCCGTGCCAGGATTACCGTTCTGGTCCAGGCCCTGCTTGTGCTGCTCATTGAAGGACAGCGCCAGGCCGACGGCCATTTGGCCCAACTGGCTTTGCATGACATCCAGCGACGTTGCGCGGAACTGCAGCAAACCGCCCAGCGAACCGCCGGTCACTTCCGTATCGTTCAGTTCCACGGCGACCGTCTTGCCCGCGCCGGCTGGCAGCGTATAAGCAATGGTGGTGCGCCCCACGTCCTTGGACGAAGCTACCGCTTGCAGCGGATAGATGGTGTTGCCCGACAGCAGGGCTTGCCCGCCACTGGCCAGCGTGATGTTGATCTTGTCGCCTTGCTCGTAGGTGGTGACGCCCACCAACTGATTCAGTTCCATGACCGCCTGGTCACGCTGATCCAGGAGATCGTTCGGAGGACTGCCGCCCGCCTTGCCCGTAGCCAGCGAGATCTGCTGGTTCAGGTCGTCGATACGCGTCAGATAGCTGTTGACCTGCTCGACCGTCGTGGTGATCTGCGTATTCAGGCCGATGCGCTGGTTCTGCATTTCGGTGTAGGCCGAACGGATCTGGGTGGCCAAGCTGTTGGCCTTGCCCAGCAAATCCTGACGCGCAGCGGGGTCGGCCGGCTTGCTGGCCACCGCGTTCATGCTGGTGAAGAAATTGGTCAAGCCCGGCGCGATGCCGACGGTGCGGTCCGCAAACAGGTTGTTGATCGCTGAAACCTGGTTGTATTGCGTCTGGAGCTGGGCGCCGCTGCCCTGGGCGCCTACCAGTTGCTTGTACAGGAAGCTGTCGTAGCTGCGCTCGACCGTGTCGACCTGGACCCCACGGCCAATGTAGCCGTTGCTGGTGGCCTGGGCGCCGGCGGTCGAAACCATGACGCGCTGGCGGTTGTAACCGACCGTGGTGGCATTGTTGATATTGTGGCTGGTGGTGGCCAGCCCTGCCTGAGCGGCGTTCAGCCCGCCCAGCGCCAATTTATACATATTCATGCTGACAATGCCCCGTATTTAACCGCTGATATACCTGGATATCCAATTAACGGCAGGAGATGATCCGAATTTAGAGTCCTTCCAACATCTGGCGAGAAATTTCCACCTTGGATGCCGCGCCACGTAGCTGACCCATGACGCCGATCAGCTTTTGCGCATACTGCGGATCCGTCGCGTAGCCCGCGGCCTGGATCTTGCGCGCCGCCTCGATCTCGTTGCGCGCCTGCGTGACGGCCTCGTAGCGCGGGCTGTTACCGATCAGGCGGGCATAATCCGCGAACGATTCCTCGTAGGAAGCGTAGGCACGGAAGGGCTGCGTCACCTTTTTCGCCACACCGTCTTCGTATTCGGTGGTGAGCACATTGACGACCTGGCCCTTCCAGCTGGATCCCGCCTTGATGCCGAACAGGTTGTAGCTGGTGCTGCCGTCCTGGTGCTTGATCTCGCGCTTACCCCAGCCCGACTCCAGCGCCGCCTGGCCCATGATGAGACGCGCGGGCACGCCGCTTTGCTGCGAAGCCAGATTGGCCGCGCGCGACATCTTGGAAACGAAGGCGACCACATGGTCTGGCGCGCCTTCCGCCGCGGCCAGCGCCCGGTTCTGGGCGCTGTTGTTGCGCATCACGTTCAGCAACGCCGAAACTTCGCGCGAACCCGCGGAACGGAAATCGGGGTCAGCGCCCTCTCCCAGGCGCTTGACCGCATCCGCGCCCAGCTCGCCGGGCTTGCCTTGCTGCATCTGCGCCAGAATGGCGCCGGACAGGCCGATGCCAGGCGACGCCAGGTGCAAAGCCAACTGCTCGTCCGCCATGGACTGCAGCATCTGGGTCTGCTGCGAATCGAACAGCCCCTCCTTGGGGGTGGCTTCGCGCATGCGCTTGACCATCATCTGCAGGAACAGGGCCTCGAACTGCTTGGCCACCTGCTTCTGCTGTTCGGTCCCTTCCGGGTCCTTCTTGACGTCGCGCTTCAAATCCGACAAACGGCCCATGTCAAAGACCGAATCCTGCCGGCTGGCGCCGCGCGCCGCATCGTTGGTGTACGCCATGGCCGTCAGATGATTTCCAGTTCGGCGCGCAAGGCGCCCGCGGTCTTCATGGCCTGCAGGATCGCCAGCAGGTCCTGGGGCGTGGCGCCCAAGGCGTTCAGACCCTTGACCACATCCGCCAGATTGGCGCTGGTGCTCACCCGTTGCAGCGAACCGTTTTCCTGCCGCACTTCGATCTGGGTATTGGGCACCACTACCGTCTGCCCTTCCGTGAACGGCGTGTCGGGCTGCGACACCTGGTTTTGACGGTTGATGATGACCGACAGGTTACCGTGCGCGACGGCGGCTTCTTCGATCATGACGGTGCGGTTCATGACGACCGAACCCGTGCGGGCATTGATGATGACCTTGGCCACCGTGGGCGCGCGCGCCACCTGCAGGTCTTCCACCTGCGACAGGAAGCGCGCCTGCGAGGCCTGCTCCATGGGCGTGCGCACCTGCACGACACGGCCGTCCAGCGCGGTGGCGGTGCCTTGTCCGAACTTGCGGTTCAGCGCCATGGCCACATTCTGCGCCGTACCGAAATCGGTATTGTTCAATTCCACATGAATGTAGCCGTCACGCGAAAACGTGGTGGGTACGCCCCGCTCGACGATGGCGCCCGCGCTGATGCGGCCGCCGTTCAACTGGTTGATCTGCACGCTCGAACCGCCGGCGGAAGCGCCCGCGCCACCCACCAGGATGTTGCCCTGGGCGATGGCGTAGACCTGGCTGTCGGCGCCCTTGAGCGGGGTCATCAGCAAGGTGCCGCCGCGCAGGCTCTTGGCGTTACCCATGGACGAAACCACCACGTCCAGGGTCTGGCCCGGCCGGGCGAATGCGGGCAAGGTGGTCGTGACCATGACGGCCGCCACGTTCTTGAGCTGCATATTGCTGCCGGCGGGCACCGTAATGCCTAGCTGGGACAGCATATTGGTCAGGCTTTGCTGGGTAAATGGCGTCTGGCGCACCTGGTCGCCGCTGCCATCCAGGCCCACCACCAGGCCATAGCCGATCAGCTGGTTGCCCCGCACGCCCTGGATCGAAGCCAGGTCCTTGAGCCGCTCGGCATGAGCCGCGCCTGCGCCGGCCACCAGCCCGACCGAAACGCAGACGCGCGCCAACAAGGACAACAAGGCGGATATCGGATTCGGTTGTTTCATGTTCAGAACGGCGAAGCGATCAGGAAGAAGCGTTGCAGCCAGCCCATGGTCTGGACTTCGTCCATGACGCCCTTGCTGCGGTACTCGATGCGAGCGTCGGCCACCTGGGTGGACGACACGGTGTTGGTGCCGGTGATGGAGCGCGGGTCGACCACCCCCGAGAAGCGCACGAATTCGCTGCCCCGGTTGATGGCGATCTGCTTTTCACCCGCGACCTGCAGGTTGCCGTTGGACATCACCCCCACCACCGTGGTGGTGATGGTGCCGGTGAAGGCATTGTTCGCGGTGCTGTCGCCCTTGCCCTGCGACACGTTGCCGCCCTTGGCGTCGGTGTTCAGGTTGGCGTTGGCCCAGCTGTCCATGAAGGACGGCGCCGCGGCGATGCCCAGGCTGGCACTGCCGCTGCGGTTGGTATTGGTGGCGACGTTCTTGGAGGCGTTGGTCTTCTCGTTCAGGACGATGGTGACGATGTCCCCCACGTTGCGCGGCCGACGGTCCTCGAACAAGGGATAGTTGCCGTAGGTGGTCGGCTGGTAGATCGAGCCCGTGGGCTGCGCCATCGGCGCGGCCGGCGGCGGCGGCGCGGCCGTGGTCGGCCCGGTCACGATAGGCTCGGGCGGGATCATGGCGCAACCGGCCACCAGCATAGCCAGTGCCGCACTCGATACCAGGCGCAGGACAGACATGGACATCACAGTTGGGTCAGGCGGGCCAGCATTTCGTCCGAGGTCTTGACGGCCTTGCTGTTCATTTCGTAGGCGCGCTGCGTGGTGATCATGTTGACCAGTTCTTCAGCGACGTTGACGTTGGAGGTTTCGACGTACTTCTGCATGATGGAACCCGCGCCGTCCACGCCCGGCTGCAGCAGGTTGGCGGGACCCGATGCGTCGGTTTCGAGGTACAGGTTTTCGCCGATGCTCTGCAGGCCGGTGGGGTTGATGAACGTCGCGATCTGCAACTGGCCGATCTGCACGTTGATGCCGGCAGCGCCAGGCTGCGTCACCGAGACGATGCCGTCGTTGCCGATCGAGATCGACAGCGCGTTGTCGGGGATGTTCATCGGCGGCTGGATCACATAGCCGCTGACGGTAGTAAGCTGGCCGTTCTGGTCGCGTTGCAGGGCGCCATCGCGGGTATAGGCCTGGGTGCCGTCGGGCAATTCGATCTGCAGAAAGCCGCGGCCGTTGATGGCGATGTCCATCTCGCTGCCGGTGTTGTTCAGGTTGCCTGCGGTGTGGATGCGCTCGGTCGCGGCCACGCGCGCGCCGGTACCCAGCTGAAGGCCGGACGGCAGCTGGGTAGCGTCGCCGACCTGGGCGCCGGGCTGGCGCAGCGTCTGGTACATCAGGTCCTGGAACACGGCGCGGCCGCGCTTGAAACCATTGGTGGAGACGTTGGCCAAGTTGTTCGAAATCACGTCCATGGAGGTCTGCTGACCTTCCAGGCCCGTCTTGGCGATCCACAGCGAACGCATCATGATGTAGTACTCCTGGTGGCGCGGCCCGGCCGCGCGCGAAAATTGTTTCTAGTTCAGTTGCCGTATCAGGCGCTTACCGACAGGATGCCGTTGGCGCGTTCGGCGTTGCGGTCCGACTGCTGGATCACCTGCATCTGCTGCTCGAAGCGGCGGGCGTTGGCGATCATGCCCACCATCGCCGCCATGGGATTGGTGTTGCTGCCTTCCAGCACGCCCGACAACAGCCGCAGACTGGGATCGGCCGGCACCGGAGGCGCAGGCTGGCCGTTGACGGGCGCCATGCGGAACACCCCGTCGTCGCCGTGCACCAGCTGATCGTTCTGCGGGCTGGCCAGCTTGATCCGGCCCAGGTTCAGGATGTTGTTCGGCGCATCGCCGGCGCCGATGGCGGTAATGGTGCCGTCGGCGGTGATGGTCAGGGCAGCCTGGTCGGGTATGTCGATGGGACCGCCCTGATCCGACAGCACAGGCTGGCCCAGCGAGGTCTGCAGCAGGCCGTTGATGCCGACCTGCAGGCCGCCGGCGCGGGTATAGGCTTCGCCTTGCGGCGTCTGCACGGCGATCCAGCCGCGCTCGCTGGACAAGGCCACATCCAGGTCCCGGCCCGTGGTCTGCATATTGCCCATCTGGAAGCTGTTGCGCGGCGTGGACGCCACCGTCGAAACGCGCGTGGGCAGACTCGTCCCGTCCGTGACCGGCACCGAGCGGTACAACGCGATCTGCTCGCGGAAACCCGCCGTGTTCACGTTGGCCATGTTGTTGGAAAGCGCGGCCTGATGCTCGGTGATGCGCGCCGCGCCATTCATGGCGGTGTAGATGATACGGTCCATTGCCTATTCCGTCGGTGTCGTCACTTGCCTGCCAGGCTTACTTCAGGTTCATCAGGACTTGCATGATTTCGTCCTGGGTCTTGATGGTTTGCGAGTTGGCCTGATAGGTGCGCTGGGCAATGATCATGTTGACCAGCTCCTTGCTCATGTCGACGTTGGACGACTCGGTGGCCTGGCCCACGACCTTGGACAGGCCGTTGCTGCCAGGCTGGCCCAGGATGGGCTGGCCGGAGGCGGAGGTTTCCGTCCAGGCGTTGTTGCCCACGGGCTGCAGGCCCTGCAGGTTGGAGAAGTCGGCCAGCACGATGGTGCCGACGATCTGGGTCTCGCCGTTGGTGTAGCTGGCCACGATGCTGCCGTCGCCGCTGATATTGATGCCGCTGAACTCGCCGGAAGCGTATCCATCCGGCTTGGCGACCAGCTTGTAGGCGCTGCCGAACTGGGTGGTGCCCGCGTAGTTCATCGCGATGTTGATCGGATCCGCTGGCGTGGTGCCGCCACCCGGGGTGGCGAAGGACAGGTTGACAACAGGCGCGCTGGTCATCACGCCGGCCTTGTTGAACGTGAACTTCTGCGGGTTGCCCCAGACGCCGGCCGCTTCGGTGGTCGGCGCCATGGCCTGGCCGTCGATCGTGTAGTAGACGTCATAGGTGCTGGTGTCCGCAGTGGCCGCCGGGCGCTTCACGAAATACTGCATGACCTGGTGGGAGTTGCCCAGCGAGTCAAACACAGTCATCGGCGAGGCGTTGGTATAGGTGTTGGACAGCTTCGGGTCGAATGGCTTGCCAGTTTCGACGACAGCCGCCGTGTACTCAGTGAACGCCCCCATCTTCGACAGATCACCGCCCGTGATAACGCCACCCGCGCCCACGGTTACCGTTTCCGTACCGACGGTGAAGGTGGAGCCTGCGGCGGGCAGCGCACCACCAGCCGGTACGGTATCCACCAGTGTCGCCGTTCCCGTGCCGTCACGCGTGAAGGTGTACACCGTGCCAGGCGCCGCGCCCAGCGTGACCGTCCCGGGGACAGCCGCCTTGGTTTGCGTATCCGTTTCGTAGATGACTTTCGCGTTGGCGTTCAGGTTGGCCACGGTGGTACCCGTGGATGTCGCTAGCGGAGCCACGTTCGCCGTGGGCAGCTGCAACTCAACCGGATTCGCGCCAACGGAGCCCGGCGGATAACCCGTCAGACGATACCCCTGGGCATTCACGATGAAGTTGTTCTTGTCGACCAGGAATTCGCCGTTGCGGGTGTACATCACCGCGCCGCTCTGGTCAGTGACGCGGAACATGCCCTTGGCGCCGTCGATCGCAATGTCGTATTCGCCGCCGCCGCCGTTCACCGTACCCACGGTAAAGCGCTGGTTGATGGCCGCGACCTTCACACCCAGGCCGACGCGCGAACTGGCGTAGACGTCGGCGAACGATGCAGTCGCCGACTTGAAGCCGACGGTGCCGGAGTTGGCGATGTTGTTGCCGATGACGTCCAGGTTCTGCGCCGCGGCGTTCAAGCCGCTCAATCCTTGTCCGAAACCCATGTTTTTTCTCGCTAATCTTTAACTAGGGAAGCCGCCGCCCATGCGCCGGCACCGATACATTGCGCCCGCTTCAGGCGCCGATTACCTTGCGCACATCCAGCATGCTGGTCTGGCCGTCCAGGCCCAGATCCAGACGCAGGCCTTCGGTGGAATACGCCACGCTCTTGACCTGGCCGTAGCTCAGCACTTCTGCATTCACCTTCTTGCCGTCGGCATCCGTGGCCATGACGGACACGGTGTACGCGCCCGGCTCCAGCACAACGCCGCTATCGTTCTTGCCATCCCAGGACAGCGTGTACACGCCGGGCTTCTGGTCCGTCGTTTCGATCGTACGCACCACCGCGCCGTTCGCGTCCGAAATGCGGATCTGCACTTTCTGGGCGTCGCCCTGCAGGTCCAGGCCATAGGGAGTAACAACACGGGCCTCGGGATTCGCCGCATCCACGCCGGACTTGATCTTGGAGCCGGGGATCAGCACACCCTTGCCTATCATGGCCACGGCATTCATCGACTGAGAAACATCGATCTGCCCGCTGATGGCGAGCATGGTGTTCTTCAGGTTGGTGATGCCTTCCACGGTGGAGATCTGGGCCAGCTGGGAGGTCAGCTCGGCGTTCTGCATCGGATTCAGGGGATCCTGGTTCTGCAGCTGGGTCACCAGCAGCTTCAGGAACTGGTCCTGCAGGCCTTGGGCCGTGCTGCTGCCGTTGGCGCCGGTTTGCGCCAGGCCCAGGCCGGTCTTGCTCGTCGATTGGTCGATAGTGGTCATGGATACACGGGTTCCGGAAATTAGGACTGGCCGATGGTCAGCGTCTTCTGCATCAGGGCCTTGGCGGTATTGAGCACTTCCACGTTCGCCTGGTACGAGCGCGAGGCCGCGATCATGTTCACGGTTTCAGCCACCGGGTCGACATTGGGCATGCTGACGTAGCCCTGCGCGTCGGCCAACGGGTGTTGCGGGTCGTAGACCTGCTTCAAGGGCGATTGATCCTCGATCACGCCAGCCACGCGCACGCCGCCGATCTCCTGGCCCAAGGCCTGGCCCGCCGGGGGATTCACCTGAAACACGACCTGGCGGGCGCGGTACGGTTTGCCATCGGGGCCGACCACGCTGTCGGCGTTGGCCATGTTGCTGGCCGCCACGTTCATGCGCTGCGATTGCGCGCTGAGCGCCGAACCGGCGATATCGAAAATGCTCAACAAGGACATTGCCTGCCGCTCCCTTTAAAAATCATTCCTGAATTGCGGCCATCATGGTCCGGATACGGCCAGACAGCATCTGCATCGTGCTTTGGTAATGCAGGGTGTTATCCGCGAACTGCACGCGCTCGATGTCCATGTCCACCGTATTGCCGTCCATGCTGGGCTGGTACGGCAGGCGGTACAGCAGTTCCGTCGGGCCCTGCGATACGGCCTTGGCCGGAATGTGGCGCGCGGACGTCAGCGTGAGCGAGGTATCGGGCAGGCGCTTGGTGCCTTCCATGGCGTTGGCCATTGCCGTCTTGAAGTCGAAATCACGCGCCTTGTAATTGGGCGTATCGGCGTTGGCGATGTTCGACGACAGCACTTCCTGGCGTTGCGCGCGCAGTCCCAGGGACTGCTGGAAGAAGCGGAAATCTTCATTAAGCCTGTCTAGCATCGGAGCGCCTTGGTGCGTTGCAATTCAGATAAAACGAGGGACGCCGGACAGACCGTTATCCCATTGGATGACGGCATCATAGGGGCCAGGGGCTCGACACAATCAGCCAAATAACCCGTCATTTCTCATCCAATTCACGTATTGCCGAATGCCGCGGACTTCTACAATTCATCCATCATGAAAATATCCGCAACCCGACTCCGCGCGCGCGCCGGCTGCCTGGCCGCCCTGCTGCTGCCCCTGGCTGCCGCGCAGGGACAGGAAGCGGCAACTCAGGCACCCGAGGCGATCGCCCTCGTGGCGCAGACCTATCTGCTGGATCAGCTGGCTGGCCTGCCCGGACAGCCGTCGGTCGCGATCGACCCGCCGCGCGCAGAACGCCTGGCGCCCTGCGACGCCATGTCCCCATTTATGCCGTCAGGCATGAAACTGCGTTCGCGCATGACGGTTGGGGTACGCTGCAACGCGCCCAAACCCTGGACGGCCTATGTCCAGGCAACGGTAAGCGTGCCGGGTCACTATTACGTCGCCGCGCGGCTGATTGCGGCAGGACAGGCGCTGACGCCGGACGACCTCGCGCCGCGGGACGGCGACCTGATCGCCCTGCCCCCAGGCGCAATTACGGATCCGCAAGCCGTGGCGGGGATGACGGCGGTGCACCGGATCAATGCCGGGCAAGCGGTGCGGAGTTCCGGGTTGCGCAACGCACAATCGGTGCTGCGCGGCGCCAATGTCCGCATCAACGCGCGCGGCAAAGGCTTCGTGGTCAGCAGCGAAGGGCAGGCACTCGACAACGCGGCGCCGGGCGCCACCGTGCAGGTGCGCACCGCGGGCGGCCAAGTCGTCAGCGGCGTGGTGCGCAACGCCAGCCTGGTCGAAATACAACTGTAATTGTTGTTACATGTCGCATCGCACCATACACCGCCCGTCCCCTAAAGTTCTTTCCGGCCCTGCCGTTACTGAGGCATAAGTAGGCGATTCCGTCGCACAACCGACCTTGGACGCCCCGCGGAGAAAATCTTGAAGATCAATTCCACCACCAACCGCCCCCTATCGGCTGACACCGTCGCGCCTCGCGCCGACTCGGCCGTTGCCCAGGCCTATGGCGCGGGCAGCGCCAGCGGCTCCAGCAGCTCGCAGGTGGCGCTGAGCTCAGCGTCGCGCAAGCTGTTGGCGCTGCAGGACGGCTCCAATGACATCAACGTCGAACGCGTGGCCGCCATCCGCGCCGCCATCGCCTCGGGTCAGTTGAAGATCGACACCGGCCGCATTGCGGACAGTCTGATCGCCAGCGCCCGCGATCTGCTGAAGTAACCCCGAACCTCTCGAGCCGAACAGCATGACCATGAGCACCGTCGAATCCCTTCAATCCTGCTTGCGGCAGGAAGATACCCTGATCACCGAGTTCTCCGCCATTCTGGAAGAAGAGACCGAAGTGCTAGTGGGCTTGGGAAGCGTCGGCACGCTGCAGGAAATCACTGAACGCAAGGGCGAGGTCGCCCGCAAGCTCGTGGACCTGAGCCAGGCCCGCGACTCCCTGCTCGCGGAAATCGGCCTGCCGGCAGGACACGCCGGCACGGAGCAGGCGGCCGTTCTGCACCCGCAGCTGTCAGGCGTGTGGCAGGCCCTGTTGAGCAAATCGGCATCCGCCAACGAAATCAATATGCGCAACGGCGCGCTCATCGACGTGCATCTGCGCTATACGCAGCAATCGCTGGACGCGCTGCGCAACATGGGCGCCGCTGGCGGCGCCCTGTCCACCTACGACGCCCGCGGTCGCGGCGCACGCACCGCCCCGGGCCGCAAGCCCATCGTGGCCGGCTGAACCACAACACGGTTGAACAGCAGCGCTTGCACAACGCGGCGCAATCCGCAGATTGCGTTGCAGCGCGCATGTTCTTGCGCAAGAGCGCCAGTTCTTTAACGCGCGCAACCCATCAAACAGCGGCTCTCTTCAGGCCGCAGTCATCTCCAGCATCGCGTACAACTTCAGCAACGCGACCGGCAACATGCGCCCGGACAGCTTGCGATCCGTTCCCATGATGCCCGACAGAGGCCCGCGCAGCACTTCCGCCGCCGGCGTATGCGCCAACTGCCAGCATGCCGCGCCCATCTGCCCGGCCATCAGCGATTGGCGTGCCAATGCATGCGCGCCGTCCACGGCCGGCAGAGCCTGCCATGCGTTCGCCATATAGCGGAATCCCGCCTTGGCCTCGTCTTGCAGCACCAGCCAGCGCGCCACTGTGGCGGCGTCCGCCTGGGACGCGGGCAGATTGGTCATGCCGAACAGCTGTCCGGCCACCTCGCCACTGACCGTGTCGATCAGGCGGGCGCAGACCAGCCGCACTGATACGCCGCCGCTGCGGCCCGGCAACGTCACTTCCGTACCGGAGGCCCACAATGCCAGGGGCACGCGCTTGCTACCCTGGACGCTATGCAGCCCGGGCATGTCACCGGGCTGGCCGACAGGCAGATAACCCACGCTCTTGCCCACGGCATTCAGATTGGTCGGGCAGTCATCCTGAACCACGCGCTGGCCGCCAGCGCTGCGCGCCACCCAGGCGACGCCTTGTTCGCTCAAGGTCTGCCACAAGGCGGAAGTGCCGGCCTCCAGCATGTGCACAACCGGCACGCGCGCCAGTTTTTCCGCCAACCAGCGCACGCGAGCCTGCAACGCCTGGGCCGCATCCGGCTGGGCCGGCGCGGTAGGCGCGAACGAAGACAGCATGCCGTGCGGCAGAACCAGTTGCTGCGCGGGCGCTGCCAGGGCCGTGCCGCGATCGCTCATCAGCAGCGTGCCCAGCAACGCTCCTCCCGGCAAACCCTCACCCTTCAAGGGAGCCTTGCCATGCATGGCAAGCAGATGCCGTCCACAGACCGAGGAAAATTCACGGCCGATCATCGCCAAGGGCTCGTCGCCCAGGGCGGTCAGACTGGCGCCCGAACCGTCTGCGACATAATCGCGCCAGGATGCACGGGCCTGCACGCAGGCCGGATCGCTTTCCAGCCAGACGATAGCGTCGTCCAGGTTTTGCGCAGCCTCGATGGAGCCCGCGCCGCCTTGCGGCCTCAGGATCGCGGAAGCCAGCAATTGCCGCTTGCGGGCAGGATCCGCGCTTTCGGGTTCGCGCGATGCGGACACCAGCGTCGCCAGGTCGGCCTCGCTCGGGGTGTATAGCGCGCGGGCGCGTTCGACCATGGAAAAGGCGCGGTCGATCAACACGTCGGCCCGGGCCAGTTCCATGTGTTCGGGTACTTTCTGCCCCACCGACATGTAGTGGATTGGCAGGCGATGGCGGATGGCCGTGTCCAGCGCCGCGCCCAGGCGGGTGGCCTCGTCCAGCTTGGTAATGATGCAGCCAGCTACGTCCTCGCCCACGCCATTGCGATAGGCGTGCGCCACTTCGTCCAGGGTGTCGCCCTGGCTGGCTGCATTGAGCACCAGCAGCCGGCGCACCGGCTTGCCCGCATTGCACAGCATTGCCGCTTGTTCCGCCACCTGTCGGTCTCGCTGGCTGATGCCAGTGGTGTCGATCAGCACGATCTTGCGGCTGCCCAGTTCAGCCAGGATGCGGCGCAGTTCGCCCGCATCACGCACCGAATGGGCGGGCACGCCCATCAGGCGTCCGTAGATCTGCAGCTGTTCCAGCGCGCCGATCCGAAAATTATCGGTGGTCAGCATCGCGACCTGCTCGCGGCCCTCGCGTGCCACGCAGCGCGCAGCCAGCTTGGCCAGCGTGGTGGTCTTGCCAACGCCGGTCGGCCCGACCAGGGCATACACGCCGCCGGCCAGGAACTCGTCTTCGGACCGCAGCACCGGCAAGTGGGTTACCAGTTCGTTGCGGGCCCAACTCAGCGCCGCTTCCTGCGTCATGCCCTGGGGCAGACGCTCGACCAGGGTGCGCACCAGTTTGGTACTGAAACCCGCGTCCAGCAGGCTGCGGAACAACGCGGCGCCTGCTGGCTCCCGGCCCGGCCCCTGGCGCCCGCCCCAGAGCAGCCCGTCCATGCGGCTTTCCAAGGCTCCGCGCAGCGCACTGATGGCGTCCTGCAAGCCGGCTGCGGCATCGGAAGGCAACGCGGCCGGCGGCGCCATCGGAGGCTGGCGCAGCGGCACATCGGGCATGCGGGCCATGGAAGACCCGGCTGCGGACTGAGGCGCTGCGGGCACGTAGGCCGCGGGAGCAGCGGTCGAGGCGGCGGCTCGCGCAACCGGCGTCTCGCGCAACGGCGGCAAGGATGGCAATTCGACACGGACGGGCGCAGCCGGAGCAGGCACCGCTGCCGGCGGCGCAACCGGCGGCGTCTCGTCTTCGGCCTGCGTCGAGGAAGCATAGGCTGCTTGGTAGGCAGCAATCGAACGCGACGGCGCCGGGTAGCCGGCGGGTGGCATGGCGGGCGCCGGCGTCAACGGGAGCGCCGCCGGATCCGGGACATCGAAACGCACGCCCGCCGGAACGCTGACAGGCGCCTGCGGAAGAACATCGGCCGGCCGGGATGGCGCGGCTTCCTGTCGTGCAGGAGACTCATGAGCCGTGTCATCGAAGGCGCCCTCGACAGTGGCCAGAACCTCCACGCCGCCATCGACGCTGCGGTTCGACACGATCAGTGCATCCGGGCCCAGCACCTGCCGGACCTGGCGCATCACATCGCGGCTGTTCGCCCCAAAAAATCGGCTTATCTTCATGCCCCATTACCTCCGCCGATCAGCGCGGTCACACGCACCATGCGCTCATCGGGTATTTCCGTATTCGACAACACGCCCAGCTGCGGCAGGTGGTGCCGCAAGAAGCGCGACAAAGGCGCGCGCAAGACCGGCGACACCAGCAGCACCGGCGCGTTGCCCTGCGATTCCTGGCGTTCGACCGCGGCCTGCGCTTCGCGCAGCAAGGTATCGGCCAGCCCCGGCTCCAGTCCGCCACTGGTCGTCATGGCCTGTGAAAGCACGCGCTCCAGCTTCACGTCCAGGCCGATCACGCGCAGCTCGCCCTCGCCCGGGAACCATTGCTGGGTGATGGCGCGACCCAGCGAACGGCGCGTCAAGGCGATCAGTTCGTTGATGTCGGGCTGGCTGCCCGTACCCGCGGCCAACGCCGCCAGGCGCGGGCCATGCTCGGACAAGGTGTCGATGATGGTGCGCATGTCGCGGATCGGCACCTCTTCCGACAGCAGGCCTTGCAACACCTTCTGCAGCGCCGTGAGCGACAAGGTCTTGGGCACCAGGTCTTCGACCAGCTTGGGCGCGTCGCGGCCGATACGGTCCAGCAATTGCTGCACTTCCTGGCGACCCAGCAGGTTGGAACCGTGGCGATGCATCAGGTGATTCAGGTGCGTCGCGACCACGGTGCCGGCATCCACCACCGTGTAGCCCGCCACCTGCGCCTGGTCGCGCAGGCTGCCGTCGATCCACAGCGCCGGCAAGCCAAAAGCGGGGTCGGTCGTGGGCGTGCCCTTGATCGGCATGGTCACGCCGCCCGGGTCGATCGCCAGCCATTGCCCCGGCATGGCTACGCCATGGCCGACTTCCACGCCAGACAGCAGGATGCGGTAATCATTGGGCTTGAGCTCGAGGTTGTCCCGGATATGCACCACCGGCGGCAGAAAGCCCACGTCCTGCGCGAACTTCTTGCGCAGGCTGCGGATGCGGTGCAGCAGTTCGCCGTTCTGGGCGTGATCCACCAGCGGAATCAGACGATAGCCGACCTCCAGACCCAGCTGGTCCACCATCGACACGTCGTCCCAACTGGCCTCGGCGGCGGCGGCCTGCGCCTGCGTGATCGCCTGCGGCGGCACCTCCGCGGCGGCCGCCGCTGCCGCAGTCTGCCGCTTGTACAGCACCCAGCCCCCCCAGCCCAGCACGCCGGCCAGGGTCAGGAAGGCGACGTGCGGCATGTTGGGAATCAGGCCCATGATGCCGACGATGCCGGCCGTCAGGAACAGCACGCTGGGGTTGGAGAACAGCTGGCTGATGATTTGCTGGCCGATGTCCTGGTCGGTCGACACCCGCGACACCACCACGCCCGCAGCGGTGGAAATCACCAACGCCGGAATCTGGGCCACCAGCCCGTCGCCGATGGTCAGCAGCGTATAAACGCGCGCCGAATCGCCCATCGACATGTCGTGCTGGGCAACGCCCACGATCAGGCCGCCGATGATGTTGATCGCCATGATCAACAGGCCGGCGATGGCATCGCCGCGCACGAACTTGCTGGCGCCGTCCATCGAGCCGAAGAAGTCGGATTCCTGCGAGACTTCCGCGCGGCGCTTGCGCGCCTCGTCTTCGCCGATCAGGCCGGCGTTCAGGTCCGCGTCGATCGCCATCTGCTTGCCCGGCATCGCGTCCAGGGTGAAACGCGCGCCCACTTCCGCAATACGGCCGGCACCCTTGGTGATGACGATGAAGTTGATGATGGTCAGGATCACGAAGACGATGATCCCCACGGCAAAGTTGCCGCCGACCAGGAAGTGGCCAAAGGCCTCGATGACCTTGCCCGCCGCGTCCGGACCGGTATGGCCGTTGAGCAGCACCACCCGGGTGGAGGCAACGTTCAGCGACAGGCGCAGCAGCGTGGCGAACAGCAGCACGGCCGGAAACGCGGCGAAGTCCAGCGGTTTGCGCGTGAACATCGCAACCAGCAGGATCATCACGGACAACGCAATGTTGAAGGTGAACAGCAGGTCGAGCAGGAACGTGGGCAGGGGCAGGACCATCATGCCCAGCACCATCACGATCAGGACAGGCCCGGCCAGCAGCCGCGCATGCGTGGCCCCGCTACTCTTCAACATGGTGAGCAAAGCGCTCATTCCTTAAGCTCCTTGTGCTGCGGTTTTGGCTTGCGGGTCCAGCTCGGCCGGCACGGCCAACCGGGTCGGGACCGTAGGTTCGGCGCCCCACCCAGCCCGCCAGGAGCGCAGCTGGAAGACCCACGCCAGCACTTCTGCCACCGCGGTGTAGAGTTCGGCCGGGATTTCCTGCCCGATCTCCACGTGTTGATGCAATGCGCGCGCCAGGGGCGGCGCTTCCAATGTCGGGATGCGGCTTTCGGCCGCCAGTTCGCGGATCTTGGCCGCGATCAGGCCGGTGCCCTTGGCCAGCACTCGCGGCGCGCCGCTCTTTTCCTCGTCGTACTTCAAGGCCACCGCATAATGCGTGGGGTTGGTCACCACTACGTCCGCCTTCGGCACTTCAGACATCATGCGGCGCCGCGCCGCCTGGCGCTGCTGCTGCCGGATGCGCGCCTTCACGTGCGGGTCGCCTTCGCTTTCCTTGTGCTCCTGGCGCACGTCTTCCTTGGACATGCGCAGCTTCTTCAGGTGGCTCCAGATCTGCCACGGCACATCCAGCATGACGATGACGATGAGCGAAGCCACGATAAAGGCGCAGCACATCGCCACCAGCGTCAGCGCCTTGACCAGCGCCGCCGACGGCGCCACGTGCATCAGGCTCAGCATGTCGTCGTGATAGCGCCAGATGACCCAGACCGCCACGCCGCCCACCAGCAGGGCCTTGGCCAGCGCCTTGATAAGCTCCACCACCGTCTGCGACGAAAACATCCGCTTCACCCCGGAAATGGGGCTGAGCTTGGAGAAATTGAACTGCAGGGGCTTGCCGGAGATGACGAGGCCGCCGAGCAGCACGCTGGACAGCACCGCGATGACCGCCAGCAGTCCAAAAATGGGCAGCAGCACCAGCAAGGCCTCGCCGAAACCCTCGACCGCCCGCTCGACCATCACGCCGGGATCGGCGACGATGCGCTGGTCGAAACCCAGGCCGTTGCGCAGCACACCGGTCAGGGTGCGGTAGAGCGAACTGCCGCCCGCCCAGATGGCGCCCACGCCCGCCGCCAGCATCATGAACGTCCCCAATTCCCGGGAACGCGCAATCTGCCCCTCCTCGCGCGCCTTTTCCAGGCGCCTGGGAGAGGCGGCTTCGGTCTTTTCGAGGTCGCTTTCTTCGGCCATGCTCTGCGGTATCGTTGCGGCTCGCGGATGCTGGAATGACGAGCTGCCCGCCGAGATTCTAGGAGGCCCCGGGCTTGGGCGATAAGCCAAGAAACGGGGGGAAAGCGGCGCTATTCCCGGATGCGTTCCAGGCGGCGCGTTCCAACCCGGCCTGGAACGCGCCCTGGCCCGTGAAGACCCGCCGCGTCAGGCCCCGGCGGCGACCGCCAGGCCGCCGGCCTCGCCCTCGCCCGCGACCGCCTGGAAGCGGGTGAAATCCAGGCCGATCCTTACCGCGCCCCAATGCTCCGACCCCAGATAGAGCGGAATGGATATGTCGTTGACGATTTCGCCCGTGTCGCGCGAGTAAGTCTGAAGCAGCATTCCGCCAGTGTTGGTCGCCAGGCGCAAACCCACCGGATCGTCAAAGATGCGCTTGTTCCGCACCCGCGCGATATCCTGTTTCGGATCCCCGGTCGGCGCCTGGGAAAAACGCAGATTGTGCGCCGGCGCGTAACCCCTGTTATCCACCAGAATCGTGTAGATCCCGCCCGGCACGCCATCCAGCACGCTGTCCAGCAACCGGGTCACGGATTCGTCGATCTGCCGGTCGTAGCTGGTGTGGTAGCGCGCCGGTTCGCTGCCCGGAATGCGCCGGTAATGCCGGTCGAACACATCGGCCCCGCGGCTCCTGGCGTCCTCCAGCAGGTTGGCCGCGGCGTCCCGGAAGGCTTCGACGGTTTCGGACAGGCCATCAAAAGCAGTATTGCCGGTGCGCATGTCGGCCAGGACCTCCTGCACACTCTCCGTCTGGCGGCGGATACGGTCGATTTCGCCGGACATGCTGCCGATACGCTCGAGCACGTTGGCGCTCAACGCCGCGATCCGCCCCACGTCCTCGCTCATGCCGTGATTGGTGGAGTCCACCTCGCCGATGGCCTGGACCACATCGCCGACCTGACGGTTCATGCTGTCGAAATCCCGCACGAAACGCTCGAAACCCGAGCATGTGCGGCCCAGCACCTCGCCTGAGGTGTCGACATCCTCGCGCAGCGTGCCGGTCTGACGCTCGGTCGTTTCCACCAGCTCCAGCATCTCGGTCGTATGCCGGCCGATATCGCTGGTGGCCGAGTTCACGCGCTCGGCCAGGCGCCCGACCTCGCTGGCGACGACGGCGAAGCCACGCCCCGCATCTCCCGCCCTGGCCGCCTCGACCCCGGCGTTCAAGGCCAGCAGCTGGGTCTGCAAGGCGATCTCCTTGATCAGCTTGCTGATGTCGCCAACCGAATGGGCGCGGCCAGTCAACTGCCCGACCACCTCGGTGAAGGCAGCCATCTCGCGCGTCATGCGCTCCACCCGCGCCTTGACGTCGGACAGCTCGGCCAACGCCTGCTGCGCCGCCTGCAGATTCTGCGCCGACACCTCGGCGATCTCGCGCGCATGGGTGGAAGTTGATGCCGACAGCGCGGCGATTTGCGCGCCGCTGGCCGCGAGCGCGTCGGCGGCGCGCGCCTGCTCCTGCGCCAGGAGCGAGCAATGGCCCGCCTGGAACTGCGTGCGCGCGGCATTCAGCGCGATTTCTATGCTGGATTGGCGGACGGTCATGATGCGGCCGCGTAGGCGCGCCATGAAGCCGTACAGCGGCCAAACGGCCGGACTAAAGGATAAAGTGCGCTCCGACAGCGTCGCGTCGCCGCGATTGAGCCGCCGCAACAAATTCCACATGCCTCCCAGACGGAATACGGATCTGGCCACGATCAACCTCCTTGTGCCGGCCCGGATCGCCTTCTATGGGCATCCGTTGCCTGGCGCGCACTGCGCGCCATGATTCACGCTGCACGGCCCCTATTTATTATTCTGGAGGGGAGTCTATCCATGAGGCGCTGTTTACGCCCCTAGGGAATACGTTCATGCGCCGCCGGCACCATCAGGAAGGGAGGCCGCCGGAGGGCATGTCCGGCGGCGCGATTCCTGGCTAGAAGCCCAGGCTCGCCAGCAGGTCGTCGACCTGGTCCTGGCTGGTCACTACGTCGGTCTTGCCTTGCGGGCTGATCTGCGGACCGTTGAGCAGGCTGTTGGCCTCGTCGCGGCGTTCTTGCGGGACGTTGTCCAGCAGCACCTGCAGCAGTTCGCGTTCGATCGCGCCCACCACGTCCATCATGCGCATGATGACCTGGCCCGTAAGGTCCTGGAAATCCTGCGCCATGATGATTTCCATCAGCTGGGACTGCGTCTGCTGCGCCTGCTTCGGCACGTCTTGCAAGTATGCGCGGGTGTCCTTCACCAGTTCGCGCGCCTCAGGCAGCTCCAGCGGCTGGTCGTACCATTGCTGCCAGCGCGCATCTAGCGCCTGCGCCGAGCGCGACAGACCGTCCTGGATGGGGCCGGCCTGCTCGGTGGCGTTCAGCACGCGATTGGCGGCCTGCTCCGTCATCTGCGCCACGTAGCGCAGACGGTCGCGAGCATCGGGTATGGCGTTGGCAGCGTCCTTGATGGCCTGATCCAGGCCCAGTTCGCGCATGCTGTCGCGCAGCATGCGCGTCAGGGACGCAATGCGGTGGATCAGATCGGGGGATTCGCCCGGGTTCTCATGTTCGGTCGTACTCATGGCTCACCTCAACCGGCGATTTTCTCGAAGATCTTGTTGAGCTTCTCTTCCAGCGTCGCCGCCGTGAAAGGCTTGACCACATAGCCGTTGGCGCCGGCCTGGGCCGCGGCAACAATGTTCTCCTTCTTGGCCTCGGCCGTCACCATCAGCACCGGCAGCGAGGCCAGCGCCGCGTCGGCGCGGATCTGCTTGAGCATCTCCAGACCATCGAGGTTGGGCATGTTCCAGTCCGACACCACGAACTGGAAGCCGCCGTTGCGCAGCTTTTCCAGGCCGATGGCGCCGTCTTCGGCCTCATCCACGTTCTCGAAACCCAGCTCTTTGAGCAGGTTGCGGATGATCCGCCGCATGGTGGGGAAGTCATCCACCACCAGAATCTTCAGGCCCTTGTCTACCATCTTCTACTCCAGAAAAAATTTGCCTTGGACCGATCGGGGAGCTTTGCGCGTCAGACGCGGTGCCCACGGTCGCCCAGGCGAGTCAGAATGCGTTCGCTTATCGCCGACAACGAAACCACTTCATCCGCAGCGCCCAAGGCGATCGCCTCGCGCGGCATGCCGAAGACGACGCAGCTGGCTTCGTCCTGCGCAATTGTGTGCGCGCCCGCGCGGTGCATGGCCAGCATGCCGGCGGCGCCGTCCTTGCCCATGCCGGTCAAGATGACGCCGATGGCGTTCTTGCCCGCGGCGACCGCTGCCGAATTGAACAATACGTCCACCGACGGGCGGTGGCGATTGACGGGTTCGCTGGCTTCGAGTTCGATCACGTAGTTGGCGCCGCTGCGCCCCAGGCGCATGTGCATGTCGCCGCCCGGCGCCAAATACACGTGCCCCGGCAGCACCCGGTCGCCGTGCACGGCTTCGCGCACGGTCACCGCGCACAGCGCATCCAGGCGCTGCGCGAAGGAGCGCGTAAAGCCCGCCGGCATATGCTGGGTGATCAGGATTGCCGGGCTGTCCGGCGGCAGCGGCTGCAGGACCTCGCGGATCGCCTCGGTGCCGCCCGTGGAGGCGCCGACGATGACCAGCTTTTCCGAGCTGGACAGCGGCCGACGCAGCATGGGCGCCGGCGCGGCGGGTGCGGCATGCGCTGCGGGTGCCCTCAACTTGGCGCGCGAGGCCGCGCGTATCTTGTCGGCGATGATCTCGGTGTACTCGAGCAGGCCGTCGCGTATGCCCAGCTTGGGCTTGGTAACGAAGTCGATGGCGCCGAGTTCCAGGGCCCGCAGCGTGATTTCACCGCCGCGCTCGGTCAGCGACGACACCATCACGACCGGCATGGGCCGCAGGCGCATGAGCTTTTCGAGGAAATCCAGCCCGTCCATGCGGGGCATTTCCACGTCCAGCGTCAGCACGTCCGGGTTGTGGCGCTTGATGAGTTCACGCGCCACCAGAGGATCGGGCGCGGTCGCGACCACTTCCATGTCCGGCTGGCTGTTGATGATCTCGGTCATCAGCCCGCGCACCAGCGCCGAATCGTCCACGCACAAAACGCTAATTTTCTTCATTTTTTGCTGCCTCGTCCCGCTCAGGACCTGCCCGCGCATTCATAGACGGTCTGCCCGCGCAGACGAAAATCCCGGCTGATATAGGTGAAGTTTTCGGAATGGCCAGCGAACAGCAAGCCGCCGGGCTTGAGCAGCGGCACAAACCGCTCCAGGATCCTGGCCTGGGTGGGTTTATCGAAATAAATCATGACGTTGCGGCAGAAGATGACGTCGAACTGTTCGTTGATCTGCCACGCCGGTGCCAACAGATTCAGGGGCTCGTAGCGGACCATGTCGGCAATCTCGGGGCGCACCCGGACCAGCCCCTCGTTGCCGCCGCGCCCTTTCAGGAAAAAGCGCCTCAGGCGCTCAGCGTCCATCTTGTCCACGCGCTCGGCGGGATAGACCCCGGCGCGCGCGCGCGTGAGCACATTGGTGTCGATATCGGTGGCCAATACCGAACAGGCACTTGCCCGCGGACCCAGCGCCTCCACCAGCGTCATGGCGATGGAATACGGCTCTTCGCCGGTGGAGGCCGCACAGCACCACACCGACACCGGGCCGCCGCGCCGCTTGGCGAAGTCGGCCAGGATGGGAAAGTGATGCGATTCGCGGAAGAAGGCAGTCAGGTTGGTCGTCAGCGCATTGACGAAATCTTCCCATTCAGACGCGTTCGGCTCGTTTTCAAGCTGGTCCAGATAGCTGCCGAAATCCTGCATGCCCAGCGCGCGCAGGCGCCGCGCCAGTCGGCTGTAGACCATCTCGCGCTTGTGCGTGCCCAGCGAAATGCCCGCGTGCGCATGGATCATCTTGCGCACGCGCGAAAAGTCCGCGTCGCGAAAATCGAATTGGCGTTCCACCGAGATGGAAGGCGCCTGGTTTGCCGCTGCTGTCGCCACTGCAGTCCTCAGTGCCCAAGCGCAAGCGCATCAGGCGCCTGCAAGCGTGCATCGTCACCCGACGCGCGTGCCGATGACAGGCGCTGGGCCGGAACTTCGATGACTTCGCCCGCGTTGATCTTGAACACGGCCACTGCTTCGGCCAGGCGTTGCGCCTGCTCCTGCAGCGAACCCGCGGCTGCGGCCGCCTCTTCCACCAGCGCCGCGTTCTGCTGCGTCACCTCGTCCATCTGCGACACCGCGCGGTTCACCTGGTCGATGCCGCTGGATTGCTCTTCCGACGCCGCCGAGATCTCGCCCATGATGTCGGTCACCCGCTTCACCGAGGCCACGATCTCCTGCATCGTCGCGCCAGCGCGTTCCACCTGCTGCGAACCCGCACCGACCTTGGTCACCGAATCCTCGATCAGACCCTTGATCTCCTTGGCCGCCTGGGCGCTGCGCTGCGCCAGCGAACGGACTTCGCCCGCCACCACCGCAAAGCCCTTGCCCTGCTCGCCTGCGCGCGCCGCTTCCACCGCGGCGTTCAGCGCCAGGATGTTGGTCTGGAAGGCGATGCCGTCGATCACCGACACGATCTCGGAAATCTTGCGCGAGCTGGCAGAAATGCCTTGCATCGTGCTGACCACTTCCGACACCGCCGAACCGCCGCGCTCGGCCACGTCCGAGGCGCTGGCCGCCAGCTGATTGGCCTGACGCGCATTGTCGGCGTTCTGCTTCACGGTCGAGGCCAATTGTTCCATCGAGGCTGCGGTCTCTTCCAACGAGGCCGCCTGCTGCTCGGTGCGGCTGGACAGGTCCGTATTACCCGCGGCAATCTCGTGCGAACCCACGTTGATCTCATCCACGCCGCGACGCACCGACGCCACCGTGCGGGTCAGGCTTTCCTGCATGCGCTTCAAGGCGGCAAACAGCTGGCCGATCTCGTTGGTATTGCGTACGTCCACGCGGGCGGTAAGGTCACCGCCGGCGATGCGGTCGAAGTGATGCCCTGCTTCCTTCAGCGGCAACAGCACGCGGCGGCGCAGGAACACATACGTGGCGAACACCAGCAACGCGGCGACCACGCCGCCGGCGCCGACGGCCATCAGGACGAACTGGTAGCGCACCTGCGCCACCTCATGGGCATCCAGCATCTTGCTGGCGCGCCAGAAATCAAAGCCTTCGATTGCGCGTGCGTAGCGCCCTTCCAGGGCGTCCTGCACCGTCTGAACCTGCTTCTGGTAGGCGGGCATGTCCGCCTTTTCCAGGGAGGCCACCAATGGCGTCAGCCCTTGCCCGACTAACGCCTCATAGGCTTGGTCGATCTCTTTCAGGGCGTCGGCCGCTTCGGCGGGCCGAGCCAGGCTCTTGTAGTACTCGAACTCGGCCTGCCCCTTGTTCATGGAGGCCTTGGCGCGTTCCAGCAGGCCGGCAGCCTCGGACGACAAACCTTGGGTCAGCAAGGTAGGCTGACCCACGTTCTTCACGATGTCCGCATAGTTGGACGCGGCCGCGCGGCCAAGGCCGGCCATGGAATCCTTGTAGCTGGAGACGACGCGGCCGACCGCATCGTCCAGCTCCTGCGATTGCTTTATCTCCGCCAGGGTGCCGTTGCTGATGCGCAGAGACAGCACGCCCAGCGCGGCCCCGATCACCAACATGAATGAGAAGAACGCCAGCACCCACAACAGGCTGCTGCGTATCGTCATGTTCGCGAGAAACTTGCGCATCACAAGGACCACTCCTAGACTGAAATCGTTAAAGGAAAGCGCCACATTGGATTCAATATGGCGCTTCTACCTCCCAAGCAGGCCGTTCCGATCAGGACGCGACCTTCTCCACCAGCGCCATTTCGTCGCTGGTCATCATTTTTTCGATATCCACCAGAATCAGCATGCGTTCGTCCACCGTACCCAAGCCCGTCAGGTACTCGGTGGACAAGGTGGCGCCGAACTCCGGCGCCGGACGGATCTGACCCGAATTGAGCATCAGCACGTCCGACACACCGTCCACCACGATCCCGACGACGCGGCGGTCGAGGTTCAGGATGATGACCACGGTCTGCTCGTTGTATTCGACGCGGCCCAGGTTGAACTTGATGCGCAGGTCGACGATGGGCACGATGATGCCGCGCAGGTTGGTCACGCCCTTGATGAACGGGGGAACATTCGCGATGCGGGTGACCGTGTCGGCGTCGTAGCCGCGGATCTCCTGCACCTTCAGGATGTCGATGCCGTACTCTTCGTCGCCCAGCGTGAACACCAGGAATTCGCTGCCGACATCTTCATTGCGCGCGGATTGCGCTTGCGGTTTGGCTGCCATGAGGTTTAGTTCTCCATCAATTCAGAATGGCTTCGGGCTGCGACCAACGCTCGCGGTTGGCGCGCGCAAGCGCAAATACGTCGACAATCAGGGCCACGCTGCCATCGCCCAGGATGGTGGCGGCGGAAATGCCCGGCACCTTGCGGTAATTCGATTCGAGATTCTTCACCACCACCTGGTGCTGGCCGATCAGGTGATCCACCAGCAACGCGAAACGGCGGTCCTCGGCCTGCATGATGACCGCGATGGCCTGCGTGGGATCGGTCTGGGCCTCGCCGACCGAGAACACCCGGTGCATCTCGACCAGCGGCAGGTATTCGCCGCGCACGTGCATCACGCGCTCGTTGCCGGCCACCGAATAGATCTGGTCATTCGTGGGCTGCAGCGATTCGGTCACGTGATTCAGCGGCAGGATGAAGGTTTCCTCGCCGACGCGCACCGACATGCCGTCCAGGATGGCCAGCGTCAGCGGCAGCACGATGCGTGTCGTGGTGCCGTTGCCCGGCTCGCACGACAGCTGCACATGGCCGCCCATGTCCTGGATGTTCCGGCGCACCACGTCCATGCCCACGCCACGGCCGGAAATGTCCGTGACCTTTTCGGCCGTGGAAAAGCCCGGCGCGAAGATCAGCTGCCAGATTTCGTCGTCCGGCGAATTCTCGTTGACCGCCAGGCCCTGGGCCATCGCCTTCTTCAGGATCTTGTCGCGGTTCAGGCCGCCACCGTCGTCACTGACTTCAATGACGATATTGCCGCCGTTATGCTGGGCGGACAGCACCAGTTGCCCGACCGGGTCCTTGCCTGCGGCAACGCGCTTTTCGGGCGTCTCGATGCCATGGTCCAGGCTGTTGCGCACCAGGTGGGTCAGCGGATCGATGATGCGTTCGATCAGGCTCTTGTCCAGTTCGGTAGCACGGCCATGGGTCTGCAGTTCGATCTGCTTGCCCATCTTGCTGGCGATGTCTCGCACCAGGCGCGGGAAACGGCTGAATACGTAGTCCATCGGCATCATCCGGATGGACATGACAGCTTCCTGCAGGTCGCGCGCGTTGCGCTCCAGTTGTTCCATGCCATTGAGCAGGCGGTCGTGCAGCACTGGATCCAGCGTGGACGCCGTCTGCGCCAGCATGGCTTGCGTAATGACCAGTTCGCCCACCAGGTTGATGACCTGGTCGACCTTTTCGACGCCGACGCGGATCGAGGTGGATTCCTTGTCCGCATGGGCCGGCGCCGCCGCGGCGGGCCGCGCCACGCGGGCGGACTGCGTGATGGCCTCGGCGGCCGCTGCCGACTCGGCTACGGCGGGGGCCACGGGAGCGGCAGGAGCCGGCGCCGCAGCGGGAGCTGCGGCAGCCTGGGTCGCGCCCGCCGGAGCGGCTTCGCGGCTGATTTCCAGCTGGTCGCCGTCAACAATGAAGCAGCAGACGGCCTCGATATCGTCCGGCGTGCAGGTGCTGTCCATCCACACGGTCAGGGCGCCGTCGGCGCGTTCACTGGCCTTGACGCTGCCCAGGTTGCCCATTTCCTCGAGCAGGGAAGCAGCGTCCTTGTCCGAAACCTTGGTGATTCGCACACGCAGAGGCAGGCTGCCGGCTTCCGCAGCCGGCGCTTGCGCTGCCGGCTGGGGGGCTGGCGCCGGAGCGGCGGCCACCGGTGCGGGGGCCGGAGCCGGAGCTGCCGCCGCTGCGGGGACCGCGGCCGGTGCAGAGGCCGCAGCGGGATCCTTATGCTCCAGCGCAAGCTGCCTCAGTACAGCGCAGATACGCTCAAACACGGCTTCATCGGGCTCTTCGGAGGCCCGATAGGCATCCAGTTGGCTTTTGAGCACGTCTTTCGTTTCCAAGAAAATATCGATCATGTCCGTGCGCAGCGCCATTTCGCCGCGACGGATCGCGTCCAGAAGGTTTTCCAGCAAATGGGTCGTGCCCGCCAGCTGCGTAAAACAGCCGAACGTCGCCGCCCCGCCCTTGATCGAGTGGGCCGCGCGGAAAATCGCGTTGAGCTGCTCGATGTCGGGCGCGCCCACATCGAGCTCGAGCAGCAGCTGCTCCATCTGCGCAAGCAGCTCGTCAGCCTCGTCGAAAAAGGTCTCGTAAAACTGACTGAGGTCCAAACCAGAACTCATGACCCGTACGCCTTCAAAAATGAACCTGCTTACGCGCCGGCCTGCTCGTCGAGCAGTTCAGACGCCAATTCCACCAGCACATCCGGGTCGACCGGCTTGGAAAGCCAGCCACAGACCCCCAGATCCCGGGCGGCCATCTTGCTGTCCACATCGTCCTCGGTGGTCAATACCAGCACCGGCACATCCAGGTACTGGTCTTCCTGGCGCAAACCCTGAATCAACTCCAGGCCGCCCATGACCGGCATGTTCCAGTCGCTGACCACCAGGTCGACCGGGTGGCGCTTGGCCATTTCCAGGGCCTCCTGGCCGTTGCCGGCCGTCAAGACCTGCCATCCCGCGCCCGTCAACGTCGCCTGGACGATCATCCGCATCGTCGCCGAATCGTCCGCCACAAGAATCGTTGCCGCCATTGCTATCGAACCCCTTCCGCGGGCGGGTTGCTCTCCGCCTCGCCTGGTTTGGTTGCCGTCGTGGCCTGGGCCGCGGCTTGCGCCGCCTCCACTGCCGTTCCCACCTCGCGGGCATCCTTGGCGCTGACGTCCGCGGCTGCGGCGTTCTCGTTTTCGATGCGCCGCTGGGTGCTCTGGTTGAGCACCACTAGGCTGATACGTCTATTAACGGCCGCATACGGGTCATCTTTAACCAGGCTCATGCTGGACGACAGCCCCTGGATGCGCAGGACCTTGCTTTCGTTCATGCCGCCGGCCACCAATTCCTGGCGCGACGCATTGGCGCGGTCGGCCGACAGCTCCCAGTTGCTGTAGGCCCGCTCCCCGCGCGCATACTGAGATGCGTCGGTGTGGCCGGAAATGCTGACCTTGTTGGGCAATTCGTTCAGGACCGGACCCAGTTCTCGCAGGATGTCGCGCATATAGGGCTGCACATCCGCGCGGCCAGTGGCGAACATCGGACGGTTCTGGTTGTCGATGATCTGGATGCGCAGGCCTTCGGTCGTCAAGTCGATCAGCAGCTGCGGCCTGAAGCTCTTCAGGACCGGGCTGGTCTCGATGACGTTCTCGAGCCGCTTTTTCAGGTTTTCCAGGCGATGCTGCTCGCGGCGCTCGGCGTCGCCCATGGGCTGGGCCTCGACACGGTTGCCCTGCGCGCGGCGCACATCGCCTTCGCTGCGCAGGGGGTCGCTACCGCCGCCCGGCACCGCGCTGGTCTCGGCCGAGCTACTGGGGCCGCCCGCGATGGCGACGCGCAGCGGCATGCGGAAGTACTCGGCGATGCCCTTGAGCTCTTCGCGCGGCACAATGCTGATCAGCCACATCACCAGGAAGAACGCCATCATCGCCGTGATGAAATCGGCGTAGGCGATCTTCCAGCTACCGCCGTGGTGCCCGCCGCCATGCCCGCCCTTCTTGCGGCGGATCACCACGCGGTGATTGTTTACCGTGCTCATGGCCCGCTCCGTCAGGCCTTGCCGGTGGCGGTGGACTTGGCTTGCCGGACGTGTTCTTCCAGTTCACCGAAGGTCGGGCGCACGGCCGAGAACAGCACCTTGCGGCCGAATTCCACCGCCAGTTGCGGCGGATAGCCGTTCATGCTGGCCAGCAGCGTGGTCTTGATGCATTCCAGCACCTTGGTCGCTTCGTCGCTGCGGCGGTCGATGCGCGAGGCCAGCGGGCCCACGAAGCCGTAAGCCAGCAGAATACCCAGGAAGGTGCCCACCATGGCCTTGGAGATCAGGTCGCCCAGAATCGCCGGAGGCTGGTCCACGGCGGCCAGCGCCTTGATCACGCCCAGCACTGCCGCCACGATGCCGAAGGCCGGCAGGCCGTCGGCCATCTGTTGTAAGGCGCGCACGGGGACTTCGCGCTCGTGGCGGTAGGTCTCGATTTCCTCGTCCATGAGCGTCTCGATTTCGAAGGAGCTCATGTTGCCGCTGATCATGATGCGCAGGTAGTCCGTGATGAACTCCATGAGCTTGGCGTCTTTGGCGATGCGGGGATATTCGCTGAAGATCGGACTGGATTCCGGGTCTTCGATATGCGATTCGATGGCCATGAGCCCCTCGCGGCGCGCCTTGTTCAGCAGTACGTACAGAAGCGCCATCAGCTCCATGTAGACGTCCTTGCCATAGCGCGAGCTTTTCAGCGAGTCGGGTAGCGCGGCCTTGACCAGCATCAGCGACTTTTTGCTGTTGCTGGCGAGGAAAGCCCCGAAAGCCGCCCCGAAGATCAGCGTGAGTTCAAACGGCTGGTACAGCGCGCCCAAATGGCCGCCCAGCGCTATGAAGCTGCCGACGACCGACACGGCCACCACGAGAAAACCGATAACAATCAACACATCAGGCCCCTGCCAACGAAGTCTAAAACCGGCGTCAATGATCCCCTGTTCCCCTCGACCCAAAAAGGCGGGTTACGGGGGGTTTTCCAGGGCTTTTGATGTATTTGGATGCCGCCGGTCAGAGCCGGGCGGTATTCGCAACAGGCGCGGGGCGGGTGCCGGCGCGCGCCTTGGCCGCGGCGCGCGTCTTGCCAGCGCGGGGGGGCGGCCGGCAGATCGCGCACACGAAATCCGACTGGGGATCGTGGGCGTGGGCAATGAAATGCCCACCGCATTGGCGGCAGGCGGACATTTGCAGCATGCCGCTATCGAAAAAGCGCACCAGCATCCAGGCGCGCGTGAAGCTCAGGACGGGCTCTGCGCCTTCAGCGGCATCCGTGCCGGCGTTTTCGAGATAGAGACGATAGGCGTCGATGGTGGCGCGTATGCCCTTGCTGCTGGTGCGCGCATTCAGGAACGAATACACGTTGTAGAAGAGCGAGGAATGGATGTTCGGCAGCCAGGTCATGAACCAGTCAACCGAAAAGGGCAGCATGCCCTTGGGTGGCGAGCAGCCGCGGATTTCGCGGTACAGGCGCGCCAGGCGGTCATGGCTGAGGCTGGTTTCAGCCTCCAGCACCTGCAGCCGGGCTCCCAAAGTGATCATGGAGCTGGCAAGCAGAATGTCATCCGCTTCCTGCGAAACGCTCTTGGTGGCCATTACACGTGTTTCCGGAGGGAATGATCAGGCCGTCAGGCCAATTCTTCGACAGGCTGCTTGGCCAGCAGGATGGTTGCATGCGCTTGCTGCAGCGCACCACCCAGAACGTCATGGGTCAGGGCGGAGAGCAGGCTGTAGTCATCGAAGCGGAAGCGGCACAGCAGCGAGCTGGAGCTTGCGAGCTTGACCAACTGCGCCGGCGAAAGGCGCATGAGGATGTCAGCAACCTCGTTGCTGAATCCCAGGCGGAACATCGACGCCGCGTAGTCGTCGCGCAGCATGCGCTGCGCCAGTAACAAATAAGACAGATTCACTTCGCGAATGTCTGTCAGCAATGAATTTTCGACTTGTTGCACGCCCAACTCCCTATTCCCTATCCCGCCGATGGGGGCTCATGTAAGCAAAAGCACCGGAATCCCGTTGCCTTCACGTCCGATACACCTTGCATTGATGCGAAATGTATCATTTGTTCGCAATTTAAGTAAAATTTACCACAGCTGATGTCATTTTCTATGACTTATATGACAAAACTTTGTTGATGTTGCGCAACTTACCTTTTCCGATACACCTTGACATATAAGTTTCGGACAAATTTACGTCAATTTGCCAAATAAGCATTCAAAACATTGCGTACTTTGAGGAATGAAACGGTGTTGTTTGCCGACAATGGCACCTTGCAGATCATTAAATCCACCTAGCTTTAGCTCAGCCGCGCGTTTGTCGACAATGTCGCAAATTGACAACAGCTTACGCGCCACGATGGACCCGCCCGACATTCCCGCAATGCCTCACGCAGATGACAGCCTGGTCGAATATGCCCCGCTAGTGCGGAAGCTGGCCCTGCAATTGCTCGCCCGGCTACCCGCCAGCGTAGAACTCGACGACCTGATACAAGCCGGCATGATTGGCCTGCTCGACGCCGTGCGCCGTTATCAGGAAACGGCCGACGCCCAGTTCGAGACCTATGCCACCACCCGCATCCGCGGCGCGATGCTGGACGAACTGCGCGGCCAAGACTGGCTGCCCCGTAGCGTCCGCGCCAAGGCGCGCAAGATCGAACAGGCCATCCAGCAGCTCGAACAGCGTTTGATGCGCGCGCCAAGCGAAGCCGAAATCGCGCAACAACTCGACATGCCGCTGGGCGACTACCAATCGCTGCTGCACGACGCCCAGGGCGTTCAGATCGTGCACTACGAGGACTTCGCCACCGAACCCGACTCGGCCAGCGGCCAATCCGACTGGGCTGCCACCCTGAACCACGGCGCGGCGGGCGGCAATCCGCTGGATTCGCTCCTGGCAGGCGACTTCCGGCAGGCGCTGGTCCACGCCATCGACTCCCTCCCCGAGCGTGAAAAACTGCTGTTGTCGCTTTGCTACGAACAGGGGCTGAACCTGAAGGAAATTGGCGCGATCCTCAATGTGACCGAGGCGCGGGTATGCCAGTTGCGGTCGCAGGCGACCGCGCGAATTCGGGTGAAGCTGAAGGAACAGGCTTGGCAGGAATTGCCCCAGGATGGGCAGATCGCCCAGGTGATCTAGGATCTGAATCAGCACCCCGCAGGAACGAGCCCAGGAGGGCAAAGGCTGTCGGCAACACGGACGCGTATCGCGTCCGTTTTCATTGCTGCCGTCTGGTCACCAGCGCTACCGGCACATTCGCTCCGGGCTTCTTTCCTGTAAGAGGTTGCCACGGCGCCCATCTCTACACAGAGACAACACGGCTTGTGTAGCGCCTGCCCGATACAGTGCGTCACGGCACCGGACACGCCCTCCTCCGGTGAATCCAAGAAAAATGTCGACTTTCGCGAAATAGCGCTAAAGATTGATTTTGGACTGCCGTAATCCTGGCAACGGAGAGATTCCTAGACACAAAGTCGACGAACTTTCCCGTTAACACCAGTGGGCGGCGTCGCTGCCCGGTTTGAAGAAGCCTTTCTCTCTTGGGAGCACCAACATGGCTGCCGTTATCAATACCAACTACCTCTCGATGGTTGCTCAAAACAACCTGAACAAGTCGCAATCGGCACTGGGCAGCGCCATCGAGCGCCTGTCCTCCGGCCTGCGCATCAACAGCGCCAAGGACGACGCCGCTGGCCAAGCCATCGCCAACCGCTTCACCGCGAACATCAAGGGCCTGACCCAAGCCGCCCGCAACGCCAACGACGGCATCTCGATCGCTCAAACGACCGAAGGCGCGCTGAACGAAATCAACAACAACCTGCAGCGCGTGCGTCAGCTGTCGGTCCAAGCCACCAGCGGCACGAACTCGCCGACCGACCTGGACTCGATCCAAGCTGAAATCAAGCAGCGCCTGGACGAAATCGACCGCGTGTCGGCCCAAACCCAGTTCAACGGCGTGAACGTCCTGGCCAAGGACAACAAGCTGACGATCCAAGTTGGCGCCAACGACGGCGAAACCATCACGATCGACCTGAAGGAAGTCACCGCCAAGACCCTGGGTCTGGACGGCTTCAACGTCTCCGGCCCGCGTGGCACTCAGGCCGCTCTGACCGGTACGGAATACAAGGCCGCTTACGGCTCGACCACCGCCGTCACCAGCAACACCGTTGCCGAAGCTGCCACCGGCACTCTGGCCGGCCGTCTGGGCGTCGCCGCCTCGAGCGTTTCCATTGGTACGGAAGCTCAAGCCGACGACAATGGCAACTGGTTCGTCAAGGTCGACATCACGGCCGCTGACGCTACCGAATCCGGCAACCTGAAGGCCAAGGGCTTCGACGTCGCTTCGGGCGCTAACGGCAGCTACTACATCGCCGTGAACCCGAAGGATGCCGACACCACGACGGCCAACACCACCGCAGCGTTCACGCTGAAGACCGACTCGATCCCGCTGACCAGCCTGAACAAGGGCGCAACGGCCAACCCGCTGGCCGGTCTGGACAAGGCTCTGCAGAACATCGACTCGCAGCGCAGCTCGCTGGGTGCGATTCAAAACCGCTTCGAATCGACCGTTGCCAACCTGAACAACACGATCAACAACCTGTCCGCCGCTCGTTCGCGCATCGAAGATGCCGACTACGCCACGGAAGTGTCGAACATGACCAAGGCTCAGATCCTGCAACAGGCTGGCACCTCGGTTCTGGCCCAGGCCAACCAAGTGCCGCAAACGGTTCTGTCGCTGCTGCGTTAATTCCAGCAGACAGTCCGCGGGGCAGCAGGGGAAGGCAAGTTGCTTCCCTTGTCCGCGCCGAAGCAGTACCAAAAACCAGCCTCCGGGCTGGTTTTTTTATGGCGGACTGCCCTCTTCCCTCGTGACGCAGAGACAAAAAAATGGGCGGAATCCAATTCCGCCCATTCTCGTTTCTTGCTTCATTCAGCGCCGCATCGCGTAGAGCTGGGTCTATCTCATCATTCAGGCAACAACCGTTTCTGCAGATCGCACCAGCGCCGCCACGGCGGCCGGATTGTCATTGATGAGATCGTGGCCGCCTTTCACCCGCTCGATCCGGCAACCCAGGCCGCGCAGTTGCGCCAGATCCGCCTCGTCCAGGCAGCACGGCACGGGCGGCATCTTGCGTTGCGGCAGCATCGGCACATCGCCGCTCACCACCAGCACCGGCACGGCGATGCCATCCAACAAATGCCAGTACTCGCGTTCCACGGCAGCCGTGGGCGTCACGCCATAAATCTCCAGCGCGAAGCTGCGCAGATAGCGGTCATCGGGCCGAGAGGCGATCGCGCCGCGCAGGAATGCATGGTTATGCCAGAGTTTTGCTGCGCTGAATGGCGTGTCCAATAGCACGACGGAAGTGCACCGCGACGAGCGGCGCGCAATGGCCAATGCGACGCTGCCACCAAAAGAGGCGCCCAGCACGCCGAATCCTCCGGGAACCGCGGCAAGCAGCGCAGGCAATAGTTCGTCGGCAAAGCCGTCCACGGACATATCCGCCGGCGCCGTGCTGCCGCCGCAACCCGGCAGGTCGACAAACAGCAGGTTCATGTCCGAAAGATGCTTTTCAATGCCTTGCACGGTCGCGATATTGCCCAGCGAACCGTGCAACACCACCCAGGTCGGACGACCTTCGCGCCAGTCGGATGAGCGGCGGGCGCGCAACAACCCTGACCTGCCTTGCAGCATTTCAAAAGGCGCCGTGACATCCTTGCGCAATCCCGCAAGCCAGGCATCGTGGCCCTGCGCCAACGCGTCGAGCGCTTCGGGCGTGCCGCGCATGATGTCGCGCGCATGGCGCTCGATGAGGTCCTTGGGCCAATCCCACCAGCGCAGCGCCATCAGGCGGTCCGCGACCTCCTGGTCAAACCGGCGGCGACGGAACTGCGCGGGATTGCCTGCCCAGATTTCATATGCGCCGACATCTCGCGTCACTATCGAGCCCGCGCCGATGACCGCGCCCGTGCCTATCGTCACGCCCGCCATGATCTTGCTGCCGGCGCCGATCCAGACGTCATGGCCTATCGATACCCCGCCCTTCGTGGTGGAGTAATCGGTGATCTGGCGGGTGGTGGAAAACAAGGTGCCGAAATGCGGGGCCGAAAACGGATAGATCGTATAGGTATCCTGGCGATGATATGCACCCAGGATGATTTCAACCTCGTGCCCGATCGTGCAGAAATTGCCGATGGACAAGCGCGCGGGCTCGTGTGGCTGATTGTGCGGAAACACCGACGGCGTGCCGTAGCTATAGTCTCCGATGCTGTAGAGCTCCGGGTCGGAGAGGCGCAGCGCGGTAAAGGCCAGGCCCTGCACGCCGTGCTCCAGCGTCATCTTCAGATGACGCGCCCCCTGATGTCCGGGACGGGCGCCGAGGATCTGCCCATTGATGTGGGCCGCTTCCGCGCGCTTGCCTTCCCGCCAATGGCGCACGGCCAATTCGAACGCTTCGTTCAAACCTATTTTTTGTCCGCCGGCGGCACCTTGGCCGCCCTTTGTCGACGATGTCATTGCCAAACTCCTAAACTCTTACTTCCCAGCGGATTCGCGATAGCGCATCACCGCTGCGGGACTGCCGCCGATCACCGCATACTCAGGCCATTCGCCACGCAAGACCGTGCCGGCCGCCACGACACAGCCGCGCCGCAGGATGCAGCCATCCAGCAATACGCAGTTGGCGCCGATCCAGCAATCGTCCTCGATGACTATGCCGCCCTTGCTGGGCATGAAACGCTGCTCGATGATCGTCTGGTCGCGGCTGCGGTATTCGTGGTTGGTGGGCGCCAGGGTCGTATTGGCGGCAATCAGCGTGCCGCGGCCGATACGGATGCCATTGCCCGAATAGATCACCACACCCGAATTCAGATAGACCTGGTCGTCGATATGCACGTCGCCGTCGCCGCCCGCGAATTTGATCTTCACGAAGCTGTCTATTGTGACGTGATCGCCGATCACCACGGCATTGCCGCGCACCGAGCGTTCGATATCGGCCAATGGGGAGATTTTTGCCAGCGTTGAAATCCGGTTCATGCCTTGCACTCCGTCAGATGCGCCAGCGTCCGGGTCAGAAAGGCGGCCATCGCGGCGCGTTCGTCGCCTTCGCGCGGAACCAATGTCCGGGAACGATAGCGATACGCAGGTGCCTGTATCTCCTGGGCTTCTCCCGTCTGCACCACCACGGACCTGCCCAGGCAGGCGCTGGCCTGAGCCGCGGCCAGCTCCGCAAGGTCGCGGATACGCCAGTCCTCGCCCGCCAAGTGCGTCAGGCCCGATCCCGGCCCTTGCAGGCGCTCGGCCACGACCTCGGCGACATGCGCGGCATCCAGATAATTACGTACGGCCCGTCCCTGGCCGTGCAGGACGATCCGGCCGTCCCGCGCCGCCTGCCGGCAAAAATCAAACGGCGCCAGCGTCCAGCGGTCGAAGCCGTCCCAGGAGGCAGGCGCGCCGTACAGATTGGCGGGCCGCAGGATATCGACCGAAGCGTTCATGCTGCCAGCCGCCATTTCGAATAGCTGTTCAGCCTGTAGATGCGTCAAACCGTAATCGTTGGCCGGTGTGGGTGGAGCGGACTCGTCCAAGTCGCCCTCCGGCCGGCCGTATACGTGAAACGTCGAGATGTATGCCAGACGGCGGATGCCTGCCCGTTCGCAGGCCTGCAACAAGGCGCGGGTGCCGGCAACATTGACCACGTAGGCGGCCTGCGGGTCTGCCCGGCAAGCCACCTCATGCATCGCGGCAGCGTGCACGCAAGCGTCGATGCCGGCGGGCAGGTCCAGGCCCGCTACGCCACGCGGATCGGCCAGATCCAGCCGCAGGTCATTGGCGCTGGCCCGGCCGGCCGTGATCACCGACATGCCCAGAGCGCGCAGGCGCGCGGCAATGACCCCGCCCGCATAGCCGCTTGCGCCCGTGACCAGTACGCACAGGCTCATGCCGATTCACCGTGGATAAAAGGCGACTCGAAGTCCTGGAACTGCGGCAGCGCGGCGTCGCGGGGCGACATGATGGGCACGCCCACATCGGCGGCGCCCGCCCACCAATCGATGCCCGCGCTGTCCGCGTGTACGCCCGCGTCACGCTCGGGATCATGGACAGTAGTCGTGTAGTACAGCAGCGCGGTGCCATCGCTGTGCGCGGCAAAGCCATGGGCCACGCCGCGAGGCACGTATAGGGCCTGCGGCACCGTGCCATCCAGCATCAGCGACAGCGATTGCCCGTAAGTCGGAGAGCCCCGGCGCAAGTCCAGCAGGCCGTCGCGCGCGCGCCCCGTCAGGCAGGAAACCAGTTTGGCGTGGTCGGACGGCGGCAGCTGAAAATGCAGGCCGCGCAGCACCCCGCGGTGCGAAACCGAGACGTAGGATTCGACGAATCCGGTCTCCAGCCCCAGCGCCGCCAGCGACGGCGCATGCAGCAGTTTGCGGAACTCGCCGCGCGCGTCCGGGAAGCATGGCAGGGTCAGCAGATAGCAGCCCGGGATCGCCAGGGCTTCGACTCGCATGTCAGAAACCCTGGCCGAAGAACAGTTCGATCCGGCTTGCCGCGTATTCCAGCATCTCGCGTGTGAGCGCGGGCTGAACGCCAATCCAGAAGGTGTTCTGCATGATGATTTCGGTGTTGGTGAGATCTCCCGATACGCGGTAGTTCTGGCCGACCATGGAAGGTTGACGCGTCAGGTTGCCGGCGAACAGCAGGCGCGTTCCGACCTTGTCCTGATCCAGGTAGGTCAGGAGGTCGACGCGGCGCGCATCGGCCTCGGGCCGCAAGGTAATCGGGAAACCGAACCACGACGGGTCCGATCCGGGGGTCGCTTCAGGCAGGATCAGGAATTCCTCGCACGACGCGAGCCGTTCCTTAAGGAAACGGAAGTTCTCCTTGCGCCGGGCCACGAACTCCTCCACCCGATCCAGTTGCGCCAGGCCGCAGGCGGCCTGCATGTCCGTGATCTTCAGGTTGTAGCCGATGTGCGAGTAGGTGTACTTGTGGTCGTAGCCTTCGGGCAGGCTGCCAAGCTTCTGGCAGAAGCGGCGGCCGCAGGTATTGTCCTTGCCCGGCGCACAGTAGCAGTCACGCCCCCAGTCGCGGAACGACTCGGCGATCAGCTTCAGATGCGGATCGTTGGTGAAGACTGCCCCTCCCTCACCCATCGTGATGTGATGCGCGGGATAGAAGCTGAGCGTGCCGATATCGCCGAACGTGCCGACCATGCGGCCGTTATAGGTCGAACCCAGGGCGTCGCAACAGTCCTCGATCAGCCACAGGCCATACTTCTTGCACAAGGCCGTGACCGCGTCCAAGTTGTACGGATTGCCCAGCGTATGGGCGAGCATGATGGCCTTGGTGCGCGGCGTGATCGCGGCCTCCAGGCGGCTAGCGTCCACGTTGTACGTGCCCAGCTCGACATCGACGAATACCGGAACCGCGCCAAATTGCAGGATGGGGTTCACAGTCGTGGGGAAGCCCGCCGCCACGCCTATTACCTCGTCGCCGCGGCGGATCGCGCGTTCGCCCAGCTTGGGCGAGGTCAGCGTCGAAAATGCCACCAGGTTGGCGGACGAACCGGAATTGACCGTGATCAGGTGTTTAACACCGAGGTACTGTGCCAGGCGCTGTTCAAATGCTTCGTTGAAGCGCCCGGTCGTCAGCCAGCCGTCCAGGGAGGCGTCGACCATCGCCTTGAGCTCGGCTGCGCCGATCAGCTTTCCGGACGGCGGCACCGCTGTCTTGCCCGGCTCATAGGGCGTGCGCTCTCGTTCCTGGGCCTCGTGATACTGATCGACCAACTGAGCGATCTGCGCACGGATTTCATTAGGGTTCATTGCTTATCTCTAAAACCGTTGTGTTCTTGAAGCGGCGGCCAGCCAGTTCAGACCGGCCCAAACGCCGCAATTTGGGCGTCGCACAGGACACGGGCGTTGGCCCCTTCCTGGTACGCGCGATACCAGCGCATCGTCTCGGCCACGCTCGCGGCCAGCGACCAGCGCGCCTGCACGCCCAGCACCGTCCGGGAACGCGCCGTATCCAGTGCCAGCAGGCCCGCTTCATGCGGACCGTTGCTGGACTGGCCATACGTCACGCCGCCTCGGCCATAGGCCTCGCGCGCCAGCTCGACCACTTCGCGCACTGTTGCCGTGTCTTGCGACGGCGGGCCGAAGTTGTACGGACCGGCCAGTTCCGACCGCGTCCACAGAGCCTCTGCCAGGCGCATGTAGCCCGCCAGCGGCTCCAGCACGTGCTGCCAGGGCCGCACCGAATCCGGACTGCGTATTTCCAACACCCCGCCGCCTTGCCAGGCGCGCACGGCATCGGGCAGCAGCCGGTCTTCGGACCAGTCCCCTCCCCCGATCACATTGCCCGCCCGCGCCGTGGCCAGCGCCACGCCCTGCTGGCGCAGGAAGGCGTCGCGGTAGCACGCGGCCACCAGCTCGGCCGCCGCCTTGCTGGCGCTGTAGGGATCATGTCCCCCCAAAGCATCCGTCTCGCGGTAGGGATACGGCCATTCTTCGTTGCGATAGACCTTGTCGGTGGTAATACACAGCGCCACGCGAACTTCCGACAGTCCGCGCAACGCGTCCAGCAGGTTCGCCGTGCCCATGACGTTGGTGTCGAAGGTCTGCAAGGGCTCGCGGTAGCTAGCCCGCACCAGCGGCTGCGCCGCCAGGTGCAGCACGATCTCGGGCCGGGCTTGGCGCACAATGGCAGCCAAGGCCTGGGCGTCCCGGATATCGCAGAAATGGCTCTGGACCACGCCGCCGATCGCTGCCGATTCGAACAGGCTGGGCCGGTCCGCGGCGGGCGGCAACGCCACGCCTACGACCTCCGCCCCGAGCTTGTGCAGCCAAAGGGCGAGCCAGCCGCCCTTGAAGCCGGTGTGTCCGGTGAGCAGGACGCGTTTGCCGTGCCAGAAGGCGCCGGACGCTACGTTCACCACATTCTCCACGGGGCCTTGCCCGCCTCCCACAGGGACTCGAGCATGCGTTTTTCGCGCAGCGTGTCCATCGGCTGCCAGAAGCCCGCGTGCTTGAATGCCATCAGGTCGCCGCCCTTGGCCAGCGATTCCAGGGGTTCCATTTCCCAGGAGATATGGTCGGCCTCGATCAGGGGCAGAACCTTGGGCGACAGCACGAAGAAGCCGCCGTTGATCAAACCGCCATCGCCGCGCGGCTTTTCCGTGAACCCGGCGACCAGGTCATCTTCCATCTTCAGCGCGCCATAACGGCCAGGCGGCTGGACCGCCGTCACCGTCGCCAGCTTGCCATGCTTGTGATGGAAGGCGATCAGCGCAGATATGTCCACATCCGCCACGCCGTCGCCATAGGTGAAGCAGAACGCCTCCTCTTCCTTGACGTAGCTGGCGACGCGTTTCAGGCGGCCGCCGGTCATGGTGTCGTCGCCGGTATCCACCAGCGTCACGCGCCACGGCTCCGCATGGCGTTGATGCACTTCCATCTGATTCTTGGCCATGTCGAACGTCACGTCCGACATGTGCAGGAAGTAATTGGCGAAGTATTCCTTGATGACGTAACCCTTGTAGCCGCAGCAAATGATGAAATCATTCACGCCGTGGGCGGAGTACATCTTCATGATGTGCCACAGTATCGGGCGACCGCCGATCTCGACCATCGGCTTGGGCTTGACGTGGGTTTCTTCGGAAATGCGGGTACCCAGCCCCCCCGCGAGAATGACGGCCTTCATACGGATCCTTCACACCACTTTTTGAACATGTCGCGATAGGCTTGCTCGACCTTGCGGGCGAAGCCGGTTTCATCCATCAAGGCGCTGGCCTGCATTTCCTGGCGCAAGCCGGCGCGTATGCGCGCCAGCTCGGGGATGTCGCTGGCCATTGCCACCACTTTTTCCACGTACTCGGCTTCCGTCTGCGCGATCCATTCGCGCCGCCCCAGGCCCGACAGCGTCGAAGCCCCGATCCGGCCGACGCCCAGGGGGCCGGCCAAGGTCACGTACGGCAGGCCCATGTAGAGGCTCTCGAACAGGGTCGTGCCCGAATTGTGCGGAAAGCAGTCCAGCGTGATGTCCGCGCCGCGCAGCACGTCCCAGGGCGGCGAATGGAACCCGATTTCCAGCCGGTCCGGGTCGATACCGTGCCGGCCGAAGGCCTGAAGCAGGTCGCTACGCATCCGCTCGGAGAAATAGCTGTTGCTGTCGACCACCAGGCACGAACCCGGCACCCGGCGCAAGATCTCCGCCCAGGCGCGCACGACCCGGTAGTTGAAGCGGATCGCTCGGGACAGCGTGACAAAGCGGACGTGGCCATTGCTCAACGCCGGCAGATCGGAAACCTCGCCCATGCCCACCTTCGGCCGGTACGCGAAGTTCGTCTTGTCCAGGCGCCACGGCTTTTCGACGAACAGATGGTCGGTTCCAGGTGGCGCCATCTCGTCATCCATCAGGATGTAGTCGATGGCGGACAGGCCGGTCGTGCAGCCGAAACCCAGCCAGGTCACCTGCACGGGCGCCGGCCTGCGCGCGAAAGTGGCCAAGCGGTTATGCGAAGTGTGGCCGGCCAGGTCCACCAGCACATCGATCTGGTCATCGCGTATGCGCTGCGCCAGCGCGTCATGCGACAGGCCATTGGTCCTCAACCAGTGATCGGCATAGTCCTTGAACTGTGCGGTGCCTTCGTCTTCCTGGTCCAGTTGGGCATACGCGTAAACTTCGAACGCCGACTTGTCGTGCTGGGCCATCAAAGGCGCCAGGAACAGGCGCACCGGGTGGTTGCGGAAATCCGGCGAGACATAGCCGATGCGCAATTTCCGGTCCGGATTCCGCATATTCCCATGGGGTTTCCAAAATGCCCGGTGCGGCGCGCATAGACGCTCGTCGTACGAACGGTAGATTTCGAAAATCTCTTCCGGGGTTCGATCCGGAAAATAGTTCATACCGAAAAAGTATGCGTTCTGCACGGTCGGGCTGTCGGGCTGGGCGGCCAGCACGCGCAGATACTGCTCTTCCGCGCCAGCGAAATCCCCCATGTCCGCCAGGGCCACACCCAGGTTTCCGCACGCTTCGATACTGTCCGGATTGAGCTCAAGGATGCGTCGGAACGTGGCAACGGCCTCATGGAACCGGGCGGCGCTGCGATAGCAATTCGCCAGTACGTTCAGGGCCTGGGGATGATCCGGGACCAGCTCCAGCGCGCGGCGGCAGGCGGCGTCCAGTTCCACCGGACGTCGCAATGCGCGCAGGGACATGGCCATTGCGACATAGCAATCCGCATCTTCGCCTCCTGCCCGCAGCGCGCCCAGGAAGGCGCCCAGCGATTCGTCCGCCTTGCCGGTTTCGCGCAACACCGTACCGAGCACTTCCCAGGCCGAGCCGTAATCCGGCGCGCGCTTGACCAGGTCGCGGGCCCGCGCCTCGAAATCGCCATCGCGCCTGGCGTTCAACTGCGTCGCCAAATCGTGCGCTTCCTTGAGCACCGACTTGCTGACCGCCTGGGCGCGGCCCGCCGTCGGCAGGCCGCCTGCCCGGCGCTGTTCAAAATTGCGCCGCGCCAGCGCGTCGATATAGAGACTCCAATATGGCCCCCGACCATCGGATTCGCGCAGCGCGTCTTCCAGATACGCGCACCAACTCTGCGCATCCGACACGATCAGGCCGAAATGCTTCAAATGGTCCAACAGGCCGTCGACGGCGGCCTTGAAGACGCCGGGCTCATCCTGCTGCGTCGGCGCCAGGAAGTCGCCGGCCGAACTGAACATCATGGGCATGGCTTCAATCTGCACCTGCTCGCGCAAGTCCTGCGCCGCAGCGCCGTCCGCCAGGCGCCTCAATGCCGGGATGTCGTTCGAGGCGAACGGCGCGGCCACCGTTTCATGCCACAAGTTGAACAGCGGCGCACTGCCGTCAACCGCCGCCAGCACGCCAGGGACGAGCCGCAAGGCGCCAGCCTGGTCGTAGGGCGTCTTGTCCACGCTGTAGCGACCGATGCCATTGTCGAACAAGGATTGCAGCGCTCGGCCCACGGCCTCTTCGGCCGGCATCGCCGTCGCCAGCTTCTTTTCCGCCACGTGTTGAACCAGCGCAGCGCCGGATACGGAAGCCGGCCAGACATGTCCAAGCACGTCCGCAATGGCTTCCTGCACGCGGTCATCCGTGCTGAGCGTCTGCCTGGCGTGCGTAACGAAATGGGCTTGCTTTGGATCGCGCAAGCCGGCGGCAATGCGGCGGAAACTTCCTGCCCAGCGCAGCTTGGCCAGGCGCGTCATGTCAGGACGAGGTAGCACTTCCTGCCCACGTTCGTGGTGCGTCAGCAGTGCGCGGCGATAGGCCCTGCCGACCGAGAAGTCCAGGTATTGCTGGCGCAGCACGGGCGGCTTGCCGAACCCGAGCAGGCTCTGGGTCAGCGACACGTTGGTGCCGTAGTTCGGCGCCATTTCGTGGCGCGGTTCGACATCGCCCACGCAGATCATGCCGAACTGCGCCGCCATGTCGGCGAATTCGGCGTAATAGTATGGCTGGCGTCCGAGCATGCTCAAACCCGCCGGCCCCTGTTCATCGAGCGCCTGGGCGAAACGGGTAGCGGCTTCGTGCAGGGCTCCTGCCAAGGGGTTGGCGGCGGAAACGCCGTCGGTAAACATGCCCAGCGCCGCGCGCGCCGCCGCCACCTGCTCTTCGGGGCTGCCTGCCGACTGCGCATGCATCAACACGGCTTCGCGCACGATCTCGGTTGCCTTGGCGCCGGGATAGGCGTCGAAACTGATGTGGCCGACGCCCTCGAACGCCAGGTTCAGGCGACAGATGCGCAGCAAGTCGCTGGCGCCATCCCGATCGAGCGTGCTGAAGACGTCGTGGGCGATGATGTAGTCAAACTCGCCGAATTCCTGGGTGATCTCGGCGAACGGCAGCGCATGCAGAGTCAGATTGTCCAGTCCGATAGACGCCGCAGCGCGGCGGCCGGCTTCGATTCGGCGCGCGTCGGGATCCACGCCGACCACCTGCGCCTGGGGGTAGGCAGCCGCAAAGGGCATGAGATTGCTGCCCGCGCCGCAACCGAGTTCCAGCACACGCGCCCGTTCCAGCGGCACGGTTTCCATTCCGTAGAGGAAAGCCGCAGCCCGCAGTTGGCCGGGCGAACATAGATAGCTGATGGCCGGATCGGTCACGGGAGGAGCCAAGTCTATGGCGAATGAGTCTTCAGGGACTCGGTCAGGCGCGTTCAATCCGTACTCCACGGGCAAGGTAATAGCGGGGGAGCATAGCAGCGGGTCTAAGGGCGGAAATGGGCGAAATGACGGGCTTTTTCGCCGGTTCTTGCGTAATGGCCGGGCAGCCGCTGCCCACTTACGCAACAAGACTGACGGCCTTTTGCATGCTTGTTCTTTTTTTTGCCTGGCCAGCCTCGCGGGCATAATTGGCGCCGCAGAGTTTGTATCATTTTTTTTCAGAATCATGACCGCCACGCCTCCAGATCCGCTCGCTACTCAGCATGACAGCTCCCCGGATCCACACGCTCAGGCGCCGGTGGACCCGACGTTCCAGTTACGTGAAGAAAACCGCGCCCTGCGCGAATTGCTGGCCGCCCAGGCAGAGGCCGCCCTCCCTTCTCGCAAGCCCGGACTGGTCCGGCGGCTCGGCTGGTCGCTGATTTCGGCCCCCGGCGCAGCGCTGATGGGTTGGCGCAGACTGCTGAGACGCGAAAGTTCGCGGCCGATCAGCGGGAAGCGGCTAGGCTGTGCCACCCTGACTGTGCTCTACACGCTTGCCATTTACGGCGCATTGGTGCTGCTGGTCGTGTCATGGACTTCGCCGAATACTCCGCGCTCGGGTTCGACCGCGGCCGGCCCGGTACGAATGCCACTAGCGCCGTTGCCCGCCCTGGAGGCCGCACCCGAGCCGGTTCCCTCGAATCCCGTGCCGGCCACGCTCGAACAAGCGCCCGCCCCATCGGAAACAGCGCCGGCAACTGCGCCGCCGGATTCCGCGACCGTAGCGGTCGTTGCCCCGGAGCACGCCCCCGGTCAATCTCAACCGGCCGCTCCCGCTGACCAGGAACACGCCACCGCGCCACGCCCTGTCGAGCAAACAGCGGAAGCACCAGCCTCCGCCCCCCTGTCCACTTTGCGAATCACCGAGATTCCCGCGCAGGATCCGCTGGCCTGGGTCGGCGAATTGAAGGGCGAATTGGCACGTTGCGCAACGCTGGGCTTTTTCGAACGTCCGGATTGCGCCTGGGCGGCACGCAAGCAATACTGCGAGCCGCATCGGGCTTGGGGCACGATCAAGGAATGCCCGCACCGGCCTTGAGGCCGCAGGCTTCATTTCAAGGCTGGGCGATTTGATGGCTATCCGGAACGAAGATGGAGCGCCATCGCATTGACGCCCTCGACCGCTGGCGGGCCTGTGCCGACCTGCACCCGCGTGCTGAAACGATCCCTCTATACAACCGCGCCAGTCCTCGCAGGCCTATCCTGCCTGCTGCCCAACCCCGTCCGCGCAGCCATGGCAACGCCCCTACCGATATTCGTCGCGCATCCACCACGACCTGACGCGGCGCGCCCACCCGGAATGCGCCGCCCGTAGCAAAGCTCTGAGGACTTGAGACATATATCCGAACGGATATAATCATGGAAAGAAAGCTGCTGTACTGGGAAGGATCCGCCAAGAAGGACTTCAAGAAATTTCCCATCGACGTCCAGAAGGATATGGGTGTCGCCCTGTTCGTCGTCCAGCTGGGTGGCATGCCGGTCACGGCCAAACCATGGAAGGGATTGGGCCCGCGAGTGTACGAGCTGGTCGATGACTACCTTGGCGATACCTTCCGGGCGGTCTATACCGTGCGAGTGGTTGACGCCGTCCACGTACTGCACGCTTTCCAGAAGAAGTCCAAGTCCGGCATCGCCACGCCACAGCCGGATATCACGCTTATCCAGAAGCGCTTGAAGGCAGTACTGGCCCGGTACGAATCCGGCGGGAGCAAGCCATGACACGTAAAGAACATTCTCCAGGCACCAACAACGTCTTGCTGGACCTGGGTTTCGAAGATGCCGCGGAACTGTCGGCCAAGGCGGCGTTGGCGCTCAAGCTCAATGAATTGATCGATCAGCGGGGGATCAGCCAGATCGAAGCCGCTGCGCTTACGGGCATGACCCAGCCCAAGGTTTCGCAGATTCGTCGCTACAAGCTGCAGAACATCTCGCTGGAGCGTTTGATGCGGGCCTTGGTGTCGCTGGATCAGCATGTAGAGATCGTGGTCGAACCCGCGCGGCGCACGCATGCGCCGGGGATTACGGTCGCTGCGTGAGCGCGGGCGTTTTCGGTCACGAAACTCGTGCATTACAGCGCCGTCCACGCGATAATCCGGTGTCGGTTTGAGCCGCCTTCCACACACTAGGACATCCAGCATGGACGCATCGATCAGCAGTACCGTCAATACCGCCCTGGCCATGCAGGACGCGAACCTCATGCAGGAAGTGCAGACCCGCGTGCTGAAAAAGGCCCTCAATGCCCAGGCGGACACGGCCCTGACGTTGATGCAGTCGCTACCCGTGCTGGCCGTGGACGCGACGCTGGGTTCGCGCATCGACACGCACGCCTGAACGTCCCGCGCCGTACGCGCACAAAAAAAGCGCCGGTCCCTATCCAGGGCCGGCGCTTTTGCATTGCGCGGGCGGCATGGCCGCCCTTGCGCCTTACTTCTTCTTCATCGGCGGCAAGTCGGTGCAGACGCCTTCGGCGACTTCCGCGGCCATGCCCACCGATTCACCCAGGGTCGGGTGCGGGTGGATGGTCTTGGCGATGTCGACGACGTCCGCGCCCATTTCCACGGCCAGGGCCAGTTCGCTGATCAGGTCGCCGGCGTGGGTGCCGACGATGCTGCCGCCCAGGATGCGATGCGTTTCCGCGTCGAAGATGAGCTTGGTGAAGCCTTCGTCGCGGCCATTGGCGATGGCGCGGCCGGAGGCGGCCCAGGGGAACACGCCCTTCTCGATCTTGATGCCCTGCTTCTTGGCTTCGTCCTCGGTCAGGCCGACCCAGGCCACTTCCGGATCGGTGTAGGCCACCGACGGAATGACGCGGGCGTCGAAGAAGGACTTCTGGCCTGCGGCGGCTTCGGCGGCAACGTGGCCTTCATGCACCGCCTTGTGGGCCAGCATCGGCTGGCCGACGATGTCGCCGATGGCGTAGATGTGCGGCACGTTGGTGCGCATCTGGCGATCGACCTCGATAAAACCGCGGTCGGTCACGGCGATGCCAGCCTTGTCGGCGCCGATCTTCTTGCCGTTGGGGCTGCGGCCCACGGCCTGCAGCACCAGATCGTAGCGTTGCGGCTCCTTGGGAGCGCCTTCGCCTTCGAAGCTGACGTAGATGCCGTCCTTCTTGGCTTCCGCGCCCACGGTCTTGGTCTTCAACATGATGTTGTCGAAGCGGTAGGCGTTCTTCTTCTGCCATACCTTGACCAGGTCGCGGTCGGCGCCCTGCATCAGGCCGTCCAGCATTTCCACCACGTCCAGGCGCGCGCCCAGCGTGGAGTACACCGTGCCCATTTCCAGGCCGATGATGCCGCCGCCGACGATGAGCATCTTCTTGGGCACTTCACGCAGCAGCAAGGCGCCGGTGGAGTCGACGATGCGGTCGTCCTGGGGCAGGAACGGCAGCTTCACCGACTGGCTGCCGGCGGCGATGATGGCTTGCTTGAAGCGCAGGGTCTGGGTCTTGCCGTCGGCGGCCTTGACGGTCAGGTGGTTGGGGTCGGCAAATTCGCCCACGCCATGCACCACGGTGACCTTGCGCGCCTTGGCCATGCCGGCGAGGCCGCCGGTCAGCTTGGCGACCACGCTGTCCTTGTAGCCGCGCAGCTTGTCCAGGTCGATCTTGGGCTCGCCGAAGCTGATGCCGTGGGCAGCCAGTTCGCGGGCTTCGTCGATGATGGCAGCGTTGTGCAGCAGCGCCTTGGACGGAATGCAGCCCACGTTCAGGCAGACGCCGCCCAGGGTGTCGTAGCGCTCCACCAGGACCACGGACAGGCCCAGGTCGGCGGCGCGGAAGGCGGCGGAGTAGCCGCCGGGGCCGGCGCCCAGCACCAGCATGTCGTACTCGCCGTCGGCCGAGCCCTTGAAGCTGGCCGCGGCGGGCGCGGCAGCAGGCGCGGCGGCCGGAGTCGCAGCGGCCTGCTTGGGCGCCTCGGCAGCCTTCGGGGCTTCCTTGGCGGTGGGCGCGGCGGCTGCGGCGGCACCCGCAGCAGCTTCCACTTCCAGCACGACCGTGCCTTCGGCAACCTTGTCGCCGACCTTCACGTTGATGGACTTCACCACGCCGCCCTGCGACGCGGGGATTTCCATCGAGGCCTTGTCGGACTCGACGGTGATCAGGCTCTGCTCGGGCTTGATCGTGTCGCCCACGGCGACCAGCACTTCGATGACTTCCACTTCCTTGAAGTCGCCGATGTCCGGCACTTTGATTTGAACGGTATTGCTCATAGGGCTCCCCGTTTACAGCGCGATGCGGCGGAAGTCGGCCAGCAAGGCGCCCAGATAGGCGTTGAAGCGCGCGGCGGAGGCGCCGTCGATGACGCGGTGGTCGTACGACAGCGACAGCGGCACGATCAGGCGCGGCACGAACTGCTTGCCGTCCCACACGGGCTTGTGCGCGGACCGCGACACGCCCAGGATCGCCACTTCAGGAGCGTTGATGATGGGGGTGAACGAGGTGCCGCCGATGCCGCCCAGGGACGAGATCGAGAAGCAGCCGCCCTGCATTTCGGAGGGCGAGATCTTGCCATCGCGCGCCTTCTTGGACAGGTCGGTCATTTCCTGGGCGATCTGCAGAATGCCCTTCTTGTCGGCATCGCGGATCACCGGCACCACCAGCCCGTTGGGCGTGTCGGCGGCAAAGCCGATGTGGTAGTACTGCTTGAGCACCAGGTTGTCGCCGTCCAGCGAGGCGTTGAACTCGGGGAATTTCTTCAGGGCCGCGACCACGGCCTTGATCAGGAAGGCCAGCATCGTGACCTTGATGCCCGACTTCTCGTTTTCCTTGTTCAGCGTGACGCGCAGCGCTTCCAGGTCGGTGATGTCCGCTTCGTCGTTGTTGGTGACGTGCGGGATCATGACCCAGTTGCGGTGCAGGTTCGCGCCGGAGATCTTCTTGATGCGCGACAGCGGCTTGGCTTCGATCGGGCCGAACTTGGTGAAGTCGACCTTGGGCCACGGCAGCAAGCCCAGCGCGGCGCCATCGGCCGAACCGCCCGCGGCGGCCGTCGGGCCGGCGGCCAGCGCCTGCTTGACGAAACCGCGCACGTCGTCGGCGGTGATGCGGTCCTTGGGACCGGAGCCCTTGACCTTGCTCAGGTTCACACCCAGTTCGCGCGCGAACTTGCGCACCGAGGGCGATGCGTGCGGCAATTGACCGGGCTTGAGGTTGGCGTCTTCGAGCGCGGCGGCGGGAGCCGGACGCTGCGCGGCGGCGGGAGCCGGACGCTGCGCGGCAGGCGCCGGCGCAACCTCGGCCTTGGCCGCGGGCGCGGCAGCAGCTTCGGCCTTGGCGGCCGGAGCCGGCGCGGCGGCAGCGGCGGCGGGCGCAGCGCCCTCCACCACGACCACGACCGAGCCCTTGGCGACCTTGTCGCCGACCTTGACCTTCACTTCCTTGACCACGCCGCCTTGCGAGGCGGGGATTTCCATCGAGGCCTTGTCGGACTCGACGGTAATCAGGCTTTGCTCGGCCTTGATGGTGTCGCCCACGGCGACCATGATTTCGATGACTTCGACTTCCTTGAAGTCGCCGATGTCAGGCACTTCGATGTTGACCGGACCGCTGGCGGCAGCCGGAGCAGCCGGAGCGGCGGCGGCCGGCTGCGGGGCAGCCTTGGCTTCGGCCTTGGGAGCCTCTGCCTTGGCCGGCGCAGCCGCGGGGGCCGCAGCCTCGCCCGCCGCTTCCACTTCCAGCACGACCGTGCCTTCGGCAACCTTGTCGCCCACCTTCACGCTGATCGACTTCACCACGCCGCCTTGCGACGCGGGGATTTCCATCGAGGCCTTGTCGGATTCGACGGTAATCAGGCTTTGTTCGGCCTTGATCGTGTCGCCCACCGCCACCAGCACTTCGATGACTTCCACTTCCTTGAAGTCGCCAATGTCGGGAACCTTGATTTGCACGATGTTGCTCATGTCTCTTTACCCTCAGGCGTATTGCGGGTTGGCTTTGTTCGGATTGATGCCGTACTTCTTGATGGCTTCGGCCACCTTGGCGACCGGCACCTTGCCTTCGTCGGCCAGCGCGCGCAGCGCGGCGACCACGACGAAGTGGCGGTCCACTTCGAAGTGCTCGCGCAGCTTCGAGCGGAAATCCGAGCGGCCGAAACCGTCGGTGCCCAGCACCTTGTATTCGCGGCCCTTGGGCACGAACGGACGGATCTGGTCGGCGAAGAGCTTCATGTAGTCGGTCGACGCGATGATCGGGCCTTCGGTCTTGGCCAGCTGTTCCGTGACGTAAGCCACCTGCGGCTTCTTCTCGTCGGGGTGCAGCATGTTGTGGCGTTCGGCGTCCAGGCCGTTGCGGCGCAGTTCCGTGAAGCTGGTGACGCTCCACAGGTCCGAGGCCACGCCCCAGTCGGCTTCCAGCAGTTCCTGCGCGGCCATGACTTCGCGCAGGATCGTGCCCGAGCCCATCAGCTGCACGCGGTTCTTGCCCTTGCCGTGCGACTTGAGCTTGTACATGCCCTTGATGATGCCTTCCTCGTCGCCCTGGGTCAGACCGGGCTGCGGGTAGTTTTCGTTCATCACCGTCAGGTAGTAGTAGACGTTTTCCTGGTCTTCCACCATGCGCTTCAAGCCATGCTGGATGATCACGGCCAGTTCATGGCCGAAGGTCGGGTCGTACGAGACGCAGTTCGGGATGGTCGACGCCAGGATGTGGCTGTGGCCGTCTTCGTGCTGCAGGCCTTCGCCGTTGAGCGTGGTGCGCCCGGCGGTGCCGCCCAGCAGGAAGCCGCGCGCCTGCATGTCGCCGGCGGCCCAGGCCAGATCGCCGATGCGCTGGAACCCGAACATCGAGTAATAGATGAAGAACGGGATCATGATGCGATTGTTCGAGGAGTACGACGTGGCCGCCGCAATCCAGGAGCTCATCGCGCCCGCTTCGTTGATGCCTTCCTGCAGGAGCTGGCCGTCGGCCGCTTCCTTGTAGTACATGACCTGGTCCTTGTCGACCGGGGTGTACTTCTGGCCTTCCGGCGCGTAAATGCCGATCTGGCGGAACAGGCCTTCCATGCCGAAGGTGCGCGATTCGTCGGCCAGGATCGGCACGACGCGCGGACCCAGTTCCTTGTCGCGCAGCACCTGGTTCAGGATGCGCACGAAGGCTTGGGTGGTGGAGATTTCACGGCCTTCGGCGGTGGGCTCCAGCACGGCCTTGAAGGCGTCCAGCGCCGGGGCCTTGAGGTGTTCGTCGGCCTTGGCGCGGCGGCGCGGCAGGTAGCCGCCCAGCGCGGCGCGGCGCTCGTGCAGGTACTTCATTTCGGGCGAGTCTTCGGCCGGCTTGAAGTACGGCAGGTCTTCCAGCTTGTCGTCCGGGATCGGGATGCCGAAACGGTCGCGGAATTCGCGGATCGAGTCCAGCTCCAGCTTCTTCTGCTGGTGGGTCGGGTTCTTGGCCTGGCCGACGTGGCCCATGCCGTAGCCCTTGATGGTCTTGGCCAGGATGACGGTGGGCTGGCCCTCGTGGGTGGCGGCGGCGTTGAACGCGGCGTACACCTTGTGGGGGTCATGGCCGCCGCGGTTCAGGCGCCAGATGTCTTCGTCGCTCATGCGCGACACGGCTTCCAGCAGCTTGGGGTGCTTGCCAAAGAAGTGTTCGCGCACGAACTTGCCGTCGTTGGCCTTGTACGCCTGGTACTCGCCGTCGACCGTGTCTTCCATGATCTGGCGCAGGATGCCTTCCTTGTCGTGCGCCAGCAGCGGATCCCAGTAGCCGCCCCAGATCAGCTTGATCACGTTCCAGCCCGAGCCGCGGAAGTCGCCTTCGAGTTCCTGGATGATCTTGCCATTGCCGCGCACCGGACCGTCCAGGCGCTGCAGGTTGCAGTTGATGACGAAAATCAGGTTGTCCAGTTTTTCGCGCGCGGCCAGGGCGATGGCGCCCAGCGATTCGGGCTCGTCCATTTCGCCGTCGCCGCAGAACACCCAGACCTTGCGATTGCTGGTGTCGGCGATGCCGCGGGCGTGCAGGTACTTCAGGAAACGGGCCTGGTAGATGGCCATCAGCGGGCCCAGGCCCATCGATACGGTCGGGAACTGCCAGAAGTCCGGCATCAGCTTCGGATGCGGGTACGAGGACAGGCCCTTGCCGTCCACTTCCTGGCGGAAGTGGTTCAGCTGGTCTTCGGTCAGGCGGCCTTCGAGGTAGGCGCGGCCGTACATGCCGGGCGAGGTGTGGCCCTGGAAGTACACCAGGTCGCCGCCGTGGTTTTCGTCTTCGGCGTGCCAGAAATGGTTCTGGCCGCAGCCGATCATGGTGGCCAGCGAGGCAAAGGAGGCGATGTGGCCGCCCAGGTCGCCGCCGTCCGGCGGGTTGTGCTTGTTGGCCTTGACCACCATGGCCATGGCGTTCCAGCGCACGTACGAGCGGATGCGCGATTCCAGTTCCAGGTTGCCCGGGTGGGCTGGCTCCAGGCCGGGAGGAATCGTGTTGACGTAGGCGGTGTTGGGCGAGAACGGGATATGGGCGCCGGAACGGCGCGCTTCGTCGATCAGGCGTTCGAGCAGATAGTGGGCGCGCTGCGGTCCTTCACGATCAAGGACTGCCGCCAGGGCTTCGAGCCACTCCTGGGTTTCAAGGGTGTCTTCGTCGTTGGCAGCCTGCACGGCGCCAGCCTGGGCGAAAGAGGACATCGTGTGTCTCCTATTGGGTTTGTTCGTGACCGCACCCGCTTATTTATCTACTCGCGGACCTTGCATGGTAGCCGGGATCATCCGGGCTACCATGCAAGGCATGGGTCGGGGTGTTCTAGAGACCTGCTACTGGGTCGGTTCCCTATCAGCGGGCATTCTAAGAAAGAAGGTTAACCGGTCGCAAGAAAAATTTCATGTTGCGGTACGGCATTTCATAATGCGGAAAATTTAAAGCCAGCTGAACGCTTTCGCGTCATACTTTTACGCAGGTACTCCAAAAGGACGAGTCGAATCCCGGCAAATCCCTGCCAACACGCACTAAAATGCGCGGTCTATCCGGCCCGAATTCCATGTCCAGCGCGCCCAAGTCCAATATTCCTACGCCGTTCCACGATCACGCCCGCACTCGCCGACGCGGGGTGTACTGGGTCACGCCAGCAATGGTGCTGATCCTCTATATCTGTGTGATGGCGGTGTTTTTCTGGCTGCAGCGCATCCATGACGACAGCGTCATGTTTGTCACCATCGACCAGGAGATGCGCCAGCAGCGCCTGATCTGGGTGGTGCTGGCCCTGTCCTGTGTGATCGTCATCAGCCTGCTGATGCTGTGGCGCTATACCCGTTTCCGTTCGGCGGCCGAAGCTGCCCTGATCGCCGAAACCGGCTTCCGCCGCGCCATGGAGAACTCCATGTCCACCGGCATGCGCGTGCTCGACATGGAGGGCCGCATCGCCTACGTGAATCCGGCGTTCTGCCGCATGATCGGCTGGAACGAGGCCGACCTGATCGGCCGCAGCCCGCCCTTCCCTTATTGGGTGCCGGGCCGCCACGAGCAGCACCAGCACACCCTGGACGTGCTGATGTCCGGCAAGACCCCCAGCAGCGGCCTCGAAGTCGAGGCGCAGCGCCGCGACGGCTCGCGCTTCACGGCGCGCATGTACGTGTCCCCGCTGCTGGACCCCAACGGCAACCAGATCGGCTGGATGACCTCCATGACCGACATCACCGAACCCAAGCGCATCCGCGAGGCCCTGACGGCCGCGCACGAGCGTTTCATGACGGTGCTGGAAGGCCTGGACGACGCGATTTCGGTCACTGCCGACACCCACGACGGCCTGGAGCTACTGTTCGCCAACCGCACCTACCGCCGCGTGTTCGGCGCCCAGACCGGCGGCCACGACGAGCTGCTGGCCGGACGCCGCGGCCGCTTCACCGACGAATCCGTGGAAGTCTTCGCGCCGTCCGTGCAACGCTGGTTCGAAGTGCACCACCGCATGCTGGCCTGGACCGACGGCCGCCGCGTGCGCATGCAGGTGGCGCGCGACATCACTGAACGCCGCGTCCATGAAGAAGCCTCGCGCGTGCAGCAGGAGAAGATCCAGCTCACCAGCCGCCTGACCACCATGGGCGAAATGGCCTCGTCGCTGGCGCACGAACTGAACCAGCCGCTGACCGCCATCGCCAACTACAGCATGGGCGCCGTCGCCCTGGTCAAGGCCGGCCACACCAGTCCCAACATGCTGCTGCCGGCCCTGGAAAAAGCCGCGTCGCAGGCCGAGCGCGCGGGCAAGATCATCAGCCGCATCCGCGAATTCGTGAAGCGCAGCGAGCCCCGCCGCCAGCGCGTCGCGATCAGCCGGATTGTCGACAACGCCATCGGCTTCGCCGAGATCGACGCCCGCAAGCGCCGCATCCGCATCGACCGATTCGTGCCGTCGAACGCGCCGGACGTGCTGGCCGATCCCATCCTGATCGAGCAGGTGTTGCTGAACCTGCTGAAGAACGGGCTGGAGGCCATGGAAAAGAGTGAATCCGACGAGCTCAAGGTCGCCGTGATCCTGCATGAACAGCACATCGAGGTCGCGGTGGTCGACCGCGGCCACGGCCTGGCCGAACCCGAGCGCCTGTTCGAACCCTTCTTCAGCACCAAGACCCAGGGCCTGGGCATGGGGCTGAATATCTGCCGTACCATTATTGAATCGCACCATGGTCGCCTGTGGGCGGATCCCAATCCCGCCGGCGGCACCATTTTCCGCTTTACCCTGCCCTGCGCTGCACCCCAGTCGCAGGCCCAGAACGATCAGTCCGAGGAGTTGCACGCATGAACACGCCCCACCTGTCGAGCACGGTTTTCATTGTTGACGACGACGAAGCGGTCCGCGATTCGCTGCGCTGGCTATTGGAGGCCAATGGCTATCGCGTTCGCGCCTACGCCAGCGGCGAATCCTTCCTTGAAGACTATGACGCCAGCCAGATCGGCGTGCTGATCGCCGACGTGCGCATGCCCGGCATGAGCGGCCTGGAACTGCAGGAACAGCTGCTCGCCCGCAATGCCCCGCTGCCCATCGTGTTCATCACCGGCCACGGCGACGTGCCGATGGCCGTATCGACCATGAAGAAAGGCGCGGTCGACTTCCTGGAAAAGCCGTTCAATGAATCCGATTTGCGCGAGATCGTGGCGCGCATGCTGGAGCAGGCCACGCAGCGCGTGAGCAAGCACCAGGCCCAGAAAGACCACGAAGCCATGCTGGCGCGCCTGACCGCGCGCGAGCAGCAGGTGCTGGAGCGCATCGTCGCGGGCCGCTTGAACAAGCAGATCGCCGACGACCTGGGCATCAGCATCAAGACCGTAGAGGCGCACCGCGCCAACATCATGGAAAAACTTGAAGTGACCACCGTAGCTGATTTGATGAAAGTGGCCTTGGCCAAACCCGAGGCGACGGCATGACGGCAAGGATTATCGACGGCGCGGCCCTGTCGGCGCGCATTCGCGAAGAAGCGGCCCAACGCGTTGCGGCCCTGGCCGCCAAGGGCACCCGCCCCGGCTTGGCCGTGGTGCTGGTGGGTGAAGACCCCGCCTCCCAGGTGTACGTCCGCAACAAGGTCGCCGCCTGCGAAAAGGCCGGCCTGCATTCCGTCAAGGAACAGTACCCCGCGGACATGACCGAGGCCGAACTGCTGGCCCGCATCGCCATCCTGAACCAGGACCCGACCATCCACGGCATCCTGGTGCAGCTGCCGCTGCCCAAGCACATGGACTCGCACAAGGTCATCGAGGCCATCGCGGCCGAGAAGGACGTGGACGGCTTCCACATCAGCAACGCCGGCCTGCTCATGACCGGCCAGCCCCTGTTCCGCCCCTGCACGCCCTATGGCGTGATGAAGATGCTGGAAGCGGAAGGCGTGACGCTGCGCGGCGCCGAAGCCGTGATCGTGGGCGCCAGCAATATCGTCGGCAAACCCATGGCGATGCTGCTGCTGCAAGCCGGCGCCACCATCACCATTTGCAATTCCAAGACGCGCGACCTGGCGGCCCAGACCCGCCGCGCCGACGTGCTGGTGGTCGCCACCGGCAAGCCCGGCATGATCGATGGCTCGATGATCAAGCCTGGCGCCGTCGTTATCGACGTGGGCATCAACCGCGGTGCCGACGGCAAGCTGTGCGGCGACGTGGACTTCGCCTCGGCCAAGGAAGTGGCCGGCGCGATCACGCCCGTCCCCGGCGGCGTGGGTCCCATGACCATCGCCATGCTGCTGGTCAACACCATCGAAGCCGCGGAACGCGCCGCCGGCTGAACCAGGATGGACGCAGCGCCGGGGAATCAGGTTCCGCGGCGCTGCCTGATCGGTCAGGCGCGCCAGGCAGCGACGTTTTTTGCACCTGCGCCGCCCTGGCCGCACCCCTCCCGCTTGCATTCCCCGGAATCGCCCTTATCTGATTCCTGTACTCATTCCTGCCGCTACCGCCATGTCCCAGAACCCCCTGCTCGCCCCTGTTTCCGACCTCGTCGACTATGCGGCCGTCAAGCCCGGACACATCGTGCCCGCGGTCGAGGAACTGCTGGGCATCGCCCGCCAGGCCGTGGACCGCGCCGCCGACGCGACGCTTGCACCCACCTGGGACGCCGTGGTGGAACCGCTGGATACCGCCTCGGAACGCCTGTGGCGCGCCTGGTCGGTGGCCGGCCACCTGAACGCCGTGGTCAATACGCCGGAGCTGCGCGAGGCCTATAACGCCGCCCTGCCCCTGGTGACCGAATTCTCGACCTGGGTCGGCCTGCACGAAGGCCTGTACAAGCAGTACCAGCGCCTGGCCGCCGCCCCCGATTTCGCGTCGTGGACGCCGGTGCGCCGCCGCATCGTGGAAATGGCCCTGCGCGACTTCCGCCTGAGCGGCGTGGAGCTGCAAGGCGCCGACCGCGAACGCTACGCCGCCATTTCCGACCGCGAGGCCCAGGCTTCGCAGAAGTTCTCCGAAAACGTGCTGGACTCGATCGACGCCTGGTCGCTGCTGGTCGACGATGAAGCCCGCCTGGCCGGCATCCCGGCCGACGTGCGCGCCGCGGCCCGCGCCGCCGCCGAGGAAGACGGCAAGCCGGGCTGGAAGCTCACGTTGAAGATGCCGTGCTACCTGCCCGTCATGCAGTACGCCCAGGACCGCACACTGCGCGAAGCGCTGTACCGCGGCTACGGCACCGTGGCGTCGGAACACGGCGACGGCAAGTTCGACAATTCGCCCCTGATCGAGGAACTGCTGGCCCTGCGCGCCGAAGAAGCCGGCCTGCTCGGCCTGGGCACCTTCGCCGCGCTGCGCCTGCAGACCCGCATGGCCCGCGACGCCCAGGAAGTCACCGTGTTCCTGCGCGACCTGGCCGCGCGCGCCAAGCCTTACGCCCAGCGCGACCTGGCGGAACTGAAGGCCTACGCCACCGGCGAACTGGGCCTGGACGACCTGCAGCCCTGGGACGTGGCCTACGCCTCCGAGCGCCTGCGCGAATCGCGCTACGCCTATTCCGAAGACGAGGTGAAGCAATACTTCACCGAACCGCGCGTACTGTCCGGCCTGTTCGAGGTCATCGAAACCTTGTTCGACGTGCGGCTGGCGGAAACGCCGGTGTCGTCCTGGCACGGCGACGTGCGCGGCGTGCGCGTGGAAAACCCCAAGGGCGAACTCATCGGCTATCTGTACCTGGACCTGTACGCCCGCGCCGGCAAGCAGAGCGGCGCCTGGGTCGACAGCGAACGCACGCGCCGCGTCGTGGCTGGCAAGGTGCAGACGCCCATCGCCTACCTGACCTGCAATTTCTCGCGCCCCAACGGCGACAAGGCAGCCGTCCTGACGCACGACGACGTCATCACGCTGTTCCATGAAACCGGCCATGCGCTGCACGCCCTGCTGTCCGAAGTGGACGAACCCGGCGCGGCGGCCTTCGCCAGCGTGGAATGGGACGCCATCGAACTGCCCTCGCAGTTCATGGAGAACTTCTGCTGGGAATGGGCAGTGGTGCAGAAGCTGTCCGCCCACGTCGACACGGGCGAGCCCCTGCCGCGCGCGCTCTACGACCGCCTGGTCGCCGCCCGCAACTACCAGAGCGGCATGCAGACCGTGCGCCAGATCGAGTTCGCGCTGTTCGACATGCTGATGCACGACCGCGCCCAGGGCGCCTCGATTGCCGAAGTGCTGGCCCTGCTGCAGGAAGTGCGCCAGGAAGTGGCCGTGCTGTTCCCGCCAGCCTGGCACCGCCTGCCGCATGCCTTCTCGCACCTGTTCGCGGGCGGTTACGGCGCGGGCTACTACAGCTACAAATGGGCGGAGGTGCTGTCGGCCGACGCCTACGAAGCCTTCGAGGAAGCGGCGGCGCGCCAGGCTGGCAACGCCCTGGGTACGCTGGATCCCGAAACCGGCGCGCGCTTCCGCCGCGAGGTGCTGGCCGTGGGCGGCTCGCGCGCGGCGGCTGAATCCTTTGCCGCCTTCCGCGGACGCGCCCCGCGCATCGACGCCCTGCTGCGCCACAGCGGCATGACGCCCGCCTGAGCGCCCGCGCGCATTGCACGACCCCAACGGCCCGCCCTGGCGGGCCGTTTTCTTTCTATCCGCCAGCGGTGTCGGCAACCGGCCGGCGCGCCGACATCACCAGCCAGCGGCCATGCACGGACTGGTCGGAGCCGGCCTGCTGCCAGTAGCGGCGGCTTTCCTCGTCTTGCGCCTGCCTGAGCCGGCGCCCGTAGTACAGCCGCGACGGCACGGCCAGCACATGCTCCACCATGCGCTTGGGCTTGTGCTCGTCCACATCGTGCAACGTGATGTCCGTAAAGCCGTAGTGCTTGAGCAGCAGGTGCAGCTGCGGAAAGCTCCAGGGGAAGTAGGTGATGTAGTCCTCGCCGCGCTGCCGCCCCACCATGGGCCGGAACCCGGAATGGAAGCCGCGCAGCAGGAACTGCAGGCGCGAACGGAAGTACCAGGTATTGGGCGTGGTGATGATCAGCGTGCCGCCCGGCCGCAGCGCGCGGTGGAAGCTCTGCATCAGCACGCCGGGATTGGTCAGCAGATGGATCGCTTCGCAGCAGACCACGGCGTCATAGGCAGTGGCCACCGTCAGCGGCGTTTCCAGGTCGTGCTCGCTTAGCTGGCGATAGCCGCCGCCAGCCTGCGGAAACTCCCACAGTCCCACGCCGTCGATATCGACCTGCCGGCCGCTGGCGGCGGGCAGCATGTCGCCCAGCCAGCCCAGTCCGCAGGGCGCGTCCAGCACCGAGTCCGCCAGGCGGCTGCGCAGGAGGTCGAGCACGACGGGGTAGTACGGGTAGTAGGGATAGCCCAAGGAATTCCTGACCGGCATGTCCATGTGTGGCGCCTCTGGATGCTGAAATCTGACACGGCCCTGAATGTAGCGGGAGCCAGACGTCGGATCAGGCGATTTCGCCACTTCCCAACAATAAACAGACAAAGCTTTACAAGTGGGCCAGGCGGTCGCGGCGCCATGGCTTGCGCCAGGACAAGGCGGTCCCAAATCCTCGCCCTCGCCACGCTCCGCCCCACCCGCGCCTTGCGGGTAGAATCAAAAGGTTTACCCCCTACCGGCCCTTGGACTCATGCGACACCTCATTTCCGGCCGCGCCCTGCGCAGCCTGCTGTTGACCCTGTGCGTGTTTCTCGCTGCCTGCGGCGACAGGAACGTCGACTGGACCCTGTACAACGTCAAGGGACACCTGCCCGACCTGAAGTTCTCGCTGCCCGGCGCGGGCGGCAAGACGATCAGCAGCGACGACCTGAAGGGCAAGACGGTGCTGCTGTTCTTCGGCTACGCCAGTTGCCCGGACGTCTGCCCCACCACCATGGCGCAGTTGACGGCCGTGCTGCAGAACCTGGGCGACAAGGCCCGCGATGTGCGCATCCTGTTCGTCAGCGTGGACCCGCACCGCGACACGCCGGACATCCTGCAGGCCTACGTCAACGCCTTCAACAACAACGCGATCGGCGTGACCGGCGATGAAAAGCAGATCGCGGACCTGGCGCGGCGCTACCGCGTGGCCTACCAGATCGAGAAGCCGCGTCCGGGCGACGACGCCGATATGTACGAAGTCACGCACAGCCGCGGCGTGTATATATTCGACAAAGATGGGAAGGCGCGATTGCTGGCTTCGGACACCGACAGCATAGAGGCCATGACCAAGGACGTGCGCCAACTGATCGATATGACGTCCTGAGCGTCGACGGGCATCGCGCGGCCGAATGTTGCCTGCGCGCGCCATACACCAGTTGTTACAGCCGCTGCGCGCGGGGCATGAGTATCATCTAGCCACACTGCCCCCTTTTACTTCCAGCAAGGAGTACGCGCATGAGCATCATCATCATGATCATCGTCGGGTTCGTCGTGGGCCTGATCGCCCGCGCCATCATGCCCGGAGACCAGAACATGGGGATCATCATGACCACCATCCTGGGTATCGTCGGCTCGGTCGTCGCCGGCTTCCTGGGCCAGTCCCTGGGCTGGTACGCCCCGGGCGAACCGGCAGGCTGGATCGGGTCGGTCGTCGGCGCGATCGTCGTGCTGTTCGTGGTGGGCCTGATCGCCAAGAAGCGCGCCTGACGCCCTGCTGGATCAGGAATGCAAACGGGCCGATCTTTCGATCGGCCCGTTTTTTTTGCCTGCCCTTACTGCTGCGGGGCTTGAGCGGTCACGGTGCGTTCTGTCCAGCCGCCGCCCAGCACCTTGTACAAGGTGACCAGGTTGGACAGCCTGGCCCGGCGCGTATCGACCAGGGCCTGCTGCGCGGTGTACAGCGAACGCTGCGAATCCAGCACGCTCAGGTAGTCGTCGATGCCTTGGCGGAAGCGCTGGTCCGAGGCGTCGTAGGCGCGCTGGTTGGCGGCCACCAGGAGCTGCTGTGCCTGGATCTGCTCGTCCAGCGTGCCGCGCCCGGCCAGGGCGTCGGCCACTTCACGGAAACCTGTCTGGATCGACTTCTCGTACTGCGCGACCTGGATGTTCTTCTGCACCTTGGCCAGATCCAGGCCGGCGAGCAGCGAGCCGCCCGCGAAGATCGGCACGGTGATCTGGGGCACGAAGCTCCAGGCGCCCGAACCGCCTTCGAACAGGCCGCCCAGGCTGGCGCTGGCGGTACCGGCCGAGCCCGTCAAGCTGATGGTCGGGAAGAACGCCGCGCGCGCCGCGCCGATGTTGGCGTTGGCGCCCTTCAACTGGTGCTCGGCCGCGCGGATGTCCGGGCGGCGGGCCAGCAAGTCCGACGGCAGGCCGGCGGGCAGCGTGGTCGGCAGCATGCCGTCGTCCAGCCTGACCGCGTTGTCCAGCGCCGCCGTCATCTCGGGCGACAGCGGCTGGCCCACCAGCAGGACCAGCGCATTGCGGTCCTGCGCGGCCTGGCGCGTGTACTGCGACAGGTTGCGCTCGGCGGTGCGCAGCGACACTTCCGCCTGGCTCAGGTCCAGCGACGTCGACAGGCCCTGGTCGTAGCTCTGCTGCGTGAGCTTGAAGGAATCTTGCTGGCTCTTGAGCGTCTCGCGCGTCAGGCTCAGCAGTTCCTGGTCGGCGCGCAGGGTCAGGTAGGCGTTGGCCACTTCGGCAATCAGCGTCAGCTGGGTCGCCGTGCGGGTTTCATCCAGCGCCAGATAGGATTCCAGCGCCTTGTCGCTCAGGCTGCGGATGCGCCCGAACAGGTCCAGTTCCCAGGCCGACATAGCGGCGCCGACCTGGTAGCTGTGGCTGGTGGTGGCGCGGCCGCTCGGGCTCAGGTCGGCCGGCGAACGCTGGGCCGATTCCTGGCCGGCGATGCCGACGCTGGGCATCAGGTCGGCGCGCTGGATGCGGTACTGGGCCCGCGCCGCTTCGACGTTCAAGGCCGCCACGCGCAGGTCGCGGTTGTTCGCCAGCGACTGTTCGATCAGCTGTTGCAGCAGCGGATCCGAACCGAAGAAATCGCGCCAGCCGATGTCGGCGGTCAGCAGGCCGCCCGCGTCGGCGGGCTGGGCCGCCTGGTAGGACGGACCCGTGGGATAGGCCGTGTCGACCGGCGCATCCGGCCGTTCGTAGGTGGGGGCCAGCGAGCAGCCCGCCAGGGCCGCCGCCAGGGAAACAGACAGCAAGGTTCTCATCGGGAATGTCATTGCGGTTGGCCCTCCGTCGAGACGCCCTGCGTGCCATGGGCACTGGTGTCGTGCTCGTCGACGTTTTCGCTCATGCGCTTGACCTTGAAGACGCGCAGCATGATTACGAAGAAGGCCGGAACGAAGAAGATGGCCAGGAAGGTGCCGGTCAGCATGCCGCCGATCACGCCCGTGCCGATGGCGTTCTGGCTGCCCGAACCCGCGCCCGACGAGATCGCCAGCGGCGTCACGCCCAGGATGAACGCCAGCGACGTCATCAGGATGGGGCGCAGGCGCTGCCGCGCGGCGTGGATGGCCGACTCCGTCAGGCTGGCGCCCTGCTCGTAGTGCTCCTTGGCGAACTCCACGATCAGGATGGCGTTCTTGGCCGCCAGGCCGATGGTAGTCAAGAGGCCCACCTGGAAGTACACGTCGTTGGACAGGCCCCGCATCATGGTGGCGAGCAAGGCCCCGATGATGCCCAGCGGCACCACCAGCATCACCGCCGACGGGATTGTCCAGCTTTCGTACAGCGCCGCCAGGCACAGGAACACCACGATCAGCGAAATGGCGTACAGCGCGGGCGCCTGGGCGCCGGACAGGCGCTCTTCGAACGACAGGCCGGTCCATTCAAAGCCCACACCCACCGGCAGCTTGGACGCCAGGTTCTCCATTTCCGCCATCGCCGCGCCCGAGCTGTAGCCCGGCGCCGCCTGGCCCTGGATGTTGTACGACGGCACGCCGTTGTAGCGGTTCAGCTTTTGCGGACCGTAGCTCCAGGTGGCCTTGGCGAACGCCGAGAACGGCACCATGTCGCCCGCCTTGTTGCGCACGTACCATTTGTTCAGGTCTTCCGGCAGCATGCGCGAGGAAGCCTCGCCTTGCGCGAACACCTTCTTCACGCGGCCGCGGTCGATGAAGTCGTTGACGTAGGACGAGCCCCAGGCCGTGGCCAGCGTGCTGTTGATGTCCGAGACCGCCACGCCCAGGGCGCGCGCCTTCTCGCGGTCGATGTCCAGCTGGTACTGCGGCGCGTCTTCGATGCCGTTGGGGCGCACGCCCTGCAGGACCGGGCTCTTGGCGGCTTCGCCCAGCAGCTGGTTGCGCGCGGCAAGCAGCTTCTCGTGGCCCACGCCGGCGCGGTCCATCAGTTGGAAGTCGAAGCCGGTGACGTTGCCCAGTTCCATCACGGACGGCGGCGGCACCACGAACAATTGCCCGCGGCGCTCCGTCTTGCGGAAGTGCGCGTTGGCGCGCTGCGCCACGGCGCCGGCCTTGAGGCGGGCGTCGCCGCGTTCTTCCCAGTCGCGCAGCTTGATGAACAGGATGGACGCGTTCTGGCCGCGGCCGCCGAAGTTGAAGCCGTTGACCGCGAACACCGAGGTGACGGCGTCCTTTTCCTCGGTCAGCAAGTACTTGGTGGCGTCGTCGATGACGGCCTTGGTGGCTTCCGCCGTGGCGCCGGCGGGCGTCTGGATCTGGGCGAACAGAATGCCCTGGTCCTCATCCGGCAGGAAGGCGGTCGGGATGCGGGTGAACATCCAGCCCATGGCAAGAACCAGCGCCAGATAGATCACCATCAGGCGCTTGCTGCGGTTCAGGCCGCGCGCGACGGTATTGGCGTAGCCGTTGCTGCTGCGCTCGAAGCTGCGGTTGAACCAGCCGAAAAAGCCCTTCTTGGCGCCATGATGGCCCTTGGGGATGGGCTTGAGCAGGGTCGCGCACAAGGCCGGCGTGAACACGATGGCCACGATCACGGACAGCACCATGGAGGACACGATGGTGATCGAGAACTGGCGATAGATCACGCCCGTGGACCCGCCGAAGAAGGCCATGGGAATGAACACGGCCGCCAGCACCATGGCGATGCCGATCAGGGCGCCGGTGATCTGCGACATGGACTTGCGGGTCGCCTGCTTGGGCGACAAGCCTTCTTCTGCCATCACCCGCTCGACGTTTTCCACCACCACGATGGCGTCGTCGACCAAGAGGCCGATGGCCAGCACCATGCCGAACATGGTCAGGGTATTGATGGAATAGCCGAACGCCGCGAGCACGCCAAACGTGCCCAGCAACACCACCGGCACGGCCAGCGTGGGAATGATGGTGGCGCGGAAGTTCTGCAGGAACAGGTACATCACCAGGAAGACCAGGATGATGGCCTCGATCAGCGTCTTGAACACTTCGTGGATCGACAGGCTGACGAACGGCGTGGTGTCGTACGGATAGACGACGTCCATGCCCGGCGGGAAGTACGGCTTCAAGTTGTTGATGGTGTCGCGCACCGCCTGCGCCGTGTCCAGCGCGTTGGCGCCCGGCGCCAGTTTGACCGCGAGGCCCGAGGCCGGCTTGCCGTTGTAGAAGCTGTCGATGGCGTAGGTCTGCCCGCCCAGCTCGATGGTGGACACATCGCCCAATCGCACTTGCGAACCGTCGGCGTTGACCTTGAGCAGGATGCGGCCGAAGTCTTCGGCCTTTTCCAGGCGCGACGGCCCGATGATGGTGGCGTTCAGTTGCTGGCCGCGCACGGACGGCAGGCCGCCGAGCTGGCCGGACGACACCTGCACGTTCTGTTCCTTGATCGCGGTCACCACGTCGACCGTGGTCAGGCCGTAGTTGACGAGCTTGGCCGGATCCAGCCAGATGCGCATCGCGTACTGCGAGCCGAACAGCTGGAAGTCGCCCACGCCCTGCGTGCGGCTGATGGGGTCCTGGACGTAGGAGGCGACGTAGTCGGCCAGGTCGTCCTTGGTCATCGAGCCGTCGGTGGACACGAAGCCCGCCACGATCAGGAAGTTCTTGGTGGCCTTGGTGACACGGATGCCCTGCTGCTGCACTTCCTGCGGCAAGAGCGGCTGGGCCAGCGCAAGCTTGTTCTGCACCTGGACCTGCGCGGTATCAGGGTTGGTGCCCTGGGAGAAAGTCAGGGTGATGGACATGCTGCCGTCGGAGTTGCTTTCCGACGAGATGTACTGCAGACCGTCCAGGCCGTTCATCTGCTGCTCGATCACCTGCACCACGGTGTCCTGCACGGTCTGCGCGGACGCGCCCGGGTAGGTCACCGCGATGCCGATGGCCGGCGGCGCGATGTTGGGATACTGGGAGACCGGCAGCTTCAGGATGGACAGCGCGCCGGCCATCATCAGCACAATCGCGATCACCCATGCGAAGACCGGTCTATCGATAAAAAACTTTGCCATGCAAGGCTCCTGACTACTGCTGCTTGGCCGCCGCGGCGGCTGCTTGCGGCTGCTGCGCCGGCTGTGCGGCGGCGCTGGCTTCGGTGGCGACCACTTCAGCCCCCGGGCGCACCATCTGCAAGCCTTCCACGATGACCTTTTCGCCGGCGGCCAGGCCGTCGGTGACCAACCACTTGTCGCCGATGGCGCGGTCGGTCTTCAGTTCACGCAATTCGACCTGGTTCTTGGCGTTGACCACCAGCGCCGTCGGAATGCCGCGCTGGTTGCGCGTCACGCCGCGTTGCGGCACCAGCAGACCGTCGGCGGCCACGCCGTCGGCCAGGCGGGCGCGCACGAACATGCCCGGCAGCAGGCGGCGGTCCGGGTTGGCGAACACCGCGCGCAAGGTCACCGAGCCCGTGCCCTGGTCCACCGTGACTTCCGAGAACTGCAGCTTGCCCGGCTGGCTGTACTGCGACCCGTCTTCCAGGGTCAGCGTCACCAGCGCGGCCTGCTCGCCATCGGCCTTCTTCAACTGGCCGCTGGCCAGCGCGTTCTGTAGGCGCAGCAGTTGGACAGTGGATTGGGTCACGTCGACGTAGATGGGATCGATCTGTTGCACCGCAGCCAAAGCCGTGGTCTGGTTGGCCGTCACCAGCGCGCCTTCGGTCACCGCGGAACGGCCGATGATGCCGTCGATGGGCGACAGCACCTTGGTGTAGACCAGGTTGATGCGCGCCGTGTCCAACGCCGCCTTGGCCGACAGCACGTCGGCAGCCGCCTGGTCGCGCGCGGCGACGGCGTTGTCGTAGGTTTGCTGGCTGACCGCGCGGGTGGCGACCAGCGGCTTGTAACGCTCGGCCAGCAGCGCAGCGGTCTTCTGCTGCGCCTGGGCGCGCGCCAAGGCTGCCTTCTGGCTGTCCAGGCTGGCCTGGTAGAGGGCGGGATCGATCTGGTAGAGCTGCTGGCCCGCCTTGACCTCGCCGCCTTCCGTAAAGAGGCGCTTCTGGACGATGCCGTTGACCTGGGGACGCACTTCGGCCACACGGAATGGCGAGGTGCGGCCGGGCAGTTCGGTGGTCAGCGAAACGGGCTGCGTGGCGAGCGTCACGACCGTTACCTGGGGTTTGCCCGCCTGGGGAGCGTCTTGCTTCTTGCCGCAAGCGGCCAGCGTGAGAGCCGATGCCGTCAGCGTGACGACCGCAGCGCTGCGCCACATAGCGCTTTTCTTATCCATAGATTGCATTCCCGATTTCAACAAAAAAAAAGCCCGCCCCGGATCGCATGTTTGCGTTCCGCGCGCATCGATTGGGTGGATTTGCCTCGAACACGCAGGCTGGGCTTTGTCGCATTGCTGCATTGCAGAACTCGCATTCTGCGTTATCCCGCCCCAGAAACAAAGAGGCATGTAGAGAAAACATCATTCCAATTATGGGACAATGGCTTCACCGTTGAATATGACAGAATTCCGCCATGAAACGATTGCAAGGCATGGAACTTTTCGTCGAAGTCGCCAAGACGCGCAGCTTCAGCCGCGCCGCCGCGGTGCTCGGCGTGCCGAAATCGACGCTGTCCCGCCAGGTGGCCGAACTGGAGCGCTCCGTTGGCCTGCGGCTGCTCAGCCGCACCACCCGCAAGGTCGAACTGACCGACGCCGGCCGGCTGTACTTCGATCGCTGCCAGCGCATCGTGGCCGAGGCGCAGATCGCCCATGAGGAACTGCAGAAGCTGGTCGATACGCCGGCCGGGCCGCTGCGGGTCAACATGCCCGCGGATTTCGGCACGGACTTCCTGGCTGAATCGTTCATGGAATTTTCCCGCCGCTACCCCGACGTCACGTTTTTCCTGGACCTGGCCAATCCGGACCACGCGCAGCGCGTGTTCCAAACCTGCGATATTTCGATCGAAATCGGCGAACTGCCCGATTCGTCACAGATTGCGAGGCTCCTGGGCATGCTGCCGGCCCATTTGTACGCCACGCGCGAATACCTGGAGAAGCACGGCGAACCGCGACACCCAAGCGACTTGACCCGCCACGAGTGCATAGAGTTCCGCGCCAAGGGCGCCGGACAGGTGACCCGCTGGCCCTTGACCGATGGCCACCAACACATCGACTTCACGCCAGGCAACCGCTTTTCCGTCAACGGCGTCGCCATGGCCCGCCGCTTGGCATTGCTGGGCGCCGGTATCGTGGTCCTGCTGGGCGGCCAGTCGGCCGAACAGCATTCCGGCCAGTTGCAGCGTGTGCTGCCCGACTGGCAACTGGGGCCGTTCCCGGTCTACGCGGTAACGGAGACGCGGCTGCTGCCCGCCAAGACCAGGATCTTCATCGAATTCCTGATGGAGCGCCTGGGGGATAGCGGGCAGGCGAAGAATACTCCTGCTTTCATGCAATAAGCCCGCGTCGGAAACAGACTGAAAAATTTAGGACCGCCGACAACACCTGTCGGCGAATCAGGACAATCAAACGCCGGAAAGCGCCTAGAAGCGCTCGTCCTCGCGCAGATAGCGCCACTGCCCCAGCGGCAGGTCGCCTAGCGACACCCGCCCGATGCGCACACGCTTCAGGCCTATCACCTTCAGGCCGACCAGCTCGCACATGCGGCGGATCTGGCGCTTCTTGCCTTCGCGCAGCACGAAACGCAGCTGGTCGCTGTTCTGCCAACGCACCTGGGCTGGCTTGAGCGCCTTGCCGTCCAGGGACAGGCCGTGGTTCAGCAGCGCCAGCCCGTTGTCGGACAGATTTCCCTGCACCCGCACCAGGTATTCCTTGTCCACGCTGGAGTCTTCGCCGATCAGGTGCTTGGCGATGCGGCCGTCCTGGGTCAGCACCAACAGGCCTTGCGAGTCGATGTCCAGGCGGCCGGCCACGGCCAGCCCGTCCAGGTGCGCCCGCTCGAAACGCTGCGGCGCGCGGTCGCCGGCATAGCGGGAGCGGGAGTCGATCAGGGCCACGGCGGGCGTGTAGCCTTTTTCGGCCTGGCCCGACACGTAGCCCACGGGCTTGTTGATCAGGATGGTGACGCGCGAGGTCTGGCGCGCCTGCGCGGCGCGCTCCAGGGTGATGACCTGGTCAGGGTAGGCCCGGGCGCCCAGTTCGGACACCACCACGCCGTCGACCCGCACCCAGCCGCGCTCGATATAGGTGTCGGCCTCGCGGCGCGAACACAGGCCACGCTCGGACATGAGCTTGGAGATACGTACTTTTTCCATGGCCGGTATTGTATGCGGACGCCATGCGGCCCCTGCCTCAGGCCGCGGGATCGTAATCCGAAGGCGCCATGGGCTCCAGCGGATGGAGCGGCCGGCCGCGCCGCTGGTAAGGAAACAGCGCGAAATCCGAGCTGGTGACGCCCGCGCTGGCGCATTCCACCAGCGCCTGGGAGATGGGTTCGAATACCGGCCGGCAATACATGCGCGACTTCACCAGCACAAAGCGGGCCTGGCGCGGATCCAGCCCCATGCTCTCGAACACGCCCAGGTCCCAGGGTTCGTGGGTTCTCTCGGTGATCACCAATTGCGCGGCGCCGATATCCAGCACCGCGCTGCGGCCCATGCATGCCGTCTGCCCCGTGTAGGTCGGGCCGGTAATGACATATTCGCCATCGGTCACGGCCCGAACCACCCCGCGCAGCAGCACGGGCGCCGCCGGGCGGCCAATGGCGGGAATCGGCCGCTTGTTGCCCACTGGCAGCTCGACTTCGCTGCCCTCTCCCGCCGCGGCCAGCGCCTGGACGGCTTCGGGATCGCAGTACAGCCCCGCGATGATGCCTGTCAGGCCCGCGGCGATTGCCGCCATCAGCGCCTCCATGGTGTCGCAGGTGCCGCCGGACATGCAATTGTCGCCATGGTCCAGCAGGAGCACGGGCTTATCGGCGCCACGGGCCAGTTCGGCTGCGCGGGCCAGTGACTCGCCCAGGGGCTCGCTGTCGTAGAAGTAACCGTCGCGCTCGGCCCAGATGGTCTCCGCCATCTCGCTTGCGACCCGTTCCGCCTGCTCTTGCCCTCCCGAGCCCACCACGACCACGCTCAGGCACGGATTGGGAATGTCGGCCAGGGCGAAGCCCGCCAGCACGGAGACGCCCAGCGCCCCGTCCGCTTCCGCCCGCCGGGCGGCCTGCACCGCATTGCGCATGGCTCCCTGGGCAGTGGCGCTGCGCAGCGTATGCGTCATCAGCGGCAACCGCCGCCACGCCATGACCGGGCGCGGGCCGCCGTTGAGCCAGTCATACAGGATGCGCCCGGCGTGCTCGCCGGTCTCGTACATGTCCACGTGCGGATAGGTCTTGAAGCTGACGATCACGTCGGCGTTGGCCATCATCTTGGCTGTGACGTTGCCGTGCAGGTCCAGCGCCACCGCGATGGGCACATCCGGCGTGCGCCGCCGCAGGCGTTCCAGCAGGTCGCCTTCCCCATCGTCGGTGGTCTCGGCCACCATCGCGCCATGCAGATCAAGCAGGATGGCGCCACAGCCCTGCGCGCCGGCGACGATGGCGTCGCACAGCTGGCTATAGGCCTCCGCCGACACCCGGCCGCTGGGATAAGCGGTGGCGGACACCGGCGTGACCACGGTCGCGCCGTTGGCCTCGGCGATATCGATGAAGGCCGACATGGCCGTGCGCTTGCCCTTGTTTTCCGCGTAGGCCTGGGCGCCGAAAGCGGGACCGTCATTGCCGAACGCGGACAGCGGCGTGGGCACCGGCGAGAACGTATTGGTTTCGTGGTTCAGGCGGGCGATCATGACCTTCATTGTCCGGCTCCTCGGCATGCGCATTCAGTGCGTTCAGTTGTTCTGGGGCGGTCCTGGGCGCAAGGCCCCCAGGCCGAGTTTTTCCATGGCCTCGCTGGCCTCGATGATCATCGCGGCCACTTCCGCCACGCTCACGCGCAGGCCCGTCGCCCGGGTCCGCATGTGCTCATAGGCCGCGCGCTCGTCCAGGCGCTGGTGGTCCATCAGCACGCGGATCGCCTTTTCGACGACGCGCCGCGCCTTGATCGTGTTTTCCAGCTTGTTGATCTTGGACTGCTGGCGGCCCTGGAACTGCTTGGCCGAGCGCGCCAGCACCAGCGTGCTGAGCACGCCCGCCGAGCGGAACGGCCGTGTCAGCACGCCATGCGCGTTGGTCTTGAGCAGCTGCTTCAAAGTGGTCGGGGTTTCGTACTCGGACAAGGCGATCAGCGTGGCCTCGACCTCGCTGGCGGTCCAGGCGGCGCTGTTGCGGCCGCACTGCGACACCTGGAAGAAGATGACGTCCACCCCGGCGGGCGGCCCATCCGGAAACGGCCAGTGCAAATGGATGCGGCAACCGATGCGCTTGAGTTGCTCGACCAGCAGGTCGCGGTCCTCGCCCGGCGGATACACCACGGCGACGGCCACACTGCGCAAGTCCTCATAGAGGCGGCGTAGGCTATGGTCCATGGCTATTTCAACCAAAACTCGTCCAGCCCGAATGCGGTGAGGTACGGGTCTGGCTTCACCGGCTCGTCGCTTTCCCAGACGATGTCAAAGCGCCCGTCCTCCCGGCACACGCCGATGCGCGGCGTCAGCACGCTGTGATTGTTCTCCGCCAGCACGGACATCTGCCCGTCTGGCGCGTCGAACTGCACCTGGTGCACCGCCTGCACCAGCTTGCGGGTGTCCATGCTGCCCACGCGCTGCAAGGCGCGCGCAAACAGGTGCATCTGGCTATAGCAGGTCTCTGCATAGACGCTGGCGGGATGGTCACCGAAGCGCTCGCGCCAGCGAGCCAGGAAATGCGCGTTGGCCGGCGTGTCCACCGTGTTGAAGTAAGTCGCCGCGGTGATATGGCCAACGCAGCGCTGCGGCCCGATCTCCGCCACCTCCGATTCCGCCATCGTCAGGCTGGCGATGGGGATATGCGAGGCTGCCGTGCCCTCTGCCTGGCAGGCCTCGTGGTAGCGCTGGTAGAAGCGCTGCGCATCGGCGCCGATCAGCGTGGAAAACACCACGTCGGGCTGGATGCGGCGGATGTCCGCAACCACATCGTTGATCTCGCTGTCATCGCAGCCCAACGGCAGATAGGTTTCGTCCAGGATCTCGCCGCCGTGTTCCTCGACGGTTTCGCGCATGATGCGGTTGGTCTCGCGCGGATAGATGTAGTCCGCGCCCACCAGGAAGATGCGCGAACCGCAGTTCTGGATCAGGTAGGCCGCCAACTGCATGCTGCCCTGGTTGGGCGCCGCGCCGGTGTAGATGACGTTGGGCGAGTATTCGAAGCCTTCGTACACCGAGCCGTACCACAGCAGGGAATTGCTGCGCTCCACCACCGGCAGCATGGCCTTGCGGCAGTGCGAAGTGCAGCCGCCGAAGATGACGCTGACTTCATCGTCCAGCAGCAGGCGCGCCGCCAGGCGGCGGTATTCCTCGGCGTCGCTGCGCGGGTCGTAGGCCACTGGCGCCAACGGCCGGCCTAGCACGCCGCCCAGTTCGTTGATTTCTTCCACCGCCAGCACCGTGCCGAAGAAATGCTGCGATTCCGTGGTGCCGGTGACGCCGCTGCGCGAATACAGCACGCCGATGCGCCAGCCCGGCCGCTCCGCGTCCTTGTCCTGGGGCGTAGTCATGATGGAATCCTTGTACGGATACTGCGCGCGTGCGTCATGGTGAATTCGGGCCGGATGGCGTTCATACTTTGAGATGAGCAATGATATTGCCCGCCGCCTCGGACGCGCCAGCCTCGCCTTCGTCGACGATGCTGCCCTGCTTGAGCACCAGGTAGCGGTCGGCCACGTCCAGGGCGAATGCCACGTTCTGCTCCACGATGAACATCGTCGTGCCGTGCCGTTCACGCTCCCAGTTCAGCGCGCGACCCAGGCGCTCGATCACCGAGGGCTGCAGCCCTTCCGTGATCTCGTCCAGCAGCAAGAGCGCGGGCCGCTGCATCAGCCCGCGCGCCACCAGCAGCATTTTCTGCTCTCCGCCCGACAGGGTGCCGGCGTGCTGGCGCAAGCGGGTCGTGAATACCGGAAACAGCTCGGCGATCTCGGCAAAGCGTTCATCGAAGAGCTGCTCGCGCGGCAGGCCCAGGCGCAGGTTGTCGCGGATGCTAAGGTCGGGAAACAGCGGCTGCTCCTGGGCCGCGTAGGCCACGCCGCAACGCGCCACTTCGTGCGGCCGCAGCCGGGTCGCGTCCACCCCGCCCACGCTGACGCGGCCCCGCTGCTTGGGCAAATAGCCCATGACCGTCTTGAGCAAGGTGCTCTTGCCCATGCCGTTCTTCCCCAGCAGGGCCACGCACGTGCCGCGCTCGACCGCAAGCGACACGTCGTGCAGCACCATGGCCCTTTTGTAGCCGCTGGACACCTCTTCCAGGCGCAACGCCGGCGCCGCGATGGTCGTCATTGCCCTGCTCCTTGCGCGGCCTGCGCGCTGCCGGCGTAGATGGTGCGCACCAGTTCGGATTCCACGACCTCGCGGAATCCGCCGTCCATGACGATGCGGCCCTGGTGCAGGACCACGATGCGTGTCGCGATTTCCTTGACGAAATCCAGGTCGTGCTCCACCAGCAGGCAGCACAGGCCGTAACGGTGCGCCAGCGACGACAGCACGTGGCCTATCTGCAGGCGCTCGGCCTTGCTCAGCCCGGCAGTGGGTTCGTCCAGCAGCACGATGCCCGGCTCCAGCGCCAGCACCATCGCCAGTTCCAGCGCCTGCTGCTGCCCGTGCGACAGGTCGCGCGCCACGCTGTCCAGGCACTGGTCCAGGCCCGTCACGCGCAGCGTTTCCAACGCATAGGGCGGCAGCTCCAGCGTGGGCGCGCGGCGCCACCACGACGGCGTCTCGCGCAGCGTGGTGGCGATGCGCAGGCTTTCGGCCACGGTCAGCGTGTCGAACACATTGGCATTCTGGAACTTGCGGCCCAGCCCATGGCGCACGCATTGCTCAGGGCCATCGCGTCGCACCTCGTGGCCATAGAGTTCCAGCCTGCCCTGGGACCGTTCGGCGCCGTCCGCGATGCAGCGCATCAGCGTGGTCTTGCCGGCGCCGTTGGGGCCGATCAGCCCGACCAGTTCGCCACCGCTGGCTTGCAGGTCTATGCCTTCCAGCACCTTGAGGCTGCCGAAGTGCTTGGACACACCCGTCAGACTCAAGGCGCGGGCCGAGCCGCCCGCTTGCCGGGGCGGCACGACCCGTTCGCCCAGTACGGGCGCGGCCGCCTTCGCTGCCCGTCCGCGCCAGGGCGCCGTCAGCAGGGGCAGGAGCCCGCGCGGCAACAACAGGATCACCAGGACGAAGGTCACGCCCAGCAGCAGTTGCCAGACGAACGGCATGTTGCCGCTGAGATAAGAACCCGCGACATTGATGAGGATGGCGCCCAGCACCGGCCCCCAGATGGTGCCGCGTCCGCCCAGCGCCACCCAGATGATCAGTTCCGTGCCGAAGACGAAGCCCGTGAGCTCGGGCGCTACCACGCCGCTGAACGCGCCGTAGCCAAAGCCCGCCAGGCCGGCCACCGCGCCGCAGGCCACCAGCAGTGCAATGCGCCAGTGCGCGGTGTTCAATCCCAGATAGCTGCAGCGCGCCTCGTTGTCGCGCAGCGCCACCAGAATACGGCCGCCATCGCTGCGCACCACCACCCAGGCCAGCAGCGCCACCACAGACAGGCCGCCCGCCGCGATCACATACCAGGCCTCCAGGGACAGGTCGAAGGTCTCGTAGCCGGTCAGGCCAGACGACGATCCGGTAAAGGTCCCGCCAGATAGCACCAACTGCATCAGCACGATAGGCAGCACCAGCGAGATCACCGTGGCGAAGAACGGCGAAGCGCCGCGGTAGAACGACAGCCAGCCGGTCACCAGCGCCAGCAGCGCCGCGGCACCCACGGCCGCCAGGGCGGCCAGCGCCGCTATCGCTGGCGAGAATCCGTAGTGCGTAAAGGCCAGACCCGCGGCATAGGCCCCCACGCCGAAAAAGGCGGATTGGCCGAAGGTCAGGTAGCCGGTGTAGCCCCACAACACGTCCACGGTCACCGCCGCCACGGCAAAGAACAGCGCCTTGATCAGCACGTTCAGCATGTAAGTATCGAACAGCCAGGGACCCGCCGCCGTCAGGACCAGGCACAGCCCGGCCAGGCCCAGCAGGCTGCGGCTGCGCGAGGTCCGCGCCGAATCGGCGGCGCCGCCGGCCAGCGTCTGTTGAGTCAATGCGCGATCAGTCATGGGCGAATCCTTGGGGACGCAGGCGCAGCGTCAGCGCGGCCAGCACGGCGATGGTGACGCCGCCCAGGATCGGGCTGACGTAGACGCTCACTAGCACCTGGCAAGCGCCATAGACCAGGCAGGTCAACAGCAGCGCGGTAATCGAATGACCCGACACCATCACCAGCATGAAGGCGCTGACCAGCCAGGGCAATCCCATGTTCGGATCGACGCTGGACAAGGGCGTGATCAGCGCGCCGGCCAGCGCGCCCAGCCCAGCGCCCAGGCCGAAAGTGGTGAAGCGGATGCGCTCGGCGTTGATGCCCAGGCCGCGCGCCAGGTCCTCGTTCATGATCACCGCCCGCGTCCGCACGCCGAAGCGCGTGCCGCTGAGCAGCAGCGTCATCGCGGCATATATCAGCAGCGCCGCCGGCAACAGGAATAGCCGGTACGCCGAGTACTCGATCCCCAGGAAGGACACGGCGCCATGGATGGGCGAATCCGCGAACTTCACTTCGCGCCCGAACGCCATGGTGATGAGCTGGCCGATCACGATGCCCAGCCCCCAGGTCGCCAGGATGGCATCCAGCGGCCGCTTGTACAGCGGCTGCACGATCAGGCGCTCCACGCCCATACCCACCAGCACGCCCACCGCCAGGGCGAACGGCAGCGCCAGCCAGGGATTCAGCCCCAGCTGCGTCACCACCAGGCTGGCATAACTGCCCAGGGTGAGAATCGCGCCATGCGCGAAGTTGACGATCTTCATCACGCCAAAGATGATCATCAGCCCGGCCGTCACGATGAACAGCATGGCGGCCGTGCTCAGGATGTCCAGCAGCAAACCCATATCGGTCTCCGGCGCCGCCGGCATGGCCGGCGGCGCGTGTCATGACGCAATCGTCACTTCAAGTCGGGGCATTGCGCGCCCGGATCGACTTTGTCGAAGGTCTGCAGGATCTTGATGGAGCCGTCCTGCTGCACCTGGCCCAGGCGCATGGTCAACGCCGCGTGGCGCTGGCGGTCCATCGTCACAGGGCCGCGCGGGCCGTCGAACGTGACCGCGCTCAGCGCCTGCACCACCTTGGGCGCATCGGTGCCGCCGGCCTTTTCGACCGCCGCCTTGTACAGGTAGAAGGCTTCATACTGCGGCGCGGAGAATTCGTTGGCGGTCTTGGCGTCGTTGCCGAACTTCGCCTTCAGGCCGTCCAGGAATTTTCGGTTCTGCGGCGTGTCGATGCTGGTCAGATACGAGGCCGACATGTACATGCCCACCGCCGTATCGCCCATGGTCTTGGCGGTACCCTCGTCGATCGCCAGGTTGCCGTAGGGCATGGACAGGCCCGCCGCCTTGACCTGCTTGGCCAGGCTGACATTGGGGCCGCCGCCGGCTGTCGAACTGATCAGCGCGTCCGGGTTGGCTGAGCGTATCTTGGACACCACCGGCGTCCAGTCGGAGCCGTCGATCGGCAGGTACTCCTCGCCCACCACGCGCCCGCCCTGCTTTTCGATGTATTCCCGCGTGAACTTGAGCATGCCGCGGCCGAAGGCATAGTCGCTGCCGACCAGGAAGAAGGTCTTGGCCTTGCGGTCCTGCATGAAGTGATCGACCACCGGCGCCACCTGCTGCTCGGGCACCCAGCCGTTCACGTGCAGCCAGCGGTTGCAGGAGCGCCCTTCGTAGAACGAGGTGTAGATATAGGGCACCTTGCCGCGCGACACGATGGGCAGCGCGGCATTGCGCGCCGCGCTGGTTTCCATGGCGATGATGGCGTCGACCTTCTTCTGGAACACCAGCGTGTCGTAGGCCTTCTGCGCGCCGACCGCGCCCGAGGCGTCGTCGGCAATCTCCAGCACGATCTGGCGGCCCAGGATGCCGCCAGCCGCGTTGATCTCGTCGGCGGCCAGTTGCGAGGCCTGCACCACGCCAGGCGCGACCACACTGTTGGCGCCGGACAGACCGACCGGCACGCCGATGCGCAGCGGTTCCGCGGCATGGACGCCGCCCGCGGCGGTAAGCAGTGCGATAAACGACAGGCGAATGCGGCAGCTATTGAATAGGCTCTTCATGGGTTTTCTCCTTGGGGGGGAAACGGCCGGGGACCGTCGCTTAGCGTTGCCGCGGATTTGCGGCGGCGCCCAACTGCTCGTCATAGATATCGCGGCGCCTGTCGCGCAGCACGTGGTTGAAATCGTTCAATTGGCGCGCCCGGCGCGAGGCCGGCACGTCTATGGGCGCCAGCAGCACCTCTTCCTGATCGATGCTGGCCGGTCCTGCCGCCATCCAGCCCTGCGAACCCACGATCAGGCTGCGACCCACGAAGGGCTGGCCGCGCTCGGTGCCGACACGGTCGGCGCAAACCACCGTCAGACCGTTGCTGTGGGCGCCGCTCATGGTCAGCGCGTGGGCCATGACGGGTCCGTCGCGCGTCTGTCCCGGCATCGGCACCCAATTGGTCGGCACCGCTACGATGTCCGCGCCGCGCACCGCCAGCAGCCGGTAGACCTCGGGAAACCAGCCGTCGTAGCAAATGGCCACGCCGATGCGGCCCAGCTCGGTGTCGAACAGCGGCAAGCCCAGGTCTCCGGCCTCGAAGTACAGGTTCTCATCGCCCCACAGATGCAGCTTGCGGTAGGTGCCCAGATAGCCCTCCGGCCCCGCGATCAGCGCGGAGTTGTAGAGTCGCCCGCCCGCGCGCTCGGCGATGCCCGCCACCAGATAGATGCCCAGACGCTGCGCCAACGCGATCCATGCCTGCGAGCTGGGGCCTTCCGGGACCGCTTCGGCCAAGGCATGGGCTTCCTCGCGGCTTTCGAACATGTAGCCCGTATTGGCCAGTTCCGGCAGTACCACCAGCCGCGCGCCCTGGGCCACGGCCAGCTCCACCAGTTCGACGGAACGGGCGATGTTGGCGGCGACTTCGCCAATCGCGGGCTCCATCTGCACGCTGGCCACCCAGGTCACGGAGGCGGGGGAACGTTGCGGATCCGACGCTTGCATGCGAACTCCATATTCAGAAATTGAAAACGAAAAAGCCCCCGACCACGCATTGCGTGCAAGTCGGGGGCTTCTATAGCCAAGACTGTATGTTCAGGCAGCAATCATTGCTGCGGGGTACTGCGAGCCGTTCTGGTCAATGTTGACCGTGTGCGAATGATAGGGAGACGCGGGTTCCTGGGACAATAAGTGCTTTCCCGGACGACGGACAGGCCCGCCGGCCCGCGCCACTTGGCGCTGCGTCATTGCGACGCATTGGGCCGTTCCGCCCGGCTTGGCATAATACGCAGCCATGAGCAAACCCGCAGCACACCATCCCCCTCTTGCCGCAGGCTGGCTGGCCAGCGCGCCGCCCATCCTGCCCCCTGCCCCGCGCCATTGGCTGTTCCGCCCTGGCGCGCTGACCGCCGGTTTGCGCCAGGTCGGCCAGGTGCGCCTGCGCGTGCTGGCCGAGTACGCGGATGGCGCGCCGCCGGACGAAGCCCGGGCGATGGGCATCGCGCCCGGCACGCCAGTATGGATCCGCGAGGTGCTGATGTCGGTGAACGGCGTGGACAGCGTGCCCGCCCGCAGCCTGACGCCGCTGCGCGCGTCGCACGGCGCCTGGCAAGGCATGCGCCGCCTGCTGACCCGCCCGCTGGCGGACATGCTATACCACGACAGCACGGTGGTGCGCTCGCCGTTCGCCTGCCGCCGGCTGGCCGCGCCGGTGCCGTTCCATGCCACAGCGCTGGGCGTGTTGCCCGCCGGGCAGCGCGATCCGGACGCCGGCCGCATCTGGGCGCGCCGCTCGGTGTTCTGGCGCCAGGGCCAGCCGCTGCTGGTGGCCGAATGCTTCCTGCCGGCGTTCTGGCAACTGGTCGCCGACCAGCCGGTGCCACCGCTGGTGCCGCACCAGCGCACGCCGCGCTGAGGCGGCGGCCTCAGCCCTCGTAACGGCGCCCGCGCTCCAGCAGCTCGGGCGTGCCGATCACGGCGTTCAAGCCGTCGAAATCCAGCATGCCCTCGCGCCACGGCGCGGTGGTGCCGTGCGCGCGCAGGCTGGCGTAGTAGCCCTGCAAGGTGTGCGCCACAGCGCGCGCCGTGCCGCCCGGGAAGATGACGATGCGGAACCCCAACGCGGTCAGGGCATCGGCGCTTTGCACCGGGGTCTTGCCCCCCTCCACCATATTGGCCAGCAGCGGCACGCGCTGCGCAAAGCGGCTGCATGCCGCCTGCATCTGTTCGGGCGTGCGCAGCGCCTCGATGAAGAGCGCATCGGCGCCGGCTTCCAGATACGATTCCGCCCGGTCCAGCGCAGCCTCCAGCCCTTCCACCGCCAGCGCATCCGTGCGTGCCAAGATCAGTGTCGACGCATCGGTCCTTGCATCCACCGCGGCGCGCAGCTTGCCGCGCATCTCGGCGGCGGGAATCACTGTTTTGCCGTCCAGGTGGCCGCAGCGCTTGGGAAAGGTCTGGTCCTCCAGCTGGATCATGGCGGCGCCGGCGCGCTCCAGGCCGCGCACCGTGCGCTGCGTGTTCAAGGCGTTGCCGAAGCCCGTGTCAGCGTCCACGATGACGGGCGTGGCGACCCGTTCGGTAATGCGGGCCAGCGTGTCCTCGACTTCGCTGTACGTGGTCAGGCCGATGTCCGAGCGGCCCAGCCGCGTGTATGCGATCGACGCGCCGGACAGGTACAGGGCGCCAAAACCCGCCTGTTCGGCGATCAGGGCGGACAAGGCGTCGTAGACGCCGGGAGCCAGCACGGCGCCGCCGGCCAGCTGTGTCTTCAGGGTTTGCTTCATATCGATTCCTAAGCGAGTTCGCGCCCGAGCAGGCTGGCGGCGGTCGCCGCCGCGATATGGCCTCCGGCCACCGCGCTGAGCAGACCATTGCCGGACAGGTAGCCGGCTACGTCATTGCCCGAAACGCCGCGCGCCGCGCCGCCCGCGGCCAGCAAGTTCGGCAAGGCGTTGCCCGCCTGGTCCAGCACGCGGCAATGCGCATCGATATCCAGGCCGCCTTGCGTATGGAACAGCGCGCCCGTCACTTTGATGGCGTGGAAAGGTGCTTGCAGCGCGCGCTCGAAGCGCCGCCCGTATGCGTCGGCGACGCCCGCCGCCACACCATCCAGCGTCTGGCTCAACGTCGCTTCGTCGCAGCCGATCAGGGCCGCCAGCGCCGCCAGGTCGGCGCAGGTCTTGAGCGCCTGGCCCGCCTCGGCCTGCATGAAGTCCGGGAAGCTGCGCGCCAGTGCCAGCGTGCGATCGTCGAATACGTTCCAGGCCACCGCGCCAGGCTGCGCCAGCACATGGACCGCAGCCTCGGAGTAGCCATGCGTCTCGTCGTGGAACCGCTGCCCCGCGCCATTGATCTGCACGCCGCCATCCATCATCACGGCCCAGGAAATCAGCGCGCCCTGGGGCGTGGCCCAAGAGCCGTGGCCCTGATAGCCGCCCAGGTCCGCCAGCCGCGCGCCCAGCTGCGCGCCCCACTCGATGGCGCTGCCGTCGTTGCCGGCGTGGCCGCCGTAGACGGCCCCGCGCATGGCCGGCAGATGCTCGGCCACCATCGCCGCATTGCCGCCAAAACCGTTGCAGGCCAGGATCAGCACGTCGCAGCCGATCACGTCGATGGTTCCGTCCGGCCGTTCGCAGCCGACCGCCGTGATGCGGTCGTCATCGTCCGTCCAGATTTTCCGCGCCAGGGCGCGGGTCAGCAGATAGGCGCCGGCCCCGGTGGCAGCACGCTCCAGCGCGGCGACCAGGGCTGCGCCGGTGCGCTCGGGCAAGGTGTGCATGCGACGAGCGGTATGGCCCGGGTACAGGAAGCCATCCAGCACCTCAAACGCGAGACCGTGGCGCGCCAGGTTGTCGACGGCGGCCGCGGACGCGCCCGCGTAGGCGGCGACCAGATGCGGCGCGGCTGTGCCGCCGGTCTTGGCCTGGATGTCCGTGGCGTAGCGTTGCGCGTCGTCCTCGATGCCGGCGGCCCGCTGCGCGGCCGATCCGGCCGCCGGGATGAAGCCGGAAGACAAGGCGGTGGAACCGCTGGGCGCGGCGTCGCGCTCGATCAGCACGGTTTCGATGCCGGCTTCGGCCAGCCGCAAGGCGGCGGTCAGGCCGCAGGCGCCGGCGCCGATGATGGCCACGGGCACATGCATCGCATCCGCGCCAGGCGCGGCGCCCCGCAGGACTTGCGGCGCGCTCACGAGCCCAGCCTGTCCAGGAAGTCCTGGCAGGACAGCACGTCGGCCACCGTGCGCAGATCCGCCAGCGCGGCATCGTGCATGACCGGCGTGGGCGCGGCGCAACCGTCGGCCAGCACCGCCACGTGGTAGTCGCGCATGTGAGCGTCGCGCGCCGTGCTGGCCACGCCGCCGTTGGTGACGATGCCGGCGATCACCACGCTGGAGATGCCCGCGCGCCGCAGCACCCAGTCCAGCTGGGTGTTGAAGAAAGCGGAGTACGCCACCTTCCAGACCGACACATCGACCAGGCCGTCCAGCTCGGCCACGTTGGCCTGCCCTTTGGAGCCGGCCACGAAATCGCCCTTGCGCAGGAACGGACGCAACTGCCTCAGGTGGGGCGAAATCATGGGTTCGCCATGCGCGTCCGGCCACAGCGTGAATTGGCTGGCCGCCACGAACCCGCCGCGCGTCTTGAGTGCGCGGGCCACCGGCGCCACGCGGGCGGGCAAGGCGCGCGCTTGCGGGCTGACCGCCCCGCCGCGGTCGTAGGCGCCGCCTGGCGCGAGGAAATCGTTCTGCAGGTCGACGACGACCAGCGCGGTACTGCGGGGATCAAAAGCGGTCATCGTGCGCTCCTATGCGGCCTGGCGGGCGATCAGCAGATTGCCCAGGGAATCGACCTGGCCGGCAAAGCCGGGCTCGATCCAGATCGTGGTATCCGGCTGTTCCAGAATGGCGGGCCCCGCCACTTCGGCGCCCACCGGCAGGTCCAGCCGCGCGTAGCGCACGGCGTCATGCCATTGCCCGCCGTGGAAGACGGCCTGCGTGCCCAGCGCGGCCGGCATCACGGTGCTGGTGGGCGCCAGCAGCGCCAGATCGAACTTGGGCCGCTGGCCGATGCGCGCATAGCGCAGGTTCAGGATACGTACCGCAATGCCTTCCAGACTGCGGCCGAAGGCAGCGCGGTAGGCGCGTTCGAAGGCGGCGCCTATGCCCGGGCGGTTCAATTCGTCGCGGCCGATTTCCACCCGCACGGTATGGCTCTGACCGACGTACAGCATGTCCAGCTCGATGCTCTCGCGTATGCCCTCGAAACCCACGCCGGCGGAATCCAGCCTTTCCTGGCAGGCCAGCGCCAGGCTGTCGATGCGCGCCAGCAGGTCGTCCGCGTCCAGGGCGGCCAGCGCCACGTTCAGGGTCTGCACGCCATCGTGGCGCATGTCGGCCATGACGCAGCCCAGGGCCGAAGTGACGCCGGGATAGCGCGGCACGATGCCGCGGGCCGCGTCGACCTCGTTCATCATGGCGCAAACGTGCAGCGCGCCGCCGCCGCCAAACGGCATGTAGGCGAACTTGCGCGGATCGTGGCCGCGCTCGATCGACACGACGCGGATCGCGCCCGCCATCTTGGCATTGGCCACGGTCAGGATCGCCTCGGCCGCGGCATGCACGTCCAACCCCAGCGGCCTGGCCACATGCTCTTCGATGGCGGCCCGCGCCAGCGCCACGTCCATGGTGGCAAGCAGCCCGCCGCCCAGCGGCCGCTCGGCGGCGATGCGGCCCAGCAGCACATTGGCGTCGGTCACAGTGGGCCGGGTGTTGCCCCGGCCGTAGCAGGCTGGGCCCGGCACGCTGCCGGCAGACTCGGGGCCCACTTGCAGCAGACCGCCCGCGTCCACGCTGGCGATCGAACCGCCGCCTGCGCCTATGGTTTCGATCTGGATCATGGGCGCGCGCACCACCATGCCGAAGTCGATGGCGGTCTGCGCCGACAACGAAGCCTCGCCGGCCGCCACCAGCGACACGTCGAACGAGGTGCCGCCCATGTCGCCGCTGACCACGTTGGGAAAGCCCGCGGCGCGCGCGATGGCGGCGCAGGCAATGACGCCCGCGGCCGGGCCTGACAGCGCGGTGCGCACCGGCACGTCGCAGGCCGTCTGGCGCGACATCACGCCGCCGTTGCTCTGCACCACCAGCAGCTCGCCGCCAAAGCCGTTGTCCTTCAGGTCCGATTCCAGCCGCGTCAGGTAACCGCCGACCACCGGCTGCAACGACGCGTTGAGCACGGCCGTGGAGCAGCGCTCGAATTCGCGGATCTCCGGCAGCACCTCGGTAGCCGCGGTGACATTGCCGTTGGGCCAGAGCGCACGCACGCAGGCCGCGGCCTGCGCCTCGTTGACCGGGTTGGCATAGGCATTGACGAAGAACAGGCAGACGGCGTCGCAGCCCTGCTCCAGCAGTTGCCGGGCCGCGGCCTCGACCTGGGCCAGGTTCACCGGGGTATGCACGGTGCCATCCGCCAGCACCCGCTCCTCGACTTCCAGGCGCAGGTCGCGCGGCACGATCGGTTCGTAATTGCCGCGCAGGCCCCAGGTCTGGGGCCGGTCGCGTCGGCGCATTTCCAGCACGTCGCGGAAACCCGCCGTGGTGATGATGCCGGTGCGCGCCACCTTGCGCTCCAGCAGCGCGTTGGTGCCTACCGTGGTGCCATGCACGATGGTGGCGATGGCGTTGGCGCCATCCGCCACGCGGGCGATGCCGTTCATGAAGCCGCGCGCTTCCTCGCCGCGCGTGGACGGCACCTTGACCACGCGGGCGCTGCCGCCCGCCTCGTCCAGCACGAATATATCGGTGAACGTGCCGCCCACGTCCACGCCTACGACCAAACCTTGTGCCGCGCTCATGCCGACTGCTCCTTCAGATTTCCACTTACGTAACCCATCTTGCGGTCGTGCTCGCGCGCCGCTTCGGATCGCGCGGCAGGCTCGCCGTAGCCGCCGCCGCCGGGCGTTTCCAGGCGCACCCGGTCGCCGCGTTTGAGTTGTATGCCCAGCATCTTCGAACTCATGGGCGGGGTCTGCCAGCCGCCGTCCTGTTGGTAGCGGAAGACATTCAACGCCGCCTCCTTGCCGCCGGCGATGCCCTTGGGCGCGCTCCTGCCGCGTTCACCGAAGATGAAGGCCTCGGCGCTGTCTTCCAGCAACTCGATTTCATAGATGGCGCCCAGGCCGCCGCGATGCGCCCCGTCGCCCGCCGAATCGGGACGCAGCGCCCATTGCGTGAAGCGCACCGGATAGGCCGCTTCCAGGATTTCCAGCGGCGGGATCGTCGCGGTGGAGATCGGCGCGTTGCCGTGGCTAAGCCCGTCGCCGTCCGAATGGCCGCCGTGGCCGCCGCCGAAGAAGCTGAACATCACCCAGCGCTGGCCGCGCCGCGCTTCATCGCTGCGGTGGCCGGCGATCGACAAGGCGTTGATGGTGCCGTAGGCCTGCGCCAGCGCGCGCGCGGGCTCGGCCTGGGCCATGGCGCAGAAGATCACGTCGATCATGCGCAGGATGGTCTCGGTATAGCCGCCGACCGGGCGCGGCCGGTCCGCCGAGATCACCAGGCCGTCCGGCAGCACCACGTCCACTGCGTCCAGCACGCCGGCGTTGGCCGGCACGTCCGGGAACAGGTGCTTCAAGGCCACGTAGCAGGCCGCGATCGCGGTGGCGCGCGAGATGTTCACCGGGCCGGCGCAGGCCGGCGAGGTGCCGGTGAAATCCAGCGTCAGGCTATCGCCCTGGATCCTGAGATTGAGCGCGATGCGCAGCGGCTGGTCGCGCACGCCATCGTTGTCCAGCATGTCCTCGAAGGCATATTCGCCGTCGGGCAGGCGCGAGATATGGTCGCGCATCAGGCGGCGGGCGCGTTCGCGCAGGGTGCCCAGGGACTCCAGCACGGTGGCGTCGCCGTATTCGTCGAGCAGGCTGTCCAGTCGGCCCGCGCCCAGTTCCAGCGCCGCGAGTTGGCCGTTCAGGTCGCCCCACAGGCTGTCGGGCAAACGGGTATTCGCCTGCAGGATGGCCAGCACGTCCATGTCCAACACGCCCGCGCGCACGATGCGCACCGGCGGAATCTGCACCGCCTCCTGCCAGCACTCGGTGGCGGCCGGGTTGTAGTTGCCCGGCACCGCGCCGCCCACGTCGTGCCAATGGGCGGCCGACGCCAGGAAGCAGAACAGCTTGCCGCCGCGGAACACCGGCCGCACCAGCTTGAAGTCGTTGGCGTGGGTGCCGCCCTCGTAGGGGTCGTTGAACAGCCAGACGTCGCCGTCAACCATGCCGCCGCGCCCCGCCGCCGCCTTGGCCGCGGCCTTGACGGCGAAGGCCATCGCGCCGACGAATACCGGCAGGCCGGACTTGCCCTGCACCAGCGTGGCGCCGGTGGCTGCGTCGTACATGCCGTGGCAGGCATCGTGGGCCTCGGCGATGATGGGATTGAACGCGCTGCGGTAGAGCGTGGCGTCCATCTCGTCGGCAATCTGTTCCAGGCGGCCCTTCAGGACCGCGAGTGTGACGGGATCAAGCATGATGTGATTCCTAATGAGTCTTGCGCTGTTTCAGCAGATTCAGCAGTCCGCCCGCCTGCACCATTTCCAGCAGGAAGGCGGGCACGGTGTCGCAATGCAGTTCGGCAGGTTCGCCCGCGGCGCGACGGATGCGGCCAGCGGCGGGATCCAGGGCGATGCGCTCGCCTTCTTGCAGGGTTTCGGCCTGTGCGCAGGTCAGCAGCAGCAGGCCCACGTTGAACGCGTTGCGGAAGTACAGGCCGTTGAAGGACGGCGCGACCACCGCGGCGATGCCCAGGCGCACCAGCGCAGCCGCAGCCTGCTCGCGCGAGGAGCCGATGCCGAAGTTGGGACCGGCCACCAGCACATCGCCCGGCTGCGCGTTGCCGGCGAACTCGGGCCGCACCCGCTGCAGGCAATGGCGCGCGATCTCGTCTATGCCGAATTTCATATAGGCGCCCGGCGCCAGCGCGTCGGTATCGATATCCGCGCCCACGCGCCAGACGCGGTGCATCACGGGCTGCTTGGTCATGCCATGAACTCCCGGGGATCGGCGATGCGGCCGGCGACGGCCGAGGCCGCTACCGTGTAGGGCGAAGCCAGATAGACCTGGGCCGTCTCGGAACCCATGCGCCCCTTGAAATTGCGCGCCGTGGTGGCAATGACGCTGGCGCCGTCGGGTATCGACCCGCCGTAGCCCGCGCAAGCGCCGCAGGAGGTCGCCAGCACCTGCGCGCCAGCATCGCGCAGTACTTGCATCACCCCTTCCTGTTCGGCCTGGCGCTGGTCCTGCTGGCTGGCCGGCGCCACCATCAGGCTCATGCCGGCGGCCAGACTGCGGCCGCGCAACACGCTGGCCGCGGCGCGCAGATCCTCCAGCTTGGCGCCGGTGCAGGCGCCGATGTAGGCCACCTGCACCGGCACGTCGCCATACTGGCCTACGTCGCGCGCATTGGCCGGGCTGTGCGGCGCGGCGACCTGCGGCGCCAGCGCCGCGGCATCGAAGTCGTGCCACTCCGCCGGCGCCCCTTGGTCGCTGCGCCAGCGCGCCAGATCGATTTCATCCGTAACGCCCGCCTCGCGCAGATAGGCCACGGTGGTCTCGTCCGGCGCGATCAGGCCGACCTGCGAACCCAGCTCGGCGCTCATGTTGGATAGGGTCATGCGTTCCTGCATCGACAAGGCGCGCACCGCCTCGCCGCAGAATTCCACCGCCTGGTAGCGCCCGCCGTTCATGCCGTAGCGGCCTATCATGCGCAGCATCATGTCCTTGGCGGTCACGCCCTGGGACAGTTGGCCGTTCCAGCGCATCATCAGGGTCTGCGGCACCTTCACCCAGATCTGGCCGGTGACGGCCACGCCCAGCATCTCGGTGCTGCCGATGCCGAACATATAGGCGCCGAACGCGCCGCCCGTGGGCGAATGCGAGTCGCCGCCGACGCAGAACATGCCGGGCCGGATATGGCCATGCTGCGGCACCACCACGTGACAGATGCCGAGCGAGTCGTAGACATTGGGCAATCGCTGTTCCGCCGCCCAATCGCGCGCGATGCGCACAATGCGGCGCGACTCGTCGTCGGATTCAGGCACGTAGTGGTCGATGACCAGCACGATCCTCGACGGATCCCACAGCGTGGCGCCCAGCTCCTGCAGCATGGGCTGCAGGCGGCGCGGGCCGCTGGAATCGTGGAACATGGCCAGGTCAACCGCACAGGTGACGATTTCGCCTTCGGCGACGGAAGCACGGCCGCAGGCCGCCGCGATCAGCTTCTGGGCCAGCGTTTGAGGCTTGGCCATGGCTACATCCCGAGATAGGCCCGGCGCACGTCGTCGCTGGCCAGCAGTTCCGGGCAAGCGCCGCTATAGCGCACCGCCCCGTTTTCCAGCACGTAGGCGCGCTGCCCCATTTCCAGGGACTGGCCCACGTTCTGCTCCACCAGCAGGATCGCCAGCCCCTCGCCATGCAGACGTCCGATCAGGCCGAACAGCTCTTCGACCATCAACGGCGACAAGCCCAGCGAGGGCTCGTCCAGGATCAGGAGGCGCGGCTCGGCCATCAGGCCGCGGCCGATCGCCAGCATCTGCTGTTCGCCGCCCGACATGGTGCCGGCCAGCTGCGCCAGGCGTTCGCGCAAGCGCGGGAAGATGTGCAGCACCTTCTCCAGGTTGGCCGCGCGACGCTCGCGTGCCCGGGTGAAGGAGCCCAGCTCCAAGTTTTCGCGCACGCTCAGGTTGGGAAACACGCGCCGACCCTCGGGCACCTGGATCAGCCCGGCCTTGACCACTTCGCGGTAATGGCGGCCGGTCAGGTCCTGTCCTTCGAAGCGCACCGCGCCGCCCCAGGGCCGGCACAGGCCGCAGACCGTGTTGTTCAGCGTGGACTTGCCGGCGCCGTTGCTGCCTAGCAGCACCACGATCTCGCCCTGGTCCACCCGCAGGTCGACGCCGCGCAGCACTTCCATGCGGCCATAGCCCGCACGCAATCCCTGGACTTCCAGCAGCGCGCTCATGCCGGCGCTCCTTGCGCGGCCAGCCTGGCCGCCGCGCCCTGGCCCAGATAGGCCTCGACCACCGCCGCATCGCGCGTGACCTCGCCCGGGGTGCCCGAGGCGATCAGACGGCCTTGCGCCAGCACCCACACGTGTTCGGCCAGGCTCATCACCGCGCGCATCACGTGTTCGATCATCAGCACGGTCACGCCGTCGTCGGCCAGCTTTTTCACCACCGGTATCATCTCGTCGATCTCGCTGGGGTTGAGCCCCGCCAGTACTTCGTCCAGCAACAGCAGGCGCGGCCGCGTGGCCAGCGCGCGCGCCAGTTCCAGGCGCTTGCGCCCCGCCACCGTCAGGTCCGCCGCGGGCCGGTCCAGCAAGGCTTGCAGGTTGACCCGGGCAGCCACTTGCTCCGCGGCTTCCAGCGCCTCGCGACGGTTGCCCAGGCGCAGGTGCGCGCCCACGGCGATGTTCTGGCGCACCGTCTGCGCGCCGAAGGGCTGCACGATCTGGAAGGTGCGGGTCAGCCCCAGCCGCGCCGATTCGTGCGGCGGATGGCCGGTGATGTCCGTCCCGGCAAAATGCACCGAGCCGGAACCCGGCTTGAGAAAGCCGGACAGCAGGCCGAACAGCGTGGTCTTGCCTGCGCCGTTAGGGCCGACCAGCGCGGTCAGCGAGCCCTGGCGCACGTCCAGGCTGACGTCCTGGACCGCCTTCAGGCCGCCAAAGGTGATGGACAGATTACGCGCTTGCAGCAGGATCTCAGACACGGGCGCGCTCCTTGGCACTGAACAGACGGCCCAGCGCCTGACCGCTGCCGGTGATGCCGCGCGGCAGGAACATGACGATCACGATGAGCACCACGCCGTAGATGACCATGCTGATGCCCGGCAATTCGCCAAACAGGTTGCGCGTCAGGTCGCTCAGGGCATGCAGGGTCACCGCGCCCAGCACCGGCCCCCACAGGGTGCCCAGGCCGCCGACGATGGCGCCGACCAGCGCCTCCACCGACACGGCCGAGCCAAACGCAATGCCCGGGTCGATGTACTGGAACACCTGCACGTAGAAGGCGCCCGCCGCGCTCATGAAGGCCGCCGACAGCGCGATGCCGCCGAGCTTGACCCGCAGCGGATTCACGCCGATGGCGCGCGCCGCGTCCTCGTTGTCACGCACGGCTTGCAGATAGGCGCCGAAGCGCGAATGGCGCAGCCATGCCGTGACCACCAGCGCCAGCAGCACGAAGCCCAGCAGCAGATAGATGTAGCCGCGGCGCGAGCCGAACTGCATGTTGGCCACGCCTTCCTGCAGCGGCACCATCAGCCCCACCCCGCCCCCGGTGAAGGACACCGACAGCGCCAGGATGCGGAACACCTCGGCGAAGGCCAGCGTCACCAGCGCGAAGTAGGAACCCTTCAGTCCGTAGCGGAACGTCAGCCCGCCCACCGCCAGGCCGACCAGCGCGCCCAGCGCGATGGCCATGGGCAAGACCAGCCAGGGATTGATGCCCAGGTTCAGCTGGCCCAGCGCCTGGGCGTAGGCGCCCACGCCGAAGAACAGCGCGTGGCCGAACGATAGCTGGCCGCCGTAGCCGCCCAGGATGTTCCAGGCCTGCGACAGCAGGGCCGCATACAGCGACATCATCACGAAGGTCAGCGCCACGCCCGAGTTCATCAGTGCGGCGGCGGCGGCCAGCGCCGCGCCGAATAGCGCGATAGTCAAAAGATCCTTGCCCATGCTCAGCCCCTCGCCCCGAACAGCCCCTGCGGGCGAAACAGCAGCACCGCGATGAAGATCGCGAATATGCCCATCTGGCCCAGCGAGTCGCCCAGGAACAGGCCCCCGATGGACTCCACCACCCCGATCAACAGGCCGCCGACCAGCGCACCGACGAAACTGCCCATGCCGCCCAGCACCACGATGGTGAAGGCCACCAGCACGAAGCCGCCACCCACTTGCGGATTGACGTAGTAAGCCGGCAGCAGGAAGCAGGCCGCCGCGCCCAGGCAGGCCATGCCGATGCCGAACGACAGCGCGTAGACTTTCTCCACGTCTATGCCCATCAGCTTGGCGCCCTGCTTTTCCTTGGCCACCGCGCGGATCGCCCTGCCCAGGTCGGTGCTGCGGATGATCCAGAACAGCACCGCCGCCACCGCCAGCGCGCCGCAGAAGGCGATGACCTTGGGCAAGGCAATCATGGCCGGCCCGATCTCCACGGTGGACAGCGTGTAGGCGGTGTCGATGGTGCGCGTGTCCGACTTGAACCACACCAGCGCCAGGTTCTCCAGCACGATGGCCAGCCCCAGCGTCACCAGCAGGATGTTCTCGTCCTTGCCATGGCTGGCGCGGTTGATCACGTAGCGCTGCAAGGCATAGCCCAGCGCGAACATGCCGGCGACCACCAGCGGCAAGGCGGCGTAGGGATCGATGCCGAGGCGGTCCTTCAGCAGGTACACGGCGTACAGCGCCACCATCAGCGCCGCGCCGTGCGCGAAGTTGATGATGTGCAGCACACCGTAGATCAAGGTCAGGCCCAGGGCGATCAGCGCGTACACCGCGCCCGTGGTCAGACCGTTGAGCACCGAGGAAAAGAGGATGGCGGGATCGAGCACGCTCAGGCCTTCAGCGGGAAGATGGCGTCCGCCTGGCGGTAGTCGGCCGGGATGACGACCTTGATGTCGCCGCCGATCACCTGCGTCAGCAAGGGCTGCGCGCCGGTGTTCTGGCCGTTCACGAACTGGGTCGGGCCGTAAGGCATGATGTGGTTCGAGAAGGTGCTGGAGGCCAGCGCGTCGATGATGGCGGCGCGGTCGGCCGACTTGGCGCGTTCCAGCGCATCGGCCAGCAGCAGCACCGAGGTATAGGTCATGAAGACCTCGTAACTGAAGTAGGCGCCCTTCTCCTCGACACGCGCCTTCAGCGGAGCGACGCGCGCGTCCTTGGGGTTGAACCAATGGTTGCAATCGAGAATGCCATTGGCGATGTCCGGAAATTCCTTCAGGAACTTGTAGCTGGAGGCCGCGCCGCCCAGCACCGAGTAGATCGCCTTGGGCTGCACCTTCTGCTGCTTCATGGCGCGCAGCAGCAAGGCGTATTCGTTGTAGTAGTTGGCCGGGATCACGATGTCCGGATTGAGCGACTTCATGCGCAGCACGATGTTGTTGAAGTCGCGGGTCGGGTTCGGGTGCTTGACCACATCCTTGACCTCGAAGCCGTGCTGCGGCAGCGCCTTGGAGAGCAACGCCGCGGTGCCGGTGCCGAACAGCGAATCCTCGTGCACGATCATCACGGTCTTGGCCGGCTTGCCCGCCGCGTCGTTGAGCGCCGCCAGGTCGGTAATGGCGCGTTCGCTACAGGCGCGGTAGCCCGGACCGAAGCGGAAGGTGTTCTTCAGGCCGCGCTCGACGATCTGGTCGGCCACGCCCACGTCCACCACGTGCGGCAGGTTGTACTTGGCGGCGGTCTGGGTGGTGGCCAGGCAGATCGCCGAGGCGTAGGCGCCGACGATCGCGGACACGCCCGCTTCGTTCATCTTTTCGACTTCGGCCGACCCCGCCTCGGGCCGCGACTGCGCATCGCCCAGCATGGCTTCCAGCGGCGCACCGCCCAGCGACTTGATGCCGCCGGCCTTGTTGATGTCCTCGATCGCCAGCAAGGCGCCCAGGCGGCACTGCTGGCCCGAATAGGCCAGCGCGCCCGTCACCGGATGCAGGATCCCGACCTTCACCGGCTTGGCGCCCTGGGCGCGGACCACCCACGGGGCCGACACCATGGCGGCGGCAGCGGCGGATTGATAGAGGAAAGTGCGGCGCGAATTCATGGGCGATCTCCGAGGGTTCAATGGAATTGGGCGGACAGCTCTTCGCTGACCCATACCTTGGCGTCGATGCTGCCGACGCGTGACAGCTGCAACTGATACTGATAACGGTCCGGCCGGTACAGGCCCTGCAAGAGCTGCACGGGCCGTTCGTTCACGTCGCGCACGATGCGCGTCACGGCCAGCAGCGCGGAGCCCACGGCCACGTCCAGATGACGGGCCACCTGGGCGTCGGCCAGGCGCGCCGAAATGGTCTGGGTGGCGCCGCCGAACTCCACGCCGGCCGCTTCCAGCAGCATGAGCAAGGGTTCGCGCTCCAGGTCTGCGCGGGTGAAGTCGGCCACGGCCTGCGGCACGTACGTGGTGATGTGGGACAGCGGCCCGGTCTCGGTGCTGCGCACCCGCAGGCTCTTGTGCACCGGCGCGCCGGGCGCGAGCTCCAGCGCCTCGGCCACCACGGGCGGCGCCGACACCAGGGTGCTGTCCAGCACCTGCACCGAAGTGCGCAGGCCCATGTTGACGATGTTTTCCAGCAGGCCGGTCAGATGCGCCTTCTGCGGCGGATTGGCCTTGGACCCGCTGACGGGATTCGGCGGCGCGCGCAGCGGCCAGGTGCCCAAACCCGGCCGGCGCGACACCAGCCCGTCGGCCACCAGCATCTCCATGGCCTTGCGGATGGTGATGCGGGCCACGTCGAACTGGTCGGCCAGCGCATGTTCGCCGGGTACTCCGTCCTGATCGAAACGCCCCTCCTGCACCTGCTCGCGCAGGACGAGGTAGATCTGGTGGTACTTCGGCAGAGGTAGTGAGGTTCCCATGACGGGAACTCTAGGAGTGTCCTAATGTACCGTCAATGGAACAAATGGCTTTGGCGGTTGTTCTATCGGGAAAACACTGAGGGCGCGGACTCGATGCGGTTGCGCCCGCGCTGCTTGGCGTAATAGAGGGCACGGTCGCTGCGGCTGAGCGCCAGTTCGGCGTCGGCGTCCAGGGTGTGCATGGTGGAGATGCCGATGCTGACCGTCAGCGGAATATGGCGGTCGTCGCCCAGCGAAAACGGCGCGGCCGCGATGCGCTGCTGCACCCGTGTGGCGAAGGCGTGGGCGCGCTCGATGTCGGTGTCCGGCAGCACCACGGCGAACTCCTCGCCGCCGATGCGCCCCACCAGGTCGACCGCCCGCAGCTGGGCCCGCAGCGTGTTGGCGAAGTGTTGCAGCACGCCGTCGCCGATGGCGTGGCCCCAGGTGTCGTTGATGCGCTTGAAATGGTCCAGGTCGCACATCAGCACGGCGGCGCAATCGCTGCCCTGCCTCTTGATCCTGGCCAGTTCTGCCGCAATGCGGGACATGAAGTGGCGGCGGTTCGGCAGCGTGGTCAGGGCGTCGGTGGCGGCGAGTTCGCGCAGCTCGAAGTCGGCGCGCTTGCGGTCCGTGATGTCGGTCACGAAGCCGTGCCACACCACGGTGCCGTCGGCCCCCATGCGCGGGCTGGCCTCGCCCTGGCGCCAGCGCAGGCCCTGCTGCGGCAGGCAGACGCGGAACTCCATATGCCAGGGCGTCTGCGCCGCGGCCGCGGCCTGCAGCGAGGCGTGGTAGGTGGCCAGGTCCTCGGGGTGGACGCGCTGCTCGATGGCCGCTGGGCTGGTGCGGACATCGTAGGGCGTCAGTTCGAACATGTCCCAGATGCCGGCGCTGACATACAGGAAGCGCGACCCGCCCCCCGGCCGCTGGCCGCACTGGAACACCATGCCGGGCACGGCGTCGGTCAGGTTGACCAGCAGGTCCGCCGTGCGCCGCAGGCGCTCCGACATCGCGCGCATGGCGCTGATGTCGGTGGTGGTGCCCATCATGCGCAAGGCCCGTCCCTGCGCATCGCGGCTGACGACCTTGCCGCGGCTGCAGATCCACTTGTAGCTGCCGTCCTTGCACAGGATGCGGTGCTCGACCTCGTAGCTTTCGGTCTTGCCCTCGAAATGCGCCTGCATGGCGGCGCGCACGTAGTCGGCGTCGTCCGGGTGCAGACGCTTGTAGGAGTCTTCTATGCGGTTGGTGACCTCGGACTCGGCGTAACCCAACAAGGCCTTCCAGCCCTGCGAATAGGTGATTTCACCGGTGACGACATTGCGGTCCCAGACGCCCGTGCCGCTGCCGGCGATGGCCAGGGACAGATTGCGCGCCTCGGTGCGCCAGCTGTCTTCCGCCGCCCGCTCCGCCGCCAGGGCCTGGCGCTTCTCGACGGCGGCGACGGCCAGTTCGGCAAAATCATGCAGGGCGTCGAGGTCCTCATGGCTGAAGTCCCGCGGCTGGCCGTGCAGCAAGCGGAACGTACCCAGCCGGCGCCCATCGGCGGCGCGCAGTGGACAGTCCACGGAGAAAGGAAGGGATCCGGCCTCGGTTGCGGCCGCGGGCAAAGCGCCTGCCTGGGCCTGCCAGACGCCGTCGGCGTCGCTGCAGGCCACCAGCACCATGTCCACGCCGAAATGCCGCTGGGCGAGACGGGCGAGCCGATCCAGGGGACCGTCGAGCCCGGTTTGCACATGTTCCGCGCCGCCGGCGGGCGCGCATGCAGGGGGAACGTCACCTGTTGCTGGCATGTCTGGACCTGACTCAACACTGGGTTCATCGACATGGCCATGCCGGTGGCCATGACTGACATTTTGTCACGCTCTGCACCAAAATAGCAGCATTTTGAACGATATGATCACCGGCCTATGGAACACCCTATCCCCGTGCGCTCCGGCTGGCTGCAAGGCGCCTGGCTCCTGCTGCTGGCCTTCCTGATTACCCTCTACTGCGGCGCGGCCAGCGCCCAGGCGTTCGACCGCCAGGCGGAGAATGCGCGCTACCGGCAGTGGCTGGAGGACTTCCGCGCCGACCTGCAGCGCTTGCGGCAATCGCCCGATCCGGCCAAGGCCGACATCGACACCCTGTTCGCGCAGACCATCGTGCCGGCTTCCCGCGCCACCCAACTGGTCAAGACGCTGGCCGAGGCGCCCGGCGATTCCACCAGCGGCGAGATCCACTACGCCGGCTTCCAGCGCATCTTCCTGGCCGCCCTGGCCGACGCCGTGGTGGCGGGCGATGGCGGCGCATACCCGGAAGCGCAGGCCAAGTATCAGAAACAAGTACTACGCGTGCGTTACATGCATGTGGACGGCGGCGGCCGGCTGGAGCCTTTCTTCAAGGACCCGGAAGTCTTCAAGCCCTACCGCCTGCCCGCTCCCGGCACCCTGGAGCGCGACGCCTACCCCTTCCTGCTGTTCGAGGACCATGACGGCAAGCTGCGGCTGGGCGGCGTGTCCAAGGAATTCTGGGATCTGCTGAAGTTCATGGACATGCTGCAATATGCATAAGCGACTGGTCCTGATACTGGCGGCCATCGCGCATGCCGGCCCCGCGCTGGCGGCCTGCGGCCCCGCATCCGTCGATTTCACCGCGCCGGTGGCGCTGAAGGCCGTGCCCGTCGCGGTCGGCCTGGGCGGCGACCGCGTGCTGTTGGGCCGCCAGGGCGAACGCGTTGCCGCCCGCAACCAGCCCGTCTGGGTCGAGGAAACCGGCGATCCGCTGCCCCGGACCTGGATGGACCAGGTCGATTGGTCCGCCTACCGGCTGGACAGCGTCCAACGGGCGCCCGCCAGGCTCTACTTCGACGGCGACGGCCGGCTGTGCCGCGCGGAGTCCTACGACATCCCCCGGCGCGGCGACGGCGCGCCCTTCCTTTCGGGCGGTTACACGCTGGAATACGACGGCGCCGGCGCCCTGACGCGCGTGGTCGAGTACGAACAGACCTCGGTCCGCCGGCCCGCCGCCTACGAGGCGAGCCGCCAGACGTGCCTGAAGCGTGACACCAGCGGCGCGCTCACCGCTTTCATCAACGAGGCTTGCGACGACAAGCAGGAACCAGCCGCCGGCCGCTTCTACGCGCGCGACGCCGCGGGCCGCCTGCTGCGCGCCATCGATACCATCTCGCAGGGCGGCGCGTTCCAGGTCCAGACCTATGATGACCAAGGCCGGCCGCAGCAGCGTTATGTGCGCCGCTATTCCCCTGGCGATGGCGGCAAATCCTACGCTGATGTCGCGCACGCCTCCCGCGACTCCCGCCCTTATCTGCTACGCCGGGAAGAGTTGAACGAGCTGTCCACCGAGGTTCCCGGCAATGACTGGCGCATCGTCAGCATCGCCGACGAGGTGCCGCTGGACGACCCGGACATGCAGTCCTGGAATCCGGATACGCAGACCGTCCTGGCCCAGGGCGTGACCGACGCGCAAGGCCGCTCAGTGCTCGCAGCTGACGCCCAGGAACGCGTCTGGCAGGCCATGCGCGACCGGCCTGGCAGGATCTTCTGGTATTCCGATCCGATGAGCCGCGTGCTGCTGTTGCCTGCGATGGACGAGGCCCGCTGGCGCGCCTGCGCCGATCCCGCGAATCAGGCCGCCGACGCCTGCGGCTGAGGCGGCCGCTGGCCTAGCGCCAGGTTTCCGGCTCGACGCTGACCTCGCCCTTGTCGGCCGAGAAATACACCACGCCGTCGGAGATGTTGGCGTTCAGGCGCATGGTGCGCTCGGCCAGCTGCGCCAGGGCCCTGGTCTGCTCCGACGGCAGGTTGACGATCTTCAGGTTGCGCGTGCGTTCCAGCTTGTTCTTGACGCCGTCCCACCAGATCTTGCTGGCGGAGCCGCCGTAGCAGTACACGATGACCTCGTCGGCACGGCCGCAGGCGCGCAGGATGCGGCGTTCCTCGGGCTGGCCGACTTCGATCCAGAGTTTGACCGCGCCGGTCAGGTCCTTGATCCACAGGTCGGGCTCGTCGGTGTCGCTCAGGCCCTTGGTGAAGGCCAGTTCCTCGTGCGCATGCAGGGCGTAGGCGACCAGCCGCACCATCATGCGCTCGTCGGTTTCCGAGGGATGGCGGGCGACCGTCAGCGAGTGGCTGCCGTAGTAGTGGCGGTCGGTGTCGGCGACGTTGAGCTCGGCCTTGTAGATGGTGGCGCGCAGGGCCATGGCGTAAATCCGTTGAATGTGGCGAATTGCTGAAGGCCGCCATGATAACGCCTGCGGCGCTGCGGCACGGGGACAGGCGGCTGCGCGCGCCGCCCCGGCGGCGCTACACTGGCCGCCTGCGCCCTGCCGCGCCCGCCACCGGACCCCGCCCATGACCGCCACCGCCGCCCTGCTCGCCTTTACCCTGGCCGCTGCCATCCTGACCGTCACGCCCGGCATGGACAGCGCCCTGGTGCTGCGCACCGCCGCCGTCGAAGGCAGCCGCCGCGCCCTCATGGCCGGCCTGGGCGTGGCCACGGGCTGCCTGGTCTGGGGCGCCGTGGCGGCGTTCGGCCTGGGATCGCTGCTGCTGGTGTCGACCCTGGCCTACGACGCGCTGCGCCTCTGCGCGGCGCTGTACTTGTTCTATCTGGGCGTGAAACTGCTGTGGGGCACCTGGGCCGGGAAGCAGACCGGCAAACAGGCCGACAAGCAGACCTACAAGCAGGCCGCGCCCGATGCCGCCCGGCCCGCGCCGGCCGCGGCCGCCAGCGCCGGCAACTGGTTCGTGCGTGGCTGCCTGACCAACGCCCTCAATCCCAAGATCGGGATCTTCTACATCACCTTCCTGCCGCAGTTCATCCCCGCGGGTGAGAATGTGCTGCGCTTCAGCCTGCTGCTGGCAGGCATCCACGCGGTGCTGGGCATACTGTGGTTTGCAGTGCTGGTGGCCGCGACGCGGCCGCTGGCGCGCTGGCTGTCGCGCCCTGCCGTGATGCGCGGCCTGGACCGCATGACGGGCGCGGTATTCATCGCCTTCGGGCTGAAGCTGGCACTGGAGAAGCGCTAGCTTCAGCTCCCCGGGGACGCCCCCGCGCAGCGGCGCGGATGTTTCCGGTCGCCGACTGGCCGCCAGCGACCTTGTGCCTCAGTAGACCCCGATAGGATGGCGGGCCACGAAATGGCCCTCGCCCACCGCGACCAAAGGCTCGACCAGCGGATCGTCGCCCAGCTTGCGCATGGGGCTGGGGATCTCGTCGACCAGTAGCGAGCGCTCGCGGTGGCGGCGCTGCGGATCGGCGATGGGCACCGCCGCCATCAGCTTCTTGGTATAGGGATGCTGCGGATTCTCGAAGATGGCCCGGCGCGGGCCGATCTCGACGATCTGGCCCAGGTACATCACCGCCACCCGGTGGCTGACGCGCTCGACCACCGCCATGTCGTGCGAGATGAACAGGAACGACACGCCCAGCTCGCGCTGCAGGTCCAGCAACAGGTTGACGATCTGCGCCTGGATCGAGACGTCCAGCGCCGACACCGATTCATCGGCGATCACCACCTTGGGATTCAGCGCCAGGGCGCGCGCGATGCAGATGCGCTGGCGCTGGCCGCCGGAGAACTCGTGCGGATAGCGGTCGATCATTTCCGGCAGCAGGCCGCACTTGTCCATCAGCCAACGCACCCGGTCCTGCGCCGCCTTGCCGCGCGCCACGCCGTGGATCAGCAAAGGTTCCATGATGGAATAGCCCACCGTCATGCGCGGGTCCAGCGAGGCGAACGGATCCTGGAAGATGAACTGGATGTGCTGGCGCAGCGTCTGCATGGCGCTGCCGCGCAGCGCGCCGATGTTCTTGCCGTCGAATTCGATGCTGCCGGCCTTGCTCTTGACCAGTTGCAGCAGCGAGCGCCCGGTGGTGGTCTTGCCGCAGCCGGACTCGCCCACCAGCGACAGCGTCTCGCCGGGATACAGGTCGAAGCTGACCTTTTCCACGGCGTGCACGCGCTTCTGCACCCGGCCCAGGATGCCACCGGTGATGTCGAAGCTGGTGGTCAGGTCGCGGACCTTCAGCACCGGGCCGTTTTCGCGCCGCACGGTGGACGGCGCCGCGACCGGCGCGGAGGCCGCCTGCGGCGGAGCCTTGGCGTCGTCCACGCGCAGCAGCGGGAACGGCGCGGGCTCGTCCGTGCCATGCATGGCGCCCAGGCGCGGCACCGCCGACAGCAGCGCGCGCGTGTAGGCGTGTTGCGGACGGGCGAAGACCTGGTCCGAGCCGCCCTCTTCCACCTTGTCGCCGCGGTACATGACCAGCACGCGGTCGGCCACCTCGGCCACCACGCCCATGTCGTGGGTGATGAAGATCACGCCCATGTCCATCTCTTCCTGCAATTGGCGGATCAATTGCAGGATCTGGGCCTGGATGGTCACGTCCAGGGCCGTGGTCGGCTCGTCGGCGATCAACAGCTGGGGCTTGCACGACAGCGCCATGGCGATCATGACGCGCTGGCGCATGCCGCCCGACAATTGATGCGGGTAGCGGTCCAGGATGGCGCGGGCCTCCGGGATGCGCACGCGCTCCAGCATGCGCAGGGTCTCGGCGCGGGCCGCGGCTGCGTCCAGCCCCTGGTGCAGCTGCAAGGCTTCGGCAATCTGGTTGCCGGCCGTGAAGCTGGGGTTCAGGGACGTCATGGGCTCCTGGAAGATCATGGCCACGTCCGCGCCGCGCACGCGTTGCAGCGTGCTGTCGGGCGCGTTGAGCAGGTCCAGCACGTCGCCATTGCGCCGGCGCAGCAGCATGCCGCCGTTGACGATCCGGCCGCCGCCGTATTCGACCAGGCGCATCAGCGCCAGCGAGGTCACCGATTTGCCGGAGCCGGATTCGCCCACGATGGCCAGGGTCTCGCCGCGGTCGACGTGAAAGGAGACTTTGCGCACCGCTTCCACGGTGCGCTCGGGGGTCTTGAAGCGCACGGTCAGGTCATTGACCTGGACGACGCGCTTGGGGTCCATTGTTGTTGCCATGGTGATTACTTTTCCTGACGCGGATCGAGCGCGTCGCGCAGGCCGTCGCCCAGCAGATTGAAGCCCAGCACCACCAGGAAAATGGCCGATCCGGGGAAGATCGACATCCAGGGCGCCTGGGTCATGAAGTTCTTGGCGGTGTTCAGCATCGAGCCCCAGGACGGGTTCGGCGGCTGCAGCCCCAGGCCCAGGAACGACAGGCTGGCCTCGGCGATGATGGCCGTGGCGATGGTGATCGTGGCCTGCACGATCAGCGGCGGCATGACGTTGGGGAACACGTGCCGGCCGATGATGCGCAGGTCGGACGCGCCCAGGGCGCGCGCGCTCTGCACGTAGTCCTCGTTCTTGACCGCCAGCACCTGTCCGCGCGTAAGCCGGATGAACTTGGGCGCGGCCGAGACGCCGATGGCGATCATGGCGTTGGTCAGGCTGGGTCCGAGGAAGGCGGCCAGCGCGATGGCCAGGATCAGAAAGGGAATCGCCAACAGCGCTTCGGTGGCGCGCGAGATGATGCTGTCAGTCCAGCCGCCGAAGTAGCCGGCGGCAAGACCAAAAGGCACGCCCACCGCCAGCGCGATCAGGACCGACACCAGGCCCGCCATCAGCGAGGCGCGGGCGCCGTAGACCATGCGGCTGAATATGTCCCGGCCCAGCTCGTCCGTGCCCAGCCAGTAGGACGCCGAAGGCGCCTTGCGGATGGTGGTGAAGCTGGTCTGGAACGGATCGTGGCTGGCAATCAGCGGCGCCAGGATGGCCAGCAGAACGAAGAACAGCACGATCCCCAGGCCCAGCATGGCGATGTGGTTGCGCTTGAATTTGCCCCAGGCGCGGTTGCGGCTGCGGGGCGGCGTGACGGCTGCGGCCGTTGCAGGAATTGCGCTCATGAGTGCCTCAGGCGGGGATTGACCAGGATGTACAGGATGTCGGCCAGCAGGTTCATGATGATGAAACCCACCGCCACGCAGAGCACCACGCCCTGCACCACCGCGTAATCGCGCGTGAAGACCGCGTCGACCACCAGCTTGCCGAAGCCCGGAATCGTGAACACCTGCTCGGTCAGCACGGCGCCGGCCAGCAGTTCGCCGAACAGCAGCGTCACCAGCGTGACGATGGGCATCAGCGCATTGCGCAAGGCGTGCCGCAGCACCACGCTGCGCGGCGACACGCCCTTGGCGCGCGCGGTGCGCACGTAATCGGCCGACAGCGCTTCCAGCATGGCCGAACGGGTATGGCGCATCAGATAGGCGGCGATGGCCGTGGACAGCACCAGGGACGGCATCAGCATGGTCTTGATCGACAGCCAGAAATCCTCGGACGGCGACACGTAGCCCGAGGCCGGCAGCAGCTTCCACTGCACCGACACCACCATGATGAGGATGATGCCAAGCCAGAAGTTGGGGATGGACATGCCGGACAGCGCGGCGATGTTGGCGCCCATTTCGATCGGTTTGCCCTTGCGCACCGCGGCCAGTATCCCCATGGGGATGCCGATGATCAGCGCGAAGAACATGGCCATGGCGGCCAGTTGCAGCGTGACCGGCAGCTTCTGTCCGATCAGCGTGGTGACGGGGACGTCGGTGCGCAGCGATTTGCCCAGATCGCCCTGCACCACCTGCGCGGCCCAGGCGGCGTACTGCACGGGCAGCGGATCGTTGAGGCGGTATTTGTCCCGCAGGTAGTCCAGGACGGCCGGATCGCGTTCTTCGCCGGCCAGGGTCAGCACCGGATCGCCGGGCAGGATTTTCTGCAGCATGAAGACGATCATCGACACCAGTATCAGTGTCGGTATCGCGACGAGCACGCGGCGCAAGATGAGTTTAAGCATATGAGAAACCGTAAGACAGGAACGGCGGACGGGGCGCGCGGATCAAACCGCGGGACCCTGCCGCCGCAAACAACAACCGGACGCCAAGGCCTGTAGGCACTGGCGTCCGGCTGGCGCGGCGCGTGACTGCCGCGCCGCGATCACTTCTGCGCGTACGTCACGCCTTTCAGGCGGATCATGCCGTCAGGATACGGAGTGAAGCCCTTGACCTTCTTGGCCATGGCGAAGGGCCAGGGCTGGTAGTAGTTATACACCCCGGGCAATTCGTCCTGGATGATGGTCTGCGCCTGGTCGTAGATCGCCTTGCGCTTGGTTTCGTCCGGCACGGTGCGGGCTTCGTTCAGCAACTTGTCGACTTCCGGGTTGCAATAGTGGCCGTCGTTCAGCGCGCCCTTGCAGGTGACGAAAGCGTGGATGTTGCCGTCCGGATCGACCCGGCCCGACCAGCCCAGCATCACGACCTGGAAGTTACCGCCGGCGGATTCCTTCTGCAGGGCCGCGTACTCGGTCGGGCGCAGCGACAGGTCGAAGCCCGCCTCGGACGCCATGGCCTGCACGATCTCGGCGATCGACGACGTCGTGGTGTTGTTGCCGAACATGACCTCGGCCTTCACGCGGTCGAAGCCCGCCTGCTTGAGCAGCGCCTTCGCCTTGGCAACGTCGCGCTGGGTCGGCGGGAACTTGTCGCTGTGGTAGGGGCTGGCGGGCGGGAACGGCTGCTGCGCGGGATCGAAGATGCCGCCGCCGGCCACTTCGCTGATGGCCTTGCGGTCGATGGCGTACTGGAACGCCTGGCGCACCAGCTTGTTCTTGAACGGGTTGTCTTCGGCGCGCTTGCCGTTGGCCACGTTGAACATGAACTGCTGGAAGCCCAGGCCGGCAATCGGCGCGAACGTCAGGCTGGCGTCGCTCTTGACCTGCGGCACGTCGGAAGGATTCAGGCGTTCCAGCATGTCCAGGTCGCCGGCGCGCAGGTTGGACAGGCGCACGGTGGTGTCCGGAATCGGCAGGAAGGTCACGCGCTTGAAGGCGAAGTCCTTGGCGTCGTAGTACTGGTCGAATTTCTCCAGCACGATGCGGTCGTTCTGGATGCGCTCGACGAACTTGTAGGGACCGGAGCAGACCGGCTTGCGGCCCACGGCGGCGACGTCGTCGCTGAAGGTCTTGGGCGACAGCATCATGCCGGCGCGGTCCGACAGTTGCGCCAGCAAGGTGGCGTCGGGTTTCTTGAGCGTCAGCACCAGCGTGGTGGCGTCAGGCGCATCGACCTTCTCCACCGAGGCCAGCTCGCCCTTGCGCAAGCTGTCCGGCAGGGACATGGCGCGTTCCAGGTTGGCCTTGGCCGCGGCGGCGTCGAACTTGGAGCCGTCGTGGAACAGCGCGTCCGCGCGCAGCTTGAAGGTCAGCACCTTGTTGTCGGGGCTGAACGACCACGAGGTGGCCAGTTGCGGCACGAAGTGAAGCTTGGGATCGATGTCGACCAGCTTGTCGCACAGCGAGGTGAAGACGATGCGGCCCACATAGGTGCGCGCGCGGTGCGGGTCCAGCACGTCCGGATCTTCCTGCAGGCCGATCCGGATGTTCTGGGCGCTAGCCGCGCCGGCGGCCAGTGCCAGCAAGCTGGCGCCGAAGGTCAAGGTCAAGCGTTTCATTGTGTTTTTTCCCCTTGAGGCTGCAATACTGGGTGTTTAGAAGCCGACCGCCTGACCGTCGCGCCGGCTGTCGCTGGCGGCGACGTAGCCAAGCTCGTTGTCGTTCTCGGACATGCGCCAGATGAACTGGCCCGCGCCGAAATCCATGTACGGATCGTCGACCGACTTCAAAGCATGTCCGAGGTCTTTCAGGCCCGCAATGGTAGAAGCCCTCATATTGGTCTCGATGTCCAGCGTGAAATCGCGGTTGACCTTCCAGCGCGGGGCGCAGCAGGCGGCCTGCGGGTTCTGGTGGTAGTCCAGCATGCGCACCACGGTCTGCATGTGGCCTTGCGGCTGCATGTCGCCACCCATCACGCCAAAGCTCATGACCGGCTTGCCGCCGCGGGTCAGGAAGCCCGGGATGATGGTGTGGAAGGGACGCTTGCCGCCTTCGACCACGTTGGCCGACTTCGGATCCATCGAGAAGCCCACGCCGCGGTTCTGCATGCTGATGCCGGTGCCCGGCACCACCACGCCCGAACCGAAGCCCATATAGTTGGACTGGATGAACGAGATCATCATGCCGTTCTCGTCGGCGGCCGTCAGGTAGATGGTGCCGCCGGCGTGCGGACGGCCCGCCTCGAAATGGGTGGCGCGGTCCAGGCGGATCAGCTTGGCGCGGCTGTCCAGGTAGGCGTCGGACAGCATCTGCTCCGGCGTCACCTGCATGGAACGCGGGTCGGCCACATACTTGTACAGGTCAGCGAAGGCCAGCTTCATGGCTTCGATCTGGATGTGCTGCGACTGCACCGAGTCCACCGGGATGTCGGCCATGTCGAAGCGTTCGACGATGCCCAGCGCGATCAGCGCGGCGATGCCCTGCCCGTTCGGCGGGATCTCGTGCAGCTCGTAGCCGCGGTAGGACTTGGAGATGGGCTTGACCCATTCCGGGCGGTAGTTGCGCAGGTCTTCCAGCGTCATGGCGCCGCCGCATTCCTGGCTGAAGGCGGCGATGCGCTCTGCCAGTTCGCCTTCGTAGAAGTCGCGGCCCTTGGAGGCGGCGATGCGGCGCAGCGTGTTGGCGGCGTCCGGGAAGCGGAAGTGCTCGCCGACCTTGGGCGCGCGGCCTTCGGGCAGGAAGGCCTGGGCATAGCCCGGCTGCGATTTCAGTTCCTCGGCCGCGGCGGCCCACTTGTGCGCCACCACCGGCGGCACGGCGTAGCCGCGCTCGGCGATTTCGATGGCGGGTTCGAACAGCTGCTCGAACGGCAGCTTGCCCAGCTTTTCATGCAGCGCGGCCCAGCCGGCCACCACGCCCGGCACCGTCACCGCGTCCCAGCCGCGCTTGGGCTGGATCGCCAGGCCGTTGGGGCCCACGCCGTGCTTGCGCTTGAAGTATTCGGTGCTCCAGGCCGCCGGGGCCACGCCCGACGAGTTCAGGCCGTGCAATTCCTTGCCGTCCCAGACGATGGCGAAACAGTCGCCGCCCAGGCCGCAGGACACGGGTTCGACCAGGACGATGGTGGCGGCCGCGGCGATGGCGGCGTCCACGGCGTTACCGCCCTTGAGCAACATGCGCAGCCCCGCCTGCGCCGCCAGCGGGTGCGACGTGGACACCACATTGCGGGCGAACAGCGGAATGCGGACGGAAGGATACGGGTTGCCCCAGTCGAAGGATTTCATGGCGCTAGTCTCATAACGGGTAAGCGGCCGAAGTTACTCCCGTGCTTTAATTAAATCAATTTGAAATTTTGTTCCGTCATAAAAGAGATTTTTGTGAGTACCATCCGCTTTCTGCGCACTTTCCTGGCGGTCGCGCACCACGGTTCCTTCTCGGAAGCGGCCGAACAGGTGGCGCTGACCCAGGCCGCCGTCAGCTTCCAGATGCGTTCCCTCGAAGCGGAACTGGGCCGCGAGCTCTTCGACCGTAGCGGCCGGCTCGCCATCCTGAACGCCGCCGGCCGGGAATTGCTGCCGGAAATCAAGCACTTGCTGGATCTTTACGACCGCATGCGGCTGCCGCGCACGGTGCCCGGCGAACTGGCCGGATCGGTCTCCGTGGGCAGCATCGTGTCCTGCATGGGCACCCTGTCCAAGGTGGTGTCCGGCATGAAGAAGCAGCACCCCAAGCTGGACGTGCGCATCCTGTCGGGCAAGGCCAGCGAGCTGGCGGGCAAGGTCGAGGACGGCGAGCTGGACGCGGCCTTCCTGGTGGAAGCCGGACGCAAAATGGCCAGCACGCGCTGGACCGCACTATATGAAGAGCAGTTGGTGGTGATCGCGCCGCGCTCGGCGCCCGGCGCGGACGCGCGCCAGGTGCTGGCGCAGAATCCCTTCCTGCGTTTTGACCGCACCCAGCGCACCGGCCTGCAGATAGACCGGCTGCTGCGGCGGCTGGGCGTGCCGCTGAACGAATTCCTGGAACTCAACGCCATCGAGACGCTGGTCGAGCTGGTGCGCCAGGAGGTCGGCGTGACGCTGCTGCCGTTGATCAACGGCTCCAATTGGCAGCACAGCCCGGAACTGCGGATTCTCACCCTGCCGCAGGACCTGGGGCCGATGTCGCGCGCCATCGGCATGCTGGAGCGGCGCGAGCATGCGCGCCAGGGCATCACGGCGGCGATCTGCGAAGCGTGCGCCCAGGCCTTCCAGGCGCGCGAACCGCAGACCGCCGCCTGAGGCTTACTGCGCCATCGCCGGGTCCGTCACCGAGGCGCGGCCGGTTTCGACGCGGCCGGCAAAGCGGCGCAGGTAGGCCGGGTCTTCGGCCAGGCGCACGGTGAAGTCGTACCAGCCCTGGCTGCCTTCCAGCGCCCAGTGCTGCTCGACCTGGCCGCCCGCAGGCACCGTGAACTTCCAGCGCTCGTGGTTGGCGTAGTAGGCGTTGGGCGCGACTTCGAAGGTGCAGGCGTCCTTGCCGCCGTTGATGAAGCTGACGTAGACGTCGCCCTTGGCGATTTCGTAGCAGACGCGGATCTCCGGCGCCAGCGCCGACGTGCGGGCCAGGGCCAGGTCGCCCGCGAAATGGCGGTGGTAGCCGTTGGGACCCAGCACCCACAGGTCGTACTTGCCGCCGTCGGCCGCTGTGTCCCAGCTGCCTTCCAGCTGCTTGTCCGGCTCCACCGTGTAGCGGCGCGGCAAGCGGTCCAGATGCAGGCGGTCATAGACGTGGAACACCGCCGCCTGCTTACCCGTGTTGGAAAACACCAGGCGCATGGCGCCCGTGTCGGGCTGGGCGCGGCCGCTGGTGTGCAGTTCGTAGGGCAAGGCGCGGGAATAGCGCACGCCCTGCTCCTGCACCGGCTTGGCCTGGGTGCTGGGATCCGGCAGCGGCACGGCTTTCAGCGCTTCCTGCGCGCTGCGCTCGCTGTCCGAGCCCGCGCGGGTCAGCAGATTCAGGTCGGGCAGCTTCTCGTTGTTGGGCGTGGCGAAGTTGAAGGCCGAGGTCAGGTCGCCCAGCACCGCGCGGCGCCAGGGGCTGATGTTGTCTTCGGCCACGCCGAAGCGGGCTTCCAGGAAACGCAGCACCGAGGTGTGATCGAAGGCCTGGGAATTGACCCAGCCGCCGCGGCTCCACGGCGACACCACATACATGGGTACGCGCGGGCCGGGACCGTAGACGCGGTCGTCGGCGGCGTCCTGGGCGGAGGCGTGGGTATGGCGCTCCAGATCGGTGTTGACGGTGGAGGCGCCGGCCATGGAACCGTCCGCATTCAGCGAGGGCGCGGCGGGCGGCGGCAGGTGGTCGAAGTAGCCGTCGTTCTCGTCGAAGTTGATGAGGAGCACGGTCTTGCTCCAGACCTCGGGGTTGGCCGTCAGCGCGTCCAGCGTTTCCTGGATGTACCAGGCGCCCTGGATCGGGCTGGACGGGCCGGGGTGCTCCGAATACGTGGCGGGAGCCACGATCCACGACACCTGCGGCAGCGTGCCGTTGACCGCGTCTTCGCGCAGCGCCTTCAGGAAGCCGCCGTCGGGCATGGTGTTGGCCGTGCCCTTGTACAGCGGGTTGGCGCCGTCCATCGAAGGCGTCCAGGCCGGGTACGGCGCGCCGTTGGCGCCGTTGCCGGCCAGTTCGTTGGCGCGGCGGTACTGCTTGAAGCCGGCCAGCGGGTTGTCGCCGAAGTTCTCGGGCAGGTTCTGATAGACCTTCCAGCTGACGCCCGCTTCCTGCAGGCGCTCCGGATAGGTTTTCCAGGTCCAGCCGGTGGACGAGGCGCCCAGGCTGTCCCACTGGTTGCGGGTCGAGGGACCGTTGCCCAAGGACAGCGGATCATTGGTGCCGGTCCAGTGGAACAGGCGGTTGGTGTTGGTGCCGCCGTGGGTCGAACAATGGTAGGCATCGCACAGCGTGAAGGCTTCGGCCAGCGCGAACTGGAACTCGACCTCCTTCTTCTTGTAGTAGCCCATGGACTGGTTCTGCTTGTAGCGCGGCCAGTGGTCCATGCGGCCGCCGTCCCAGGCCATCTGCGCGTCCACGTAGTCGTGCGGCGTGCCGGCCACGCGCTGGGCGTTGCCCTGGGTGCTGTCCAGGTGATACGGCATCACCACGCGGGTGCCGTTGCTCTGCTCCCAGACCGAGCGCTTTTCGGGCAGAGGGATGGTGATGCGGTCGCCGAAACCGCGCACGCCCTTGAACGTGCCGAAGTACATGTCGAAGGAGCGGTTTTCCTGCATCAGGATGACCACGTGCTCGACGTCGTTGATGGTGCCGGTGCGGTTGTTGGCGGGAATGGCCAGCGCGCGGCGGATGGCCGGCGGGAACATCGACAGCGCGGTCAGGCCTGCGGTCGAGGCGGCCGCGTTGCGCAAGAAGCGGCGCTTGCCGGCGTGGACCTGGTCTTTATCGAACGTCACGGATTCTATTCCTATGGATCGGGTGGGCGCGCGGCTCAGGGCGCGCAACGCAATTCGGGTTTGGTCGGCTCGGGCTTCGGCGTTTCGGGCTGGCCGGTGCCGGGGTCTTTGCCGCCGTCGCTGTCGCCGTCATCGCCGCCGCAGGCGGCCAGCGTGGCGCTCAGCATCAGCACCGCGCCCAGGCGCAGGAAACCGCGCAAGATCATGGACATGCTCATTTTTTTTATCCTCGGGACATCAGGGAAACAGTTCGGAAACGGACTTGCCAGACAGGGCGAGCGACTTCACTTCAGCTTCGGTGAGCGCGCGCGACCAGTAGGCCAGGTCGTCGAAATACATCGTGTAGGGACCCTTGGTGCCGGCGCAGCAGACGCCATAGGTGCCGCGTCCGTCTTCATTCAGGCCGATGTGCGGCCCGTAGACGCCGGCGATCTTGGTCAGATCGACCGAGCCTGTGCCGATGGTGCGTTGCGAGAAGCCCAGCTCGCTGTCGTAGACGGAAGCCGTCAGGGTCTTGGCCGTCTTGTTCACGGTCATCGCGACATACACGGGCTTGTTCGGCGTGAACTTGACGTTGTTGATGTCGACCCGCGAGCCGCCGCCGGCCAGGTTGAAGTACAGCACCGGGCCCGCCCATTGCGCGATGGTGATGCCGGGGTTGCCACCTGAGTTGTAGTCCTTGTTGCCCAGGATGGAACGGTCATTGGCGGTGCCGTCGGACTGGTACCAGAAGCCGATGGTGAAGGCCTGGGCCGCGTCCAGCATGCCTGCCGGGTAGTCCAGCTTGAAGCCGCCCAGGGCTGCCGCGCTGCGGTCGTTCTTGAACATCTTGCCGAACACGCCCGCATCGGCGTAGGCCGGCGCCTGCGTGCCGTCGAACGGCGTGATGGCCCCGCCGCCCGCGGCGACGTCGGTCATATTGCCTTCGAACGGGAACAGCATCGTCAGGCCGGTGCGCAGCGAAGCCAGCAGCGGCAGCGGCTTGGTGTAGGCCACGGTGGTGCGCGCCGCGCTGACCGCGTTGCCGACGGCGACGCTGTAGTTCAGCGTGTGCACGCCTTCGGTCTCGAACTTGAAGCCCTTATCGACGTACTCGGCGGCCGTGCCGGGCACGCGCGCGATTTCCGCGCCGTCGCGGCTGATCACGATGTCGCCGGCGGGTTCGCCCACGCGCACCCAGCTCAAGGTCACGCTCTTATTGTCGGTCGAGGTACGGGCGGCGGTGTGGCGCAGCGCCAGCTTGCCGGCCAGCGAGGTGCCCGCCATGTCGTACTTGGCGGCGGCCGGCAGCGCTTTCAGATGATCCAGCACCGTCGGCGCCACGTCGGCCGCGCTGGGCAGCGCGTACCAGTTGTTGTCCCACAGACCGTCGAACGAAGCGTCGTCGGCGCTGCCGCCCAGCAGCGCGGGCTGGTTCGCGGCCAGCAGGATGGTCTTGTTCGAGGACATGGGACGGCCATCGCTGGCGCCGGTCTTGCCCAGGCCGTGGCTGGAAGCCACGATCACCAGCCACTTCTCGCCCGGGTGCTCCGCCTTGCGGTCGGCGATCTGCTTGGCCAGCGCGCCGATGGCCGTGTCGGCCTGGCGGATCGCGCCGTCATAGGCCGAGCCGAAGCCGTTCTCCGAGGCCACGCGTTCCGGCGCGCCGAACTGCGCCACCACCACGTCATAGCCTTCGGTAATGCGGTCGCGCGCCTGGGCGGCGACGCAATCGTCCGCGCCGGCACAGTCGGTCAGCGATTGCAGATAGCCTGCGTCGCGCTGGCCCGCGATAAGCCCGGCCAGTACCGTCGAATTGAAGGCGGCAGCGCTGCGCGCCTCGGGACGCGCCTGCTTGACGCGCTGGAACAGGGTCGGCGTTTGCAGCGTCTCGCCCTGCACGCTGTAGCGCACGCCGTGCTGGTCGGCCCATTGGCCGGTCAACAAGGTCGCCCAGCCCGGCGCCAGCAGCGTCGGCTGCTGCGTGGGCGCGTCCGTCACGCCGCCGGTCCAGGCGCGCGTGGCGTTGAGTTGCGCCATGTTCGGCAGGGACTTGTCGGCAACACCCCGACGCATGGCGTCGTAGGTCAGGCCGTCGACGCCGATGAACAGCACCTTGTCGGCGGGCGTCGGATCCGGCTGGGTTACCGGCGGCTGGGTCGGCGGGGCTTCGGTGTCGTCGTCATCGTCGCTGCCGCCGCAGCCCGCGAGGGCGCTGGTCGCCAGCAAGGCCGCGCACCATCTTCTCCAATTCAATGCTTGCATGCTTCTCTTCTCTTGTCATGAACAGGGTTTTACGCTGGGGCACATGATGGCCAGCAAAGGTGAAAGCCCCGTGAAGCGAAGAGAAGAAAGCCTGATCGACGGATCAGGATTCTTTTGCGCGGAATGCGCAAAAAAATAGCGGCTGCCCGAAGGAAGCCGCCCCGCGGCGAGAGGCAGGCCGCGAACCTAGGCGCCGATCTTGACGCCGGTCAGATAGCCCACCGACGCGCCGAAGCCGTCCTTGTAGTTGGCCTTGACCAAGGGCTCCAGCGTCGGCCGCACCACCGAGTGCACGCTTTGCCAGTCGGCCGCGTGCTGGAAGTTGCTGGTGATGTAGGTCCAGCCGTTGATCTCGTCCACCGCCTGCAAGCCGGTCGATTCCGCGGCCACCGGGCAGGACAGCAGGCGCGACAGCTGCTTGGTGTCGACGTTGTAGGCCCACAGGAAGTTGTTGACGTGGCCGCCGCTGTCCTCGCCCACGAACAGCGTGCGCAGCTTCTCCGAGAACTTGAGGTTGTCGGGGTTGGAGATCTTGTCGGCGGCGTGGGTGTTGCCCAGCGCGTCGCGCGCCGCCAGCACTACGCCTACCAGTTCCGGCACCGCCGCCATGTCCACCGGCACCCAGGCGCTGTCGATCGCCTTGCCCTCGGTATCGACCTGGCCTTCCTTCATGTGCAGCTGGTAGACCGCGCCGGCCGCCGGGCCTTCGACCTTGAAGCCGGGCGACAAGCCGTCGGTCATCGAGCTGTCCACGCGCGACATCGCGCTGTAGGCGATCTTATCCTTGACGTTGACGGTGGTGCCCTCCATCTTGGAGAAGGCCAGCGTGCCGCCGACCATGGCGGCGTAGCGGTGGGTTTCAAGGAAGGCCCCTGCCACGTTGCGGCCGGGCTGCAGCTTGACCCAATTGTCCTTGCCAGAATAGCGGATCTTGGTGAAAGCGGCATCCAGCGGATCGGCGGTGCGCACGTCCATGATGTCGGCGGCACTCAACTGGTCGGCCAGCGCCTGCACTTCGGCGCTGGTGGCGTGGCCCAGCTTGATCCAGCTCAGCGTGCCAGCGCCCGGGCCGGCACCCGAAGTCTGCGTCCATTTGGCGACATACAGCGTGCCGGAAGAAAGATCGGCCTTGCGGTCGGCCACGAACATGAACAGGCCGCCGTTGGTGGCGTCGTCGCCCATCAGCGCGGTGCGCTGGTCGGGCATGACCTGCACCAGTTCATGCGAGATGCGGCCCATGCAATAGTGCTTCTTGATGGTGCCGGTGCCATCCGGGTTGACGGTGACTTCGGGCATGTGGCCGTAGTGGTACGGATTGGCCTTGGCCGGATCGCCGTAGAGATTCTGGCTATAGGCCTGGAACGAGGTCGAAGCCTTGGCCGTGGTGGCGTCGGGCTCGTACTCTTCGCTGGACAGGTGGGTGTTCCAGGGCGACAGGCTGGCGCCACAGGTGATCCACAGGCCGTGCACCGACGAGGTATCCACGGTGTGGTACTTGACCAGGCTGAGCTTGCCCGTATTGGGGTCCTGCGACAGCGTCAGCACCGCGATCTGCGACGGCAGCAGGCCGTACATGTCCTTGCCGGCCTGGTCCATGGACTGGTATTCGAACTGCACCACCGCGTACAACGCATTGCCGGCCACGCCTGCCACCTTGGTCGGCTCCGACAGGGACAGCAGCGACATGCCGTCCGGACAGTTCGAGAAGAACTGCCGCGCCTTGGCGGGCACCGAGTTGTCGACGATGGGCGCGCCCGCCAGGTTGTAGTAGCCGCCGGCGATGACGTTGCCGCCCTTGCCGTCCGGAACGGGGTCGCCCGTCATGAAGAAAGGCTCGTAGCCCAATTCGACGCTGCGTTTGGAGCCGTCGCTGAAGGTCAGTTCCAGCGCCGAGGCGACCGTGGTGCGCGCCATCAATTCCGGCTGGGACAGCGAAGGCGCGGCCATGGAAGTGAAGGCGGCGGACTTGAAAGTGACCGGCGTGACGGGCGGCGCGCTGTCGTCATCGTCATCATCGCTGGAATTACAGCCGGCCAGCAGCGCGGCCAGGCTGACGCCGCCGATCGGCAGCATCGGCGCGCCTCCCAGCATTTTCAGGAGTCGGCGGCGATTGGCTTGGTTCAGGTCTTGCATGCGGGTGTTCCCTGTTGGAGAGGAGGTCTGCCCGGCTTGGGCATCCGGACTTGAGGGCATGCTAGACACGGGGCATGTACGAACGATGACAGGCAGCCGCGGCTGCCGAGGCCTGCGCGGATGCCGCAGGCCATCGCAAGCCTGTCATGTAGCAACGCTATAGTCGGCCGCGTCGCAACCCGCCCTGCCCACTCGTTCCATGCCCCTGTCCCTGCGCCCGACCCTGCCCGCCGCGTTCCGCGTACTTGCCGTGTTGGCCTTGGCCGCCGGCCTGGGCGTGTGGGCGTCGATCCTGCTCGCGCCGAAGGCTGGCGCCTTGCCTCCCGCGGTCTCGGCAGCTGCGCCGCGCGCCGCGGACAACACGCCGGTCGCGTTGTGGTTCGGCAAGGACGAGGCCATGCGCACGCAGATCACCGTGCTGGGCGTGATCGCCGCAGGCGCCGACGGCGCCGCCGTGCTCAGCATCGACGGCGGCCCGCCGCTGGCCTGGCGCACGGGCGGCGAAGTGGCCCCCGGCATCGTGCTGCGCGAGGTCGCCGCGGACGCGGTGACGGTGGAACAGGCCGGGCGCGCCAGCCGCCTGCCCGCCCCGGCCGCCCTGCCCGCGCCTGCCGGCATATCGCGCGAAAAATAGGCATCGCCGCGCTCGCGGCAATGCCTGCCCTGCGCGCGGCACGCGCCTGCGCGGATTTGGCCGCGCCGTGAGTATTGCTGTCATATTTCATGTCCACAATCCTCCGCTTCTACTGAAAGACCGGAGTCATCAAGTGCGTCAGCTACCGCGCGGGCTTGCCCGCCAGCAAGGTTTCACCCTGATCGAGATCATGGTGGTGATTGTGATCATGGGCATACTTGCGGCGCTGATCGTGCCCCGCGTGCTGGACCGCCCCGACCAGGCCCGCCAGGTCGCCGCGCGCCAGGACATCGCCGGCATCATGCAGGCGCTGAAGCTGTATCGCCTGGACAACGGCCGCTACCCCAACACCGCGCAGGGCTTGCGCGCGCTGGTGCAGAAACCCGACGGCGCGACCAACTGGCGCGGCTACCTGGACAAGTTGCCCAACGATCCCTGGGGCCATCCCTATCAATACCTGAGCCCTGGCGTCAAAGGCGATATCGATGTGTTCTCGTTCGGCGCCGACAACAAGCCCGGCGGAGAAAGCGGCGATGCCGACATCGGTTCCTGGGAACTCTGAGCGCGGCTTCACGCTGGTCGAAGTCCTGGTGGTGCTGGTGATCGTGGCGATCGCGGCCAGCATGGTGAGCCTGTCGGTGGGCCGCGGCGAAAACAGGCTGCGCGGCGACGCCCAGCGCCTGGCCGACGCCTTCACCGTGGCCCAGAGCGAAGCGCGCAGCGACGGCCGCGCCATCCGCTGGCTGGCCAACGGCCAAGGCTGGTCCTTCGAACGCCAGGGACGGCTGCCGGGCCTGAGCGCCGAGGAAGACCGACCCCTGCCGCCGGACCGGCTGGAACGCGACGAGGTGCTGCGTCCGCAAGCGTGGTCGGCTGCGCCGGTAGCGCTGCGGCTCGATCCGGACCGGCCGCTGGTGTTCAACACGGAATGGGTCGCCGCGCCCATCACGCTGACGTTGAGCGCGGGCGATGCCCGCGTCACTTTGCAGCGCGACGCCGCGGGCCGCTATGAAATTCAATAGGCCGCCCCGCCCGCCTGATCGACAGCGCGGATTCACGCTGATCGAAGTGCTGGTGGCCCTGGCCATCATCGCCGTCGCCATGGGCGCCGCCCTGCGCGCGACCGGAATCATGGCGGAAAACAACCGCGCCCTGCAGGACAAGACGCTGGCGCTGCTGGCCGCGCAGAACGCGCTGACCCAGCTGCGGCTGGAGCAGACCCTGCCGCGCGCGGGCACGCGCAGCGCGCCCTGTCCGCAAGGCGGCCGGGCCCTGCAATGCGAGATGGAGTTTACGAATTCGATGAACCGCAGCTTCCGCCAGGTATCGGTCAAGGTGCGCCATGCCGCCGGTCCGCAGGCGGACACCGTGCTGCTGCAGCTCGACGGCCTGCTGTCCAGCCTGCGATAGCCATGCGCCGCCCTCCCCGATCCCAAGCCGGCTTCACGCTGATCGAAGTGCTGGTGGCCCTGGCGCTGATGGCGCTGGTCAGCCTGATGGCCTGGCGCGGCCTGGCCAGCGTGTCCGGCGCCCGCGACCGCATCGAGCAACAGGCCGATGACATCGATGCCATCGTCCGCACGCTGGGCCAGATGGCGCGCGATGTCGAACTGTCCTACAGCGGCCCCGGCTTCGACCCGGCGGGCCTGGATGCGCAGGCCTACACCAGCGGCCTGCGCCTGCTGCGGCGCGCCAGCGGCGGCCCGGTGTTCGAGATCCTGCGCCCCGATCCCGACGGCAACGGCCTGTGGCAGCGCGTGCAATGGCAGGTGCGCAAGGACGGCCTGTGGCGCGCCAGCGGGCCGTCGGCGGCGCGCAGTCCGCTGCCGGCCGCGGGCGACGGCGTCCTGCTGCTGCCCGGCACGCAGGCCCTGAAACTGCGCGCCTGGGTGCCGGGGACCGGCTGGGTGGATGGCGAAGCCAGCCTGGCCGCCTCTCCCACCGGCCTGGAGATCGCGCTGGAGCGCGGCGCGCCCGCCGCTCCAGAGCGCTACACCCGCATGCTGGAGCTGCCATGAGCCCGGCTCGCCCGACCGGACGCGAACGCGGCGCCGCCGTGGTTAGCGCGCTCATCATCGTCGCCATCGTCGCGGCCTTGACCACCGGCCTGTTCCAGCGCCAGACCGCCAGCACGCGGCGCGTGGAAAACGAGATGGCGCGGGTCCAGGCGCGCGCCATGCTGGCGGGCGGCATAGACTGGGCCCGCCTGATCGTGCGCGACCACGGCAAGCGCGAATCGACCACCCGCGGCGACCAGATCTGGGCCACCCCGGTGCTGGACACCCGCATCGAGCGGCCCGGCGACGAGCGCGTCGCCGTGTTCTCCGGCCGCGTGCAGGACGAGCAAGGCAAGTACAACCTCTACAACCTGGCGAACAATGGCGTGCCGCAGCCCGAGCAGGAACTGGTGCTGCGCCGCCTGCTGAGCACCTTGCAGCTGCCGGACACGCTGGCCGCGCGCATGGTCGAGATCATGGCGGCCGCGCAGCCCGTGGCGCCCCCGGCGGATGCGCCCTCGGCGCCGCCGGGACGGCCGGCGCCCGACGCCCGCGCGCCCTTGCCGCGCGGCGTCGATGAAGTGGCGGCCCTGCTGGCGCTGGACCCGGCAGTGCGCAGCGAGCTGCGCCGCACGATGACGGTGCTGCCCGTCGCCACCAGCGTCAACGTCAACACCGCTCCCGCCGAAGTGCTTGCGGCGCTGGCGCCCGGCCTGTCGCTCAGCCAGGCCCGCTCGCTGGCGGGCGAGCGCGACCGCGGCAACTGGTTCAACAATGCCGGCGATTTCGCCAACCGCCTGGCCGGCGCGGGCGTCAAGACGCCCCCGCCCACGGTGGTCACCACCAGCGGCTGGTTCCTGGCCAGCGGCATCGTGGCCTACGAGCGCGCGCGCATCTCCATGCAGGCGCTGCTGCGCAGCTCGCCGCCCGCCGCTCCCGACACCCTATGGACTAGAGAAATTCCTTGAAAAACCTACTGCGCATCGCGCTGCCGCCGCTGGCCGAGTTCGGCGCCGGCTCTCTCCTACCGTATGCCTGGTTTGACCGGCGCGGCCGCTGCGCGCGCCAGGGCGAACTGACGCTCGAGGCCATTGGCCATGCCTATCCCCATGCCGCCTGCGAAGCCGTGCTGCATCCCGCCGACGTGATCGCGGCCAGCGTACAAATCCCCGCGGTGGCACGCGCCCGCTATGCGGCCGCGGTGCACAGCGCGCTGGAGCCGCTGGTGCTCAGCGACCTGGATACGCTGGCCATCGGCCATGGCCCGCGCGCCGCGGACGGCACCGTCGCGCTGGCCTGGGCCGCGCGCGAACCCGTGCGCCGCGCCTGGAGCCTGTTGAATGCCCAGGGCTTGCGCGCGCACGCGCTGATCGCGCCGCAAGCCCTGGGCGCCGACAGCACGGCGCCGCTGCGCGACCCTGCCGACCCGCGCTGGCAGGCTCCCACGCCGTCATGGTCGCTGGCCATGCCCCAACTGGCGCCGGCCCGCGTCTCGGCCTGGCGCCCCGTCTGGCGCTGGGGCGCGGCCGCCGCGCTGGTGTGGATAGGCGGGCTGAACCTGTACGCCTCGCAACTGCAATCGGAAGCCGACGCCTTGCGCGACGGCATGCGCGCGCAGGTGCTGGCCGCCTTTCCCGACCTGCCGGTGGTGCTGGACCCGCCGCGCCAGGCGCAGCAGGGCCTGGACGCGCTGCAGGCCAACCGGGGCGCGGCCAACGCCGCCGACTTCCTGCCCCTGGCGCGCGCCGCAGCCCAGGCCCTGCCCTTCGCCGCCGACAAGGTGGCCCGCCTGGGCTACGCCGAGCAGGCGCTGACGCTGCAGCTGGCCGACGCCGGCGAGCAATCGCAACGCGTGGCGGAAACGCCCGCGCTGATCCAGCAAGCCGCCGCACTGGGGCTGAAGCTCGAACGCGGCGATAACGACAACACCTGGCGCATCGTGCGCGCGCAACCATGAAACTCCCGCAAGCCCTGCATGCCGCCAGACAGTCGCTGGCCAAGACCCTCGCGCCCGCCCTGGCACACGCCGGCCGGCGCTACCAGGCGCTGGCGCCGCGCGAACGCCGGCTGGTCACTGCCGCCGGGCTGCTGCTGGGGTCGGCGCTGGTGTTCGTCACGCTGATCGAACCGCCCTTGAACACGCTGCGCAAGCTGCAAGCCGAACTGCCCGCGCTGCGCGGCCAGGCGGCCACGGTTGCCGACCTGACCGCGCAGGCCACGGCCTTGCGGCGCAAGTCCGCCGCCCCGGCGGGCGCCATGCCCAGCGCCGCCGAACTCGCCGCCTCGCTGGAACGCGCCGGGCTGTCGCCGGAACTATGGGCGCTGGGCCAGCCCGAGGGCGGTCCCGGCGTGCTGCTGACCCTGAAGCAGGCGCCGTCCTCGACCTTGCTGCGATGGCTGGATGGGGCGGCGCGCGACTGGGGCCTGGCGGTCAAAGAGGTGGAGCTCAGCCGCGCCACCAATGTCAACGGGCGGCCGCTGCCCGGCCTCGTCAATGGCAAAGTGAGCTTGATGGCGCCGCAAGCGCCGGAGCGCGGCTGAGATGCCTGGCTTCCGGCTTTCCAAACGTTCCGCCGCGCTGCTCCTGGCCGGCGCCGTCTGCGCCGCCGCGGCAGCCGTCACGGTCTTGCCCGCGCGTTGGCTGCTGGCCGTGCTGCCGGACAAGGCGCCGGTCGCGCTGGCCGACGCCAGCGGCACCTTGTGGCGCGGCAGCGCCTGGATCGCGCTGGGTCCGCCCGGCGCGCGCCGCATGCTGCCGCAGCCGGTGCAATGGCAATGGCGCTGGGACGCGCTCGCCCTGGAGATCTCGCATCCCTGGCTGCAAGGCCCCTTGCGCGCCACGCCCGGCTGGAACGGCGTATCCGTGCCGGCCCAGTCCCTGCGTGCGCCCGCCTCCATCCTGTCGGCGCTGGGCGCGCCCTGGAACACCATCGCGCCCCAAGGCACGCTGGAAATCCGCTGGCAGCCGCTGCGGCTGGGCGCGGCCTTGCCCGCCGGCCCGGTGGCCGAACTGCGCTGGCGCAACGCCAGCACCGCGCTGACACCGGTGGCGCCCGTAGGGTCGTATCTGCTGCGGGTGCAAGGCGGCAAGTCCGGCGCCACGCTGGCCTTGAGCACCGAAAGCGGCCTGCTGGACGTCACCGGCCAGGGCAGCGCGGGCGGGCGCGGCGGCCTGAAGTTCCAAGGGCAGGCAACCTACGCCGGCTCCGCGCGCGAAGCGGACCGGGCGGCGCTGGATGGACTGTTGTCGGCGCTGGGCAGGCGTTCGGGGGATATGGTGTCGTTCGGCACCTAAACGCAGCGACGCGTCGCTAACGCTCCCGCCCTCAGCAGGGGCCTGTCCACGCCTAAAAGGCGCGTGGAACAGGTCCTAGGCGTCCCGCGTGACCCGCAGGATCTCCTCCGGCGAGGTCTGCCCGCTGTCGACCCAACGCTGCCCGTCCTCGCGCATGGTCCGCATGCCGGACGCGGCGGCCGCGCGCCGCAGTTCGCGTTCGTCGCGCCCTTCGTGGATCAGCCGGCGCGCCTCGTCGTCGACCGTGAAGAGTTCGTGGATGCCGGAGCGCCCGCTGTAGCCCGTATGGTTGCAGGCATCGCAGCCCACGGGATGGAACACGCGCGCACCGTCCTGCATGGCGGGCTTCTTGCAGGCCGGGCAGAGCTTGCGCACCAGGCGCTGCGCCAGCACGCCCAAGAGCGACGACGCCAGCAGGAAGGGTTCCACGCCCATGTCGGTAAGCCGGGTCACGGCGGACACCGAGTCGTTGGTATGCAGCGTGGCCAGCACCAGGTGGCCCGTCAGCGAGGCTTGCACCGCGATCTGCGCGGTCTCCAGGTCGCGGATTTCGCCGATCATGATGACGTCGGGGTCCTGCCGCAGGATGGCGCGCAGGGCCAGCGCGAAGCTCATATCGATCTTGGCGTTGACCTGTGTCTGGCTGATGCCGGACAGGTCGTATTCGATCGGATCCTCGACCGTGAGGATGTTGCTGGTGGACGCGTCCAGGCGGCTCAGCGCCGCGTACAGCGTAGTGGTCTTGCCGCTGCCGGTCGGCCCCGTTACCAGCACGATGCCGTGCGGCTGGCGGATCAGGCGGTCCAGCTGGGCCAGCACGCCCGCGTCCATGCCCAGCTTCTCCAGCTGCAGGCGCCCGGCCTCCTTGTCCAGCAGGCGCAGCACGGCGCGTTCGCCATGCCCGGTGGGCAAGGTGGAGACGCGCACGTCTATCGGCCGCCCGCCCACGCGCAGCGCGATGCGGCCGTCCTGCGGCAGGCGTTTTTCGGCAATATCCAGGTGCGCCATGATCTTGATGCGCGAGATCAGCGCGGCATGCAGCGCCTTGCGCGGCGACACCACGTCGCGCAGGGTGCCATCGACCCGGTAGCGCACCACCGAGTGGGTCTCGAAGGGTTCGATGTGGATGTCGCTGGCGCCGTCGCGCGCGGCCTGCGCAAACAGCGCGTTGATCATGCGGATCACGGGCGCGTCGTCCTGGGCCTCCAGCAGGTCCGCCACTTCCGGCATGTCCTGCATCAGGCGGTCCAGGTCGATCTCGTTCTCGGCCACGCCCATGACCGAGGCCGCGTCTTCCGAATGGCTGTAGGCCGCGGTCAGCAGGGTTTCCAGCGCCTCGTCCTCGATCTGCGCCAGCTCGATGTCGCCGTGGCAGCGCCGAATCTCGCGCACCGCCCATTCCGGCGTGCGCGGACTGACGGTCAGCCGGGCCTGGCCGCCGCGCAGCGACAGCACCGCGCGCTGCGCCCGGGCCCAGGCATAAGGCAAGGGGTGCGCGCTCATAGCAGCGTATCGGGATCCACGGCCACGCTATGCATCAGCGTGCGTGACACGCGGATGGCCTCCGAAGCGTCGCGCGCAGACTCCGTGCCGGGATACTGGCGTACCGCGAAGGACTGCGCCGTGACCGGCGCCGGCCGGCGCAGCGTTTCGGCCTGCTGTTCCGGGCGGAGGTCGTAGGCGTTGTTGGACACCGAAGGCGCGGAGCCCGGCGGCGGCAGCATCGGCGCCTGCATGTCTGGCAGCGCCCAGTGCTGGCCTGGCTGCACGGCCGCCTGCGCGCGGCGCATATAGTCGTAGCGGTCCATGGTGACACCAGCTGTGCGGTTGGCGTCGCGCACCACGTAGGGGCGCAGGAACACCATCAGATTGGTCTTGGTGCGCTTGCGCGAATCGTAGCGGAACAGCGAGCCGATCACGGGCAAGGATCCCAGGAGCGGCACGCTGTTGGTGGAAAGCGTCACGTTGTCTTCCAGCAGGCCGCCCAGCACGATGATCTGGCCGTCGTCGATCAGCACGCTGGTATCGATGGCGCGCTTGTTGGTCACGATGCCGGTGGTGGCGTTGGAGCGGCTTTCGTCGATGCTGCTGACTTCCTGGTAGATGTCCAGTTTGACCGCGCCGCCTTCGGAAATCTGCGGGCGGATGTTCAGCTTCAGGCCCACGTCCTCGCGTTCGATGGTCTGGAACGGATTGGTGCTGCCGTTGCTGCCCGAGGTCACGTACTGCCCGGTCACGAAAGGCACGGTCTTGCCCACCAGGATGCTGGCCGACTGGTTGTCCAGCGTCAGCAGGTTGGGCGTGGACAGGATGTTGGCTTCGCCGGTGTTCTCCATCGCGCGCGCCAGCACGCCCAGGTTGATCACCTTGTTGCCCAGCACGTCGACGGTGCCCTTGACCACCCCCAGGGTCAGGCCGCTGCCGATGCCGTCGATGGTGGTCGGGCCCTTGCCGGTGATGCCGCTGCCGCCCAGGTTGGTGCCGCCGATGAAGCTGGTGCCGTCGCTGTTGATGTTGCCAGCGCCCGTCATCCACTGGATGCCGAACTCCGCCGCCTTGGCCTCGCTGACTTCGACGATCAGGCTTTCCACCAGCACCTGGGCGCGGCGCTGGTCGAGCTGGTCGATGACCTCGCGCAGGCTGCGGTACAGCGGTTCGGGGGCCGAGATGATGAGCGAGTTGGTGGCCGGATCGGCCTGGATGGTGGCGCCGCCCGCCGAATACGAGACGGCCTGCGTGCTGTTGTCTTCCCGCGAGATGCGTTCCTGCTCGCCCGACAGTCCGCCCTTGTTCGAACCGGACATGCCGGCCATGCCCTGCCCCGCCTGGGCAGCCATGCCAGCCGCCGCGTTCTGCGTGCGCGCGCCGCCCTGGGCGCCCGCGCCGCCGCTGGCGCCACCGCTAGCGCCAGGCGCGGAATTCGCCTGCCCGGTCAGCAGCCCGCCCAGCACTTCGGCGATGCGCGTGGCCTGCGCGTTGCGCATGTAGACCACGTGCAGGTTGCCCGCGCGGTTCTGTTGCGCGTCCAGCTTCATGATCAGGTCACGCGCCAGCCGCGTGCGCGCCGGGCTGCCGGAGCGCACCAGCACGCTGTTGCTGCGCGGATCGGCCACCACGGCGATGCGCTGCGTGGGGTCGCTGCTTTGCGTGTCCAGCAGCTGCGAAGCAAGGATGGCGATGTCGGTGGCGATGGCCGAACGCACCGGCACCACGTCCGTGTCGATCGAACTGGGCACGTCGATGCGCGCGATGACCTGGGCGATCCGCTCCAGGTTGTCGGCGTAGTCCGTGACCACCAGCGTGTTGTTGCCGGGATAGGCGTTGATAGGGTTATTGGGCGGCACCATGGGCCGTAGCACCGGCACCAGATTGGCCGCGTTCTCGTACTTCAGCGGGAACACCCGGGTCAGCATTTCGCCGCTGCTGCCCTTGGCGAACGCGGACACAGGCACCGGCCCGCGGCCCGCGCCGCCGGCCTGCGCGCCGCCCACCGCTTGCGCGGGGCGGCCATTGCCTACCACCGCGCTGCCCTGCAGCTTGGCGTCGGCCTCGGGTACCACGCGCGTCACGCCATCCACATCGACGATGGCGAAGCCCTGCAGGCGCAACGCACCCGTCAGCATGGACAGCGCCTGCGCGCTGTCCACCGGCCGGTCCGACACCAGCGTGAGCTTGCCCTTGACGCGCGGATCCACCAGGAAGTTGCGCTGCGTGAACAAGGACAGCGCGCGCAGCACGGCGGGGATATCGGTGTCGACGAAATTCAGACTGACGCGATTGTCGGTCTGTTGAGCGTGAACCGTGCTGGCCGCGGGTCCGAGCTGGCTTGCGGCGAGCAGTACCGCAAGGCTGAATTGCGCAATGTGACGCATGACGGGATAGGTGCCTGAAACGTGAAATCGTGTGAAAAAACGTGAAAGCGCGTCGGAGTATACGTGGTGACAGTGCAACACTACGGTCATAATCCGCAGGCATCGTAGCGGCCTTGAAACCCTTTAAATTCGGGGCTTTGCGCGTTTTTCAAACGTGCGCGGCCGATGCTTTCCAGATGCCTTCCTTTCGCTACGAAGCCACCGACGCCTTGGGCAAGATCGTGCGCGGCACGATCGACGCCGACAGCGAGCGCGGCGCCCGCAATCAGCTGCGCGGGCGCGGGCTGCTGCCGCTGTCTACCTCCCTCGCGGCGCGCGCCGAAGGGTTCGGCGCCGCGCTGCGCACGCGCCTGTCGGACGCCGACCTGGCCTGGCTCACGCGCCAGCTCGCCAGCCTGCTGGCCGCGAGCCTGCCGCTGGACGCGGCCCTGAGCGCCACGCTGGAACAGGCCGAGAAAAAACACATCGCCGCCGTCCTGGGCGGCGTGCGCGACGACGTGCGCGCGGGCCATAAGCTGTCGACCGCGCTGGCGGCGCGGCCGCGCGATTTCCCCGAGATCTACCGCGCGCTGATCGGCGCCGGCGAGGAATCGGGCGATCTCGCGCAGGTGATGGAGAAGCTGGCGGACTACATCGAGGAACGCAACGCCTTGCGCAGCAAGGTGCTGACCGCGTTCATCTATCCGGCGGTGGTGGCCTGCGTGTCGGTGATCATCGTGATCTTCCTGCTGGGCTATGTGGTGCCGCAGGTGGTGTCGGCGTTCAGCCAGGCCAAGCAGGAGCTGCCGCTCTTGACGCGCATCATGCTGGCGCTGTCGGACTATGTGCGCGAATGGGGCGTGGCTACTGGCGCCGCGCTGGCGGCCGCGGTCGCGTTGTGGCGTTACGCGTTGCGCGCGCCCGCGGCGCGGCGCGCCTGGCATGCGCGCGTGCTGCGGCTGCCCCTGGCCGGGCGCTTCGTGCTGGGCGTGAACGCCGCGCGCTTCGCGTCCACGCTGGCGATACTTTCAGGCAGCGGCGTGGCGCTGCTGACGGCGCTGGAGGCCGCGCGCCGCACCCTGGGCAACGACGTGCTGCGCCAGGCCGTGGATGAAGCCTCGGCGCGCGTGCGCGAAGGCGCGCCGCTATCGGCGTCGCTGGGCGCTCAAAAAGTATTTCCGTCGCTGCTGGTGCATCTGATCGCCAGCGGCGAGAAGACCGGCCGCCTGCCCGAGCTGCTGGACCGCGGCGCGCAGAACCTGTCGCGCGACCTGGAGCGGCGCGCCATGGCCATGACGGCCCTGCTGGAACCGGCGCTGATACTGCTGATGGGGGGCTTCGTGCTGCTGATCGTGCTGGCGGTGATGAGCCCGATCCTGGAAATGAATCAGCTGATTCGTTAGGCGCGGAAATGATTTGCGGGTGTTGGGGCAGCATGAACCTTGCTGCCCCAACACCCGCAAAATCAAGCCCGGGCCTCGCGGCTGCCGGCAGGCCCAGCCTGTCCGCTCAGCCGCAATTCCCGTGGAATTTACAGCGCCTCTTCGTCGCTCTCGCCCGTGCGGATGCGGATGGCTTGTTCAACCGGCGTGACGAAGATCTTGCCGTCGCCGATCTTGCCAGTGCGGGCGGCCTTGACCACGGCTTCGATGGCGGCTTCGACCTGGCTGTCGGGCAGCACCACTTCGACGCGGATCTTGGGCAGGAAGTCCACCACGTATTCGGCGCCACGGTAAAGCTCGGTATGGCCTTTCTGGCGGCCGAAACCCTTGACTTCGGTAACGGTCAGGCCGCTGACGCCGACTTCGGCCAGCGCTTCGCGGACTTCGTCGAGCTTGAAGGGTTTGATGATGGCGGTGACTTGTTTCACGTTGGTCGTCCTGGGTGTTTGATCTGTTGCGGCACCCTGGCTAGGCATGGCCGCAGGGCGCGTTGGATAAGAGAATACCACCCGCCAGGGAGCCCAAATACCGGGTTCCCCCTTGGCGGGAAATCCCGGTCAGGCTTCGTCGGGTATGCGCTCGGCGTCGCGCATCCACACCACCGACTCGGAATCGCTGGGCGCGCGCCAGTCGCCGCGCGGCGACAGCGAACCGCCGGAGCCGACCTTGGGCGCATTGGGCACGCAGCTGCGCTTGAACTGGCTGAGACGGAAGAAGCGGTCCAGGAATATCTTCAGGTTGCGCTTGATGGCCGCCAGATCGTACTGGTTGCGGGCCACGTGGCCGCCCTCGGGCCAGGCGCCGGCCTCGCGGTCGCGCCAGGCCGCCAGCGCCAGGAAAGCCACCTTGGTCGGCGCGAAGCCGTAGCGCAGCGTGTAGTACAGGTTGAAGTCCTGCAGCTCGTAGGGACCGATGCTGTCTTCGCTTTTCTGCACCGGCTTGTCGTCCGCGCCGCCAGGCACCAATTCGGGGCTGACGTCGGTGCCCAGCACGTCCAGCAGCACCTGCGCCCCCTCCTCGCCAAGGCGGCCGGATTCGGCCACCCAGCGCACCAGGTGGGTAATGAGCGTCTTGGGCACGCTGGCGTTGACGCTGTAGTGCGACATGTGGTCGCCCACGCCGTAGGTGCACCAGCCCAGCGCCAATTCGCTCAGGTCGCCGGTGCCGATGACGATGGCGTGGTTGAAGTTCGCGATGCGAAACAGGTGGTTGGTGCGCTCGCCGGCCTGCACGTTCTCGAAGGTGATGTCGTAGACCGGCTTGCCGTCCGCATAGGGATGGCCCAGGTCCTTGAGCATCTGCAGGCAGCTGGGCCGGATGTCGATCTCGGAGGCCGTGCATCCCACCACCTCCATCAGCTTGCGCGCCTGCTGCAGCGTGCGCGAGCTGGTGGCGAAGCCCGGCATGGTGACGGCCAGGATATTGGAGCGCGGCAGTTCCAGCGCATCCATGGCTTTGGCGCAGACCAGCAGCGCATGGGTTGAATCCAGTCCGCCGGAAATACCGATGACGACCTTGGACATGCCGCTGGCCGACAGGCGCTGGACCAGGGCCTGCACCTGAATGCTGTAGACCTCCTTGCAGCGGGCGTCGCGGCGCTGCGGGTCGGCCGGCACATAGGGGAAGCGCGCCACGCGCCGCTCCAGCGGCAGTTCGGCGTCTTCCAGCGGCGGATTCACGGGCACCGCCACGCTGCGGAACTTGCGGACTTCGTCCTGGTGGCGGCGCACCGACTGGCCGAAGGTGGTCTGGCGCATGCGTTCGCGCGACAGGCGTTCCAGGTCCACGTCCGAGAACAACAGGTGGGAGTGGCCGAGGAAGCGTTCCGATTCGCCCAGCAGTTCGCCGTTTTCGTAAATGAGCGCCTGGCCGTCCCAGGCCATGTCGGTAGAGGACTCGCCCCGCCCGGCGGAGGTGTACATATAGGCCGACAGGCAGCGCGCCGACTGCTGCGCGACCAGCTGGTGGCGGTAGTCGGACTTGCCGACCACGATGTTGGAGGCCGACAGGTTGACCAGCACCGTGGCGCCCGCCAGCGCGGCGAAGGAGGACGGCGGGATCGGCACCCAGACGTCCTCGCAGATTTCGACGTGGAACTGGAACAGCGGCAGCTTTTCCATCTGGAAGATCAGCTCGGACCCGAAAGGCACGGTCTGGCCCAGCAGGCTGATCTCGGAAACGATGGCGCAATCCCCGGCGCTGAACTGGCGCGCTTCGTAGAATTCGCCGTAGTTGGGCAGATAGCTCTTGGGCACCACGCCCAGCACGCGGCCGCCGGCGGCGACCACGGCGCAGTTGAATAGCTGGTGGGCCACGCGCAGCGGCGCGCCGACGACGACGGCGATGTCCATCTCGGCCGTGGCCGCGACCACCCGCGCCAGCGCTTCCTCGCATTCGTCCAGCAAGGCCTTCTGGTGGAACAGGTCGTCGCAGGTGTAGGCGGACAGGCCCAGCTCGGGAAACGCAGCCAGCACCGCCCCGCCCTGGGCGGCCTGCTGCGCCAGCGCAATGGTCTGGGCGGCATTGAACGCGGGGTCCGCGACCTTGCATTCGGGCACGCCGACGGCGACCCGGGCAAAGCCGTGGGAATACAGGTTGAAGAACGGGTTCGACATCGGGTCTATCGCCTGGGATTTCAACGCCTGGATTATCTCACGGGGCCACCCGCCGGCCCCGCCCGGACGCCCCGCCGCGCCCGCTGTCCGCTAGCGCGGCATCTTGGCGTCGGTCAGGCCGTGCTCCAACGGCGCGGCCAAGCCGGGGCGAGCGCCGTCGGCGGCCAGCGCGGCCTGCAAGGCGCCCTCGCGCAGATGAGCGCCCATCGCGCCGATATCGGCGCCGGACGGCTGCTGGTACAGGCGCAGGCCCAGTTCAGGCAGGATGGCCAGCAGATGGTCGAAGATGTCGCCCTGGATGCGTTCGTACTCGACCCAGGCGGTAACCGCCGTAAAGCAATAGACCTCGACCGGAATGCCCTCGGAGGTGGGCTCCATCATGCGCACCATCATGGCCATGTCCTGACGGACCTCGGGATTCTGCTTCAGGTAGGCCAGCGCATAGGCCCGCAAGGTGCCGATATTGGTCAGGCGGCGGCGGTTGGCCGGCACGCTGGCCAGCTCGCCCATGGTCTGGTTGGCCTGGGCGATGTCGTGGGTCTTGGCCTGCAGGTAGTCGTGCAGCAGGCGGAAACGCATCAGCCGCTGCGCTTCGTCGTCGCTCAGGAAGCGCACGCTGGCCGAATCGATGCGGAGGGTGCGCTTGATGCGGCGCCCGCCCGATTCGAACATGTGGCGGTAGTTGCGGTAGCTTTCCGAGAACAGCTTGTAGGTGGGCACCGTGGTGACGGTGTTGTCCCAGTTCTGCACCTTGACCGTGTGCAGGGCGATGTCCTTGACGAAGCCGTCGGCGTTGGACTGCGGCATCTCGATCCAGTCGCCGATGCGCAGCATGTCGTTGCTGGTCAGCTGGGTGCTGGCCACCAGCGACAGCAGCGTGTCCTTGAACACCAGCAGCAGCACCGCGGACAGCGCGCCCAGGCCGGAGATCATCCAGAGCGGCGAACGGTCAATCAGGATGGAAAGCACCAAAACGGTGCATACCGCCATCAGGATCAGCTTGCCGATCTGGATATAGCCCTTGATGGAGCGGGTCTGCGCGCGCGTGGTGGCGGAATAGGTGTCCTGCCAGGCGCTCAGCACCCCGGAAAACGCCACGAACACGCAGATCCAGGCGCCGGCGTGCGCCAGCCGCCCGACAATGGTCACCGCCCGCTCGACGTGCGGCACCAGGTCTATGCCCAGCGACACCACCGCGAATGGCACGGCGTACCAGAGGTTCTGATAGGCGCGGCGGCGTTGCAGGGCCTTATCCCAGTCGCCGCGGCCGCTCAGCACCAGCACGCGGTGCGCCAGCAGCAGCACGACCCGGGCCACGACCCACTGGACGAATAGCGCGGCCAGGATCAGCGCGCCGATCCCGATCAAAGTCTGCGCCCAGGCTTCGCGCGGCAGATGGGTATCCAATTGGGTGACCAGCTCTTCCCATTCCAGGGGCATAGGCTCTCTTCCTGCTCTAAGGTCTTGAAACTAATCCAGGATTATCCGACAAAGGCCCGCTCAGAGGGTTCGCCGCCAGCAGGCGCGCCACCCGGCGCCACGCCAGGGCCTATAATTCCGCCCATCATGGCAAACACTCCCTCCCCCGATCAAAACCAGTTCGCCAACAAGGCGCAGGCCTGGTCCGCCCGGTTCTCGGAACCGGTTTCCGAACTCGTCAAGCGCTATACGGCGTCCGTGGATTTCGACAAGCGCCTGGCGCGCTACGACATCCAGGGCTCGCTCGCGCATGCGGACATGCTGGCCGCCCAGGGCATCATCGGCGCCCAGGACCTGGCCGACATCCAGCGCGGCATGACCCAGATCCTGTCCGAAATCGACGCCGGCAGCTTCCAATGGCTGCTCGACCTCGAAGACGTGCACCTGAACATCGAAAAGCGCCTGGTGGAGCTGGTGGGCGACGCGGGCAAGCGCCTGCACACCGGCCGTTCGCGCAACGACCAGGTCGCCACCGACATCCGCCTGTGGCTGCGCGCTGAAATCGACAACCTGCTGGACCTGCTGCGCCAGCTGCGCCGCGCCCTGGCCACGGTGGCGCTGGAACACGCCGGCACCATCATGCCCGGCTTCACGCACCTGCAAGTGGCCCAGCCGGTCACCTTCGGCCACCACCTGCTGGCCTATGCGGAAATGTTCGGCCGCGACGCCGAGCGCCTGGCGGACTGCCGCCGCCGCGTGAACCGCCTGCCGCTGGGCGCCGCCGCCCTGGCCGGCACGTCCTACCCGATCGACCGCGAGCGCGTCGCCAAGACCCTGGGCTTTGACGGCGTCTGCCGCAATTCGCTGGACGCCGTGTCCGACCGCGACTTCGCCATCGAATTCTGCGCCGCCGGCGCGCTGATCATGACGCACGTCTCGCGCCTGTCCGAAGAGCTGGTGCTCTGGATGAGCCCGCGCGTGGGCTTCATCGACCTGGCCGACCGCTTCTGCACCGGCAGCTCGATCATGCCGCAGAAAAAGAACCCCGACGTGCCCGAGCTGGCCCGCGGCAAGACCGGCCGCGTCAACGGCCACCTGGTCGCCCTGCTGACCCTGATGAAGGGCCAGCCCCTGGCCTACAACAAGGACAACCAGGAAGACAAGGAAGGCCTGTTCGACACCGTCGACACCGTGCGCGACACGCTGACGATCTTTGCGGACATGGCCGGCGGCATCAAGGTCAAGGCCGACAACATGCGCGCCGCCGCCTTGCAAGGCTTCGCCACCGCCACCGACCTGGCCGACTACCTGGTCAAGCGCGGCATACCTTTCCGCGACGCCCACGAAGTGGTGGCCCACGCGGTCCGCGACTGCGAACAGCGCGGCTGCGACCTGGCCGACCTGTCGCTGGACGAGCTCAAGGCCTACCACGCCAGCATCGGCGACGACGTGCACCAGGTGCTGACCCTGGAAGGCTCCGTCGCGGCCCGCAAGCACGTGGGTGGCACCGCCCCCGAGCGCGTGGCCGAGGAAGCGAAGCGCGTGCTGCAGGAAACGGCGGAGTAAGGCTGGTTTTCTCCGACGCAAGATGATCGGCCCCGATTTATCGGGGCCGATTTTCATTGGAGCGCGGGACTTGCCCAGATACCAGCCTCAGGCGATCGACACGTCCAGGCGGCGCCCAAGCTGTCCGAGGGCGGATTCGACTTGCTCGATCCGGGAAGCATGCCGCACGTTCAGCAAGCGGTCCACTTGCGGCATATGAACCCCCATGCGCCTTGCCAACTCGGCCTTGCGCACTCCCTGCAAAATCATCTCGTTCGACAGAAAGACCTTGCTGGTGATCAAGGCAGGCAAGATTACCGACGCCTGGCCCTTGGCCGGCTTGGAGGGCATGGGAATGGGGCGGCGCGCCTCGAAATAGATCTCCAGCGCCGCCTCGAGCGCCTCTTCGGCATTGATCGCCGCCTCGTCGACGTCCTGCCCCACGGACAGCGCTTCTGGAATATCAGGAAACCGGACTAACCACGTATCGTTGGTGTCGCGAGTCAGGGTGTAGGGATAGGTCAGCATTCAGGTTTCCCGTTTGATGAATGTGCCAGGCAGGACTGTCCGCGTGACGCGCATCCGGTGTGCAGAATGCGCAACGTCATTTCAAACCGAGCTGCTTCTTGATTTCGCTTTCCAGATGCTTGCCCATTTCCTTGGACCCGTGATGTGGAAAGATCGTTGTCACGCCGTTCAAGGTAACCCGATAGTGGCTGCTGCCTGATTTGTGCGGCACGAACACCGCCCCTTGCCGTTCCAGCCATCTCTTGAATTCGCTGTATTTCATGACCGATGGTCGCGGCCTGATCGAGCATAAACAAAAATGTTGAATAAATAAACAGAAGTGTTTACCCCAGCCACTATCCTCCCGCCCATGAGCGTAGAAGGCCGCGGCGCAAGGCGGGGCTCGACTGGCTCTTTTTCAGACCGAGCGATGTTGCGGCTGCCCGCTAGGCGATACTCAGCGCTTCCCCCAGCATCTCCACCACCGCATCCACCTTGGGCAGCAGCTTCTTGCTCAGCGGCCACACCAAATACAAGGGCAAGCCCTCGGCAGCCAGTTGCGGCAGCACTTCGACCACCCGGCCGTCGCGCAAGGCGTCGGCCCCGAGCCAGGTCGCCAACTGCGCGATGCCGAAGCCGGCGGCGACGGCGTCGACCTGGGCTTCGGCGCTGTCCAGCGTCATGACGCCATCCACCGGCCGCAGGCTGGCGGGTCCCGCGCCCTGCACGATCCGCCAGACCGGGGGTTCTCCGTCCGCGCGCCCGTAGGCCACGGCGTCATGCTGGGCCAGATCGTCGGCCGTGAGCGGCGTGCCGCGGCGCGCCAGATATTGCGGCGAGGCGCAGAAAATCACGCGCTCCGAGCCCAGATAGCGGTGGCCCAGGCCGGGCGCCCACTGCGGCGGCCCGCCGATGCGCACGGCCACGTCTATGCCCTCGTCGGCCAGATCGACGAAACGGTCCGTGAACGACACGCATGGCCGCAACTGCGGATGCCGCTGGGCGAATTGCAACAGCAGCGGCAGCGCCACCCGGCGGCCGAAGGTCGCGGGCAGGTCCACGCGCAGCCGGCCGACGGGTTCCTGGCGCTGCGCCGCCAGCACTGCCTCGGCGTCCTGCAATTCGGCCAGCACGCGCACGCAGGTGCGGTAGTAGGCGCTGCCCGCGTCCGTCAGGGCCAGGCGACGGGTGCTGCGCTCGAACAGGCGGGTACGCAGGCGGGCCTCCAGCCGGGCGACGCTTTTTCCCACGGCCGAGGCAGTAAGGTGGAGCCGGTCGGCGGCGGCGGTGAAGCTGCCGGCGTCCGCGGTGGTGACGAAGGCTTCGATGCCTTTGAGGCGTTCGGATGGGATCATGGCGGCGATGATTAAGGAATCAGATTCCTTAATTTATGGAAAACATACCTGAGATAAGAAATTCTATCTCCAATATCGTTCAAGACCGTATTCCTCTTGAACCCATCCATGCTCGAATCCTCCCTCGCCTCCCCATCCGTCCCGGCCCGCTCCAGCGCGCTTTCCATCGGCATCCTCGCTGTCGCGGCTTTCGTCATCGTTTCCACGGAATTTTTAATCGTGGGGCTGCTGCCCGAGCTGGCCCGCGACCTGTCCATCTCCGTTTCCGCCGCGGGCCAGCTCGTGACCCTGTTCGCGTTCACGGTGATGCTGTCGGGGCCCTTGCTGACGGCGGCGGTATCGCACCTGGAGCGCAAGCGCCTGTTCGTGGCGATCCTGCTGGTCTTCGCCGCCTCCAACGCGCTGGCCGCGGCCGCGCCCAACATCTGGGTGCTGGCGTTGGCGCGCTTCATTCCGGCGCTGGCGCTGCCGGTGTTCTGGGGCACGGCCAGCGAAGCCGCCGCACAGCTGGCGGGCCCGCGCCACGCCGGGCAGGCGGTGGCGCGCGTGTACCTGGGGATTTCCGCCGCCTTGCTGTTCGGCATTCCGCTGGGCACGCTGGCCGCCACGTCGATAGGCTGGCGCGGCAGCTTCTGGGGGCTGGCCGCGCTGTCGCTGGCGCTGGCCGCGCTGATGCTGGCCTGCATGCCGGCCTTGCCGTGCCCGCCGCGCGTCGGCTTGCGCGAGCAGGCGCGCATTCTGCGGAATCCGCGCATGCTGGCCCATATCGGGCTGTCCGTGGCGGTGTTCACCGCGATGTTCGCTGCCTATACCTATCTGGCCGACGTGCTGGAACGCATCGCGGGCGTGCCGCCGGCGCAAGTGGGATGGTGGCTGATGGGCTTTGGCGCGGCGGGGCTGGCGGGCAATTGGCTGGGCGGACTGGCGGCGGACCGCAATCCCTTGGCCGCGACTTTGGCGTTCACCCTGCTGCTGGGCCTGGGCATGATGGCCGCCATACCCCTGGCTTCCTCGCTTGCCGGATTACTGCCGGCGCTGGCCGCGTGGAGCATCGCCAATACGGCCCTGTATCCGGTGTGCCAGGTGCGTGTGATGAAAGTGGCGCCGCAAGCCCAGGCCATGGCGGGCACGCTCAACGTGTCGGCGGCCAATGCCGGCATTGGCGCCGGCGCCATGCTGGGCGGCTTCGCCATCGCGCAGTGGGGCCTGGGCAGCGTGGGCTATGTGGCTGGCGCCGTGGCGCTGCTGGCGGCGCTGGCGGTTCCCGCCATCGCCCGGTTACGGCCATCCGCAGCAGCCTGATCCCGGCCAATGCGGACGATGCCTGGCGCCCGCGAGCCGCCGGCATGCAGGCGACGGCCAGCGGCCGCTGGCCCCAGGCATATCGGCCGTGCTCAGCGGCCACCAGCCTCAGGCTTGCAGCCGAACCTCAACGGCCGCCGGCCTCGGCCGTACAGGCCGGCGCGGCGCATGCCGCGGGCGCCTTGATCAGGAACTCCTTCAGGCTGGCCACGTTGTTCTTCTTGAAGATGCGGTTCTTGTAGGTCACCACGGTGGTGGGCGACAGGCCCAGCTCGCGCCCCACCTCTTTGGCGGTATGGCCCTGGCGCAGCAGGTCCGCCACCTGGACTTCGCGCAGCGACAGGCCGCTGCACCAGGAGGCCGCGCGTGTCGGTTCCGGTTCCGCTTCCGCGCGGCACAGTTGATGATGCCGCCGCGCCAGCGCGATCAGCAAGGGCGCGCGCCCGCGCATCAGTTCGGCCGCGTCCGCTGAATGGGTGCGCGAAAAGTACAGGTTCAGGTAGCTGATGCCCTCGTCGCGGCAGCCGATGAGCGAAATCTTGCTGGCGAAGCCGGGGCGCTCGAACAGCAGGCGGCGGTACTCGTCGTCCGCGATGCGTTCCGGGGAGGCCGTCTGCACGACCAGGTCGGGATGATGGCCGGGGCGGCAGGCCATGTCGCGCAGCAGGCCGTAGTTGGGATCGCGCCGGTAGAACTCGTTGTCCACGAACACATTGGTGGTCCATTCGATCAGGGACTGGTTCAGCAGGCTGGCCGCCGACGAATACTGCACCAGGCCTTCGTGGCCGTAGAACACGTGCGACACGTGGTCGGCGGCCACGGTTTCGCGCAGCGCCAGCAGCAGCGCGGCGTGGAACATCGGGCCGCCCAGGTCCATGACGGCGGACTCGGCCCAGCGGTCCGGCCCCCCGCCCGCGGGCATCGGGTTGTGTGTCTCTTCCATGGTGTCGTTTTCCCCGCTTGCGCGTGTTTTCCCGATTCTAAGGTCATCCTCCGCCGCCGCGGTGTCCTCTCCCGTGAGGACATGACGGGCGCGCGCGGCGCTCCTAGAGTGAGGCCTGCAACAAACCACATCGAACTAGGGAAAACGATGAAAGAGCTTCCCATCTACCCATACGTCAGGCCCGATGAAATGGACCGCCCGCGCCGCGAGCCGCATCCGGTGGCCGTCGTGGGGGCCGGGCTGACCGGCCTGACGCTGGCCCTGGATCTGGTGCGGCGCGGCATCCCCGTGGTCGTGCTGGACGACGACAACACTGTGGGCGTGCGCGGCCTGGCTTCGCGCGGCATGGTCTGGGCGCAGCGCACGCTGGACATCTTCGACCGCCTCGGCATGGCTGGCGACGTGGTCGGCAAGGGCGTGCGCTGGAACGTGGGCCGGGTGCTGTGCCGCGACCTGGCGGTCGCGTCCTTCACGCTGCAGGACCAGCCCGACATGCGCCACAACGGCTTCGTCAACCTGCAGCAGTACTACCTGGAAGCCTTCCTGGTGGATGCGCTGATGCGCGAGCCGCTGGCCGAGCTGCGCTGGCTGAACCGCGTTGCTGGCATCGAACCGCAAGCCGCAGGCCCGGCGACCTTGCAAGTGGAGACGCCCGACGGCGCCTACGCCTGCCGCGCGCAATGGGTGGTCGCCTGCGACGGCGCCAAGAGCGCGGTGCGCGGCATGCTGGGCCTGAGCCCGCGCGTCTACGACCAGACCGAGGACCGCTGGATCATCATCGACATCGTGTTGCGCGACACCACCTGGCCGGAGGAACGCTGGACCTGGCTGGACGCGCGCAGCAACCATGGCCGCGCGGTCTGGCGCCACAAGATGGCCGACGACACCTGGCGGCTGGACTTCCAGCTGCGCCCGGACGAAGACCCGGCCGAGGCGGCCACGGACGCGGCCATGCGCCAGCGCGTCTGGGACCTGCTGGGCGAGCGCGTGGAATTCGACATTGCCTGGCATGGCGTCTGGGCCTACCGCCATGAATGCCTGGACAGCCTGCGCCATGGCCGGGTGCTGTTCGCGGGCGATTCGGCCCATCTGGTGGCGCCCTTCGGCGCGCGCGGCGGCAACGGCGGCATCCAGGACGCAGACAACCTGGGCTGGAAGCTGGCCCTGTTGCTGCAAGGCCGCGCCGGCGACTCGCTGCTGGATACCTATAGCGCCGAGCGCAAGCACGCGGCAATGGAGAACATCCGCCAGGCGCGCCGCTCCTCGCGCTTCGTTTACCCGGGCGCTGCCCGCTCCGCCGCGCTGTGGCGCGACGCCATCATCGACCTGGCGCCGCGCCACGCCGTCGCCGCCCGCATGATCAACACCGGCCGCCTGTGCATGCCGGCCGTCTATCCCGCTTCAGCGCTGGCTTGCGGCTCCCATGCGCTGGCCGGGCGCGCGCTGCCCAACGTGGTGTTGCGGCAGGCGGATGGCCTGACCTTGCACAGCCTGCTCGGTCCCTGGTTCACCGTCCTGGTGTTCGGCGATGCCTTGCCGCCCGGCGCGCAGGACGGCGACGGCCTGGTGCGCTGGGTCGCGGTCGGGCCGCTGTGCGACGAGCGCGGACGCGCCGCCCTGGCGCACCAGCTCGGGCAGGCGCTGGACGGCGAGGCCTGGCTGCTGCGGCCCGACCAGCATGTCATGGCGGCCGCCACGCCCGAGACCGGCGATCCCGAGGCCATGCTGGCCTGGGTCGCCGCCGCGCTGGATGCTCCCGGCGCCTGTCCCGAAACCCTGCCCGAGGCCCGCGGCCTCTACCGCTCAACCGGAGGCGCCAGCCATGCCGCTATCCCAGCAACAGCTTGACGACCTGCTAGAGCGCCTGATCGCGCTGACCAACGTGCCCGACCCGGCGGCCCAGCGCGACAGCCTGGCCCGGCTGTCGCTGCTGCTCATCGAAGCCGTGGACGACGCGGCCCGCGTGCAGGCGGCGGTCGACGAAATGCTGGCGGCCCAGCCCGGCTCGCCCGCCTTGAACATTCCATGAACCACGGAGACGGCGCCATGACGCTGCAACACCCCCCCGCCTGCCCCGCCATCCAGGGCCTGCACCACTTCGCCTGGCGCTGCCGCGATGCCGAGGAAACCCGCCATTTCTATGAAGACATCCTCGGCCTGCCGCTGGTGCACGTGGTCAAGGAGGAACGCGTGCCTTCCACCGGCGAGCATTGCCCCTTCGTGCACCTGTTCTTCGAGTTCGCCGACGGATCGCACATTGCCTTCTTCGACCTGGGCGACAACGGCCAGAGCCAGCCCGACCCCGCCACGCCGCGCTGGGTCAACCACTTCGCCATGGAAATCCGCGGCGAAGCCGAACTGGAGCGCATGCGCCAGCGGCTGCAGTCCCACGGCGTCGAGGTAGTGGGGCCGACCGACCACCACTTCATCCGCTCGATCTATTTCTTCGATCCCAACGGCATCCGCCTCGAACTGACCCTGCGCCTGCCCGTGGCCGACTACGTCGCCCGCAAGCGCCGCAGCGCCCATGACGACCTGGCCGCCTGGACCCGCGACAAGGCCGCCGGGCTGATGCCCGGCGCCACCGGCACCAGCAGCCAGCAGCGCAGCCAGGCCCACGCCGGCTGAGCCGCCCCACTTTCCATCCATTAAAGGAACACCATGAGCAAACCCTTCGCCTCCCAGGCCGACCTGGCGGAAAAGAAGATCTCCTTCGAACGCCTGTCCGAAAACGCCTACGCCTACGTCGCCGACGGCGACCCCAACTCGGGCGTGATCATCGGCGACGACAGCGTGATGGTGGTCGACGCGACCGCCACCCCGGCCATGGCCCAGGGACTGATACGCGCCATCCGCGGCGTCACCGACAAGCCCATCCGCCACGTCGCGCTGACCCACTACCACGCGGTGCGCGTACTGGGCGCGTCCGCCTTCGCCGCCGAAGGCGCGGCCCACGTGTATGCCAGCCGCGGCACCCATGAACTCATCGTCGAGCGCGGCCAGGCCGACATGGATTCCGAGATCGGCCGCTTCCCGCGGCTGTTCCAATCCGCCGAAGGCATTCCGGGGCTGACCTGGCCCACCGTGGTGTTCGAGCGCGAACTGACCGTGTTCCTGGGCAGCCTCGAAGTGCGCATGCTTCACCTGGGCGCCGGCCACACCCGGGGCGACTCCATCGTCTGGATTCCGTCGCAGGGCATCTGTTTCTCCGGCGACCTGGTGGAGTTCAACGCGGGCGTGTACACGGGCGATGCCTACCTGTCCGACTGGCCCGCCACGCTGGACGCGCTGCAAGCGCTGGAACCGCGCCAGATGGTGCCGGGCCGCGGCCCCGCGCTGACCACGCCCGCCGCCTGCCGCGAGGCCATCGGCTACACGCGCAGCTGGGTCGAGACGCTGTACGGCTGCGCCCGCCAGGGCGTGGAGCAAGGCAAGAGCCTGAAGCAGGTCTATGAAGACACGCGCCGCGTGATGGACCCGGAATTCGGCCACGTCGTCATCTACGAACACGCCATTCCCTTCGACGTCTCGCGCGCCTACGACGAGGCCAGCGGCATCACCGAGCCGCGCGTCTGGACCGCCGAGCGCGACCGCGACATGTGGGCCGAACTCACCGCCTGACCCCGGCACGCCACCACGCCACGAGGCCCCGCCGCGGGCCTCCCCATCCGATACGGAGCACCTGAACATGAAACTCGCCACCCTGAGCAATGGCGCCCGCGACGGCGCCCTGGCCGTCGTCAGCCGCGACCTGACCCGCACGCGCGCCGTGCCGCACATTGCAGCCAGCCTGCAGCAGGCGCTGGATGACTGGGCCCGCGCCGCGCCGCTGCTGCAGGCCGAATACGAAGCGCTGAACGCGGGCGACGGCGCCAGCCAGCCCTTCGATCCGGCGCGCTGCGCCGCGCCCCTGCCGCGCGCCTACCAATGGCTGGACGCGTCCGCCTACCTGAACCACGTGGACCTGACGCGCCGCGCCCGCGGCGGCGAGATGCCGCCCTCGTTCCTGACCGATCCGCTGATGTACCAGGGCGCCTCGGACGACTTCATGGGACCCTGCGAGGACATCACCGCCGCCAGCGAGGACCTGGGCGTGGACCTGGAAGCGGAGATCGTGGTGGTGACCGACGACGTGCCGCTGGGCGTGAACGCGGACACGGCGCTGGAACACGTCGTGCTGCTGGGCCTGGTCAACGACGTGACCCTGCGCAACGTGGTGCTGCCCGAACTGTCCAAGGGCTTCGGCTTCCTGCAAGGCAAGCCGGCCTCGGCGCTGTCGCCCGTGCTGGTCACACCCGACGAACTGGCGCCCTACTGGCGCGGCGGCAAGCTGCACCGCGCCATGCAGGTGTGGCTCAACGGCCGGCAGATCGGCCAGCCCCAGGCGGGCGAGGAAATGCAATTCCATTTCGGCGAACTGATCGCGCACGCGGCCCGCACCCGCCGCCTGGGCGCCGGCACCCTGGTGGGCAGCGGCACCATTTCGAATGCCAGCGACGCCGCCGGCGTGTGCTGCCTGGTCGAGGCGCGGGTGCGGGAAAAATTGCGCGACGGCGACATGCGCACCCCCTTCCTCAAGCACGGCGACCGCGTGCGCATCGGCATGCGCGACGACGCGGGCCTGAGCCTGTTCGGCGACATCGACCAGCAGGTGCGGATCCCCGGCACGCGTCCCATGCCTGCCGCCGCATCTGCCAGCGTGCCCGCAACCGCCGCCGCCTGAACGGAGACCGCAATGGCCGACTCCCCTGCCCTCACCCTGCACAGCTACTGGCGCAGTTCCGCGGCCTACCGGGTCCGTATCGCCCTGGCCTTGAAGGGCCTGCCGTACCGGCAGGTCACCTGGCACATGGTCAAGGGTGAGCACCAGCAACCCGCCTACCGCTCGCTGGCGCCCTTCGGCCTGGTACCCATGCTGGAGATCGACGGCCTGCGCCTGCAACAGTCGCTGGCCATCATCGAGTACCTGGACGAGCGCCATCCTGATGCACCGCTGCTGCCGGCCGATCCGGCGCAGCGCGCTCAGGCCCGCGCGTTGGCCCAACTGATCGCCTGCGAAATGCATCCGCTCAACAACCTGCGCGCGCTCAAGCGCCTGCGCGCCCAGTTCGGCGCGGACGACGAACAGATCCAGGACTGGTATCGCCATTGGTGCGCCGAAGGCTTCCAGGCCTTCGAAGCGGCGCTGCCCCCGGCGCAGGACGGCAGCTACGCGCTGGGCGCCGCGCCCACGCTGGTCGAGTGCTACCTGATCCCGCAGGTCTACAACGCCTTGCGCTACGGCGCGGACCTGGCGCCTTTCGAACGGGTCCGCGCCATTGTCCAGGCCTGCGCCGGCCTGCCTGCGTTTGAAGCCGCCCGCCCGGAAAACCAGCCCGACGCGCCGCAGAGCGCCGCGGCCTAGGCGACACCCCCCGATAAGAAGCTGAACCGCCGCATTCCCCCAAGGAGACAACCATGCAAACAGAAATCCCCGCCGGCGGCGCCGCCGTCGCATCCGCCCCCCGGTCTGCGTCCGGCCCGCTGGTCAGCGCCGACGACCGCAAGGTGCTGGCCGCCACGCTGGTCGGCTCGGCCATCGAGTGGTACGACTACTTCATCTACGTCCAGGCCGCGGGCCTGGTGCTGGGCTCGCTGTTCTTCGCGCCCTTCGCCAAGGAGAACCCGGAGCTGTCGCTGATCCTGTCGTTCGCGACCGTGGGCGTGGCCTTCCTGTTCCGGCCGCTGGGCGCCATCGTCTGCGGCCACCTGGGCGACCGCTACGGCCGCAAGCGAGTGCTGGCGGCCACGCTGATCCTGATGGGCGTGTCCACGGCGCTGATCGGCGTGCTGCCGACGTATGCGCAGATCGGCATCTGGGCGCCGGTGATGCTGGTGGCCTTGCGCGTGCTGCAAGGCTTCTCGGCCGGCGGCGAATGGGGCGGCGCGGCGCTCATGGCGGTCGAACACGCGCCCCGGGAGCGGCGTTCGCTGTTCGGCGCCTTCCCGCAAATTGGCGTGCCGCTAGGCATGATCGTCGCCACCGGCGTGCTGTGGTGCATCACCGCCCTGGTCGGCGCCGACAACTTCATGGCCTGGGGCTGGCGCGTGTCCTTCCTGCTGTCCATCGCGCTCATCGTGGTCGGCGTCTTCATCCGCCGCGCCGTCGAGGAATCGCCCGTGTTCCTGGAAATGCAGTCGCGCCGCAGCCATTCCTCGGCGCCGCTGGGCACCTTGCTGCGCAAGCATCCGCGCCAGATCCTACTGACCACGCTGATCTTCGTGGGCAACAGCACGGCGGGCTACCTGCTGGTCGGCTTCTTCATCAGCTACGGCAGCCGGACGCTGCACATGCCGGCGCAGCAGGTGCTGATGATCTGCACGCTGGCCGCGGCCTGCTGGCTGGGCACCACGCTGCTGGGCGGCTGGCTGGGCGACCGCATCGGCCGCGTGCGCACCTTCCAGCTCGGCTACGTGCTGCTGGCGCTTTGGGCCATACCGATGTGGTCCTTCATCGAATCCGGCGACGTGATGCAGTTCGCCTTCGCCCTGGCCGTGCTGTCGGTGCCGCTGGGCCTGACCTATGGACCGCAGGCCGCGCTGTATGCCGAGATGTTCCCGGCCGACGTGCGCTATTCCGGCGTGTCGGCGGGCTATGCGCTGGGCTCCATCCTGGGCGGCGCCTTCGCCGCGATGATCGCGCAGTCCATCATCACCGCCACCGGCCAGTCCTGGCATGTGGGCGTCTACGTCATCGTCATGGCCGTGGTGTCCTTCGTGGCCGTGAGCCTGGTCAAGGATCGCCCGGGCGTCACGCTGCACGCCGAATGAACCTTCAAGCCACCCACCCATGCACGCCATGAGCACAAGCATCCGCCAGGACGACCTGATCGAATCCATCGCCAGCGCGCTCCAGTACATCAGCCATTACCACCCGGCCGACTACATCGCGCATCTGGCCCGCGCCTACCAACGCGAGGCCAGCGCGCCGGCGCGCGACGCCATGGCGCAGATCCTGGCCAGTTCGCGCATGGCCGCCATCGGCCGGCGGCCGATCTGCCAGGACACCGGCATCGTCAACGTCTTCCTGGAAGTCGGCATGGACGTGCGCTGGGCAGGCTTCACCGGCAGCCTGGAGGACGCCGTCAACGCCGGCGTGCGGCGCGCCTACCTGGACCCGGACAATCCGCTACGGGCCTCGGTGGTGGCGGACCCGCTGTTCGGCCGCGGCAACACCCGCGACAACACGCCCGCCGTCATCAGCATGCGGATCGTGCCGGGCGCAAGCCTGGCGGTCACGGTGGCGGCCAAGGGCGGCGGCTCGGAAAACAAGGCGCGTCTCGCCATGCTGAACCCGGCCGACAGCATCGTCGACTGGGTGCTGGCGCAGATTCCGGCCATGGGCGCCGGCTGGTGCCCGCCCGGCATGTTGGGCATAGGCGTGGGCGGCACCGCCGAGAAAGCAATGCTGCTGGCCAAGGAAAGCCTGATGCAACCGCTGGACATGCACGAACTGCAGGCCCGGGCGCAGCGCGGCGAAACCCTGGCGCCCGAGGACGCGCTGCGGCTCGAACTGTACGACCGCGTCAACGCGCTGGGCGTGGGCGCGCAGGGTCTGGGCGGCCTTACCACCGTGCTGGACGTCAAGATCAAGACCTACCCCACGCACGCGGCCGCCAAGCCCATCGCGCTGATCCCCAATTGCGCCGCCACGCGCCATGCAAGCTTCGTGCTGGACGGCTCCGGCCCCGCGCACCTGGCCCCGCCGTCGCTGGATCTCTGGCCCGACCTGGGCGCCGAACGCGGCCCCGGCGCCGGCCGGCGCGTGAACCTGGACACGCTCACTCGCGAGGAGGTCGCCTCCTGGCGCGCCGGTGAAACCCTGCTGCTCAACGGCCGCATGCTGACCGGACGCGACGCCGCACACCAGCGCATCCAGGAAATGCTGGCCCGCGGCGAGCCCCTGCCCGCCGACTTCCGCGGCCGCGCCATCTATTACGTGGGCCCGGTGGACGCCGTGCGGGACGAGGCCGTCGGCCCCGCCGGCCCCACCACCTCGACCCGCATGGACGGCTACACCGACATGATGCTGGCGCGCACCGGCCTGCTGGCGATGGTGGGCAAGGCCGAACGCGGCCCGCAGGCGGTCGAGGCGATCCGGCGCCACCGAGCGGCTTACCTGATCGCCGTGGGCGGCGCGGCCTATCTGGTGTCCCGCGCCATCCGCAGCGCTCGCGTCATCGCCTTCGAGGACCTGGGCATGGAGGCGATCCACGAGTTCGAAGTCACGGACATGCCAGTAACCGTGGCGGTGGATGCGGTGGGCGGGAACCTGCATGTGTCGGGGCCGGCGCAGTGGCGCCGGGCAACGGGGACCAAGGAAATACCGGTGGCGCTTGCCGGGCAGACCTGACTAGCGTCATGGATGCGAGCCTTCGCCGGCGCGGTCCCGCAAGCGCCGCCTCCAAGGCCCGGCACGCCGTCAACCCACCTTGAATTCCACCACCGCCCCGCCGCTGCCGTACAGCGGCGCATACTCCAGCACCTTGCCGCCGCGGAACTGGTCACCCAGCGCGCCCAGCAGCCAGGACATGGGCTTGAAGCCCATCTCGGCCTTGGCCTGCCCCGCATACTCGGGCATCGCCTCGCGCAGTTGCGGGGCATCGCCGCTTTCCAGCAACGCCAACATGCGGCGGTTCCAGTCATCGTCGGCCTGGGAGATCAGGCGGTCGGATTCCGGCGCCACCGGCTCGCGGAACATGGTGTTGGACAGCCCGCCTATGCCGATGACTGCCGCCCGCTTGCCTTGCGCCGCGGCCGCCTGCACGGCGATGCGGCTGAGCTGCTCGGTCTGCGCGTTGTCGTGGTACAGGTTGTTGGCCGCCAGCGTCACGGGCAGCTGGTCGGAGCCAAAGCCCATCAGCGTGCTGACCGTGATGGTGCCCGTGTCGATGGGAAATTGGTCGTAGTCCACGCCGCGCGCATGGATGCCGGCGTCGCGGCAGCCTTGTACGCAGGCGTCGGCCAGGCCCGCGTCGCTGGCGATGTCGAAGGGCAGCTCGCCGTACTCGTGCCAGTTCTCGTCCACATGCACGCCGGTGCTGCGCGCGCGCGTGATCCACAGCTGGTCCAGCACCGCCATCCACTGCGTCGAATACACCAGCACCACATCGGGCCGGGAAGCCGCCAGCGACTTGCCGGCCGCGCGCAGCGCCTGGTTCAGGCGCCCCCAGGGCGCCACGTCGCTGCGCAACTGCGGCAACGGGCTGCCGGGAACGAGAAATGCGGAAACAATGGTCATGGCCTGTCTCCCTGGATGGCTAGTCCGCCGCGCCGGCGGGTTGTTCGAGGCGGGAAAGCCCGGCCTCCTGCAGATTCCATTCCATCACCGCGTTGCCGGTGCCGATCACGGTGCCGTAGCCGTGAAACTTGCCCGCCAATTGCGGATAGCCCATGGCGGCGTGCATCCAGGTGAAGGCGCCGGATTTCACTTCGGCGAAGGCTTCGTCGATGAACTGGGGCAACAGCTCGAATACCTCGTCCATCCTGCCCTTGCGCATCAGGTCGATCATGCGGATGTCCCACAGATAGCCGTCGTAGCGCGCCGGATGTTCCTTGGACATGTCCTCGGGCACCTCGGGCTGTTCGTGGAAATGCCAGTGCGACAGCGTGTTGCTGGCCAGCAGCACCGCGCGCCGCCCGCTCTTGCGTATCGCTTCGCGCGTGGCCCGGCCCAGCAGGTCCATTTCCTTCTGCCCTTCCTGGGTGTTGAGGTAGTACGGCGTGTTGTTCGCCGACAGCCCCACCACCGGAATGTCCCATTGCGGCCGCACCATGTGCAGCGTCGTGATGGTGCCGTAGTCCACGCGGAACTTGGGGTTGCGCATCATCTTGGTGACCAGGCCCAGCTTGCGGCCTTCCTCGCAACAGGCCTCGGCCAGTTCCACATCCACGTCCATGCCGAAGTCGTAGCGGAACAGGTCGGGAAAGATCGGGTCCACCGAGCGGCCCTCCAGGCGCGGCACGCCCAGGAAATGGTGGCCTACCTGGGTGATCCAGTGCGGCGAATGCACCAGCAGCACGTCGGGCTGCAGGCGTTCGATGCTTTCGCGCACGTGGTCGTAGGCCCAGCGCAGACTTTCCCAGCCGCCGCGCGAGCGCGGCTCGTTCTGCGGCGGGTTCTCGCCGTACACCAGGTGCGGCGGATGGGGAGCCAGGAATCCGGAAAGAATTTCGCCGTCCTTCATTGCTTACTCCTTTGCGAGAGCAGTGGGAACCGGGTTCGACCGATGCTGCTTGGGCGCGCCATTTTGTACGTATACGTACTGGATTCAAGTATCGATTCGCCGCAGTCCGCTGTCAACGGGCGGCACGCCTTTGGAAGATAGGGAGTTTCCCGAGCAGGCGTTCCGATCCGCCCTCCCGGGAGTTGCCGGCTATTGCGCCTGGCCCTTGCGCAACAAGTACTTCTGCACGCCGTCCATCACCACCTCGTCGCGCTGGTTGCGCACCAGGCTGTGCATGACCAGCACCCCGGTCGTGCGTCCGGGCAGCAGTTCCGCCACCGTCAGCGACGAATAAAGCGTGTCACCCACGAACACGGGGTTCAGGAATCGGCTGCTCTGTTCCAGAAAGCCCTTGAGGGAATCCTCCACCATGTGGGGAAACAGTCCCGCGCCCGCTGCGGTCTGGATGGCGACCTGGAAGCCGTGCGCCAGCATGTGGGGCATGCCGTGGGCGCGGCAGTATTCGACGTCGTAATGCACGGGATGATTGTCGCCGCTGGCGAGCTGGAACGCGGCGAACAGGGCATCGGTCATGGTGCGCGACGGCAGCAGGAAGACCTCGCCGACTTCGAAGTCCTCGAAGTAGCGCTGAACGCAGAGTTGGTGCTTGATCATGCAGGGTTCCTTTTGTCTTGACGGGATTCAGTTCGCGGTCATGTGCGCGGCGCGGGCGACCTCGCCCCACTTCTTCAGTTCGCCCTGCAGGAAAGCGCTCAGCGCGGCGGGCGTCGTGTCCGGTTGCAGCACCAGCCCCATGTCGTAGGCGCGGCGCCGCAGCTCCGGATCGGCAAGCGCGGCGCGCAACGTAGCGTTGAGCTTGTCAACGACCGGCGCCGGGGTGCCCGCCGGGGCCAAGACGGCGTTCCAGGTATAGGCCTCGTAGCCCGGCACCGCTTGCGCGATGGGCGGAGTGCCGGGCGTCTGCGGCAGGGGCTGCGCCATCGACGTCGCCAGCAGCCTGACCGTGCCGGCCTGGACCTGCGCCAAGCCCGTGGGCGCGCTATCGATCATGAAGTCCAGGTGTCCGCCGATGACGTCTGCCATCGCCGGCGCGCTGCCGCGGTACGGCACGTGCATGGCGCGCACCCCGGCCAGATGGTTCAGCAATTCGCCGGCCAGGTGCGGCGCGCTGCCGATGCCGGCCGAGCCGTAGTTGACCTTGCCTGGCCTGGCCTTCAGATAGGCCATGAACTCCGGCAAGGTGGTGGCCGGCACGTTCTTGTTGACGACCAGCACCAGCGGCGCCTTGGCCGCCAGGCCGACCGGCGCAAAGTCCTCCACCGTGCGGTACGGCAGGTTGGAATGGATGCTGGGATTGACCGCGTGCGCCACCGTGGTCAGCAGCAAGGTATAGCCGTCGGCCGTGGCTCGAGCCACGGTTTCCGTGCCGACCAGGGTGCCGGCGCCGGTCCGGTTCTCGACCACCAGCGCCGCGCCCAGCTTGCGGCTCCAGGTCTCCGCCAAGGCCCGCGCGAAGGTGTCGGTGGGTCCGCCCGCCGCATACGGCACCACCAGGCGTACCGGCTTGGCCGGATAGTCCTGCGCCGCTACTGCGCCCCCCGCCAGCGCGCCCGCTGCGATCACGGCGGCGCCCGCCAAGGCGCGCCAGGGAAATCCATGTCTCATGCTTGTTTCCGTTGGTCTTTTGTGTGCGGCACAATATAGAGACGAGGCCGGAACCACGAATAGTCGAAAGTTTCTTATCCGGCTTAGAGCCCTTCTAACAGCGGCCCGCCACGGCGCTGCGCCGCCCGAATCCAGGTGCCCTCCTTGCGCTACGAACTGACCGACCTGCGCGTCTTTGTCGCCATTGCCGAAGCCAAGAGCCTCACCGGCGGAGCCTCCGACCTGCACCTGACCGCGCCATCGGCCAGCTACCGCCTGAAGAACCTGGAACAGGCCATGGGCGTGCCGCTGTTCGTGCGCACCCAGAAAGGCATGTCGCTCACCGCCGCCGGCATGACCGTGCTGCGCTATGCGCAGACCATACTGGGCAACGTCGAGCGCCTGCGGGCGGAAATGCGCCGCCACACCGACGGCGTCGAAGGCCATATCCGCGTCTACGCCAACAGCAGCACGCTGAGCAGCCTGCCCAGCGCGCTGAGCCGGTTCCTGGCCGCCTATCCAAACGTCAACGTGGATCTTGAGGAGCATCTCAGCGAAGAAACCGTCAAGGCGGTGCTGGACGGCCGCGCCGACATCGGGCTGGTCGCCGGCGCCATCGAAATGCGTGGGCTGGAATTCATCAGCTACGGCCAGGACGAACTGATCTTCATCATTCCCCCGCGCCACCCGCTCAGCCTGCACCCGCGCGTTTCACTCGAAACCGCGCTGTCGCACGATCTGGTCGCCATCGGCCGCAAGAGCAGCAACTTCCTGTACCTGCAGCAAATGGCCGAACAGATGGGGCTCAAGCCCCGGGTACGCGTCCACGCGCCCAACTTCGACGCCGTGCTGCGCTGCGTCCAGGAAGGCGCAGGCATCTCACTGGTGCCGCGCTCGGTTGCGGCGCCGGCGCTGGCCCAAGGCAGGGTCGAATGCGTGCAGATCGAAGAATCCTGGGCCGTGCGTGAACAGCGCGCGGTGATGCGCAAGCAGGACGCCCTGCCCGGCTATGCGCGCGCCTTCATCAGCTTTGTCACCGAGCCGCGGCCAGCGCTGGACGCCGATTAGAGAATCTCGAATCCCGCTTAAAAAATATCGACTGGCCGCGCGCGCGCCCCGCATTCCATAATGCTCCGCCGCCGCCGGGCCCGGCATGCGCCCCGGCCCACACTCCCCATCCAGGACGATATGACCGCAGCTACCCGCCCCCTAGACGGCATCACCGTCATCGCGCTCGAACACGCCGTCGCCGCCCCTTTCGCCAGCCGCCAGTTGGCGGACCTGGGCGCGCGCGTCATCAAGATCGAACGGCCGGACGCCGGGGACTTTGCGCGGGGCTACGACGACACCGTGCGCGGCCAGTCGTCGTTCTTCGTGTGGGCCAACCGCGGCAAGGAGAGCCTGGCCCTGGACACCAAGGCGCCGGGGGCCGCGCAAGTGCTGCGCCGCCTGCTGGGCCAGGCTGATGTCTTCATCCAAAATCTCGCCCCCGGTGCCGCGCGCCGCATGGGCCTGGACTACGAAACGCTGCGCGTGGACTTCCCCAGGCTGATCGTGTGCGACATTTCCGGCTACGGAGATGACGGCCCCTACCGCGACAAAAAGGCCTATGACCTGCTGATACAAGCGGCTTCGGGACTGATCTCCCTTACCGGCACGCCCGACTCCCCAGCCCGCACGGGCATCTCCATCGCCGACATCGCCGCCGGCATGTATGCCTATTCCGGCATCCTGTCGGCGCTCATACAGCGCGGACGCACCGGCGCGGGCTTACGCGTTGAGGTGACCATGCTGGAGGCGCTGACGGAATGGACTTCCTATGCCTTGAATTTCGCGCACTATGGCGGCTCCCCGCCCGCGCGCAACGGCGTGGCGCATCCCGCGATCGCGCCCTACGGGCAATACCTCGCGGGCGACGGCAAGCCCGTGATATTCGGCCTGCAGAACGACCGCGAATGGCTCAGCTTCTGCACCCATGTGCTGGAGGACCCGGCGCTGGCCGACGACGAGCGCTATGCCACCAACGTCCAGCGCGTGCGGCACCGCGAGGCGCTGGATGCGCGCATTGCGCAGTGCTTTGCCTTGCTGTCGCGCGAACAGGTGCTGGCCAGGCTGGATCGGGGCGGCATCGCCAACTCCGCCTTGAACAACATGCACGAGGTCTGGGAGCACCCGCAGTTTGCCGCGCGCGGCCGCTGGCGCGACGTGGCCACGCCAGGCGGCCCCATCCAGGCATTGCTGCCGCCGGCGACCTTGTCGGGCGCCAGCGCGGCCATGGGCGCCGTGCCCGCCCTGGGGCAGCACACCGCCGCCATCCTGGCGGAATTGGGGCTGGGCGCCGACACGGCCTGATGGCGCGCGGCGCATGGGCATGCCGAAAAAAAGGAGCAGCGATAGCTGCTCCTTCAAAAGACCCTACGAAGAAACCGCCTCCATCACCGCTGTGCAGAGATGGCCGGTTTCCCGCGGCGCCGGCGGGCGCGATTAAGCCTGGGTGGTATTAAACGACATCCGTAGCCTGAAGCACATCACTGAAATTGGGTATTTTGCGCCCCCGCAGCAACTTCAACGCATGGTTTATCACATCCGGAAACAAACGCCGGCACGGCTCCGATATCATCGCCACTCCCTGCGCCCTGCCCGCCCGTTCATGCGTCCATTGCCCATCCCCCACCGCCTTGCCTGCCGCCGCCCGACCCGCCTGATCGCCCTGGCTGCGCTGACCGCGCTGGCCGCCAGCTTCGGCCCGTCCGTCCAGGCGCAGACCGCCCGCAAGCCCTCGCCCTATGAGAACGTCCGCCCGTTGAACCCCGACGAGCGCGCGGCGCAGCAGACGGAGGACGCCAACAAAGGCGGCCCGGCCTTCCTGAGCCAGATCCGCACGCAGGCCGAGTTCCAGCAACTGGCCCGGGTCTACAACCCCGGCGCGCCGCTGGAGATCCCGCACGTGCTGTTCGTGATCGACCGGAAACAGGGCGGCAAGATCTACTACGTCAACACGCCGCGCTACACCCTGCACGAGAACTTCGCGCGCGAGCGGCGCCTGCTGCCCGCCGACGACAAGGCCACGCTGATCGCGCAGTACAAGGATCCGCAGCGGCGCCTGCTATTCGGCACCCTGAGTTGGCAACACGGCCTGCCCGGCTACACCTATGAATTCTGGGAAGGCGACCGGATCAACCCGGAATTGTTGAAGCTGGCCGATGAAAAACTGCAGGCCAGCTTCTACGAACCGGTGCGCTTCAAGGCCAATTCCACGCTGCACGAACAGGTCGCGCAGACCGCCGGTCTGAACGCCGTGACGCAGGAATCCTTGCTGCGCGAACAGACCTTCCTGCCGCTGAACACCGGCGTCGGCCAGGGCCGGCTGCGCATCGTCACCTCGGTGGACGACACGCCGGACCTGTCGCCGACCGATATCCTGGTGCTGGACGAAGTGCCGGTTGCGCTGCCGCCGGTGGCCGGCCTGGTCACGCAACGGCCCTCCACACTGCTATCCCACGTCAACCTGCTGGCCAAGGGCTGGCGTATTCCCAACGCCTATGTGCGCGACGCCGTGGCGGCGCTGCGCGAGCATGACGGCCAGTGGGTCGAGCTGACCGTCTCCAGCAATGGCTATCAGGTGCAGCGCATCGCCAAGCCCGACGTCGCGCCGCCGCCCAAGGCCGCCCTGCCGCTGCCCAAGCCCGACCTGACGGTCAAGGCGATCAAGCCGCTCGCCGGCATGACCACGCGCGACAGCCGCCATTGCGGCGTCAAGGCGGCCAACCTGGGCGCGCTGAAGTCCGCGCTGCCGCCCGCGGCCACCGTGCCAGACGGCTTTTGCATCCCCTTCGCGCAGTACGCGGCCTTCATGGCGCAACTGGGCGTGCCGCAACGCATTGCCGCGTTGGAGCAGCGGCCGGACTTCGCCAGCGACGCCAACGTGCGCCGCGCCGAACTGGCTGCGCTGCGCCGGGACATCATCCAGGCCCAGCCCGATCCCATGCTGGCCGCCGCCTGGCTTGATCGCTGGCAGAAGCAGTTGCAAGGGCGCGGCGTGTTCGTGCGCAGCTCGTCCAATTCCGAAGACCTGCCGGGATTCAGCGGCGCGGGGCTCTACACCACCGTGCCCAACGTCACGCAGGCCGACGCGCTGGCGCAGGCAGTGCAAACCGTGTGGGCCTCGGTCTACAACTATGAAGCGTACGAAGCCCGGCGCGCGGCCGGCATCGGCCAGGACGGCGTGGTGATGGCGGTGCTGGTGCAACAGGCCGCGGCGTCGGAAAGTTCAGGCGTCATGATCACGCGCGATCCCTTCGACGCCTCGCGCCGCTACGTCACCTACATCTCGGCCAAGCGCGGCCTGGGCATCAAGGTGGTGGAAGGCAAGCGCCAGGCCGAACAGCTGATGTACTCCAGCTGGTCCAAGGCGGTGCAGGTGCTGAGCCGTTCCGCCGAGGACACCCAGTTGGTGGCGGACGCGGCGGGCGGCGTCCGCGAAGTGCCGATCGAAGGCACGCGCCAGGTACTGAACGATGCCCTGGTGGCGCGCCTGGCTTCTGTAGCCAGCCAGGTCAAGCAGCGCCTGGGCGGCGTGGACCAGGATATCGAATGGGCCGTACAGGGTGAGAACATCCTGATCGTGCAGGCCCGGCCGTATATCGACGGCAGCCGGTAAAGACCTTAGTCCGGGCTCGCACCCGAGGCCTGCACCACCTGCTTCCACTGCATGAACTCGGCCTGCTGCCGCGCCGCCAGCTCGGCCGGGCCGTCATGCATCATCGTCACCCCCAGCTGGTCGAACTTCTGTTGCAGCGCTTGGTCCGCCAGGACTTTCCGGATGGCCTGGTGCAAGGTGTCGATAGACGCGCTGGGCGCTTCCTTGGCGCCATAGAACGCGACCCACAGGTCGCCGCGGAAACCCGGTATGGCTTCGTTGATGGCCGGCACGTCAGGCAGCAGGGCGTTGCGCTTTTCGCTACTGACGCCCAGCGCGCGCAGTTTGCCGGCCTTGATGCCTTCGACCGCCGAAGGCAGGCTGGCGAACAGCATGGGCACTTGATTGCCCATCACGTCCGCCATGGCCGGCGATACGCCGCGATAGGGAATGTGCTGCATGCGCAGGCCGCCCATCTGGTCCAGCATCACGCCCAGCAGATGGTTCAAGGTCCCCGCGCCGGCCGAGGCGTACTGGTACTTTTCCGGATTGGCCTTGATCAGGGCCATGAATTCCTTCATGTCCTTGGCGGGAAAGGCGGGATTCACGCACAACACGTTGGGCACTTCACCCACTGCGGCGATCGGCGTGAAGTCCTTGATCGGATCGAATTTCGCGTCCTTGTAGACCCAGGGCACGATCAACTGGTTGCTGTTGGCCGTGAACAGCACGGTGTAGCCGTCCTGCGGCTCGCGCAGGAAGGCTTGCGTGCCCACCACGCCGCCGGCGCCAGGCTTGTTGATGACGACCACGGGCTGGCCGAGTTCGGCGCCGAGCTTTTCCGCCATGATGCGCGCAACGATGTCCACCGTGCCGCCGGCCGCCGTGGGCACGACCACGTTGATGGGACGGTCAGGAAAGGCCGCGTGGGCCTGCCCCATTCCCGTCACGGCCGCGGCGGCGCACAGGGCCAACATGCCCTGCCTCAGTGTCTTGAATCCCATTTCATTCCCCTTGCTGTTTCAGCAGATGATGTAACTTCCGGCCGACGGCGAGCAAGGCTTGGTCCTCGCCCAGATCGCCGACCAATTGCATGCCCAAAGGCAGCCCCGCGCGGCTGAACCCGGTCGGCAGGTGCAGGCATGGCCATCCCAGCACCGACCAGATCTTGTTGTATGAGGCGTCGCCGGTGTGTTCGAGCCCATGCGGCGCGGGCCCCGGCGTGCTGGGCGTAAGCACCAGGTCGGCGCCGCCGTAGAGCGCGCTCCAGCCGTGGCGCAGCGCGGCCTGGATCTCGCGCATTTCCTGATACTGCCCGGCCCCGATGGCCAGGCCATGCGCCACCGCCTGGCGTAAGGCGCCGCTCAGGGCGTGCCCCTGGCGCTCCAATACCGGCGCCAGGCTGCGCGCGAACTCGTAGTGCATGATCACGTCGTGCGCCTGCAGCAAGAGCGCCGTCTCGTGCTCGGGTTCCACCGTCACGCACCGCAGCCCATGCGCGGCCAGGACTGCGCGGGCGCGCTCTAACTCGGCCTGGCTTTCGGCGCACAGTCCGGCCTTCGGATTGTTCAGCTGCACCGCAATGGTCAGTTGCCGCTGCTCCGCGGCGTCCGCGTCCGCGCCGCCGATGAGCACATCCGCAATGGCCTGGACATCCGCCACGCTGTTCGCGTACCAGCCTATGGTGTCCAGCGATTCGCAGGTGAGCTTCATGCCGTCCCGGAACACGCGGCCTACGCTAGGCTTGAATCCCACCACTCCGCAATACGCGGCCGGGCGGATCATCGAGCCTCCGGTCTGCGTGCCCAGGGCGGCAGGCACCATGCCGGCCGCCACGGCGGCTGCGGAGCCGCTTGAAGAGCCGCCAGGCGTATGCGCCGGCGCATGGGGATTGCGGGTGGGACCTGGCGTCCTGAAGGCGAATTCGGCGGTCACCGTCTTGCCCACGGGGATCGCGCCGGCCGCGCGCAACATGCCCACGCAGCAGGCGTCGAACGCGGCCTCGCCGGCCATCAAGGCAGGCGCCCCGAAACTGGTGGGCATATCGGCCACGTCGATCACGTCCTTGATGCCGATGGGCACGCCGGCCAGCGCGCCAGCGGCATGGCGCGCCGGTTCCATCTGTTCCAGCGCCGCGACGGGCAGCACATGGCTCCAGGCGCGGATCGCCGGCTCTTGCCGGGCGATGGCCGCCAGGCTCTGGCGCGCCGCCGCGAACACTGCCGCCTCGCCGTCCCTCACGCCTTGAGCGATGGCAGTGACCGAAACGGGAAATGGAGCTAGGGACATGGGCGAATCCGGCATGCCGGTTGAATGAAGCGATGCGGCATCTTAGGAACTGGACTAATCTATGTCCAATATGTAATTTCGCCTTAATTATGTCGAAATCTGAATTAATCTTCCTGGACGGCCGGCTGCTGGTCCTGTTCTGCACGCTGGCGGAAGAACTGCATTTCGCCCGCGCTGCGGCGCGCCTGTTCATGACGCAGCCGCCCCTGACGCAGCAGATCAAGCGGCTGGAAGCGATCGTCGGCGTACCCCTGTTCGTGCGCACCACGCGCTCGGTGAAACTGACGCCCGCTGGCGAAATCATGTACGAGCGGGCGCGCAAGATCGCCGCGGATACCCAGCTCATGCTGCGCCAGGCGCGGCGGACGGCGCGCGGCGAGACCGGCTCGCTGGTGATAGGCATCACGCCCAGCGCCGCGAGTTCGCCGCTGGTGTCGGCGCTCAGCCACTATCGCGATGCGCACCCGGAAGTCCGCATCGACCTGCGCGAGATGAATTCCGTGGACATGGAGCCCGCGCTGCGGTCGCGCGCCGTCGACGTGGCGCTGATGCGTCCGCATCCGCTGGACGCGGATATCGCGACCCGCGTCATCTACGAAGAGCCCCTGCGCGTGGCGCTGCGCCACGACCATGCGCTGGCGCATCAGCGCGATGTTGCGCTGGAAGAACTGCTGGAATTTCCCCTGGTGGGCTACCGCCAGGACATCTCACCGTACTTCCGCAGCATGATCCAGGCGCTGTTCGCGCGCGCCCAACTGAAGCCGGAAATCGCGCAGGAAAGCGTCATTCCCACGCTGCTGACGCTGGTGGAAGCCGGCATCGGGCCGGCGCTGGTACCCCAATCATTGTCCCGGATGCGCACGGATTCATTGCGTTTCCTGCCTTTGCGCGATGTGGCGGGAGCCACGGCTCAGGTGGTGTTGGCGGCGTTGCGCGACCAGGGCAATCCTGCGGTGGAGGGATTCAGCGCCGCCTTGGCGCAAGCCGTAGCCCCTCGCTAGGCAAACGCCCAGGCCTTCGACGGAACGCCGCGCGAGCGCGGCGTTCCGCGGCTCCTAGATGTGCAGCGCGTGGCCCAGCGCCTTGAGCGCCGCTTCCTGCACCGCTTCACCCAGGGTCGGGTGCGCGTGGATGGTGCCCGCCACGTCTTCCAGCGTGGCGCCCATTTCCAGCGACTGGCCGAAGGCCGTCGACAGTTCCGACACGCCACGCCCCACCGCTTGCCAGCCCAGGATCAGGTGGTTGTCGCGGCGCGCGACCACGCGCACGAAGCCGTCGGTGGATTCCAGCGTCATCGAACGCCCATTGGCGGCAAACGGGAAGGACGCCGTCAGGCAATCCAGGCCAGCGCTTTCCGCCTCATTGGGCGACAGGCCCGCCACCACGACCTCGGGATCGGTGAAGCAGACCGCCGGAATCGACGCCGGCTGGAAATGCCGGCGCTTGCCCGCCACCAACTCGGCCACCATCTCGCCCTGCGCCATGGCGCGGTGCGCCAGCATGGGCTCGCCAGCGATATCGCCGATGGCCCAGACGTCGCGCATGGAGGTACGGCACTGGTCGTCGATGCGCAGCGCGTTGCCCTTGCGGTCCAGCTGCAGGCTTTCCAGTCCCCAGTCCTGCGTGCGCGGACGCCGTCCCACCGCAATCAGCACGCGGTCGGCCGGCAACAGGGTTTCGACGCCGGCCGCATCCTGCACCCGCACCGCATTGCCGGCGCCGTTCAGGCCCAGCACCTTGCGCCCCAGATGCAGATCCACGCCCATCTTCGTCAGCGCGGCGGCCACCGGCTTGGTGAGTTCGGCGTCGTAGGTCGGCAGGATGCGGTCCTGCGCTTCCACCACCGCCACTTCGGCGCCGAGCTTGCGGTACACGGTGCCGAGTTCCAGGCCGATGTAGCCGCCGCCCACCACCACCAATTGCTTGGGGATGCTGGTCGGCGACAGCGCCTCGGTGGACGACACCACCATGCCGCCGAAAGGCATGGACGGCAGCGGCGTAGGCTCGGAGCCCGCCGCCAGCAGCAGGTGTTCGCACTGGATGCGGATGACGCCGGATTCGCCGCTGTCCACTTCCACCGTCTTGCCGTCCAGCAGCCGGGCCCAGCCGCGCACTACTTCCACGCCGTTCTTCTTCAGCAGCGCGGCCACGCCGCCGGTCAGCTTGCCGACGATGCCGTCCTTCCAGGCCACGGTCTGGGCCAGGTCGATGGCGGGCGCCGACACCGAAATACCCAGTGCCGACTTGCCGGCGTAATGGCGCGCCTTGTCGAATTCCTCGGCCGCGTGGATCAGCGCCTTGGAGGGGATGCAGCCGATGTTCAGGCAGGTGCCACCCAACTGTGCGCCTTCGACCAGGATGGTCGGCACGCCCAGTTGGCCAGCGCGGATGGCGGCGACGTAGCCGCCGGGGCCGCCGCCGATCACCAGCAAAGTCGTAGTCTTAGTGATCTGGCTCATGCTTACTCCACGAAAAGCAGCGCGGGTTGTTCCAGCAGCGCGCGCACCGCCTGGATGAAGCGCGCCGCGTCCATGCCGTCCACCACGCGGTGGTCGAAGGACGACGACAGGTTCATCAACTTGCGCGCCACCACGGCGCCATTGCGGATGGCGGGCCGCTCGACGATGCGGTTCACGCCCACGATGCCGACCTCCGGATGGTTGATCACCGGCGTGGTGACGATGCCGCCCAGCGGGCCCAGGCTGGTGATGGTGATGGTGGACCCCGACAGTTCGTCGCGGCTGGCGCTACCCGTGCGCACCGCCTCGGCCAGGCGGACGATCTCGGCCGCCATGGACCAAAGATCGCGCGCCTCGGCGTGGCGCATGACCGGCACCATCAGCCCGCCGTCGCTTTGCGTGGCGATGCCGATGTGGACCGCGCCGTAGCGCGTGACCACGCCGCCTTCGTCGTCGTAGCGCGCGTTGATCTGCGGGAAATCGCGCAACGCCACCACCATGGCGCGCGCCAGCAGCGGCAACAGCGTGAGCTTGCCGCGCGAGGCGCCCCATTTCTGGTTGAGGCTGGCGCGCAGCTCTTCCAGTTCGGTCACGTCGATTTCCTCGACGTAGCTGAAGTGCGGGATGCGGCGCTTGGACTCGGCCATCTTCTGCGCGATCTTGCGGCGCAGGCCGATGACCGGCACGTTTTCCTCGTCGTTGCGCTCGGCGTAGGCCACGCCGCCACGGGCTTGAGCCCCCGCCCCCTGCCCTTGCAGGTAGGCGTCCAGGTCTTCGTGCAGGATGCGGCCGGCCGGGCCGCTGCCCTGCACGTAGCGCAATTCGATGCCCAGGTCCCAGGCGCGCTTGCGCACGGCCGGCGAGGCCAGCGGCTTGTCGCCGGGCTGGCGCGCGACGGCGGCGGGCGCCTGGCGCGCGGGCTGGGCCGGCGACTGCGCGGACGGCTTGACGGGCGCGGCGGCCTCGGCGGCAGCCTTCGGCGCCGGCGCGGGCTGCGGTGCGGGCGCGGCGGCAACAGGCTGCGTCGCAGCGGGAGCCGCGACAGCCTTGGCCGGTGCTGCATCCGCGCCCGGTTTCAGGTTGCCTTCGCCTTCCACTTCCAGGCGGATCAGCTCGCCGCCCACCGCCATGACCTGGCCCACGTCCCCGCCCAGCGCGACCACGCGACCGACCACCGGCGCGGGAATCTCGACCGTGGCCTTGTCCGTCATGACGTCGGCCAGCGGCTGGTCCTCGGCCACTATGTCGCCGATCTTCACGTGCCAGGCGACCAGTTCCACTTCCGCGATGCCTTCGCCGATGTCGGGCATCTTGATGACATGAATACCCATCTCTCAACCCTCCATCGCGCGCTTGAACGCTTCGCCAACCCGGCGCGGGCCGGGGAAGTACGCCCATTCCTGCGCGTGGGGATACGGCGTATCCCAGCCGGTCACGCGCTCCACGGGCGCCTCCAGATGATGGAAGCAGTGTTCCTGCACCAGCGAAATCAGCTCGGCGCCAAAGCCGCAGGTGCGCGTGGCTTCGTGCACCACCACGCAGCGGCCGGTCTTCTTGACCGAGTTGACGATGGCGTCCAGGTCCAGCGGCCACAGGCTGCGCAGGTCGATGACCTCGGCGTCGATGCCGGTTTCCTCGGCGGCCGTCAGCGACACGTGCACGGTGGTGCCGTAGGTCAGCACGGTCAGCGCGTTGCCGGGCCGCACGATGGCGGCCGTGTCCAGCGGCACGGTGTAGTAGCCGGTGGGCACCACACTGCCCGGACGTCCGGTCCAGGGCGTGACGGGCCGGTCGTGGTGGCCGTCGAACGGACCGTTGTAGAGCCGCTTGGGCTCCAGGAAGATGACCGGATCGTCGTTCTCGATGGCCGCTATCAGCAGGCCCTTGGCGTCATAGGGATTGGACGGCATCACGGTGCGCAGCCCGCAGACCTGCGTGAACATGGCTTCGGGGCTCTGGCTGTGCGTCTGTCCGCCGTAAATGCCACCGCCGCAAGGCATGCGGATGGTCATGGGCGCGACGAACTCGTTGACCGAGCGGTAGCGCAGGCGCGCGGCCTCGGACACGATCTGGTCCGAAGCCGGATAGAAATAGTCGGCGAACTGGATCTCGCAGACCGGACGCAGGCCGTAGGCGCCCATGCCCACCGCCACGCCGACGATGCCGCCTTCGGAGATGGGCGTGTCGAACACGCGCGAGCTGCCGTACTTGGTCTGCAGGCCTTCGGTGCAGCGGAACACGCCGCCGAAATAGCCCACGTCCTGGCCGAACACCACGACATTGTTGTCGCGCTCCAGCATCACATCCATGGCCGAGCGCAAAGCCTGGATCATGGTCATCGGCGCAGAGGCCGGACCAGCGTTGTTATCGATAGCCATGATCAGACTCCGAGCTGCTGACGCTGCCGGCGCAGATGCTCCGGCATGTCCTTGTAGACGTCTTCAAAGATGCTGGCGGCGCTGGGGACGTGACCGTCCACCAGGGTGCCGTAGCTTTCCGCTTCCTTCTGCGCCGCCAGGATCTCGGCGTCGAGCTCGGCCTTGACGGCTTCGTGCTCTTCGTCGGACCAGATGCCCAGCAGGATCAGGTGCTTTTTGAAGCGCGCGATCGGATCGCCCAGCGGGAAGTGGCTCCAGTCGTCGCCGGGACGGTACTTGGAGGGATCGTCGGAGGTCGAGTGCGGGCCGGCGCGGTAGGTGACCCATTCGATCAGGGTCGGCCCCAGGTTGCGGCGGGCGCGTTCGGCGGCCCAGCTCGAGGCGGAATAGACCGCCAGGAAATCATTGCCGTCCACCCGCAGCGATGCGATGCCGCAGCCCACGCCGCGGCCCGCGAAGGTCGCGCCTTCGCCGCCGGCAATCGCCTGGAAGGTGGAGATGGCCCACTGGTTGTTGACCACGTTGAGGATGACCGGGGCGCGGTAGACGTGCGCGAAGGTCAGCGCGGTATGGAAGTCGGCCTCGGCGGTGGCGCCGTCGCCGATCCAGCCGGAGGCGATGCGGGTGTCGCCCTTGATGGCCGAGGCCATGCCCCAGCCCACCGCCTGGATGAACTGCGTGGCCAGGTTGCCCGAGATGCTGAAGAAGCCGCGTTCACGATCGGAGTACATGACCGGCAGCTGGCGGCCCTTGAGCGGATCGCGTTCGTTGGACATCAGCTGGCACATCATGGTGACCAGCGAGACGTCGCGCGCCAGCAGGATGCTTTGCTGGCGGTAGGTCGGAAAGCACATGTCGCCCTGTTCCAGCGCCATGGCGTGGGCCGTGCCGATGGCTTCTTCGCCCAGGCTCTGCATGTAGAAGGAGATCTTCTTCTTGCGCTGGGCGGTCAGCATGCGTGCATCGAAGAGGCGCGTCTTCAGCATGTTGCGCATGCCGGCGCGCAGCTGCTCGTGGCTCAGTTCCGGCGCCCAGGGCCCGACCGCGCTGCCGTCGTCGGCGATCACCCGGACCAGGCTGTAGGCCAGTCCGCCGGTATCGACCGCGGCAACATCAATGGGGGGTTTGGGCACATCGCCGGGCGGCGACAGGTGCAGATAGGAAAAGTCGGTCTTGCAACCCGGGCGGCCGGTAGGCTCCGGGACGTGCAACTTCAACGGCCCATATTGGCTCATGTATTGTCTCCACGCTTGATCGTGTCATGCGCATTCTTCTTACCAAGACACTGCCCAAGGGGGTGACCTCGGACATTGCCATCGTCGGCCCGTGCAAAGGGATGAACATGCAAGGCCGGGAGCCAGAGTAGCACAGGGCGCGGCCCCGAGACAGGGGCCGCGCCGGGCCGCGTTACCAGCGGTAGCTGAGGGCCGCGTAGAGCGTGCGCGGCTCGCCATAGCGGCAGCCCGTGGCGCCAGCGCACGACAGGTAGCCGCGGTTGAACAGGTTGCGCGCGTTCACGGTCAGCGACAGGCCGGCGAACTCGGGCGAGAGCGCGCCGAAGTCGTACGCCGCCATCGCGTCCACAAGAAACTGGCCAGGCACCTCGGCGGGATAGCCTGGCAAGTTGGTCGAACTGGCATAGCGCACGCCTGCGCCCAGCGTCAGCCCGGGCACGCCGGCCGCGGTCAGGTTGTAGTCGGCCCAGACCGCGGCGCTATGCAGCGGCACCAGCGTGGTGCGCTGGTCGACCAGTTCCGGCAAGGTGCTGCGGATGGTGCGCGCATCGGTGTAGGCATAGCTGGCGGTCAGATTCAGCGCCCCCAGCCGCGCCTTGGCCTCCAATTCCAGGCCGCGCGAGCGGGCCTTGCCGGTCTGCACCGAATAGGTCGGATCCACCGGGTCGGCGGTCAGGGCGTTGGTTTGCGTCAGGTCATAGATGGCGGCGCTATACAGCATGTCGCTGCCCGGCGGCTCGTAGCGCAGGCCCAGTTCGTACTGCTGCCCCTTGGTCGGCTTGAAGGCATTGCCCGTGCGGTCCATGCCCACCGTGGGCGCGAAAGACTGGCTCACGCTCACATAGGGTGCCAGGCCCGCCGGCGCCAGGTACACCAGGCCTACGCGCCCTGTGGTGGCGGTATCGCGCTGCCGCGTGGCGGCGCCGGTGGCATGGCTGCGCTGATCGGTATCGGTCCAGTCCTGGCGTCCGCCCAGCACCACCACCCACTGATCGCGGATCTTGATCTGATCCTGCAGATACAGCCCAATGCCGTCCGAACGCGTCACGAAGCCATTGTCGCGCGCGGTGTTCACCACCGGTACCGCGCCGTAGACGGGATGGTAGATGTCGCCCAACGGCGCCACCGTGCCGGAATGCCGGCTGGTGTCATAGTTGCTGCGGTAGTAGTCCAGGCCCGCCAGCATGGTGTGCTGCAGCCCGCCGCCCTCGAACTTGAACTCCAGTGAGGTATCGGCAGCGATGCCGTACGAACGCTCGGTCCGGCTGACGACGCCGCGTCGCAGCGTCACGCCGTTGGCCTGCAGGCCGCCGAACGACAGATAGTCCCACTTGCCGTCCGCGGTGAAATAGCGTGCGCTCTGGCGCAGCTTGACGCGCTCATTGAAGGCGTGCTCGAAGACGTAGCCCGCAGTGTATGTATCGGTGTCGTAGCGGTCGAAATCCGGCTCGCCGATGAACAGGTCGCGTGGGATCTGGCCGTTCAGCGTGTTGGCCGCCGGCATCGGCGGCGCGAAACGGGTGCGGATGCGCTGATAGCTGGCCAGCAAGGTCAACGAGGTCGCCGCGCTGGGCCGCCAGGTCAGGGCCGGCGCCAGGTAGGTACGATCGTCGGGCACGTGATCGACCCAATTATCGGCGTTGCGCGCCAGGCCGGTCAGGCGGTAGGACCAGGCGCCGTCTTCGGTCAGCGCGCCGGCGAAATCGCCGGACACCTGCCGGCGGCCATAGCTGCCGGTCTCCAGGTTCAGCTCCCGCAGGGCCTCGGTGGTCGGGCGCTTGCTGACGGCGTTGACCACCCCGCCCGGCGTGAGCTGGCCGTACAGCACCGAGGAGGCGCCGCGCAGCACCTCGACGCGTTCCAGCCCGTAGGGCTCCTGGCCGCCGTCGTAGACGTTGGATTGCAGCTTGAGCCCGTCGCGCAGCAGGCCGGAATTACCGGTGGCCACGTTGAAGCCGCGCAGCATCAGGTCGTCCACCATGCGGCTGAACGCCGGCGACTGGGTCGCCACGCCCGGCGTGTAGCCCAGCGCGTCGGCCAGGCTGCCGGCCTTGACGACGCGGATCTGGTCGCTGGTGACCACCGATACGGACTGCGGCGTCTCGATCAGCGGCGTGTCGGTCTTGGTGCCGGCCATATTGCGCAAGGCCACATAGCCGTCGACGTGGCCGGTGGGCGATTCGGCCGTACCGGTCACGCGCACCGGCTCCAGCATGGCCGCCGCTCCCGCCTGCGGCAGAGGCCGCGCACTGAAGGTGCCGTTGGCCGTGATCCGCAGTTCCAGCCCGCTGCCCGCCAGCGCCTGCCGCAGGGCCTGCTCGGCGGTATAGGTGCCGGCCACGGCCGGGGCCTGGCGGCCCGCCACCAGTGCGGGATCGACGGACACCGCACGGCCGCTCTGGCGCGCGATGCGGGTCAGGGTATCGCCCAGCGGCGCGGCCGGCAGGTCGTAGCGCAGCGCCGCCGGCGCGCCCGTCTGGGCGCGGGATTGAGCATGGAGGGAACCGGCCGGCACGGCCAGGGCGATGAGGAACGCGGCCGCCAGGCGCGGCGCGGTACGAACGGGGAACATGGAATCTCCTGCGGCAAGTGTGTGCTTCAGGAGGTATGTCCAGCGGGTCCGGCGCAAGCGATCATTTTTTTCCGAGTGCATCCGCGCGCAGATCGATGCTGACCAGCCAGCCCCCCAGCGCACGCACCGAGATCGGCAGCGTCTGCCGCAGCGACTCCAGCACCTGATCGGTGTCGTCCAGCGGAAAGGCGCCCAGCACCCGCAGCCGCGCGGCCTCGGGCGAGATGCGCAGAAAGCCGCGCCGGTAGGGGCGCAGCGCCGCCACCACCGCGCCCAGCGGCTGGTCACGCGCCACCAGCATGCCGTCCCGCCAGGCGGCGGCCTCGGCCAACGCGGCGTCCGGCGCGCCGATGCCGTGCGCGCCGAAATGGGCGCCCTCGCCCGCCGCCAGGACGCGCCGCTGGCCCGCAGCGCGCACCTCGACACTGTGTTCGATCACGCAGGCGATGCTGCCGCGCTCGTCGCGCGCCACGCTGAACACCGTGCCCAGGGCCTGCACCTCGCCATCGGGACTGGCGACGATGAACGGCCGCGCGGCATCGGCCGCCACCCGCACGTACACCGCGCCGGCGCGCAACCGCAACATGCGGGTGCGGCCGTCGAACTCCAGGTCCACCGCGGAACGTGCGTTCAGGGTCAACAGGCTGCCGTCCGGTAAGGCGTGTGTGCTGCGCTCTCCCGTGCCGGTATGCAGGTCGGCGGTCAACGTGCCCAATGGCGTCTGCCGGTCAACCAGAACCGCCAGGCCTCCCGCCGCCAGTGCCAGGCCCAAGGCGTTGCGCAAGGCCCGGCGCCGCGCGGGCGCGGTGGCCAGGGCCGCCCCGGCGGCCCGTGCCGGGATGCCGTCGGGCAAGGGCGCGAACGTGCTTTTCAAGGCCCCCGCGACCGTCTCCCAGGCGGCGGCATGGCGTGGATCGGCGCGCCGCCAGGCGTCGAAGCGGACCCGCTCGGCGTCACCGGCCACGCCCGATGACAGCACGACCATCCAATCGACCGCGGCCTCGAGATCCGCCGGCAGCGTCGGTCCGCTCATGCCGCCAGGCGCGCCGCCACGCACAGCGTGATGGCCTGTTTCATGCAGCGCCGGACGGTGATGGCCGACACGCCAAGGCGCTCGGCAATTTGCGGATACGTCAGTTCGTCCAACTGGCTCAGCAGGAACACCTGGCGTGCGCGCGCCGGGAGGCGCTGCAAAACGCGGTCGATCTGCACCAGAGCCTCGATCACCAGCGCGCGTTGCTCTTCACTGGGCGTGTGCGCCTGCGGCAGCAATTCAAGCGTGTCGAGATAGGCCCGCTCGAGTTCACGGCGGCGCCAAAAGGTGTACAGCGTGCGCTGGGCCAGCGTGGTCAGGAAGGCGCGCGGTTCCCGGATCGCTTCGGACTGGCGACCCGCCAGCACCCGTACGAAGGTGTCGTGCGCCAGGTCGGCCGCATCATGGCGGCAACCGAGCCGGCGGCGCAGCCATTCCAGCAACCATGGATGATGGGCCTCGTACAACTGGGCGGCGAAGGGCTGCATCGGCTGCGCGGGATGGGACATGGAAGAGAACGCGAAAGCGGGCCAATCAAAAATAAGAATTATTGTCATTTATTTCCGAAGGCGCAAGCGCGGCTTGCGATGGCGGGCCGGCGGCACCTGCCCGGGCGGGATACAGCGCACTCTATACTTGCTGCCTCGATTCCTTGGAAACCGACGTGCCTGGATTGACCGCCTCGAAATGGTTCAGCTGGACCGGCATGGTGTTCGCCGCGCTTTACCTCGCCATCGTCATCCTCTGCATCGCCGCCGCGCTCTCGGCCGACGGTGACGACAAAGGACGATTCGTATTGCTGCAATTGCCGCTGGCGCTGCAACTGGCGCTGCTGCATGAATTGAACCTGGACCGCCTGCTGGGCGACCTGTCCTGGGTCGGCGGCTACCTGCTGATCGGGCTGCCGACGCTGGCCCTCTTCTACTTCGCAGGCTGGGGCCTGGAGCAGCTCGTGCGCGCGGCGTTCCGGCCGATCGCGGGCCGGCGCTAGACAAGCGCCTCATGAAAAAAACCGGCCTATGGCCGGTTTTTCGTATGGAGCAGCGAGGCCCGCGGCCTCAAACGGGACCGGTCCACTCCGTGACGAACTCGCGGTAGTCCGGGCGGTTGGCGGGCGGCACGGCGCAAGCCGGCGTGCCTATCGCCAAAAAGCCCAGGAAACGGTAGTCCAGCGCGTCCAGGCCCAGCGCGTTCTGCACGTCTTCCACGTAGGTGCCGATGCCGGTGCTCCAGAACGCGCCGTAGCCCAGCATGTGCACGGCGTTCAGCAGGTTCATGGTGGCGGCGCCGGTGGCCAGCAGCTGTTCCTGTTCCGGGATCTTGGTGTTGTCGTGCGCGATCTTCTGCGCCACCGCCACGAACAGGGGCACGCCGGCCATCCACTCGCGCACGGACTTTTCCTTTTCCGGCGTCATGCGCGGATCGCCGCTGCGCTTGACGGCGTCCAGTGCCAGATCGGCCAGCTTGCCGATGGCCTCGCCCTGGATCACCACGAAGCGCCAGGGACGCAGGGCGCCATGGTCGGGCGCCGACATGGCCGCCTGCAGGATCTGTTCGAGTTCCTCGGGCTTGGGGGCCGGGGCGCGGAGGAACTTGAAGGAACGGCGCGTATTCAGGGCGTGCAGCGGGGTGGCGGTCTGGGTTGTGGTCATCGGATCTGGCGTCAATGAGAAAGAAACACAATTCATATTACGCCACTCCTCCGCGGCAGGCCGTCATCCCCCCGGACCGCCAGAGGTCATTCGATCTGGATGCCGACCTCTTTGATGACGCCCGCCCAGCGCGCCAACTCTCCATTGACGAACTGGCCCAGCTCGGCCGGGCTGCTGGCGCCGGGCGTCGCGCCCTCGCCCTTGAAGCGGGTCTGCAAGGCCGGCACGGCCAGCGAACGCGCCACCGCCTGGTTCAGCACTGCCACCACGGCGTCCGGCGTGCCCTTGGGCGCCATCAGCGCATTCCAGGTGTTGATCTCGTAGCCCTTGAACATGGGGTCCTCGGCCACCGTGGGCACGTCGGGCAGTTCCGCCGAACGGTCGCGCGTGGTGACGGCCAGGGCGCGCAGCGCGCCGGCGCGGACCTGCGGCAAGGCCGCGGGCAAGGTGGCGAAGCTGAACTGGGTTTCGCCGCTCATGACCGAGGAATTGGCCAACGATCCGCCGCGGTACGGCACGTGCTGGATCTGCACCTTGGCCTCCGAGGCGAACATGGCCCCGGCCACGTGCACCGGCGAGCCGTTGCCGCTGGAAGAATAGTTCAGGTCGCCCGGCTTCTCGCGCGCCAGCTTGACCAGGTCCGCCACCGACGCGACCTGGAGCTTGGGATTGGTGACCAACACCAACGGGATGGACGCGATCATGCTGACCGGCGTGAAGCCGCCCACCGGGTCATAGCCCAGCGACTTCTTGTACACGACGGGGTTGATGCCGTGGCTGGACACGGTGGCCATGAACAGGGTGTAGCCATCGGGCGCGGCCTGCTGCACGGAGGCCGCCGCGATGTTGCCGGCGGCGCCGGCCTTGTTCTCGATGATGACCGGCTGCTTGAGCTCCTTGCTCAACTGCTCGCCCAGCGCCCGCGCCAGGATGTCCGTGGTGCCGCCGGCGGCGTAACCCACCACGATGCGCACCGGCTGACTGGGATAGGCCCCCTGCGCATGCAGCGGCGCCGCGCACAGCCACACTGCCAGGCCCGCCAGGCCTGCCCTCAGATGAACCGCTTTCATGTCTGTCTCCTCGTCGCCGCGCTTGTTGCGCGGTCTATGGCCTGGCCGTCCCCGATGGGATCGGTGGCCGGGTTGATCCGGTCTGCGCGCGGATTCCGGACGCAAGCCTCCCCCGGCCGCGCCAGCGACGGCGCGGACCCGCAAGCCGCGTAGGGAATCCGGCCCGCGGCCGGAGATCAGGTGCCGGTGAACACCGGCGCTCTCTTTTCCGCGAACGCCTTGCGGCCTTCGCGGTAGTCATTGCTTTCGAAACACGCCAGCACCAGCCGGCGCATGCCTTCCACATCGACCTCCGGCCCCAGTTGCTGGAGCTGGCGGATCATCTTCTTGCCGGCGCGCAGCGTCAGCGGCGCGTTGGCCTGGATCTGGACCAGCATGGTCTCCAGCACCTGCGGCAATTCTTCCACCGGCGCCACCTTGCGGATCAGGCCCAGTTCCTTGGCCTGATGGGCGTCATAGCGCGCGGCGGTCAGGAATATCTCCAGCGCATTGGCCGGGCCGACCGCGGTCACCAAGTTGCGGATCGCGGTCAGGCGGTAGCCCAGGCCCAGCTTGCCGGCGGGGATCGCGAAACTGCTGTTGTCGGAAGCGATGCGGATGTCGCAGCACAGGGCGATGTTCAGGCCGCCGCCGATGCAATAGCCCTGGATGTAGGCGATCGTGGGTTTGTCATAGTCATACAGCGCCAGTTGCGCGGTTTCGGCGACGCGCTCGTATTCGACCACCGCGTCTTCGCCGCTGCGCAACGTATCGAACTGTGAAATGTTCGCGCCGCTGACAAAGGCCTTGCCGCCCGCGCCCTGCAGCACCACCGCCCGGATCTCCGGATCCTGGCGGAAGGCTTCCAGCACCACCGGCACCGCCTCCCACATGGCGAACGACACGGCGTTGTGCCGCTGCGGATCGTTGAAGGTCAGCCAGCCTATCGCGCCGCGCTTCTCGGCCACGATGTTGTCGGTAATGTCGCCCTGCAGGATGCGTTGGATGTTCACGGTTGCTTTCCTTGTATGACGGTCTGGTGCCGTTGGATGCCATTGGTCAGGTGGGCGCGCATGGCAAGGCGTGCGGCCTCGCTGTCGCCGGCCACGATGGCGTCGAAGATGCGGTGGTGTTCACGCTCGATTTCCGGCACGCGCTCGGTGCCGGCGCTGGTGTAGCGCAACGTGCGCACGGCGCCGCGGAACACGTGGCGCAGGTGCGCCAGCAGGCGCACGAAATAAGGGTTGTTGGTGGCCTCGCCCACGGCCATGTGGAAGTCCAGCGCATGGTCGGCGCCGGCCTGCCAATCGTTGCCTGCCGCGTCGACCCGTTGCAGGGCCTGGCGCAGGGTTTCGATCTGTTCGGAGGTGCGATGCAAGGCCGCCTGCGCCGCCGCTCCAGACTCCAGTTCCACGCGCAGCTGGAAGATGTGCGCCAGCGGCTCGGGCTGGAGCAGATCTTCGGGCGCGATCTCGAAGTTGCGCGTGCCCACGTCCTGCGCCACGAAGGAACCCACGCCGCGCCGCGTGTCGACATAGCCCGACAGCTTCAGCCGCGCGATCGCCTCGCGCACCACGTTGCGGCTGACGGCGAACATCTGCGCCAGCTCGAATTCCGTGGGTAGGCGCTGGCCTGGCTCGAATTCGCGCGCCACGATCTTCTGGCGGATCTGCGAGGCGATCTCGTCCGGCAGATTATCGGGACGTCCCAGGCTGGAAAAAACCTGGTCGGCGGCGGCGGTGGATGGTGCGTTCATGGGGGCTGTCTCCGTCTGGACCGCCGGATACGCTGGCGGCCTTGGCGGCGATTTTATGCTCGGTACCTGGACGGATCCCTTAAATGACGCCTTCGCGGGCCAGTTGCTGCAAATCGGCAGGCGCCAAACCCAGCATGCCGCCATAGACGTCGCCGTTGTGCTGGCCGCGTTCCGGCGCGGGCGCCATTTCTCCGGGCGCCGAACGGCTCAGGATCATGGGCTGCCCCACCACCGAAATCGGTCCCAACGACGGATGCCGGATCTCGCGGCTCAGCCCCAGATGCTGCACCTGCGGATCCTGGAAGGTCTGGTCCATGCCCAGGATCGGGCCGCAAGGCACGCCCTCCTTGTTCATCAGCGCTATCCATTCGGCGGTGCGCCGGGTGGCAGTGCGCGCGCCGATGGCCGCGTTCAGCGCCGGGCGGTTGCGCGCCCGCAGCGGCACGGTCAGGAAACGCTCGTCCTCGATCAGTTCCGGTAGTTCCAGCACGCGGCACAGTCGCGCGTAGATGTCGTTGCCCATGGCCGCGATATTCATATAGCCGTCGCTGGTGGGGAACACGCCGGTCGGGCTGCTGGTGGGATGGTCGTTGCCGCTCTGACCCGGCACCTCGCCGTTCATCAGCCAGCGCATCGCCTGGAAATCCATCATCCAGACCTGAGATTGCAGCAGCGAGGTCTGCACCCACTGCCCCTGCCCCGAGACCTCGCGCTCCAGCAGTGCGATGAAGATGCCGATGGCGCAGAACAGGCCGGAGGTCAGGTCCGCCACCGGAATGCCGGCCCGCATCGGGCCGCGGCCAGGCTCCCCGGTCACCGACATCAGCCCGCCTATGCCCTGCGCGATCTGGTCCAGTCCCGGCCGCCCCGCGTAGGGACCATCCTGGCCGAAGCCGGAGACGCTGGCGTAGACGATGCGCGGATTCACCTGGCGCAGCGTCTCGTAGTCGATGCCCAGCTTGAACTTGACGTTGGGCCGGTAGTTTTCCACCACCACGTCGGCCTGGCGCACCAGGTCCAGGAACAGCGCCCGGCCCTGCGGATGCTTCAGGTTCAGCGTGACGCTGCGCTTGTTGCGGTGGGTGTTCTGGTAGTCGGCGAACTGGGCCGAGCCGCCCGGTTTGTCGTCCTGCTCGTCGCTCGGCTCCTCGATCTTGATGACGGTGGCGCCCCAGTCCGCGAACTGGCGCACGGCGGCGGGACCCGAGCGCACTCGCGTCAGGTCCAGGACGGTGAATCGGCCCAAGGGCTTGGAGTCCATGCTTGTCTGCCTCTCTGTTCGGCGCTGCTGGTCGAGGACCGCGGCTGCCTTGTCTTTATTTGTTGGATGTTGGACATCTTACATGCTGATGTGGGACGCAACAAGACACCGCCGCACATTTTTCGCGGCGGGTTTTCCCTGGAGTTGTTTACGCGGGCCTCTATCGCCCGCGGTCGTAACCGCCCCGACCGGTGGCGGTCAGCCTAGGTGCGTATGGCGTTCCTGGCGCTCTTCGACCTGCATTTCGCTCAGGCCATGCAGGATGCCGCAGTCTTCCGCATCGGGCCGGGCCGACAGGCAGCGCTGGCGCAGTTCGGTGAGCTGGGTCTTGAGCTGACTCAGTTCGGCGATGCGCTCGTCCACGTGGGAGATGTGCTCGTCGAACAACTCATTGATAGGGCCGCAACCGCTCTGATGGTTGTCCGCCAGCGACAGGATGGCGCGGATCTCGTCCTGCGTCATGTCCAGCGCACGGCAGTTGCGGATCAGGCGCAACCGTTCCAGGTGCGGCTGGCCATAGCTGCGGTAGTTGTTCAGTCCCCTTTCCGGGGCCGGCAACAGCCCTTCTTTCTCGTAATACCTGACGGTCTCGACCGTGGTTCCGGCCGCCGTGGCCAATTCGCCGATACGCATCGCTGCCTCCCGGATCGCATCCGATTGATATAGGGGGTTGACCCTATAGTAACTCCAAGGTGTGGAATAGCGTCACCAGCTTATTTCAAGGCAGAGGACGATGTCTTTACCTCCGGTCAAAAAACACGAACATAGGCCCACCGGCCAAGGCGACGGCTGCTGCGCGCACGATGAACACGATGCTCCCGCCCGGAACGCCCGGGCTGCTGCCGGACATGAACATGCCGGACACGACCACACGGGCCACGGTCACGCGGATCACAGCCACGCGGGCCATGATCACAGCCACGACCGCGCCGGCCATGATCACGCGCACGATCACAAACATGACCACAGCCACAAGCACGATCACGGTGGCGACGCCTGCTGCGGCCATGGCGACGGCCAGCCCTTCAGCGTCTCGGGCGCCGGCGCAGCCGCGCTCAGCGCCGGCCCGGGCCAGTCGCTGGCGCGCCTGCGCATCGGCCAGATGGACTGCCCCACCGAGGAAACGCTGATCCGCAAGAAGCTGGACAACATGGCCGACGTGCATGCGCTGGACTTCAACCTGATGCAGCGCGTGCTGACGGTGGTGCACGCCGAAGGCGCGCTGGACCGCGTCATGGCCGCCATCAAGTCGCTGGACATGACGCCGGAACCCCTGGCCGACAACGCGCCCGGCACGCCCGCCCCCGCCGCCAAGCCCGTGAACTGGTGGATGATCGGCGGCGCGGGTGTCCTGGCCGCGCTGTCCGAACTGTCGCATTTCGCCGGCTGGCCGCTGGGCGTCACCGCGGCCCTGGCCGTGGCCGCCATCCTGGCCTGCGGCATCACCACCTACCGCAAGGGCTGGATCGCCGTGCGCAACGGCAACCTCAACATCAATGCCCTGATGAGCATCGCCGTCACCGGCGCCGTGCTGATCGGCCAATGGCCCGAAGCAGCCATGGTGATGTTCCTGTTCAATGTGGCTGAACTGATCGAAGCCCGCTCCCTGGACCGGGCGCGCAACGCGATCCGCGGCCTGCTGGATCTGGCGCCGGAAACCGCCACCGTGCGCCAGGCCAATGGCGAATGGCTGGAAGTGCCTGCCGCCAGGCTGCAGGTAGGCGACATCGTGCGGGTACGCCCGGGCGAACGCATTGCGGCCGACGGCATCATCGTCAGCGGCAGCTCGGCCGTGGACCAGTCGCCCATCACCGGCGAAAGCCTGCCCGTCGAAAAAGCGCAGGATGATCCGGTCTACGCCGCCACCGTCAACGCAGCCGGCTCCTTCGAATACCGCGTCACCGCGGCGGCCGGCAACACCACGCTGGCGCGCATCATCCACGCCGTCGAACAGGCGCAAGGCGCGCGCGCGCCGACTCAGCGCTTCATCGACCGCTTCTCGCGCATCTATACGCCGGCCGTGGTGGGCATCGCGGTGCTGGTGGCGGTGCTGCCGCCGCTGCTGTGGGACCAGCCCTGGTTCGACGCGATCTACCGCGCCCTGGCGCTGCTGATCATCGCCTGCCCTTGCGCGCTAGTCATCTCCACGCCAGTCAGCATCGTCAGCGGCCTGACCGCAGCCTCGCGCCGCGGCATCCTGGTCAAGGGCGGCGTGTACCTCGAAGAAGGCCGCAACCTGAAATGGCTGGCGCTGGACAAGACCGGCACGCTGACCCACGGCAAGCCGGTGCAGACTGACATCCAGGATTGGGACCTGTCCGACCAGAGCCGCCAGCCTGCAACGCTGGTCGCGGCCAGCCTGGCGGCACGCTCCGACCACCCGGTGTCCTTGGCCGTAGCCAACGCCGCGCGCGAAGCCGGCACGGTCCTGCTGGACGTCCAGGACTTCACCGCCCTGCCGGGCCGCGGCGTCAGCGCGACCTTGGAGGGCGTCACCTTCCAGCTGGGCAACCGCCGCCTGATGCGCGAACTGGGCGTCTCCAGCCCCAAGCTGGAAGCCCGTCTGGATGAACTGGAACGCCAAGGCAAGAGCGCCATCGCGTTGACCGACGGCAACCGCGTGCTGGCCGTGGCCGCCGTGGCCGACACGGTCAAGCCGACCAGCGCCGCCGCCATCGCCGACCTGCACGCCCTGGGCGTGCGCACGCTGATGCTGACCGGCGACAACACGCCCACGGCGCAGGCCATCGCGCAGCAGGTCGGCATCGACGAAGCCCGCGGCGACCAATTGCCCGAAGACAAGCTGGCCGCCATCGAAAGCAAGCTGGCGTCGGGCGGCCGCGTCGGCATGGTGGGCGACGGCATCAACGACGCCCCCGCCCTGGCCCGCGCCGACATCGGCTTCGCCATGGGCGCGGCCGGCACTGGCACCGCCATCGAAACGGCCGACGTGGCCCTGATGGACGACGACCTGCGCAAGATCGGCACTTTCCTGCGCCTGTCCCACGCCACGCATCGCGTGCTGGTGCAGAACATCGTGCTGGCGCTGGGCATCAAGGCCGTGTTCCTGGCCCTGGCCATGACCGGCAACGCCACGCTGTGGATGGCGGTGTTCGCCGACGTGGGCGCCAGCCTGCTGGTGGTGGCGAACGGCCTGCGGCTGTTGCGGGCGGCGCCAGCCGCCCATTGACCCTGGGGACAGTCTGGCTCCCCGGCGGCACATGCTGAGCATGGCCGCCGGCGCAGGCGGGTTCTAGCCCGCCTGCTCTTCCTGCGGCCAGTCGCGCAACACCGGCGCATCCGGCGCGCCGGGACCGACATCGCGCAGATGGTCGTGCTGCAGCAGCGCCATGCGGTAGGCATCGCGGTAGCCGCCGTTGGAGAAGAACTCTTCCTTCAGCAGCCCTTCGATCTGGAAGCCGCAGCGCTCGTAGATGTGCACGGCGGCGGTATTGTCCTTGTCCACCACCAGATAGACCTTGTGCAGGTTCAGCACGCGGAAGGCGTAGCCCACCGCGATACGCGTCGCCGCCTTGGCGTAGCCCCGGCCCTGATAGCTGGGCGCGATGATGATCTGGAATTCGGCGCGGCGGTGGATGTAATCGATTTCCACCAGCTCGACCAGGCCGGCGGGTTGCCCGGTGTCGTGCTCGATGATGAAGCGCCGCTCGTTCTGGTCGTGCAAGTGGCGGTCATACAGGGCAACCAGTTCGTCGTAGGCCTCGTAGGGCTCTTCGAACCAATAACGCATGATGACGTCGTTATTGTTGATCTTGTGCACGAAGTGCAGGTCGCCACGCTCCAGGGGGCGTATTTTGATATCGGTTGTGACCGACATGGTGATACCTCCGAAAGTGCGCCCATTGTAAGCGGACGTGGCCCGACGCGCTGGCGCTCAGCCGCCCGAGAACGCCGGCAGGCGTTGTTCTATGCGGCGCATGACCTCGTTGGCGGCGGACGACAGCGGCCGCCCCAGGCGCAAGAGCGCCTGGCATTCGGGCGCGCTCAGGATGGGATGGGCGATGGGTATCGCGACCAGTTCGCCGCTGGCCAGTTCATGGTGCACGCCCAGGTTGGGCATCAAGGTTACGCCCGCCCCCGTCATCGCGTACTGCTTCAGCACGCGTAGCGAGTTGGTGGTAAGGCTGGGCGTCAGATGGATGCGCTCGGTGAATTCCAGCAGGTCCACCGCCTGGCGCAGCCCATAGGGCGCGGACATCAGCGCGAACGGGTACGGCAGGATGTCGGCGATGGTCAGCGGCCCGCGCCTTGCGGCCAGCGCGTGGCCGCGGCCCGCCAGCAGGCAGACTGGATGCTTGCGGCTGGCGCGGCAGCGCAGCCGCGGATCCACGGGCGGGTTGTAGGCCAGCCCGATGTGGGCCGCATCCGAGGCCACCGCCTCGACCACTTCATTCACGGATCCCACGTTGACGCTGATGTTGATCTGCGGATACTCGATGCAGAAAGGCCCGACCACATGTTCCATCAGGCCGTCGATGAAGCCTTCGCTGATCATCAGCTGCACGTTGCCGCGCTGCATGCCGCGCAATTCCTGCAGGCGCGCGTTCAGGTGTTCCTGCTGCGCGCGGCAGCCGCGGTGGTACTCCAGCAGCATGTCGGCGGCCTCGGTGGGCGTCAGCCCGCGCGAGCGCCGCTCGAACAGCTGCACGCCCAGTTCCTTTTCCAGCAGCTGGATCTGCCGGCTGATGACGGAGGCCGCCGTATCCAGCTTGTCGGCCGCCCCGCGGATCGAGCCGCAGGCCATGACCTCGTTGAAGTACTTCAGGCGGACCTGGCTGATTTCCTGCATATCCCGCGTTCCTGGGGCGCTTGGGCGCGCCGGTTGAAGTTGATTCGAGTGTTGCCCATAGGGCAACGATAATTTATCACCCCGGTCATTGTTCGGAACGCCGCAGTCTTCCAATATGGCGGCCCGGAAACCACGAGGATTCCGGCCCAACCCCAGCCAGCACGGGCGCCAGACCCGCGCGAGGAGACATGCAATGCCCCATCCGACCACGCCGGGCGCGGACCCGCGCCTGGCCCCCCTGTACCGCAAGATCACGTGGCGCCTGCTGCCCTTCTTGCTGCTCTGTTACGTCTTTGCCTACCTGGACCGCATCAACATCGGCTTCGCCAAGCTGCAGATGCAGCAGGACATCGGCATCTCGGACGCCGTCTACGGCCTGGGCGCCGGCATCTTCTTCCTGGGCTATGTCCTGTTCGAAGTGCCCAGCAACCTGCTGCTGACCCGCATCGGCGCGCGCCGCACGATCAGCCGCATCATGGTGCTGTGGGGCCTGACCTCGGCCTCGATGCTGTTCGTGCAGGGCGAATGGAGCTTCTACATCCTGCGCTTCATGCTGGGCGTGTTCGAAGCCGGCTTCGCGCCCGGCATGATCTTCTACCTGACCTATTGGTACTCGCAGTCGCGCATGGCCGGCGTCATGGCGGTGGTGATGCTGGCCGGCCCCATCGGCGGCATCGTCGGCGGCCCGGTATCGGCCTGGATCATGACCGCGTTCTCGGGCGCGCACGGCCTGGACGGCTGGCAATGGATGTTCCTGCTGGAAGGCCTGCCCTGCGTGCTGCTGGGCGTGGTGGCCTACCGCTACCTGGACGACAAGCCGGCCGAGGCCAAGTGGCTCAGCGCCGAGGAAAAGGCGCTGCTGGCCGCTGACCTAGAAACCCGCGGCGCGCAGCAGAAGCACGCCTTCAAGCAGGTGCTGCGCGACCCGGCCATCTATGGCATGGCCCTGACGTACTTCTGCCTGATCTGCGGCATCTATGCCGTGAGCTTCTGGCTGCCCACGCTGCTCAAGCTGGCCGGCGTGCAGGACACCATGGAAATCGGCCTGTATTCGGCCATTCCCTACATCGCCGCGGCCGCCTTCATGCTGTGGTTCGCGCGCAGCTCGGACCGCATGCAGGAACGGCGCTGGCACACCCTGATTCCCGCTCTGCTGGCCGGCGTATCGCTGTGCGTGGCCACCGCCGCCCCCACGCAATTTGCGCTATCCCTGACGGCCATCACGCTGGCCACGGGCTTCATGTGGGCCTCTTACACGGTATTCTGGGCGATTCCTTCGCAGTACCTCAAGGGCGAAGCGGCGGCCGGCGGCATCGCGCTCATCAACAGCATCGGACTGCTCGGCGGCTTCCTCAGCCCGTCCATCATCGGCTGGTCCAAGCAGGCCACCGGCACGCTGGCTGGCGGCCTGTACGTGATTTCCGCCTTGCTGGTGGCTGGCGCCCTGCTTCTGCTGGTGAACCGTCCGCCCCGTCCCGCGCCCGCCCGCGCCTGAAGTCCGACCCATAGGAAACGATCATGCATATTCTGGTTGCTGGCTTCCAGCACGAAACCAACACCTTCGCGCCCTCGCTCGCCGCCTATGACAACTTCGTGCGCGGCGAAGGCTTCCCGGCCATGGTGCGCGGCAAGGACATGCTGGCGCTGCGCGAGGTCAACATTCCCGCCGGCGGCTTCATCAACGCGGTGCTGGCCCAGGGCCACACGGTGGAAACCGTGATCTGGGCGGGCGCCAGCCCCTCGGCTCACGTCACGCGGGACGCCTATGAACGGATTGCTGGCGAAATCCTGGAGGCCGCCCGCAACGGCAGCTACGACGCGATCTACCTCGACCTGCACGGCGCCATGGTCGCCGAGCATCTGGACGATGGCGAAGGCGAACTGCTGGCGCGCCTGCGCCAGATCGTCGGCCCCGGCGTGCCGGTGATCGCCAGCCTGGACCTGCACGCCAACGTCACCGCGCAGATGCTGCAGGAAGCCGACGGCCTGGCCGCGTTCCGCACCTACCCGCACGTGGACATGGCGGACACCGGCGTGCACGCGGCGCGCCTGCTGCAGGCCCGCATCGCGGCTGGCGACAACTGGAGCCGCAGCCAGCGGCGCCTGCCCTTCCTGATTCCGATCAACGGCATGTGCACGATGCTGCAGCCGTCCAAGGGCGTGTACGAACTGCTGGAAAGCCTGGAGCAGACGCCGGGCGTGGCCTCCATCTCGTTCGCGCCCGGCTTTCCGGCGGCTGATTTCCCCGAGTGCGGTCCGGTGGTCTGGGCCTACGGCACCGACGCAGCGGCGGTCGAACGCGTGACCGAATCCCTGTATCAGCGCGTGCTGGAACTGGAACCGCAATGGTCGCCCGACTTCCTCGAACCGTCCGAGGCCGTGCGCCGCGCGCAAGCCCTGGCGGCGGGCGCATCGCGTCCCGTGGTCATCGCGGATACGCAGGACAACCCGGGCGCGGGCGGCGATGCCAACACCACCGGCATGCTGCGCGCGCTGGTGGAAGCCGATGCGCAGAACGCCGCGCTAGGGTTGTTCTGCGACCCCGAAGCCGTACGCCTGGCCACAGCGGCCGGAATCGGCAGCAAGGTCCGCCTCAGCCTGGGCGGCCAATCCGGCGTGGCCGGCGACTCGGCCTTCGAAGGCGAGTTCCTGGTCGAAACCCTGTCGCCCGGCAAGCTGCGCTTTGACGGGCCGATGATGAACGGCATGGACGTGGACCTGGAGGCGGTGGCCGGACTGCGGATCGGCGGCGTGCGGGTGGTGGTCAGCGCCACCAAGTCGCAAATGCTGGACCGCAATCTGTTCCGCGTGGGCGGCGTGCAGCCCGAGGAAATGGCGATACTGGTGGTGAAGAGTTCCGTGCATTTCCGCGCGGACTTCCAGCCCATCGCCCACGAGGTGCTGGTGGCCAAGGCGCCCGGCCCCATGCAGGCCGATCCGGCCGACCTGCCCTGGACCCGGCTGCAGCCGGGCATCCGCGTGCGTCCGCAAGGCAAGCCGTTCTCCTACTGAGCGCCCGCCCCCCGCCGCGCGCCGGCGGGGTTTGCTTTCACACAGCGCAGTGGCAGACTGGCGGCATGAAGAAGCTCTTTACGCTCGCCTACCCCCGCCTCGGCGCGCCGGACTCCGGGTTCATCGAGGAGTTCCGGCGCCAGCATGACGGCCAACACCCGCTGGTGAAGGCGCACTTCACCATGGCGTTCGGCTGCGCCGGCATCGATGAACAGGCCTACCAGCTGCACCTCGAAGAGGTCGCCCGCCTGCACGGCCCGATAGACTTCGTCTGCCGCTACGCCATGCTGGGCGCGGACGCGGCGCATGCGTATGTGCACCTGGTCCCCGACGAAGGCCACAGCCAGCTGGCGCGCCTGCACGACGCCTTGTACCGCCAGGTGCTGGCGCCGACCTTGCGCCTGGATATCCCCTATGTCCCGCACATCACCCTGGGGGCGTCCACCAACCGCGCGCTGATGAAATCCCTGTGCGACGAACTGAACCGCAACGGACTCGACATCCGCGGCTCGATCGACAGGTTGACGATGGCGGTCCTGGAAAACGGCGTGATCACCGACCTGACGTCGGCGCGCCTTTCCGGCTGAAGGGCGGGACCGCACCCGCCCCTGCGCGACGGACTACTTCAGCTTGGCCTGCGGGCTGACGAAGTCCTCCAGCGTCAGGCCCTTTTCCTTCAGGATGGCTTCCAGCAACGGCTGCAGCTTGCCCAGGCTTTCCTGCACGGTTTCGCGCACGGTATCGACCACCACCTGGGTGCTGCGCTCGATCTCGATGTTGACGAAATCACCCACCTGCTTGTCCTCGAACACGGTCATGCGGCGGGTTTCCGGAATCAGCCAGACCTCGAACCAGCCTTCGGCGCGATTGACTTCCGATACGGTCAGGCTGGCGCCATTGATGGCGATATAGCCCTTGGCGAAGACATACTTGCGGAAAGCCTCGGGGATGCTGAAGCGCATCAGACGGTTGGTGTCGGACGACTTCACCATCACGACTTCAGAGGTGAAATCCACGTGTCCGGACAAGGGATGGCCGCCGATCTCGGCGCCATCCTTGGCAGCCCGCTCGACGTTGGCGCGGCCGCCCTCGTGGTAGCTGCCCAGCGTGGTGATGGCCAGGCTTTGCAGCATGACGTCGAAGGTGGCCTGGTTCTCGGACAGGATTTCCGTGACGGTCAGGCAGACGCCATCCGTCGACACGCTGGCGCCGATGGCCAGGTCCTCGCAAAAACCAGGGGGGAAATCCAGCGTGAACGTGCGCAGGCCTTCGCGATCCGCGATCTTGGCGATCTTCGCGGTGCCTTGAACAATACCGGTGAACATACGGATCCTGAATGCGGGGCGGCGCGCCCCTGAAGCAAAACATCAACGTTAACCGATATTTTGCCAGGGCCGCGCCGCCCGCAAGCCGGGATCAGTGGCGGATGGCGATCGTCTTCAGGGTGGTGAAGCCGTACAGCGCTTCAAAGCCCTTCTCGCGGCCATAGCCCGATTGGCGCGAACCGCCGAAGGGCAGTTCCACGCCGCCGCCGGCGCCGTAGTTATTGATGAACACCTGGCCGGCGCGCAGCTTGCGCGCCAGGCGCAACTGGCGGCCGCCGTCGCGGGTCCAGACGCCGGCCACCAGGCCATACAGCGTGCCGTTGGCGATTGCCAGCGCCTCTTCCTCGGTGTCGAACACCATGGCGGCCAGCACCGGGCCGAAGACTTCTTCCTGCGCCAGGCGGCTGTTGGGCGGCACGTCGCGGAACAGCACCGGCGGCTGGTAAAAGCCAGCCTCGGGCGTGCCTTCCTTCAGCTGGCCGCGGGCGGCGACCTTCATGCCTTCGGCCTCGGCTTCGGCCAGGAAGCCGCGCACGCGGTCCTGCTGGCGCGCGTTGATCAGCGGCCCCACGTCCAGGTCGGCTGCGGCCGGCCCGGTAACGGTGGCCGAAAACGCGTCCGACAGGCGCTTGAGCACGGTCTCGTACACGCCGCGCTGGATCAGCACGCGGCTGCCGGCCGAGCAGGTCTGGCCCGCGTTCTGGATGATGGCGGCCAGCAGCACCGGCATGGCGGCGTCCAGGTCGGCATCGTCGAACACGATCTGGGGCGACTTGCCGCCCAGTTCCAGTGTGACCGGCACGTGGTTTTCGGCGGCGGCATGCGCCACCATCTTGCCCGTCTGCGGCGAACCGGTGAACGAAATATGGTCGATGCCGGGATGGGCGGACAGCGCCGCGCCGGCCTCGTGGCCATAGCCCGTGCAAATATTCAGCGCGCCGGCAGGCAGGCCGACTTCAGCGGCGATTTCCGCCAGCTTCAGCAGCGACAGGCAGGCATCCTCCGCGGGCTTGACCACGCAGGCATTGCCGGCGGCCAGGGCCGCGCCCACGCTGCGGCCGAAGATCTGCATCGGATAGTTCCACGGCACGATGTGGCCGGTGACGCCATGCGCCTCGCGCACCGTCAGCACGGTGAAACCCGGGGTGTAGGGAATGGTCTCGCCGTGCAGCTTGTCGACGGCGCCGGCGTAGAACTCGAAATAGCGCGCCACGGCGGCGGCGTCGGCGCGCGCCTGCTTGATGGGCTTGCCGGTGTCAGCCGATTCCAGCTGCGCCAGCTCTTCCTGGCGGTCCAGCAGCGCGAAGGCAATGCGCATCAAAAGGCGGCTGCGCGCGGCGGGCGCCATCTGGCCCCACTCGCCTTCAAAAGCCTCGCGCGCCGCGGTCACGGCGCGGTTCACGTCCTCGGCGGTCGAACGCGCGATTGCCTCGAAAGGCGCGCCATCGGACGGGTTCAGGACGGGAATGGTTGCGCCGGTGGCAGCTTCCACCCATTGGTTGGCGATAAAGTTCTTCTGAGTCACGATGTGCGGAGTAAAGTAGCGGCCGGACGGCCGGTTGCGGGAAATTGGCGTCGCGCGCGAGTCGCGTTCTGGCTTCGAGCCAAGGTACGGGAGCGGCTCGTAACTTGTCAATTGAATTGACAGCTTTTGTCCCAAGGGTCAGGATATTTTCTGTTCACCTGGGGTAATCCCTAATAATTCAGTGGCTTAACGCCACCCCGGATTTGTCACGGCGACTGACAAGCCCGGGTATATAGATAGAGCAGGAGCGCCCATGAGCAATGTCCGTGATCCGCAGCTTGAATCGCTGCTGGAAGCCGTGAACCGCCCTCGCCCCGAACTGGACGTGCTGGCGGAAGTGGCCTCGGGCCTGGGCTATGTGCGCGCCGAACGCTTTGCCGAGCGCGTCTACGAAAGCCTGTTCTATGCCATCGCCACCGGCAAGATCGCGCCCGGCAGCAAGCTGCCCACGGAGCTGGAGCTGGCCGCCCTGTTCGAAGTCTCGCGGCCAGTCGTGCGCCAGGCGCTGGACCGGCTGCGCGAGGACCAACTGGTGGATTCCATCCGCGGCTCGGGCAGTTATGTGCGCGCCAAGCCCGACCTGATGGGCGGCATGCCCGCAGTGGACCCCGCAAGGCGCGTCGGCCACATCCTGGAAGGCCTGGAGCTGCGCATGGTGATCGAACCCGAATGCGCCTACCTGGCCGCCCTGCGCCGCACCGACGAAGACCTGCGCGACATGGACCGCATGCTGACCGGCTACGAAGAAGCCGACGCCTCCGGCGCCATCGCCCACCACCACGACTACGGATTCCACCGCGCCATTGCCGCAGCCACCAGCAACCAGCGCTTCGTGCAGGTGTTGAAATCGCTAGAGTACGACGTCAGCCATGCCGTGAACGTCATGCGCCACCTGGTCCACAGCCAGCCCTGGAAGCGCACCCGCGCCGCCATCGAGGAACACCGCCACATCTACCGGCTGATCCAGGAACAGGACGCCGAAGGCGCGCGCAACGTCATGCGCGCCCATATCGAAAAAGCCCGCAGCCGCATGCTCAACAGCGGCTCGGAACACTGAGCAGGAAGCCTTAACTACATGTCATCGCAACAACGCCCGTCCCTGGACCTGAACCAGCAACTCGTCATCGTCACCGGCGCCAGCCGCGGCCTGGGCGCCGCCATTGCGCGCGCTTTCCTGCGCGAAGGCGCCAAGGTCGTCGTCAATTATCTGAACAGCGCCGAGCGCGCGCAGGCCCTGGCCGCCAGCGCGCCGGACCGCGCCCTCGCGGTGCAGGCCGACGTGCGCGACCCGGCCGCCGTCGCGGCCATGTTCGCGCAAGCCAGCGCGCATTTCGGCCAGCCCGTGGCCACGGTCGTCAACAACGCCCTGCCCGCCTTCCAGTTCAATGGCGATGCCCGCCCGCAAGCCGGCGCGCTCGACTGGGCGCAGATGAACGCGCAGCTGGAAGGCAGCGTGCGCGCCGCGCTCAACACCACCCAGGCGGCCCTGCCCGGCATGCGCGCCGCAGGCGGCGGACGCATCATCAACGTGGGTACCAACCTGGTCCAGAACCCGGTAGTGCCATACCACGACTACACTGCGGCGAAAGCCGCGCTGCTGGCCTTCACCCGCACTTTGTCGCACGAGCTCGGCGCCGACGGCATCACCGTCAACATGGTTTCGGGCGGCTTGCTGCGCACCACCGACGCCTCGGCGGCCACGCCGGACGCGGTCTTCGACATGATTGCCGCCGGCACGCCGCTGCGCGAGGTCACCACGCCTGAGCAATTCGCCGACGCCGTGCTGTTCTTCGCCAGCCCCTGGTCGCGCGCAGTGACGGGGCAGAACCTGATCGTCGACGGTGGACTGGTGAAGGGCTGAGCGATGAAGCGCCTGGCCGGCGCTACATCTTTCTGCTTGGCGCGCGGCGCTATGCCTGCAGGCGCCTGGCGCTGATTTCGACGGCCGCGAACTTGATGCCCTTGAGCGCGGCGTCCTCGGTCACGAAGGCGGAATCACCCACGCCGATCCGCGTCCATGCGCGGCCTGGCGCCGTGCGCACCCAGGCCTCGTAGCCCTGCTGCGCGGCAAGCGGCCTGAGTTCGTATTCGAGTTGGTGGCCGTTGAGCCTGATCACTCCGGTTCTCATGGTTTTCTCCCCGCGCCTCAGCACCGGCCTGCGATGGCGCAGGCACGCATCACGCTGCGTCCCGGCCCCATCTTGGGCGTTCCCTGAAAGTCCTGCGCCCGCACCACTTCCGCAACGCGCCGCCCATCCGCCATCCATTGGCGCGCGACGCTGACGATGTCGGTGAACTCGGGTTGCGGTCCGTCCAGCAGCCAACCCACGATGGGAACGCTGGGAATGCCGGCCGCGCCAGGAGAAATCTGATCCAAATCAAGGGGCTTCATACTCCTCTCCGTTCAGGGAACTGTAGGGAGCGTAGACGCGCGGTCAAATCTCAGGGATTAGAAAACCGCAAAAAATAGAACATTTTGTATATCTACCGCTCGCAACCGGGACGGATCATCCCCGGCAGGCCGCAGCGAGCGCCATGGAAATAAACATTCACACATAAACTATCTGGATGACGCCGCGTGCCGCCGTCCCTGACGTTTCTCCCACCAGATCACCAAGCCAGTACTCGACAGCATGGCCACCGCCGCGGGAAGGAGGCGCAAGCGCCGTAGCGCGGCATCGCTTCAAGGGAGAGGCAGTGGGAAAAGGCCTGCGGGCTAGACCGGGCCGTCGCGCTCCGCGGAGCCTGGGATGTCAATATCGCTGACGGGAGGAACCAGGCCGGCCATCGACCACAGGCGGCCAGCCTTGTCGTAGGCTTGGCGATGGGCGGCATCGGCGGCAAGCCATTGGGCCAGGTCCGTTTTGGCTCTTGCGTCGAAGGTCTCGCGCTCGTGCAGGCGCAACACCCAGGACCAGGCGATATCCCAAACCGGATCCTGATTTGGAATCACGTCATCGCGCATCGGCTACCTCGTATAGCTGGAAGACCAGGTGGCGCTATCGTATAGCAAAAAATTTAAGCAATAGCTTTCGCGACCGCCCCCTTCGCGCTCAACGACGTCAGCCTGATGGCCGCGCCGTCACACCGCCAACAAATCCCGGCAGCAAGCGACGGCTTGGGTCGCGTCGCGGAGCATGAAGTTCACAAGCGTGGCCGAGCAGCCCATTTGCCGAGCGACCTCCCGCTGCGTCAAGCCGCCCAACCTGTAGAGTTCGAAAGCGCGCCGCGTCCTGGTTGGCAAGGTGCCGAGGATCTGGTCGATGGCATCGATCACCTGGCGTTCCTGAAAGCGCCGGTCCGGCACGCAGCCGCCGGCCACCTGAGGCAATTCCCCGTCGTCCGTGTAGATGCGGTATGTCGATTCGACGGCCTGGCGACGGCAATGGTCCAGCGCCAGATTGCGGACCACCTGGCAGCAGTAGCTATAGGGCTTGCTGACATCGCGCGCGCACGATCCTTCCATGAGTTTCAAATAGGCGTCTTGAGTCACTTCGTCCGCGATTTCTGGAGTGCCGACGATTCTTTGCGCGATACGGCGGAGTTGCGCCCGATGGGCAATAAAAACGTCTCCAAGCCCCGCTCCCTGCGTACCCATGGACATCGAAGTGCCTCCGCATACAGATTGATGGTGACGTGTAAAAGCAAAATATCGAGAAAAATAAACATCAACGAAAAAGCCCCTGTCCATCGCCGCGACGCGGTCCCGCAAGCCTCGGACTGGGCTTCAGCGCGGACGCGCGTCGGCCCCGGCTGCGCGGCCACGGTATCATCTGCCTCTATCCCCGGCGGCCGCCAAGCCCGCCCCCGGATCTGTCGCCAGACATGTCGCCTACACGAGTTTTGGCGGACGGCATCCCAGAGAACCACATCAACAAACGGTCTACGCGAAACATGAAATTAGCCACCTGGAACGTGAACTCCCTGAACGTGCGCCTGCCGCAGGTGCTGGACTGGCTGGCAGCCAATCCGGTCGACGTCCTGTGCATCCAGGAACTCAAGCTCACGGATGACAAGTTCCCCGAGGCCGCCTTCACCGAAGCCGGCTACCACGCTGTCTGGGCCGGCCAGAAAACCTATAACGGCGTTGCCATCATTTCGCGCGTGCCCGGCACGTCCATGGTGCGCAACATCCCCGGCTACGAAGACCCGCAGCAGCGCGTCCTGGCGCTGACTTTTCCCAGCCCCGAAGGCGACGTGCGCGTGGTCTGCGCCTACTGTCCCAACGGCCAGGCCGTGGGCTCGGACAAGTACGCCTACAAGCTGGACTGGTTCGAGGCCATGCGCGCCTGGCTGGCCGACGAAATCAAGCAGTACCCACGGCTGGCGGTGCTGGGCGACTACAACGTCGCGCCGGCCGACGAAGACGTGCATAACCCCGAGAAGTGGGAAGGCCAGGTGCTGGTGTCCGAACCGGAACGCAAGGCTTTCGGCGCCCTGCTCGACCTGGGGTTGGCGGATTCCTTCCGCCTCTTCGAGCAGCCGGAGAAATCCTTCAGCTGGTGGGACTATCGCCAGTTCGCGTTCCGCCGCAACGCCGGCCTGCGCATCGATCATGTCCTTTTGTCCGCCCCGCTGGTCAAGCGTTGCATCGCCTGCGCCATCGACAAGGAGCCGCGCCGCAACGAGCAGCCGTCCGATCATGCGCCGGTCATTGCGACCTTGGAATTCGCCTGATTTTTTGTTTGGCGGCATGTTGCGCAGGCCAGGAATATTCCTGTATATTCTTGGTCTTGCTTCATTGGGGCGGTAGCTCAGCTGGGAGAGCGTCGCGTTCGCAATGCGAAGGTCGGGAGTTCGATCCTCCTCCGCTCCACCAAGATTCCCGCCAAGACAGGGCACTACATTTAGCGATGTAGTGCCCTGTTTTGCTTGATGGCTCGGTCTTGGCGTCTGCGGGACCTCAATCCCGCACCCAAAGGTCAACTCAGGAGTCCTAGCAGCGCGGCGCGCGCGACGGCTGCTGTCCGATTCCGGGCGCCGAGCTTGGAGATCGCGTTCTTCGTATGAAATCTGACCGTAGACTCGGCAATTGCCAGTATTTCGGACACGTCGCTACTGGTCTTTCCATCCGCCGCCCATTTTAGAATTTCGGTCTCGCGACGAGTCAGGGGCACATTGGGCGCCAATTTGAATCGCGGCAGCAATACCTTGCTGAATGCCAAGTGCGCCGCCGTCACCAGCCATCGCATCCGCAATTCCTTGCTGAGCAGTTCCGCATCGGAGAGCTGCTCCTTCTGCCTGGCCAGCGTCAGCATGCCCCCGGTTCCGTATGCGTCAAGGTTCGACTGAGACCATCCTACGCAGAGTCCAACCGCCTGTGCCTCGTCCCAAAGTTCGGGCGTTTCGGCAAACACCCTGTCCGACCATACGATAGGTATCGAGGAGCGGCTGCAATGTTTCACGGTGGGATCGATTTCCAGGTAGCGCGCCTGTGCGTAGCGTTCCTGCCATGCGATCGGATAATCGCTGATCATTACGAACTGAGGGTTGGTAAACGGCAGGGCAGCCCGCAAACCATATGCGCAATAAGAAAACCCCAGCTCTTGCGCTACTGCCGCCACCTTGGTGAAAACGGCTTGCTCCGAGGTAGCGCTATTCGTTGTCAATAGAAGGTCTTGTGCCCACGACTTCATTCCAAATTCCGTCCCCGTGCATTTGCATCGCTATTACTTGAAAGGTGCACGGCTGAAAAATCAAAAAATGAGCGCCGCTGTCACAATATAGTTAAACCCATGAAATATTTCAAAATATAATAAAATGTGATTACCACTTCACTTTTTATATAGTCCTCGGTGACGGCGAGAAAATGGAGTTTCCAGCTTTTTTAATAATATTTTTCCGGTCACCGAACTCTAAAAATGACGGCCGGCGATGCGGGATTGGAAATGGCCCGAGAGAAACGGCATGCCGCCGAAATCCATCGGCGCGGAACGACCCCGGACGAGACCCAGATCCCATCAAACCCTGACGGGTCTGCGCGGCTGGCCAGGACCGCCTGAAGGACTGACGATTTTCAGGCGCTTGCGTCGGCGCGCATCGTGGTGGCCGCGTCTCGCAAGGCATTCAGAAACAGCGAGACGGCGGCGGCGGCGCGCGCATCGCGCCGCGTCATGATGCCCACGGGGTGTAGCCGCGCCTGCAGGGCCAGCGGCAGGATCGCCAACTGCCCGTTTTCGGCCAGGGCCCGCGCCACGCGCAGCGGAACGGCGGACAGCAGCGAGGTCCGCTGCAATAGCGAAACAATGGTCAGGATGGCGCTCGATTCGATGGCGACCTGTGGAAAGCCCGCGCCGCGCGCCGAGACGGCGGCTGCGACCATGCTGTAGAGCGCCGCGTTACGCGAGGGCAGCACCCAGCGGCAACGGTCCAGCGCCGCGCCGCTCAGGCGGCGGCGCGCAGCCAGCGGATGCGCGGGGCCGCAGACGACGGCGGTGGCCTCGTCGTAAAGGATCTCGCATTGCAGGTCGGCGTCCGCCCCCTCCACCCCCAGCCGCCCCACAACGCAGTCCAGTTCACCCGCGCGCAAGGCCGGCAGCAGCTGTTTCTCCAGGCCTTCGGACAACTCGATGCGCAAGGCGGGATGAGTCTCTTGCAGGCGCTGCACCGCAAGCGGCACCAGCAGATGCGCCACCACGGGAAAAATGCCCGCCCGCACCTTGCCGGTCGCGCCGTTGGCGGCGGCGGCCAGTTCGGCGTGGGTCGCGTCCAGTTCGTTGAGCAGCAGGCGCGCGCGGTCGATCATCAAGAGGCCCAGCGCGGTCGGCGCGACGCCGTGGTGTGAACGTTCAAATAACGGTTGACCGGCCAGCGCCTCGGCCTCGCCCAGGAGCTTGCTCAATGCAGGCTGGCTGAGGTGCATCGCTTCGGCCGCCCGGTGCAGATTGCCCACCCGCCCCAGCTCGTCCAGCAGGACCAGATGGCGGATGCGCAGGCGCGACCGCAGCTGCAGCAAGGTGGGGGTTTCCGACATGGATTTGGCCTGAAAAGTTGGTTATCGATTGATAAGGAATTGCAATTATCCAGTTATCGCCAACACGCCCATACTGGGGTCATCCCGCTAGCCGGGCCATATCCAGAAAAAGGGGAATAGCCATGTATCGTCGTCTTGCCGCGCTGGCCTTGGCCTGCGCCCTGGCGCCTTGCGCCGCAGTCGCTGACATCCGCATCGGCGTGATCGCCAGCAGCACCGGGCCAGGTGCTTCGATGGGCTCGCTATATCGCAGCACCGTGCCGCTGCTGCCCAAGACGCTGGGCGGGCAGCCGGTGGAATACATCGCGCTGGACGACGCGACCGATCCGTCATCGGCGGTCAAGACGGCACGCAAACTGGTCACCGAAAACAAGGTCGATGCCATCATCGGCCCGAGCAATGTGCCGACTTCGATGGCCGTCACGGAAGTCGCCCGCGAAGCACGCACGCCGCAGTTGTCGCTGGCACCCATTGTGGTCAGCCCCGACCGAGCCGAATGGATCTTCGTGGTGGCCCACGGCATAGACCTGATGGTGGACTCGCTGACTGCCGACATGGCCAAGCGCGGCGTGAAGACCGTGGCGTACATCGGCTTCTCGGACGCCTGGGGCGACGCTGTCTACCGCGCGCTGCAAGAATCGGCTGCCAAGCGCGGCATCAAGGTGCTCAGCAACGAACGCTACGCCCGCACGGACAACTCGGTGACCGCCCAGGTGCTGAAGATCGTCTCGCTCAACCCTGGCGCCGTGCTGGTCGGCGGCTCGGGCACGCCGGGCGCCCTGCCCCATCTGTCGCTGCGCGAGCGCGGCTACCAGGGCGTGCAATACAACACGCATGGCGTCATCAACAAGGATTTCCTGAAACTTGGCGGCAAGGGCGTGGATGGCGTGATCGTGCCCAGCGGTCCGCTGCAGGTGGTGGAGCAGCTACCCGCGGACAGCCCGATCAAACCGGTCGCCACGCGTTACGCCCAGCAGTATGAGTCGACCTACGGCGCGGACTCGCGCAATGCCTTCGCGCCCTACACCTACGACGCCTACCTGTTGCTGGACGCGGCGGTCGCCAAGATCCCGGACGGCACCCAGCCCGGCACCCCGGCCTTCCGCCAGGCGCTGCGCGACGCCCTGGAAAGCCTGCAGGGCACCGTCGGCACCCAAGGCATCTACATGATGTCGCCCACCAACCACAACGGCCTGGACGAGCGCGGCGTCGTGCTGATGCAGGCCCGTTCGGGCGCCTGGCAGTTCCTGCCCTGAGCCGCCCTTTTGCAGCAGGAGTCCGCATGACCGGCGTACACATTCCTTATGGCGTGTATTGGAGCACCCCTTTCTCGCGTTGGCAGGGTAGCCTGTCGCGCTTGCACAGCCTGCGTTTCGCGGCCTGGACCGCGCGCCGGGAACTGGAGCGCCGCGGCATCGCCCCGACGGCGCTGCAAAGCGCGGTGCTAGGCTGCTCGGTGCCACAACAAGGCTCGTTCTATGGCCTGCCCTGGGTGGCCGGCATGCTGGGCGCGCCCCATCTGGCGGGACCGGTGGTCTCGCAGGCCTGCGCCACCTCGGTGCGCGGCCTGGCCACGGCCGCAGCCGAGCTCATGCTCGGCCACGCCGAGACCTCACTGGTCCTCATGGCTGACCGCGTGTCCAACGGTCCGCAGCTCTATCATCCCGATCCTGCCGGCCCGGGCGGCTCCGGCTCGCACGAAAACTGGGTGTTGGACAACTTTTCGCATGATCCCTGGAGCGGCCTGTCCATGCTGCAGACCGGGGAGCGCGTGGCCGAGCGCCATGGCATCTCCACGGACGAACAGAATGCCGTCACCCTGCGCCGCTATGAGCAATATGCGCAGGCCTGCGCCGACGGCCGCCGCTTCCAGCAGCACTACATGACGCTGCCCTTCGAGGTGCCCGACGCACGCTATGCGAAAACCGCAGCGGTGCTGGAAGGCGACGAAGGCATCCACGCCACCACGGCAGAGGGTTTGGCGCGCCTGTCGCCGGTGCTGCCCGGCGGCACCATCACCTATGGCGGCCAGACCCATCCGGCGGACGGCAATGCGGGCATGATCCTGGCGACCGCCGCGCGCGCCCGTGAATGGTCGCGCCGGCCCGAGATCGGCATCGAGATCCTGGCGTTCGGCCAGTCGCGCACCGAAAAGGGCTACATGCCGCAGGCACCCATCGAAGCCGCCGGCAGCGCGCTGCAACGCGCCGGCCTGGCGATGGCCGACCTGCACGCGGTGAAGACGCACAATCCCTTTGTGGTGTCCGACATCGCGCTGGCGCGGGCCACGGGGTTCGACGTCATGGCCATGAACAACTATGGCTGCTCGCTGGTGTGGGGCCACCCCCAGAGCCCGACCGGCCTTCGGTCCGTCATCGAGCTCATCGAGGAGCTGGCCGAGCGCGGCGGCGGCCTGGGCCTGTTCACCGGATGCGCGGCCGGCGACAGCGCCATGGCGGTGGTATTGCGCGTGGACGCTGCCGGAGCAGCACGATGAGCGACCTCGGTCTGGAAGGAGTCCCGCGTATTCCCGCGCTGCTGGCCCGCGCGGCGCGCGACTATCCCGAACGCGCGGCCCTGGTCTATGGCACGCGCCGCCTCGACTACCGGCGCTACGCCGCCGAAGTCTGGGCGGCCGCCCGCCATCTGCGGGTCCAGGCTGCCACGGGCGCGCGGGTCGCAACGCTGCTGGGCAACTCGGACCTGGCCTGCGTGTTGACGCTGGCGCTGCAATGCTCGGGCAACCAGCACGTGCCCCTGAACCCACTCTACACGGCGCGCGAGCTGGAGTTCATCCTGCGCGACGCGCAGCCCGAACTGTTGATAGCCGATGCGCCGTCGGCCGCCGTCGCGGCACCCCTGGCTGCGACGCTAGGTATCCGGCTGGTCACGGAGGACGAGGCCCGCGCGTGGATGGAGCCCGCGCCTGGCGACGAGGATTCTCCGCAGGACGACGCCGATGCCCTGGCACCGGCCTTATTGCAGTACACCGGCGGCACGACCGGGCAGCCCAAGGGCGTGATCCTCGGGCGCGACGCCATCGCCACCAATGTGCTCCAACGGGAACTGGCCCTGCCCACCCGCTACGGCGCCGACAGCGTGCTTTGCGCCATGCCGCTGTTCCATTCCTACGGCATGGCCATGGGACTGTTCCTGGCCGCCAGCGCCGCAGCCACGCTGGTGCTGCTGCCGCGCTACCGGCCCGACGACGTCTGCGTTGCGGTGGAGCGCGAGCGCATCACGCTGTTCCCCGGCAGCCCCACCATCTATACCGGCCTGCTGTCGCACCCGCGCTTTGCCGGCACCGACTGGTCCAGCGTGCGCGCCTGCTATTCGGGATCCGCGCCGCTGGCCGAAGAGGTGCACCGGCGCTGGGAGGCCGCCGTGGGCGCGCCGATCTACGAAGGCTATGGCCAGACCGAAGCCGGCCCCATCCTCACCTACAACGGGCCGGCCGGAACCCGCCATGGCTCGGTCGGCACGCCTGTCGCGAACACGGACGTGCAGGTGGTCGATCTGGAAACGGGGACAGTCGTGCTGCCGCCCGGCCAGCGCGGCGAAATCCGCGCGCGCGGGCCGCAGATCATGCAAGGCTATCTGGCCAGGCCCGACGCCACCGCCGAAACGCTGCGCGACGGCTGGCTATACACGGGCGACATCGGCGAGTACGCGGAAGACGGTTTCCTGTACATCCGTGACCGCAAGAAGGACCTGGTGATTTCCGGCGGCTACAACGTGTATCCCCGCGAGATCGACGAGGTGCTGTACCTGCATCCGGACGTGGCCGAAGCCGCTGCAGTGGGCTGGCCGGACAGCTACCGCGGCGAGGTCATCCGCGCCTTCGTGGTCCTGCGGGCGGGCGCGGCCGTCGATGAAGCCGGGCTGATCGCGCACTGCCAATCCAATCTGGCGCGCTACAAGGTGCCGGCCGTGATCAGCATCCTGGACGCCCTGCCTTACACGGGCGCCAACAAGGTGGACAAGAAAGCGCTACGCGCGCCGCGGAGCTGCCACTCAGACCGGATCCTGATCCAGCCGGCGCACCGCCGCGCTCAAGGTCGAGAAATCGAACTCCTTGCGGCCGCGCAGCAGGCAGCGCATCAGCACCGTGGTCGCCACCGGCACCACCGCGGCCAGCAGGAAGGACTCCAGCAGGAACGAGGGCTTGTCGCCCGGCGCCGGAAAGAAAAACAAGCCAGCAACGAGGCCAGAAATGGTGGCGACGGTTGCGGTAAGGCCGTCGTGCTTGCGGCTGAACAGGCCATAGAAGACCGGGAACGCGGCGGCGGAACAAAGCAGGTCGGCCAGCAGGAACAGGTACAGCACGCTATAACCCTGCGAAGCCACGATCATGACCGGAATGGCCATCAGCAGCACCAGCCAGCGCGCCAGGCGCTTCATGGTCATGGACTTGGCGTTGGGCATCAGGCGGCGCATGTCGACCGCGATGATGCTGGAGACGGCGCTGATCGCCGTGTCCGCTGTGCTCATGACCAGCGACAGCCCCAGCGGAATCAGGGCGATCACGAACCACGCGGGCGCGTGCGGCATGATGACGCTGAAGAGCGCGATGGAGCTGTCGCCCTGGGGCGCCAGGCCAACGAAGGCCAGTCCGAACAGTCCCATGAGGAAGATGAAGGGCGCGACCAGCAAGCCGCCCAGCAGGAAGCCGTTGCGCATCGAACGCGCGTCGCGCGCGGCGTAGATGCGTTGCCAATTGCCCTGGTGGAAGATGCCGGTCAGCAGGATGGCGACGAAGAAGGTCAGCCCGGCCTTGATGCCCACCGGATCGGTCAGGTCCAGCAGCTGCGGCGCCTTGGCCTGCAGCGCTTCGATGGTGGGCATGGCGCCGCCCGCGGCCTGCCAGCCGACCAGGCACAGGATCACCAGCAAGGGCACGATCACCATCATCTGCACCTGATCCGTGAAGATCGACGAACGCAGGCCGCCGTAGGTGGTGTAGAGCAAGGTGGTGCCCATCACGATGGCGGCGGTAGCCCACAGCGGCACGGGCGCCAGCATGGTGACCAGCTTGGCGATCGCCGTGACTTCGGCCGACAGCGCGATGAAGAGATAGAACAGCATGATGAACAGCGCCAGGCCGTACATGGGCCGGCCGTAGCGCGCCATCAGGAATTCCGTCAGGGTGTGGCCGTGCGGAATCAGTTCGCGCATGCGCCGCCCCAGCGGAATCATCACCAGGCGCGGCGACATCGATCCCAGGGCGTAGCCGATCACCGCCGCCAGGCCTCCCCAGGTCGCCGCTTGCGCGGGCGAGAACAGGATCCAGGCACCCAGCGTCGAGGCCATCAACGTCAGGATGGTGCCGAAGGCGCCCTGGCTGTTGCGGGCAACGATATAGTCCTCCAGCGTGCCGCGCTTGCGCCGCGTGTACAGCACGCTGGCCAAGGCGAAGCCGCCAGAAAACAGCAGCAGCCACATCAGGGCGCTTGATTGGGTCAACATGGTATCGGTCCTCCCGCTGCCGGCTGGCAGCCGGACGCGCAACGCGGCGGCCCCGCCACGCTGGGTGCGCAGGCCGCAAGATGAATGAAAGTCTAGGGAGGGCGCGCGGACTGCGCGATGTCCTTCCCTTCGCCGGCATTACCCGGATCAGGTTCAAAGGGTTACCGCGATAGCGCGGAATCTCAGCCCTTGCAGGGCTCCCCCAGGAATTGCCGCAAGATTAGGAGAGCGGCACGGCAATGTCAACGCGTCTGGCGTGGAGACCCGCCCGCAACTTTTGTGCTAAGTTCGCCCGCGTGCGGCGGCCGTTTGTATGTCCGCCGCTGCAATCGTAGAGCCTGACCATGCCTATCGCGCCTTTTACCGCCCCTGTTTGGGCCGGATCGCCATGCTGCATCTGAACCTGTTCATCTTCGGCTGCGGCCACCATCGCGCCGCCTGGCGCCACCCCGATTCCGCCGCCGAGCGGCTGGGCGACATCGCCTACTACGAGGAATTGGCGCACACCGCCGAACGCGGCAAGCTGGACGCCATCTTCTTCGCCGACGGGCAATCGGTCGACAACATCGGCGACGGCCCGCGCTGGTACCTGGAGCCGCTGACCGCCATGGCCGCGATCGCGCGCGCCACCTCCCGCATCGGCCTGATCAGCACGGTTTCCAGCACCTTTTTCACGCCCTTCCACGCGGCCCGCATGGTGGCGTCGCTGGACCATATCTCGGGCGGACGCATGGGCTGGAACGTGGTCACGTCCATGTTCGACGCAGAGGCGCGCAACCACGGCTACGAGTCCATGCCGGGACACGACTGGCGCTACGCGCGCGCCGAGGAATTCGTCGACGTCGCGCTCAAGCTGTTCGACTCCTGGGACCAGGACGCCCTGGCTATCGACCGCGCCGGCGACTATGGCGTACCCGCGCGCGTGCACAAGATCGGCCATCACGGCGAGCATTTCCTGGTCGACGGCCCGCTGACGGTGCCGCGTCCGCCGCAAGGCCGTCCGGTGCTGTTCCAGGCTGGCGCCTCGGACCAGGGCCGCGACCTGGCCGCCAGGCGCGCCGAAGCGATCTACGCGGTCGCCTACGACCTGCCCGCGGCGCAAGCCTACTACCGCGACATCAAGCGGCGCGTGCTGGCCGCCGGCCGCCAGGATTTCGTGCCCATCATGCCGGGCCTGGTCACCTACGTCGGTTCGACCGAGGCCGAAGCCCGAGCCAAGCAGCGTGAACTGGACGTGCTGCTGCCCAGCGACGCCTCGTTGCGCCAGTTGGGCACGTTCGTGCTGCAGGACTGCTCCGCATGGGAGCTGGACGCGCCCGTGCCGGCGCTGCCGCCCTTGTCCGAATTCACCGGACCCAAGGGCCGCTACGCGACCATCCTGCGCATCATCGAAACCGAAAAACCCACGGTGCGCCAACTGCTCGGACGGCTGGCGGCCGGCGGCGGCCATTGCACGATGGTGGGCACGCCGGAGCAGATCGCCGACAAGATGGAACATTGGTACCGGAACGAAGGGGCCGACGGCTTCAACCTGATGCCGCCGTCCCTGCCCGGGGGCATCGACGATTTCGTCGAGCACGTGATTCCGGTGCTGCAACGCCGCGGGCTGTTCCGCAGCGAATACCAGCACAGCACGCTGCGCGGACACTTGGGGCTGGAACCCAGGTAAGGCGGCGCTCTCTGGCAAGCCCCGTCGAACTGGCGGCGGCGCTTATCCGGCCAGGGTGGCGGGCTGACTGCGCTTGGCCTGACCGGATTCGCGCGCCCCCGCCTCATGGATGGCGACTGGTTGCTGGCGGACGGCGGCCCGCCGCCTGTTTGCCCGCGTCGCGATCCAGTCGTAGAGCAGTACGCCCGGCTGGCGCAACAGCGCGGCAGTGAGCGCGCAGGCGGCGATGAGGAGCAGGCCAAGCAATAACCCGTGCATCAGCGCGCCCCCTGCTCCAGCTGCAGCCGCAGAATGCGCCTGAGCTCCAGGATCGCTTCCGGGGTTTCTTGCACGCTATGCGAGAAGCTGATGATCTTCTCGGATTCGGCGCCGTCCAGGTGCGCGCTGCGGTACGGCACCAGGCCGTCGTCCGAATCGGCCAGCGGAACGCCGGGCGTGTGGTTCGCAATGATGCTGTGGTAGCGCACTGCCGGCGAAATCGGCATGGAAGCGGTCAATCTCACAAATCGGTCCTTTTCGCTCAGGTTGTCCACGCCGTTGGGCACCCGGATCGAGGATTCGGGCCGGGGCGGCCCATCGGCGTCGGCCAGGCGGTTGAGCTTGGCGAACTGCCTGACCACCGTCACGGGCAGCGTGATCAGGTTGGACAGCCAACGCGACAAAGTGTTCTCGGCAAACGGCGTGCCCCGGTGCGGCGCCGCAATGAATACCGCGCGCGATATGCCGGGAAACGCGTCAAAAGTCAGCACGGGGTCGAATTCGGCGCGGGCCTGGGCGAGCTGGGTGTCGTCGAGCTTGGCGTGGTCGCGCAGCGCGTCCCACAGCACGGTGCCGGACGAGGATACTAGCAGCCGGCTCAGTACGCCACCCATGCTGTGCCCGATGATGACGGTATCGCGCGAGGCCTGGGCGGCGCCCATGGGATCGAAGTGTTCGATGGTCTGCCGCAGCGCGTCGCGGATGGCGCGGTTGTTCAGCGCCAGCGGCGCGTTGGTCGGGTAGTAGACCTGCCAGATCTGGTAATGCTGGCGCAGGGTTTCGTCGCCCAGGACCTCGTTGGCGACGTTGATCCAGGCTTCCGGGCTGCTGGCCAGGCCGTGCAGCATGATGACGGTGCGCCGGTCCGGGTCATAGGGCTGTAACAAGTAGACGTGCGGCGCGTCGATGCCCTCTTCCTTGCCCAGCACGTTGCGCAGCGCCTGGGTGGCGAAGCCCGAGCGCGCCAGCCACAGGCCGTAGCCCGAGGTGAAGTTGGCCGCCAGGGGCACCGTGGTGCCGGCCAGTTCCACCGTGTCCCGCTTGTAGGGGTCGTAGGCCGCCAGGGTCGCTTCCCGCGACGCCATGACCTGCTCCAGCGTGTCGCCGGGAAAGCCCATGATGACGGTCACGGCGGGAAAAGGCGTTTCGCTGTATGGCGTCTTGAAGGTATCGGCATCGTTCACGCGGCGCGCGGTGACCGCCACGAGTTCGGCGCCGAAGCCGTCGCGCCGGTACATGCTGCGCAGTCCCCGGAAGGTCAAGGTCGACGCGGGCACCAGTTCGTGCGGGAACTGCTTGCCGCCGGGCAGCTTGACGTCGGACATTTCGCCCAGCACCTGCCAGGCGCCGGCCGTCATCTTCGTTCCGGGTTCCGGCGGACGGCCGCGATACTGCTCGAACAGGCGCGTGACGGCCTGCTGCACGGCGTAGTTGTAATAGTCGCGCACCTGCGTCTGGCGGTCTTCGAAGGCGCGGTCGCTGGGCGAGCGCGGCGTGAAGAACAAATAGGCGTAGGCGGCCCGCGCCGTTTGCAGGTACGCGTCCAGCAGCTCGTCCTGATCGGCCTGAGTCGCGGGGCGCTGCTTTTCCGTGGCCAGCGCCTCCATCAGCCAGACTTCGGACAGCGTGGCCAGGCGCCGTTCGCTGTCCAGCCCTTCCATGGTGGCCAGCGACTGCGTGCAGGCGTCGCGGTCCTTGCGGCAATCCTGCGCGTTCAGGCCCAGCACGGCCATGGACTCGCGCGCGGAGGCGCTGAGCTGACCGGTGGTGAGCACATCGCCGCGGCGCTGGGCGATGTAATCCTGCGTACTGACAGAGGACACCTTGACGCCCGCGCAACCCGCGCACGCCAGTAGGCCCAGGATCGCGCAGCCTTTCGCGCCGGCACGCCAGAGCCCGATCATTGCGCGGCCCCCGCTTTCGCCGGCTGGCGGATGGTCCGCGAAAACTCGACCGGATCCGGACCAGGCAAGGCGGGCTTGCCGAGGTAGGCCTGTTGGCGCAGCGTGGCCAGGGGTTTGCCGGTGTCCAGCCCCCTCTGTTCGTAGAGGTATTCCGGCAGATAGCCGGACAGCAGGATGCGGTAGTCCATGGGCAGGCCCGGCACGATCGCGCGCACCATGGCGTAGACCAGCGTGGTGCAGTTGGCCGTCACCGTGTGATAGAAGCGCGGCCGGTCGGCCAGTTCATTCGCGGTGCGCACATAGGACAAGAACAATTCGCGCATGGCGGGCACCGGCATGTCGACCGGATACCGGTACACGCGCTCGGCGCGCGGCCCGGCGCGCACGTAGAGGATGTCGCGTTCCTGGGCGGCGATCACGCTCAGTTCGAACTGCTTGAAGAAGCCGCCGATCTCCGAGAACTGTTCGCCGCGCTCCTTGCGGATCTCGACCGAGAACACGACGTGGCGGCCGTCGCTGAAGCCAAAGGAAACCAGCGTGTGGGCGATGGCCGGGCTGCCCCAGTACGACAGCACCATGTCCACCGAGGTCAGCTCGTTCAAGTTGTATTGCTGGCTTTCCCAGCGCGCCGTGTAGCGCGTATCGGTATCGGCCTGCCAATCGAAGTTGCGCACGCTGTCCAAGGTGACGATGGATCCGGAAACGCTGCCGCGCAGCGTGCGCGCCACGTCGTCTGCCCAGATCCGGTCGTTGGAGGGCGCCAGCGTCTGCCACCACACACACAACGCGGCCATGCCGAACAGCCAGGTCCAGATGGCGCGCCGCGTGCGTCCACGCCACAGCGCGACGACCGCATACAGGCATAGCGCGGCCCAGGCCAGCGCCGCCGCGCCTTGCGCGACCTGCCCGCCCGGCACGCGGTAAGCCAACGCCAGGCAGCCCCACAGGCTGGAAAAAATCAGCGTCAGGCTGAAGGCGATGCGCCCGGTGGTTGCCAACCAGCCGCGCCGGACAGGATTAGATGCCGCCATGCTGCTGCACGATTTCCAGAACGCCGTTGATCACGAACTGCACCGCCATGCACACCAACAGGAAGCCCATGATGCGGGAAATGGCCTCCACCCCGCCCTGGCCAATCACCGCCACGATGCGTCCGGCTGAACGCAGGCAGATCCAGAACAGCAGGCCCAGCAGGGAGAACACGAGGATGGGCGTCACCGCCAGCACCCAGGCCGCGTAGGTCTGCGACACCGACGCGTCGAGGGTCGCCGCGCCGCTGATGATCATGGCGATCGTGCCCGGCCCGGCCGTCCCCGGCATCGCCAACGGCACGAAGGCGATGTTGGGGGTCTGGCGGTTGGCCTGGGCGTCCGCCACGTCGGCTTCGGACGCGGTAGACGGCGCGGACGGGAACAGCATGCTGAAACCGATGCTGGCCACGATCAGGCCGCCGGCGATACGCAGCCCCGGGATCGAGATGCCGAAGGTATGCATGATCCAGGCGCCGGCGTAGTAGGTCACCACCATGATGCCGACCACGTAGAACGCCGCCTGCTTGACCTGGCGTTCGCGCTCCTTGTAGGGAATCTGCTGGCCCAGGGACAGCAGCAGCGTCATGGAGGTCAGGGGATTGGCCAGCGGCAGCATCAGGGCCAGCCCCAGGCTGACGAGTTTTCCCAGTTGAAGCAGGTCGTCGATCATAGCGATGTGCGCCGCGAGCGCCGTTGTTGCAGGGCGTCACAGCGATTTGGATGATGTTGCGTCAGCGTAATGTACTATACATTACACAATTTCAGCCAGACACGCCGCCGGACATAGGGAGTCAGCGGCCGATTACGGCCACGGGGGGAACGAAGTGCACACCATTCCAGACGATACGACGCCGCGCGCGCTGACCAGCCGGGGCGAAGCGCGCCGTGAGCGCCTGCTCGAAGCCGCCACGCAGTCATTGCTGGAACACGGCTACGCGCAAACGTCCATCCAGCGCATCGTGCGCCAGGCGGGCGGATCCGCGGCCACCGCTTACCAGTTGTTCGGCAACAAAGAAGGTCTGCTGGTCGCGGTGCTGGAACATGAATTGAACGGCATGCGCGCAGCGGTGTTTGCGGATGCCATGCTGGACCAGCCCGTGGGTCCAGCCCTGCACGAACTGGCGCGACGTCTCCTGAGCTACTCCGTGCAGCCCAAATCGGTCGCGCTCTACCGCCTGGTCATCTCGGAATCGCATCGCCTGCCGCAACTGGCCGAGTCCCTGCGGCTGGCAGTGGAAATGCAGCTCCACGCCCCTCTGGAGCAATGCCTGCAACGGGCTTGCGAGCGCGGCGAATTGCACATCGACGATCCGCGCCTGGCGGCGCGCACCCTGGGCAACCTGATCAACGGCATCGCCTCGCTCGCCCGGCTGACCGGCGGCCGTGCCGAAGGCCCGGACGAGGACCATCTGGCGACCTGCCGCTACGGCGTGGACACCCTGTTGCGCGCCTTCCGCGCGTAGCCGCCGCGCATTTCGCCCCACCCTGCCCGCGCCAGCATCAGCGCCGGCCACAGCATGCAGGCAGCCGCCAGCCACAGATTGGCCCGCAGCCCCAGCGCGTCCACGCTGGGCACGCCCAGCAGCGAACCGGCCGCGATGCCCAGGTTGAACACTGCGACGAACAGCGCGGTGGCGGCCTCGACCGCGTCCGGCGCCGCCTTCATCATCCAGGTTTGCAGCGACACCGACACCGCGCCGTAGGCCAGGCCCCACAGCAACAGCAAGGCGGCCGCCGCCGGGCGTAGCTGCCCCAGCATGGCCAGCAGCAGCAAGATCAGCAACAGGCTGGCCGCGATCGCAAGCAGGGTCGCGGCGGGACGTTTCGCAGCCGCTGCCCCGCCCAGGAAGTTGCCCGCCACGCCCGCCGTGCCATAGGCAAAGAGCAGCGGCCCGATCCAGCTTTCCCCGAACGCCGCGTGGATCTGCAGCAAGGGACGGACAAAGGTGTAGGCCATGAAATGGCCGGCGACCAGGAACAGCGTGATGAGGAGGCCCAGCCGCAAGCCCGGATTGGCCAGTTGCGACAGCAGTTGGCGCGGCCGCAGCGAGTGCGCCGCGGGCAGCGGCGGCAGACTCAGCAGATTCATCAGCAGCACGCCGGCGCACAGCGCCGCCATGACGCCGAAGGCTGCGCGCCAGCCGGCCAGCTCGCCGATGAAGGCGCCCAACGGCACGCCCAGCACCGACGCCACCGCGACCCCGCCGAAGATGATGGAGGTGGCCAGTCCCACTGCGCCCGGCCCGACCAGCCTGCCCGCCAGCCCGCCCGCGACCGCCCAGATGCCGCCGATGCAGAAACCCACCAGGACCCGCGCCGCCAGGAACCACGGCATGCTGGGCGCCCAGGCGCTGGCCGCGTTGGCGCAGACCAGCAGCGCCAGCAAGCCGCACAGGATCGCGCGGCGGTCGGCGCTCTTCGCGCCGAGAACGACCAGCGGCGCGAACAGCGCCGCCAGGATGGCGGGCACGAACAACATGAAGCCGCCCATGCCCACCGAGACGTCGAGCGTTGCCGTGATGGGAACGAACAGTCCTACCGGCAGCATTTCGGTGGTGACCACGCAAAAGGTCGCCATGCCCACGGCGATGACGCCCAGCCACGCGCGCCATCCGGTGCTTTCGGCCTGCGGTGAGGCGCTAGGAGAGCCAGGAGTGGGCAAGTCTTGCAACGTGGTGCCGCGGGTCATGATGGGAGATTCCAGATAAGGCCCATGCCGGGCCGATCCCTAGGCAGTCTACTGTCTCCATTTCGCTGATAAAGTAGGCTAGTGAATAAACAAAAGGGACGAATCGTGCACAATTCATCCTACCCGGCCGCCCGCCTGGACCACATTGGCGACCTGCTTGCATTCGTGCGCGTGGCCGACACGCAGAGCTTTACCGCTGCGGCGGAAAAGCTGGGTCTGTCGCGTTCGGCCATCGGCAAGTGCATCGCGCGCCTGGAACTCGGCCTGGGCGCGCGCCTGCTTCATCGCAGCACGCGCAGCGTCAGTCTGAGCGACGAAGGCCGCGTCTTTTACGAACACGCGCAGCGCATCCTGTCCGAGGTGGACAACGCCACCGACGCCATGGCCAGCCGCAAGCAGGCGCCGCGCGGCCGGCTGCGCATCGATCTGCCGGTGTCGCTGGGGCGCTTGCACATCATGCCGCTGCTGCGCGACTACCTGCGGGACTGGTCCGAGGTCGAGGCGGACGTCAGCTTTTCCGACGACTACATCGACCTGGTGCGCGACGGCGTGGACGTGGCCATCCGCATCGGCGGCGAAACCGACAGCCGGCTGGTGCGGCGGGTGTTGGCGCCGCACCGCCTGATCGCCTGCGCTGCGCCCGGCTACCTGGACCGCCACGGCGCGCCCGCCAATCCGGATGACCTGGCCAGCCACCAGACCCTGGCCTACACCCACGCCGGCGCGCTGGTGCCCTGGCGTTTTGCCGTCAACGGCCAGGAACGCGCCGTGCACGTGGCCGGCCGCATGCGGCTGGGCAACACGGAGGCACTGCGCGACGCCGCGCTGGCAGGCGAAGGCATCGCCCAGCTGGGCGCCTTCCTGGTGGGCGAAGATCTGCGCGCCGGCCGGCTGACGCCGGTGCTGGAATCCGTGGCGCCTGCCGGCGCACCGGTCTGCGCGGTCTATCCGCACCGCCGTCATTTGGCGCCCAAGGTGCGGGTCCTGATCGACGCCATCGCCAGCAAATGGAGCAGCGGCGCACCCTGGGCCAGCGACGCGGCGCCGCCGCGGGCGTAGACATGCGCCCGATCCACTATGATTGCCGGCATTGCCCCAGACGGCGCAATACCGGATACCCAGGGACGCTGCCAGGCATGCCCTTGCCTGCGCCCCGCCATTTCCCCCGGAGTTTTACTTGAGCGACATCTATCAATTCAGCCGCGGCACGGCGCCGCTGCTGATCTCCATTCCCCACCTGGGCAGCATGATTCCCGACTCGCAGCGCGCGCAGATGACGCCGCTGGGCCTGCAATCGGGCGATACCGACTGGCATCTGGACACGCTGTATCAATTCGCCCAGGCGCTGGGCGCGTCGGTCATCGGCGCGCGCTATTCGCGCTACGTGGTGGACCTGAACCGCCCACCCAACGATGAAAGCCTGTATCCCGGCCAGACCAAGACCGGCCTGTGCCCGACCCAGACGTTTCGTGGCGACGCTCTCTACCGCAACGAGGCCGTCCTGACCGACGCCGAGCGCGAACATCGCCTGCAGACCTACTGGAAGCCCTACCACGCCAAGCTGTGCGAGGAAATCGACCGCATCAAGGCTGAACACGGCACCGTGCTGCTGTGGGAAGCGCACTCGATCGCCAGCGTGCTGCCGCGCCTGTTCGAAGGCAAACTACCCGACCTGAACATCGGCACGGCCGACAGCGCAGCCTGCGCGCCCGATATCCTGGCAACAGTCGAAAGCCGGCTGCGCGACAACTCCGCCTACACCTGGGCGGTGAACGGCCGCTTCAAGGGCGGCTACATCACGCGCCACTACGGCAAGCCCGCGGACAACGTCCACGCGATCCAGCTGGAAATGTGCCAGTCCACCTACATGGACGAAACCCATCCCTACGCCTATCGCCCCGAACTGGCGGACAAGGTCATCCCGCTGGTCGAAAGCATGGTGCAGTCGGCGTTGACGCAGACTACGGCGCGCCAGCGCTAAGGTTGCTTCCCGCCAAAGCCACGCGTATCTTGAAATCGAGCATCAGCACTTTTTGCTGATCCGCGCCGATACAGTGACCCTGGTACCGGCCGCCTGTGAACGGCGTGCCGGCGACCGCCGCGCTTTCAAGCAGTTCGAGTTCCAGTCCCAGCGCATCTCCTGGATATGCCGGACGCAGGAACTTCGTTTCCACCTTCAGCAGCAGCATGGGGTTGCCGGCAAACTGGCGCGTGAATGTCGCCATGGCCCCGCCCAATACATGGATGCCGGCCAGCGGCACGTCCGCAAAGCCCGATTGCAAGGCCAGGTCCCGCGAGCTATGCACCGGATGGCCGCCGCCGACCGCCTGGAGATAGCCGTCGTGCAGCGCATTCGAAAGCGTGAAGGCGCCGCTGAAGCGTGGCGGCAGCAATGGAATCGTCATGTCGTCCTCCCTGCGCGCTGTCCTAGATGATGTTGCGCTCGCGCAGGTCCGCCTGCTGCGCCCGCGACAGGCCCAGTTCCTGCCCATAGATTTCGTCGTTATGCTGGCCGACGCCAGGCCCGGTCCGCCAGATCCGGCCCGGCGTCGCCGAGAACCGGGGCACCACGTTCTGCATGCTGACGGAGCCCAGTTCCTCGTCCTCGACGCGCACCAGGACCTGGCGCTCGATGAAATGCGGGTCCGCCACGATGTCGGCGATGTCGTAGATGGGACTGAAGCTGACCTCGTGCCGCATCAGGATGTCGGACGCCTCGCCGAGCGCATGCGCGCGGAACCAGTTTTCCATGATGGCCTCGATCTCGGCGCGGTTCTGGATGCGCGCGGTATTGGTGCTGAACAAGGGATCATCCAGCAGATCGGCGCGCCCGATGGCGTGGGCCAGCCGCCGGAACACGGTGGGCGCGCTGACGGCCAGCACCACCCATTTGTCATCGCGGGTCTTGTACACGCTGCTGGGCGCCGAATAGGCATTGAGATTTCCCTGGCGCGAACGCGCTACGCCTAGCTGGTCATATTCGATCGGCATGAAATCCAGCACCCGCAGCATCGCCTCCGTGGCGGAAAGATCGATTTCCTGCCCTTCCCCGTGCTTCTGCCGGTGCAGCAGCGCCGCCGTGATGGCGTAGGCGCCGAACACGCCGGTCAAGGCGTCGGACACCGGAAAGCCCGGATATAGCGGCGGGCCGTCCTTTTCGCCGCACAGGTTCACGAAGCCCGACATGGCCTCGAAGATCCGGGCAAAGCCGGGCCGCGACCGGTAGGGCCCGGTCTGGCCGAAGCCGGTCACGCGCAGCACGATCAGGTCGGGCCGCAAGGCGCGCAAACGCGCCATGTCCAGGCCCCAGCGGTCCAGCGTGCCCGGCCGGAAGTTCTCCACCAGCACATCGTAGCGGGGCAACAGGCGTTCGAGTATCGCCAAGCCTTCCGGCTGGCGCAGATCCAGCGTGATGCCGCGCTTGTTGCGGTTAGCGACTTTCGACCAGAGCGCCACGCCGCTTTTGTGCGGCGGCAACTGACGTATGTGGTCGCCGTCGCCCGGCAGCTCGATCTTCAGGACTTCCGCTCCCAGGTCCGCCATCAGCGTGGCCGAGAACGGGCCCGCCACCACCGTGGAAATATCCAGCACCCGCACGCCCGCCAACGGCCCCGCGCACGGGCCTGGAGCGGCCTGATCCGCGTCCGGCTTTTTCGCTTGCTCGGCATTCATCGTCTTTCCTCAGTCCATCGAAACATTGGCTTGCCTGGCCACGTCGCCCCAGGTCCGGATCTCGGCCTGGATGAAGCCGGCAAAATCCGCGGCCGTGCCGCCCACAGGGATAGACCCCTCAGACAACAGGCGCCGGTTGATTTCCGGACTTTGCAGCGCCTGGTTCACGGCGGCATTGATTTTTTCGACAACGGCCTGGGGCGTGCCGCGAGGCGCAAACAGGCCGTTCCAGCCGGACGCGACGAAACCCTTTGCGCCGGCTTCGGCCATGGTCGGCGCGTTGGGCAGGGTCTGCGATCGTTTGCCGCTGGTCACGGCAAGCGGCACGAGCTTGCCCGCAGCGATATAGGGAGCCGTGGTCAGGATCACGTCGAAAGCCAGATCCACCTGTCCGCCCAGCAGGTCCGCCATGGCTGGCCCCGCCCCCTTGTAAGGAACCCCCAGCATCGATGTACCCGTGTCCGACTGCAGCTTCTCGAACAGCATGTGCGCAGCGGTACCCACCCCGGCGGTGGCCACGGAAATCTGGCCGGGCCTTTCCTTGGCTTGCCTGAGCAGATCCGCCAGCGAGGTGATTTTCTTGGAAGGATGAGCGACCAGCACGTAGGGCTGGTCGACCACGTGCACGACGGGTTCGAAATCGGCCACCGCGTCGTAGGCGAGATTCTTGTAGATGTTCGGACCGATGCCATGCGTGGCGACGGTCCCCCACAGCAAGGTGTATCCGTCGTTGCGCGCCCGGGCGACTTGATACGTGCCGATGGTGCCGCCCGCGCCAGCCTTGTTTTCCACCACGACGGGACGGCCGATGGCGGCCTCGATGCGCGGGGCGAACAGGCGGGCCATCACGTCGGTGGCGCCGCCAGGCGGGAACGGAACAATGATGGTGACCGGCTTGGCGGGCCAGGCCGCTTCGGCCCGCACGGCGCCGCACAAGCCGCCCAGCATCAACATCGCGGCCAGGGGCGCGAACAGATTCTTGAGTTTCATGGTGGTCTCCTCCGGTGCAGTGGCTATTTTGCTTTCACTGCTGGCCCTAGGATAAGGAGGCAACGCTTAACTGATAACTGAAATAAACTCAAATGGTGATAACTTTTGGGTAAGCCATGAGCACCGATCCGCAGCCTCAAGGCAGTTCCAAGCTCCTGGGCCGCCTGCGCCTGAAGCAGTTCGAACTGATCAAAGGCGTCTCGGAAGGACTGTCGTTTCGCCAACTGGCGGACCAGATGTCCCTGTCCCAACCGGCTATCAGCAAGATGGCCCGGGAAATGGAAGACACCCTGGGGGCCGCCGTCTTCGAACGGCGGCGCGAAGGGGTCTCGTTGACCCCCTTCGGGGAATCGCTGACGCATGACGCCAGGCTGATCGTCAACAAGCTGGCGCGACTGGAATCGGAGCTGGCGGAACTGCGCCGTAATCCCATCCGCACGCTGCGGGCCGGAGCCCCGTCCTACACCGGCATGTCCCTGCTGTCCCGCCCCGTGGCCCTGATCGCGGCGCGGCACCAGCAGGCGCACGTGGAAATCATCGACGGCATTGCCGTCAGGCTGTTCGACATGCTGATGGCCGGGGAACTGGATTTCGTCATCGGCAGCCTGCCGGGCAGGAATCTCAGGGATGACGAAGCGGCCTTGCTGCATGTGGAGGTTCTCTATCCGGATGAGCTGAGTTTCGTCGCCCACCCGGACACGATCCAGGGAGGCAGGCAGGTCCCCATCGAAGAGCTGCTGCAATACTCCTGGGTCATGCCGTCGAAAGACTCCCTGGTGCGCAATGCCTTGCGCACCGCCCTGCTCAAGCTGCGGCTGCCGGTGCCGCCCGCGACGGTCGAATCCAGCCCGCCGTTCATCGGCGCGGTGGTGGCGGAACAGCCCGGCTTCATCGGCTTGCTGCGGTCGGACTCTGCCGCTTATCTGGCCCAACGCCTGAACCTGACGCTGCTGGACGTGAGCCCCCGCATCCCGCTCCCGCCGGTGGCCATCTTCCGGCTGCGGGATTCCGAACCGTCCGAACTGGCGGTCGAGTTGTTCGCGCTGGTGCGCGAAAGCGTCCAGACGCTATTCCAGGGTTAAGGCCTTTCGACCAACCCCGCCCCAGCGCCCTGCGGCCCTGGGGCTTTTTTTCGCCCTTGTGGCTCGGGTATACCCCAATTTTTCACATCACAATCTCAATCGTAGTATTTCAACTGAGCTACGTAAAACATTACGAGCCATAATGAAAAATACGTGGAGACAAGAAATGAAGACATGGAGTCACGCCGCCAGCGGCGCGCTGGCGTTGTGCGCCCTGTTCACGACAGGGGCGCACGCCGCCGATCCCGACACGTTCAAGATCGGCGGCGTGGTATCGCTGTCGGGGACCTACGGCATCTTTGGCGAAGACATGCGCAAAGGCGTCACCATCGCCATCGAACAGCGCGGCGGCAAAGTGCTGGGCAAACCCATCCAGGTCACCTGGGAGGACGACGAAACCAAGCCGCAGCCCGCGGTGCAGAAGACCACCCGGCTGATCTCCGACGGATCGCAGATGATCTTCGGCGCGGTCAGCTCGGCCAGCACGCTGGCCATCATGAACATCGCCAAGCAGCGCAAGATCCCCCATCTGGTCACCATGTCGGCCGACGACAAGATCACGGTGCCGGGCGGTTCGCGCTACACCTTCCGCACCTCCAACACGCTGGGCATGGAGCAGCGCATGGCGCTGGCCTATTCCAAGGAGCAGAAGCTCAAGCGGATCTACGGCGTCACGGCCGACTACCAGGCCACGCGCGACAGCTGGGACTGGTACCGGCGCGAGGCCGAGAAGGCTGGCATCGAGATCGTGGGCGCCGACTTCCCGCCGCTGGGCAACCGCGACTATTCGTCCATCGCCGACAAGATCGCGCGCTCCAACGCCGACGGCGTGGCGCTGTTCATGACGGGCTCGGACGCCGTCACCATGGTCAAGCAGGCCGGCCAGATCGAATTGGGCAAGACGCGCAAGATCTTCGGCCCGGTCATCGCCGACGAAACCATGGCGGCCGGGGTGGGACCCACCGCGGTCGGCGTGCAGTCGGGCGTGAGATATCACTTCACCGTCGAGAACGACGCCAACAAGGCCTTCGTCGAGGCTTTCCGCAAGAAATACAACGAGTTCCCCTCGGCCGCCGCGGGCGAAGCCTACGACGGCATGAGCTGGTGGCTGGACGTGGTCGACAAGACCGGCACCTGGGACAAGGAAAAGTGGGTCGAGGCGTTTGCCGCCAGCGAGCGCGACAACTCGGTGGAAGGCAAGAAGACCATGCGCGCTTGCGACCACCAGGCCATGCAGAACGGCCTGTGGGGCGTGGTGGACACGGGCAAGCCGCCGCAGCCGGCCTACGTCATGGACATCGTCAAGGTGTTTCCGCCGGACCAGGTGTTCGAACCCTGCGCGGGCTGAAGCCGCCGCGCCATGCACCCGCCGGTCCCCCGCGGACCGGTCTTCCACCCGGCGCGCCTGGGCGCGCCGCCTGACGGATTTCTGCCATGTCCACCGTGATCATCGGCCTGAGCCTGGGAATGCTGCTGTTCCTGCTGGCGTCCGGCCTTACGCTTATCTTCGGCATGCTGGGCGTCATCAATTTCGCCCATGGCGCGCTGTACATGCTGGGCGCCTACCTGGCCTTCGACATCCAGCTGCGCACCGGTTCCTTCATTGCCGGCCTGGTCGTGGCGACGGTGGGCGTCGGCCTGGTCGGCGTGGCGATGGAACGGCTGGCCCTGCGGCCGCTGTACAACCGCCCGCATTTCTATCAACTGATCCTGACCTTCGGCTTCATCCTCGTCATCAGCGAGGCCGTGAAGTTCGTCTGGGGCCTGGGCTACCAGGAAACGCCGATGCCGGCGCTGCTGTCAGGCACGGTCGAGCTGGCCGGCAGCACCATCCCGGTCTATCGCCTGTTCGTCATCGCCTTCGGCCTGGCGGTATCGGCGGCGCTGTTCTTCGTGCTGGAGAAAAGCACCTTCGGCATGCTGGTGCGCGCCGCCAGCAGCGACGGCGAGATGGTGCGCATCCTGGGCCTGCCCGCCGCCGCCATCCGCAGCGCGGTGTTCGGCGTGGGCGCGGCGCTGGCCGGGCTGGCGGGCGCCATCTCCGCGCCGCTCTTCCCGATCGAGCTGGGCATGGCCACCAACACCATCATTGACTGCTTCATCGTGGTGATCCTGGGCGGACTGGGCAACATCCGCGGCGTGGTCGCCGCGTCGCTCTTGATCGGCATGGTGCGCGCGGTGGGCTACACCTTCATGCCCAGCTGGGTCGACATCCTGACCTTCGCCATGCTGATTGCCACCCTGCTCACCCGTCCGCAAGGACTGTTCTCCCGCCAAGCGAGGCTGGCATGACGACTTCCCGCCAAGACGCCGCCATCGCGGCCGGCGTGGCCGCCGCGGTGATCGCGGTGCCCTTCTGCACGCAAAACGATTTCCTGTTGAACCTGAGCATCCTGATCATGGTGTGGTCCATCTTTGCCGTGGGCTTCGACCTGGTGTTCGGCCTGCTGGGCATGGTGTCCTTCGGCCATGCGGCCTTCCTGGGCACGGGCGGCTATGCGCTGGCGCTGGCCACGCAACGCTACGGCCTGCCGTTCGAAGCGGGTCTGGCGCTGGCCATCGTGGCGGGCGCGGCCTGCGCCTGGATCTTCAGTGTGTTCGCGCTGCGGGTCTCGGGGATCTTCTTCGCGCTGGTCACGTTGGCGCTGTCGCAGCTCATGTACATCCTGGCCGACAGCAAGCTGCGCGAATGGACCGGCGGCGCCGACGGCCTACCCGGCATCGGCAGGCCGGAACTCGCGGGCATCGACTTCTTCGATACCGTGAACTTCTATTGGTACGTCGCCGCCGTCTTCGCCCTGGTGATGGCGCTGATGGCGATGCTGCGCGCCTCGCCCTTCGGCCGCGCGGTCGCGGGCGTGCGCCAGAACGAAATCCGCGCCGCCCAGCTGGGCTACAACGTGCAGCGCCTGAAGCAGGTCACCTTTCTGGTTTCGGGCGCGGTCGGCGGCCTGGCGGGCGGACTGCTGGCCGCGGTGCTGATGTACATGAACCCGCAGATGCTGCACTGGACCACCTCCGGCGACGTCATCATCATGACCTTGCTGGGCGGCGCGGGCACGCTGTGGGGACCGGTGGCCGGCGTGCTGCTGTTCGAAGCCCTGAAGGAATGGCTCAGCGGCTGGACGCCCTATTGGTACGGCATCCTGGGCCTGGTCTTCATCCTGGCCACGCTGTATTTCCCGCAAGGGGTGCTGGGCGCGCTGCAGGCCCGCTGGGGCCGCCAGCGCCCCGCGGCGCCCGTCCCCGCCAGTCCGGCCGCGCCCAGCGTGCCGCTGGCCCCGCGCGAAGGGAGCCCGTCATGAGCGACATCGCCTTGCAATGCGAACGGGTCAGCGTCACCTTCGGCGCGCTGCGCGCCATCGAGGACTTCAGCTACGCCTTCGAAACCGGCCGCGTCTACGGCCTGATCGGTCCCAACGGCGCCGGCAAGACCACCTTGCTCAACGTGCTGTCGGGCAACCTGCCCGGCCATGGCGGCCGCATCCTGTGCCACGGCGCGGACATTTCGCGCCTGCGGGCCCATGAACGCGCCCGCCATGGCATAGGCCGCAGCTTCCAGATCACCAAGATCTTTCCCGAGATGACGGTGTTGGAGAACCTGCGCATCGCCGCGCAGATCAGCCACTCCCGCCTGCTGCCGTTCTGGCTGGCGCCGCGCTATGACCGCCGGCTGGCATCCACCATCGACGCCATGCTGGAACTGACCGACCTGACCGCCTGGCGCGACACCGTGGCAGGCACCTTGTCGTATGGCTTGCAGCGCGCGCTGGAACTGGGCCTGACCCTGTTGCCCAATCCGCGCATTTTGCTGCTGGATGAACCGCTGGCCGGCGTCGGCCATCACGAGATCGCCGACGCCACCCGCCTGATCCGCCATGCCGCCGCCGGCCGCACGGTGCTGCTGATCGAACACAACATGGACGTGATCATGACGCTGTCCGAACACATCGTGGTGCTGTCCAACGGCCGCAAGGTGGCCGAGGGGTCGCCGGCCGCCATCCGCGACGACGCCACCGTGCGCGCCGTCTACCTGGGCGAGGAGGTGGCGGCATGATCGAACTGCAACATGCCAGCGTGCACTACGGACAGGCGCTGGCGCTCAAGAACATCGGCCTGCGCGCGGCCCAGGACGAAATCGTCGCCATCGTCGGGCGCAACGGCGCCGGCAAGTCCACGGTACTCAAGACATTGATCGGTCTATTGCCGCTGTCGTCGGGTAACCGCCTGATCGCCGGCCAGGACGCCACGCGCCGCGCCGTCGAACAGATCAGCCGCGACGGCATCGCCCTGGTGCCCGACACGCGCCGCATCTTCCCCAACCTGACGGTGCGGGAGAACCTGCGCATGGGCGCGCTGGCGCACCAGCCCGGCTACTGGACCCAGGACCGCGTGCTGCAGGTCTTTCCGCGGCTGGGCGAACGCATAGGCTTCCATGGCGACCAGTTGTCCGGCGGCGAACAGCAGATGCTGGCGATCGCCCGAGCGCTGCTGGGCAATCCGCGGGTGCTGCTGCTGGACGAGCCGACCGAAGGGCTGGCGCCGCGCATCGTCAACGAACTTATCGACGTGTTCGCCGAAGTCCACCGCCAGGGCACCGGCATCGTGCTGGTCGAGCAGAACCTGAAGGTCCCCGCCCGCCTGGCGCACCGCCAGTACGTGCTGGACCACGGCGAAATCGCCTGGAGCGGGTCGGCCGCGGACGTCGAGGCCGACCGCCACATCATCGAATCCATCCTCACCACGGGCATCCAAGCATGAGCAACGACACCACCTACATCGCGGGCGTGGGCATTACCCGCTTCGACAAGCAGCCGGCCAAAAGCGTCAAGGACCTGGTGCGCGACGCGGTCACGCAGGCGCTGGCCGACGCCGGCTGCGACGCCGCCGACCTGCAGGCGGCCTACTTCGCCACCGCCGGCCAGGGTTCCATCGAAGGCCAATACATGGTGGCCGGCCAGGTGGCGCTGAAGGCCATGGGCATCGCCGGCATCCCCGTCACCAACGTGGAGAACGCCTGCGCCAGCTCCAGCACCGCGCTGAACGCCGCACATCTCTACGTGGCCTCGGGCGCGGGCGACATCTGCCTGGCCGTGGGCGTGGACAAGCTGTTTTCCGAGGACAAGACCAAGAGCTTCGCGGTATTCGACGGCGCCTGGGACGTGCACGACGCGCCGGCGCAGATGGCCCGGCTGATGGCGCTGGCGCCCGACGTGACGCCCCCGCCCGGTTTCGAGGAACCCGGCAAGCGCAGCGTGTTCATGGACATCTACGCCAGCCTGGCGCGGCTGCACATGAAGACCTTCGGCACCACCCAGCGGCAGTTGGCCGCCGTGGCCGCCAAGAACCATATGCATTCCACCCGCAATCCACTGGCCCAGTTCCAGTACCCCATGACGATAGACGAGGCCCTGGCCGCCCGGCCCGTGTCCTGGCCGCTGACCCTGCCCATGTGCGCGCCCATCAGCGACGGAGCTGCCGCCGCCATCGTTTGCAACGCGCAAGGACTGAAGCGCCTGCAACGCGCCCGCGCCGTGCGCCTGTACGCCAGCGTGCTGCGCACCGCCACGGACCGCCCGGCCGACCGCTACGACCAACACCTGTGCCATCTGGCTGCGCTGGAAGCCTATGAACGCGCCGGCGTCGGTCCGCAGGACATGTCGCTGGCGGAAGTCCACGATGCCACCGCATTCGCCGAGATCCAGCAGACCGAGGCGCTGGGCTTCTGCGCCTTCGGCGAAGGCGGACCGATGGCCGAATCCGGCGCCACCAGCCTGGGCGGCCGCATCCCCATCAACGTGTCCGGCGGCCTGTTGTCGCGCGGCCACCCCATCGGCGCGACCGGCCTGGCCCAGGTCCACGAAATGGTGATCCAGCTGCGCGGCGAGGCCGGCGCCCGCCAGGTCGAAGGCGCGCGCTTCGCCATCGCCGAGAACGGCGGCGGCTTCAACGGCGTGGAAGAAGCAGTGACCTGCATCACCCTGCTCGGCCGCTGATCCGCGCGCCCCATCAACCCCAGAGACCGCCATGCATCTCAGCTCTCTCTTTCATCGCAGCGCCACCACCCACGCCGACCAGCCCGCCTTGGCCGCAGGCACCCGCGACCCGCTTACCTATGCCCAGCTCCAGGCCCGGGTGCAAGCGCTGGCCGGCTGGTTGCGCGGCCCCATGGGCTTGCAGGCCGGCGAGCGCGTCATGCTGGCGCTGCCCAACCATCCCGCCTATATCGAATCGATGCTTGCCATCTGGCATGCAGGCCTGTGCGCCGTTCCCGTCAACGCCAAGCTGCACGCCAAGGAACTGGACTACATGCTGCGCGACAGCGGCGCCCGTCTGTGCCTGTCGCGAGGCGCCGTGCATGAGGGGCTGGCGTCCGTCGTGCGCGAGTTGGACGGCGTGCAGCTGGTGGACGTGGATTCGGCCCGCTACGCTAACGCCGCCATCGGCCCGGCGCTGGCGCTGGAGCGGCGCAAGCCGCAGGAACTGGCCTGGCTGTTCTACACCAGCGGCACCACGGGCAAGCCCAAAGGCGTCATGCTCAGCCACGCCAACATGGTGGGCATGTGCCTGAATTTCTACGCCGACGTGCAGTCGGTGCAGCCCGGCGACGCCATCGTGCACGTCGCGCCGCTATCGCATGGCGCCGGCCTCTACAGCATTCCGTACTGGCTGCATGGCGCCTTGCAGATCATCCCCGACAGCGGCGGGCTGGATGAAGACGAACTGTCCGCGCTGCTGACGCACTATCGCCGCGTCAGCCTGTTCGCCTCGCCCACCATCGTGCAGCGCATGGTGCGCCACGCCCGCCAGACCAACGGGCCGCAGCCCGGCCTGCGCACGCTGATCGTGGGCGGCGCGCCGTTCTACGTCGAAGACATCAAGGACGCGGTCGCCTGCTACGGCGCGCGCGTGGCGCAGATCTACGGACAGGGCGAAAGCCCGATGTCGATCTCCGCGCTGTCGGCAGCCCAGATCGCCGACGCGGTGGCCAACAACGATGACATCCTGCTGGGATCGGTGGGCTACGTCCAGGCTTCCATGGAGGTCGAGGTACGCGCAGCATCCGGCCAGCCGGCCGCCGCCGGCGAATTGGGTGAAGTCGTGGTCAGCGGGCCGACCGTGATGCAAGGCTACTGGAACAATCCGCGCGCCAGCGCCGACACCCTGGCGGACGGCTGGCTCCATACCGGGGATATCGGCATCCTGGACGAACGCGGCCTGCTGCATCTGAAAGACCGCTCCAAGGACGTGATCATCAGCGGCGGCACCAATATCTATCCGCGCGAGGTGGAAGAGGCGCTGATGCGCCACGATGCCGTGCAGGAAGTGTCGGTGGTGGGCAGCCCCGACCCCGAATGGGGCGAATCGGTGCTGGCCTTCGTGGTGCTGAAGCCCGGCGCCCGCGCCACGGAGCAGGACCTGGACCAACTCTGCCTGGCATCCATCGCACGCTTCAAACGGCCCAAGCGCTATGTATTCCTGGATGAGTTGCCCAAGAACAGCACCGGCAAAGTGTTAAAACGCGAACTTCAACAACGCGCGCTTCCGACTCCATGACCCAGTCCGCCCCCCTCTTTGTCCGCACGGCCGTCAGCCAGACCGAAAAGGCCTATTGCGCCCTGGAGGAAATGATCGTCACCGGCGAACTGCCGCCGGGCAGTCAATGGTCGGAAACCACCCTGAGCGAGCGCGTCGGCATCGGCCGCTCGCCGGTGCGCGACGCGCTGCAGAAGCTGGCGTTCCAGCGCCTGGTGGAAATCGCCCCGCGCCAGGGCATCTTCATTTCCGAGATCGACTACCAGGGACAGCTGAAGATCATCCAGGCGCGGCGCGAGATCGAACGGCTGATCGTGGCGCAGGCGGCGCAATGGGCCGACGATGGAGAGCGCGCCGAACTGGCGCGCCTGGCCCGCGAACTCGAAGACCTCAAGGCCGTCAACGACATGCGCATGTACATGCGCCTGCATTTCACGCTGACCAGCCAGATCGGCGCCGCCTCGCGCAACAGCTACGCGGCCGAGTTCCACGCCATGCTGCAGACGCTGGCGCGGCGCTTCCTGTACTTCCACCAGAAGCGCCACCCGGACCTGGTCCAGATCTGCGAACTGCACATCCAGCAGATCAACGCCATCGTGGAAGGCTCGGTGGAACGCGCCATCGCCACGGCGGAGGCGCGCAACGACTACGCCGAAAACCTGGCGCGCAACATCCTGATGGAGCTGATCGTCACCTCGGCGGTCACCATCAGCTCGCCGCCGCGCGGCCGGGGCGGCGCGGACTGAAGCGCAGGCGCGGCCTCAGCGCCCCGCGTCCGCCAGATTCTGCCAGGCGCCGGTGCTGCGCCCCTCTTCCGCCAGGAACTCCACCAGAGTGGGCAAGGCCGCGTCCATCGGCCGGTTGGCCTGGATCCGCATCACATAGCCCCAGGAACCCGGCATGCGCAGCTGCGGCACCAGGGGCACCAGCCGGCCGCTGGCCAGCTCCTCGTCGATCAGCGGCGCGCGACCCAACGCGATGCCGACCCCGGCGGCGGCCGCCGCCGCCACCGTGCTCAAGCCGCTCAGCACCATGGGCTCCTGCCAGTCGGATTCGGCCAGCCCCAGGCGCGGACTCCAGGTGCGCCAGTCGGTCTCGGGGCTGTCCACATGCTTTTCCTCCAGCCAGCGATGGCGCAGGAAAACGCCGGGATCGCCGCGCTCGGCCGGATCGACCAGCGACGGGCTGCACACGGGCACCACGGTCTCGGTCATGAGCGGGATGTCGCCGGGCTCGGCGATATGCGGCCCCATGGCGCGCACGTGCAGGAACGCCAGGTCGATGTCCTGGCTTTTCCAGGCCGGGTCCTGGCTGGCATGCAGATAGACCTGGATGTCGATGCCAGGATGCAGTTCGATGAAGCGCCCGATGCGCGGCGCCAGCCACATGGCGGCCAGCGACGGGTTGGCGGAAACGTTCAGGGTATTGCGCCGTTTGCCGCGAGCCGAGGCCCGCACATTGCGGCAGGCGGTCTCCAGCAGGGTCAAGGCTTGTTGCACGGACGCCAGCAGGTCCGCGCCCGCGGCGGTGGTTTCGGCGCGGCGCACGGTGCCGCCGCGGCGCAGCAGCGCCACGCCCAGATCGGCCTCCAGCGCCCGCAACTGATGGCTGACGGCGCTCTTGGTGACGTGGAGTTCGGCGGCGGCGCGGCTCAGGCTGCCCAGGCGGGCGACGGCCTCGAAGGCGCGCAGTGCCGCCAGCGGCGGCGTGTGGTTGGGTAGATCGGCCATGGGTCAAGTCTAGCTCAACCCTAGATTGAAAAACTATCGCTTTCGCCGGTGCGCGGGATCAGTGACCATGCAAGCACTGAAAGGAGTTTGCTATGTATTTCGATTCGCGCCTTTGGCAGTTGACGGCGGGCTTGCGCGCCGGCATGGCGGGCGGCATTTTCCTGGGGCTGCTGGCCTTGGCGGCGGGCATCGCCCGCTACGTGTTCCTGGGCCAGCTGCTGGCCCGCGTGTTCGACGGCGCGCCGCCTCAGGACTGGCTTGCGCCCGCGCTGTGCGCCGCCGCCATGGTGCTGCTGCGCGCCTTCCTGGACCACTGGCGCACCGTGCAGGCCAACCGCTGCGCCGCCACCGTGCAACATGCGCTGCGCGCCCGGCTCTATGACCGCATCGTGTCCCTGGGCCCGGCCTGGTTCGCCAACCAGCGCACCGGCGGCGTGATGCTGACGGTGGTGGACGGGGTCGAGCAGTTGCAGGCCTTCTTCGGCCAATACCTGCCGCAGGTCGCGATCGCCGCCGCGGCGCCCTTCGCCATTTTCGCCGTGATTGCGTTCTGGGACGTGCCCACCGCGCTGGTGTTCCTGGCGGCCGCCTTGTTCGCGCTGTTCGGACCGATGGCGGTGCACATGCTGGACCGCCGCGCCAGCCTGGCGCGCAGCAAGTCGCTGAACGATTTCGGCGAGGATTTCCTGGACGCGGTGCAGGGCCTGCCCACCCTGAAGTCCTATGGCCAGGGCAAGGCCTGGGGCCAGCGCTTGGCCGCCCGCGCCCGCAGCCTGTCGGACAATACCTTCTGGGTGCTGTCGGTCAGCCTGCTGACGCGCGGCATCAGCGACCTGGGCGTGGCGCTGGGCGCGGCGCTGGCGCTGACGTTGGGCGCCTGGCGCGTGGCCCACGGCGACATGAGCGTGGAAGCCCTGCTGATCGTGCTGATGGCCGGCACCGAGATCTTCCGTCCGCTGCGCGACCTGCGTTCGGTGCTGCACCGAGGCATGCTGGGCCAGTCGGCCGCCGCCAGCATCCATGCGCTGACGGATGCGCAGCCCCTGACGCCCGCGCCCGCCACCGGCGGCAAGACGCCCGGCCGGCTGGCGCCCACCATCGAGTTCGACAATGTGGCGTTCTCCTACACGCCCGAGCGCCGCGCCCACCAGGGCCTGAGCTTCCGTATCGCGGCGGGCGAACGCGTCGGCGTGGTCGGCCCCAGCGGCGCCGGCAAATCCACCATCGTGCGCCTGCTGTTGCGCGAATGCGTGCCGCAGTCCGGCCGCATCCGCATCGGCGGCCATGACGTGAACGAACTGGATACGCAGGCGCTGCTGTCGCACATCGCGCTGGTCAGCCAGGACATCACCCTGTTCCACGGCACCATCGACGACAATCTGCGGCTGGGACGCCCCGACGCTACCCACGAACAGGTGCGCGCCGCCGCCCGCGCCGCCAATATCGACGACTTCATCATGGCGCTGCCCGAGGGCTACGCCACCCGCATCGGTGAACGCGGCCTGCAATTGTCCGGCGGCCAGCGCCAGCGCGTGGCGATCGCCCGCGCGCTGTTGCGCGACGCGCCCATCCTGATCCTGGACGAGGCGCTGTCGTCGGTAGATACCGAAAACGAAGCGCTGATCCAGCAGGCGCTGGACCGCCTGATGGCCGGGCGCACCACGCTGATCCTGGCGCACCGCCTGGCCAGCGTCATCGGCGCTGACCGCTGCCTGGTGCTGGACCAGGGCCGGGTCGCGGAGGAAGGACCGCATGCGGAACTGATACGGCAAGGCGGCCTGTACTACCGCCTGATGCATGAGCAGGCCGCCGCGCACCGCAATCCGTCGGCGGGATCCGCCGCCCCGGCCATGGCCGCCCCCACGCGCGCCGCGGACCGCGATGCCTCCGGCCAGGAATCCGGCGCGCAAGGCCCGGCCCTGCGCTCGCTGGACGCGGACGCGGTGCAGGTCGGCTGGCGCGCCACGCTCGGCACCTTGCTGTCGGTAGTGCGGCCGTGGCGCGGCACGCTGACCGCCACGATCCTGCTGGGCGTGGCACGGGTCGCGGCCTACATCGGCGTGGGCGTGTTCAGCGCGCTGATCGTCGCCGCCATCCGCGACGGCCGCGACTACTCGGCCCTGATCGTCGGCCTGCTGATCGCGGCGCCCCTGGCCGCGCTGTTTCACTGGCTGGAGTCCTGGCTGGCGCACGCCATGGCGTACCAGCTGCTGGCCGACATGCGGGTCAAGCTCTACGACAAGCTGGAGCGCCTGGCGCCGGCCTACCTGTTGCAGCGCCGCTCCGGCGACCTGGTGGCGCTGGCCACGCAGGACGTGGAAATGGTGGAGTATTTCTATGCCCACACCATCGCCCCGGCCATCGTCTCGGTGCTGGTGCCGCTATCGGTGCTGGGTTTCCTGGGCGTCTACAGCTGGCCGGTGGCACTGGCGCTGCTGCCCTTCCTGGCCTATGCGCTGGTGTCGCCGGTGCGCGGCCGCCGCAAGGTCGACGCCCTGGGCGACAAGGCGCGCGAGGCGCTGGGCGAGATGAGCGCACACACCACCGACACCATCCAGGGCCTGGCCGACCTGACCGCCTTCCAGGCCACCGGCCGCCGCCGCGATGAATTCCTGCGCGTGGCCGACCATTATCGGACACGCCGGCAGGACATCATGGATGACCTGTCCCGGCAGACCGCGGGCTTTGAGATCGCGATGGGCCTGGGCGGCGTGGCCGTGGCGGTCGTGGGCGCGTTGCAAGTATCGGCCGGCGCGCTTTCGGCCGGCATGCTGCCCCTGCTGGTGCTGATCGCCCTGGCCACCTTCCTGCCGGTATCCGAGATCTCGCAGGTCAGCCGGCAACTGGCCGACACCATCGCCGCCACCCGCCGCCTGCACGTGGTCGCCAACGAGCCCGAGCCAGTGACCGACGGGCCGCTGCCTGCGCCTGTCTCTGCCCATGGCCTGTCGCTGACCTTCGACCATGTCAGCTTCGCCTATCCCGGCAAACAGGAAGACACCCTGCGCGACCTGAGCTTCAAGGTGCCGGCCGGCGCCACCGTGGCGGTGGTGGGCGCGTCCGGCGCGGGCAAGAGCACGGTCGCCAGCCTGCTGCTGCGCTTCTGGGATCCGCGCGCGGGCCAGGTCAAGCTGGACGGCGTGGACCTGCGCGAGCTGCAGCTGGACGGCCTGCGCGAACGCGTGGCGCTGGTGACGCAAGATACCTATCTGTTCAACGACACGCTGGAAGGCAACATCCGGCTGGCGCGGCCCGAAGCCAGCCCCGAGGACCTGGCACGCGCGCTGGAGCAGGCGGCGCTGTCGGACTTCGTGCGCGCCTTGCCAGAGGGCCTGTCGACGCGCGTGGGCGAACGCGGCATGCAGCTGTCCGGCGGCCAGCGCCAGCGCATCTCGATTGCCCGCGCCTTCCTGAAGAACGCGCCCGTGCTGATCCTCGACGAAGCCACCTCGCACCTGGACACCTTGTCCGAAATGCAGGTGCGCGGCGCCCTGGACGTGCTGATGCAGTACCGGACCACGCTGGTCATCGCGCATCGTCTGTCGACGATCCGCGATGCCGACCTGATTCTGGTTCTGGAGCGCGGCACCCTGGCCGAGGCTGGCACGCACGATCAATTGCTCAAGCGGCAAGGGGTCTATGCGCGGCTGGCCAGCCACCAGGGCGGCTACGCCGTCAGTAGCGCAACGTCTCTACCGACTTAGCATTGGCGCGCACTTCCGCATCCGTGAACCAGACCCGCTTGTTGCCGAAGCCGGTGTACAGGTCGAACTGGTCGCGGGTGTGGACCGACGGCGTGCCGTCCGGGGCGACAAAGCCGCTCTGCCCCGGCGCCACCACGTCCACCGCGCGCACGCCACGGCCGTCGAACACGGTCATGTTGTTCTCGGTGCCGCGGTTCTGCGTAGCCGGGAAGCTCAACACCGCCTTGTCGTCCGCCTGCGGCACGCCCAGGAAGTTCTTGGGCGCGAACACCATGGGCGGCGCGGGTATGCGCCAGCTTGCGGGATCCTGGCCGTAGGCCTTCTGCAAGGCCGCCAGCGCATCGTCCAGCGCGGCCAGCGTCACGTCCTGCGGCCGCTGGCCATTGAAGAAGTCGTACTGCTGCGGCACGCCCGCGTCGCGGCCGGCCAGCGCGTTGAACAGCACCTTCACCCCCACCGTCAGGTTGACCGAACCGGTGGCGGGCGCCGCCTGTGTCGGATAGCCGGTGGCGCTGTACCACTTGAAGAAGTCCGCCGGCATCTCGTCGGCCAGCGTGCGCTTGAGCATGGCGCGCAGCCAGGCGTCCATCACGGCCGGACCGGCGTTGTCGTAGATGCCAGCCTGCTTGTCGCTGGTGCCCATGCCGTCCCAGGACGCCAGCCCCGCCACCAACTGCGCCCGCGCGTCGTCGGCAGGCAGCCCCTGCACCGCCTGCTGCAGGAACGGCAGGAAGTGGCGGCGGTTCACGTCGGCATAGCTGGTGGTGCGGATCAGGTCCCACATCTGCTGCGCGCTGACCTTGCCGCCATGGGCCGTCATTGCCTTCAGGCGGGTTTCGATCTCGGCATAGCGGTCGGCCTGCCCCCACACGATGGCGAACAGGTCGGTCGACGGATAGCCGCGCATGGGCTGGTTGTTCCAGTTAGCGATGAAGCCCTGGCGCGGGTTGTAGACCTGCGGGTTGGTCGAGAACGGCAGCATGCCTTGCCAATCCATCTCGCCGGTGCCCGGCACAGGCAGGCGCGGATCGTGGCCCGGGCGGCGCTTGGGATAGAAGCCCGTGTGTGCGTAGCCGATGTTGCCCTTGTCGTCCGCGTAATACCAGTTGATGGTCAGCGCGTGGCGCGCGGCCTGCTGCTTCCATTGGTCCCAGTTGCGCGACTGCGCCTTGTGGGTCCAGGCCATCAGCGATTGCAGTTCATAGCCTTCCCAGGCGCGCGCCTTGGCGTAGGCCACGTGCTGCTTGTCGTCGAACTTGGTGACGATGCCGTGCACCGTGCGATACACGTCCATCACCACCGGCTGCGCGTCCTTGACCTCGATGAGTTCCGTGCGCTTTTCCATCGTCTTCCAGACGCCGTCGTGGAAGTAGCGGGTACGGTCGTTCGGATCGAGCTTTTCGGCATAGATGTCCACGTCGTCGCCAAAGCCCGCGGTCGAGCCCCAGGTCACATGCGCGTTGTGGCCGAACAGGATGCTGGGATAGGCGAACGGCGTGTTGCCGACCACGTCGAAGCCCGCGCCGTGCAGGCCGATGCCGTAGGTATAGGCCGGATTCCACCAGCCGAACTGCGGCCCGTTCAGCAGGATGGAGCGGGCGTCCTTGGCGTGGTCGCGGCCCACGATCCACATATTGCTGGTGGTCGGAAAGCCGGCGATTCCCGGCTGCCCCGATTCCGCGAACTGCGCCAGCAGCCGCGCTGGCACGGCCGCGGGCGCCTCGTCCAGCACGCCGCGCGTCTGCGGATCGCGCGCTACGCGTTCCAGCATGGGCGGCGTGCCGTCGTAGCGCGGCAGCGCATAGGACAGCTTGGCGGGCCGCGTGGCGCCATCGGGCCGGTACACGCCCTCTTCCTCGGGCACGGTGGTGGGCGCGCGGCTGTCGGTCATCCAGCGCAGCTGGTTGAAGATCTGCATGGCGCGCGCGTCGCCGTGCTTGTCCTTCAGGGCGGTCAACAGCGCCAAGTTGTCGATCTCGCTATTGGCATCGGAAAAACGGTTGGCCATGGTGCCGACGAACACCATCGCCACGTCGTAGGCCGTCCAGTCCGCGGGCTGAAAGCGCAGGTCATTGAATTCCTTGGGCATCAGGCTGCCGGACTCGGCGCGCACCCGCGCGATCCAGGCGTTCATGCCGGCCGCGTAGCCGTCCAGGATCTGGCGCTCGGATGCCGGCAGCGCGGCCAGCTGGCGCTGGATGCGCTCGGGCGAGAAGTTGCCGCGGATGGATTTGTCGAACGCCACCATGGGCTGGCCCAGCACCTCGGCCACGCGGCCCTGGGTACTGCGCCGCGCCATCTCCATCTGGAACAATCGGTCCTGCGCCACCGCATAGCCATAGCCGTAGAAGATGCCGTACACGGTATTGGCGTACACATGCGGCATGCCATAGCCGTCGCGCCGTATCGTGACCTGGCCGCTGGCCGCGCCCGCCGGGCGCATTGCAGCCTCGGACTGCTTCTGAACGTTCTGCTGGGCTTCCTGCGCCTGGACTTGCGCGCCCATGGCCGCGCAGGCCGCCAGGATGGCGGCCGACAACAAGTGCTGCTTCATTCGAATCTGTCTCCGTATTTGTCGAGCCGCGCCGCGGTGCGAGTCCCGGACGCGGTTTGCGGCGCCTCTGCGGGCGCCGTCTGCGAACCATCATACGAATCGCGCTTCTATAATTCCAATGCATTTATTTCATAGTATTTATGCGGTATGCACATGGATTTTCAGAAACTCAAGCATTTGCTGGCGGTAGTCGAACACGGCACTTACTCGCGCGCCGCAGAGGCGGTCAACTTGTCGCAACCGGCGCTCAGCCGCAGCATCCAGGCGCTCGAAGCCGAACTCGGCCTGCCGCTGCTGGACCGCGGCACCCGCCGCGTGCGCCTGACGCCCTACGGCGCCTGCGTGGCCGAACGCGCGCGCCGCATGCGCTTCGAGGAAGCGGAACTGCAGCGCGAACTGAAAACCTTGCACAGCGGCGAATCCGGCACCCTGTCCATCGGGCTGAGTCCGGCGCCCGCGTCCCTGCTGCTGTCGCCCTTCCTGGCCCACATGGCGGAACGCCATCCCCAGGTGCGCGTGGGCGTCGAGCTGGGCGCCACCGCCGCCTTGCTGGAGATGCTGCGCGCCGAGCGCCTCCACGCCATGGTCTGCGATGCCCGCATGCTGTATGACGCGGCCGACCTGGAAACCCGTCCCCTGCCCCCCTTGCGGGCCGGTCTGGTCTGCCGCAAGGGCCATCCCATCCTTGCCCACAAGCGGCCAGGCATAGAACAGGTCCGCCAGTACCCGGTGGCCTCCAGCACGCTCAGCCCCGAGGTCTCGCTGCGGCTGGCGGAAACGCTGGGACCGGGCGGCGCGCCCGAACAGATGGTCACCCACCGCTGCGAAAACCTGGATGCGCTGGTCGAGCTGGCATTGCGCTCGGACGCGCTGCTGCTGGGCGTGATCTGCGTCACGCGCAGGCAGCAGGAAGCCGGGTTGCTAGTCGAAGTGCCGATCCCGTCCGATCCGCAGCGCCAAGGCCACTATGCACTGGCCCGGCTGGCGGGGCGCACGCCCTTGACGGCGCAGGACACGCTGTATGACTTCACGCGCGAGTGTTGGGACGGGTTTGCGGCATTCAGGGCGTAGGCCCAGGCCGGGAGCGGTTGATCCGGGCGGTGTTCAAGCGCACGGGCTATCGGCGCGTCGCCATCCTGAAAAAGACCAGGCTGAGCAGCGCGGCGACAAGGTTGTAGGACATCGCCACCGCCAGCGCCCGCCCATAGAGCCATGCGCCATCGCCGGCGGGCAAGCTCCCCGCGGCCCCGAGCATCGTGAATATCACGCCGCCCACCACCGCGACGCCGCTGGAAGTCCCGACGACTTGCAAGGTACTGAGCATCCCTGAGGCCATGCCCGCCTGTTCCTCTTGCACCGATCCAAGAATGGCATTGAATGCCAGCGGGATCACCAGTCCTTGTCCTGCGCCGTTCAGCAGCAGCGATATCACCAGCAGCGTCAGGTTCTGGGGTTGCGTCGCGGCGGTGATCGCGGACAGCCCCAAGCCCGCGGTGAAAACCAGCACGCCGCACAACAGCGCCGCGCGTCCATAGCGCGCCGCCAGTTTCGGACCCGCAAGCGAAGCGCCAAAGAATGCCAGCGCCGAAGGCGTGAACACTGCGCCCGCCATCAGCGGCGCCAATCCCAGCCCGAACTGCAACAGCAGCGTCAGCGCGAAGAAGAACGAGCTGATTGCCGAAAAAAAGAAAAACACCGCGCCTATGCCCGCCACGAATGCCCGGTTGGCAAACAGCCGCATATCCAGCACAGGCACCCCACCGCGCCGGGCCAGCGTCTTTTCATAGTGGACAAAGTACGCCAACACCCCCAGCGCCAGCACAGGCCCGGCAAACGACCACCAGGGCCAGCCATGCTCTCGTCCCTCCATCACAGGAACCAGGATCAAGGCCAGCCCGGCAGCACCCGCAAGCGCCCCGCGCAGGTCCACCCGCGTCGGCACCGGCGCCCGCCATTCGGGCAGCGCCCGCCGCCCCGCCATCAACGCGGCGATGCCGATAGGCACGTTGATGAGAAACACCAGCCGCCATCCCAAATCCAGCGGATTCAGGGTGATGAGTATTCCGCCCAACAGCTGCGAGAGGCTTGCAGCCACGCCCTGCACGGCGCCCATGATCCCGAACGCGCGCCTGCGCGCGTCTCCCTCGAACATGACCCTGATCGAAGCGAGCACCTGCGGCATCAAGACGCCCGCGCCCACGCCTTGCAGCGCGCGCGCCAGGATCAGCTGCCATGGCGTGAGCGCCAGCCCGCACAGGGCCGAAGCCAGGGTGAACAGGCCCATGCCGGCCAGGAACAAGCGCCGTCGCCCAAAAAGATCGCCCAGGCGCGCGCCATTTATCAGGCACAAGCCATAAGCCAATGCGTAGGCCACCACGATCAGCTGCAAGTCGGTATCGCTGGCCGACAAGCCGCTCTGGATGCTGGGCAATGCGACATTGACGATGAACAGATCCAGGATCGTCACGAAGTTGCCCGTCAACAGCACCGCTAGGGCGCGGCCGGGGCGGTTCTGTTCAGCTTGCAGCGCAAAAGCCTGCTTCATTTTTCACGTTTATATATATACGATCGTATTTATAGTATCGTGGATGAATCGAACTCGTGCAAGTAAAAGAACAGGCTCCCATGAACCCGTTGCCTCCCACCTCCCCGCCCGATGGCCGCCGACTGCGCGGCGAGCGCGCGCGCGCCCGCGTGCTGGACGAAGCCGTGAAACTCCTCTCCGTCGAAGGACTGGGCGGCCTGACTTTCGGCCAGGTGGCCGAACGGGCTGAAGTGGGGAAAAGCAATCTCCAGGTCCTGTTCGGCGACAAGGAGAACCTGCAATTGGCCGCCTTGGCCCATGCGATCGGCCTGTACCAGACCCAGGTCATTGAACCGGCCATGCGCAAGCGCACCCCGCTGGCGCGGCTGCGCGCCCTGATGAGCGGCTGGTTCGACTTCGTGGAGACCCGCCAGCTTCCGGGCGGCTGTGTCATTACTGCGGTAAGCAGCGAATATCGCGCGCGCCCCGGCCCCTTGCGCGACGCGATCCAGCAATACCGCGAGGCAGGCCGAGCACGCCTGCGCGGCTTGATCCGCGAAGCCAAGGCACAGGGGCAAATGGCAGCCGACGCCAACGAGGCGAAACTCGTCATGGAGCTGCTCGCCTACCAGGCATTTGCCAACGTTGCCGCGTCGATGGACGACCATGCGGAATTCGGCCGCGCCAAGGCTGCGGTCGCCGATCTGCTTGCAAACGCGGCGCACTGACAGCAACGCGCCGGCCTCCAACAACCTGCTCGCCTAAGCTTCGCGCGAGCCTGGCTCTTGCGTCGCCGCCTGCGCAATCAACCACTGCGCAACCGCCTGCACAGGCGCCGAGGGCGGCCGATCCGCAAGCATGGCCAGGTGATAGGTGTGTCCCGCTATCACCGGGCCAAAGGGCTGAACCAGATGGCCTGCTTCCAGCTCTTCGGCGATCAACGGCAGGCTGACCAGCGCCACGCCATGGCCCGCAACCGCCGCCTGTATGGCATGGCCCTCATCGGAAAAACGCAACTGGCCCGCCTGCCGTGGCAGGGAACGCTGCGCGACGTCGAACCAGCGCTCCCAGGTCGGATTGTCCGGATGAGACCACTTCCAGTTGAAACGAATCAAGGGCACGCGAGCCAGATCGTCCGGCGATGAGACCCCCAGGCGCGGATTCGCCACGGGCGCGAAACGGTCGGTGAACAGCGGCTGCGCGACGAGGCCCGGATACGGCCCGCGGCCATAGCGGATCGCGATGTCGACCGCGGCCGATCGCAGGTCCACCACGTCGTCGCTGGCCTGCAACTGCAGATCGATGCCGGGATGCCGGCTGCGGAAATCGGCCATGCGGGGCACCAGCCACTTCACCGTGAACGCGTTGGTTGCGGAAATGGTCACCTGCGTCCGCGCGCGCTGCTGCGTCAAGCGCGCCAGCGTCGCCTCGAAGGCATCGAACCCATCGCGCAGCACGGGATAGAGCTGCGCGCCCGTTTCGGTCAGCGACACTTTGCGCACATGGCGGTCGAACAGCGCCAGCCCGGTTTGCGCTTCCAGCGCGCGGATCTGGTGGCTGACAGCGGTCGGCGTCACCGCCAGTTCCTGGGCGGCGGCCTTAAAGCTGCCCAGGCGCGCGGCGGCTTCGAACACGCGCAGTCCGGAAAGAGGGAGAGATCGGCGTTGCATGGTAATAGATGAGATTTACTCATCTTATAGCTGACAAATGAACCTTTGTCACCACAACCGCACATCCCTACATTGGAGGCATGGATCAGCGGTTTTCACGCCGCTCCAGCCACTCACCCATAAATGAAGGAAATCGCATCATGCTACAGCGCGTCATCACCCAGCCTGACAACTACGAACCGTTCCTGCTGTCGCAGGGCATCCAGTTCGGCAATCTGCTGTTCATCTCCGGCCAGGCGGGCGCCAGCGATGACGGCAAGATCGTCGCCGGCGGCTTTCTGGCCCAAGGCGAACAAGCCTTCCTGAACTTGCGCCGCGCGCTGGAAGCCGGCGGCTCCAGCCTGAAGGACGTCATCAAGGTCACCATCTTCGTCACCGACATGGGGCATTTCCAGGACGTGGTGACGCTGCGCCGCCGTTTCTTCTCGGCCCCCTACCCGGCCGACACCATCGCCGAGATCAAGGCGCTCTACGACCCCGCCGCCATGATCGAGATCGAGGCCATCGCCGCCGTGCGTCCGCAGGAGGGCCGCTGACATGGACGCGCTCGACTATCGTCCGGACGGCGCCGCGCAGGCCGGGCTGTTCACGCCGCTGCGGCTGGACAGAGGATTGACGCTGGCCAATCGTCTCGCCGTCGCGCCCATGACCCGCGTCAGCGCGACGGAAGATGGCCGCGCCACGCCGCAAATGGCCGACTACTATGCAGCCTTTGCGGCCGGCGGCTTCGGCCTGGTGATCACCGAAGGCATCTATACCGACCGGGCCCACGCGCAGGGCTACCTGTTCCAGCCCGGCCTCACCAACGACGTCCAGCGCGACGCCTGGCGCGCCGTGGTGGATCGCGTGCATGCGCACGGCGGCCGCATCATCGCCCAGCTCATGCATGCGGGCGCGCTGTCGCAGGGCAATCCCCATCGCGACACGACGAAGGGTCCATCGGCCGTGCAACCCAAGGGGCACCAGATGACCTTCTATCGGGGAGAGGGGCCGTACCGGATGCCTGAAGCCATGTCGGACGAGGACATCGCAGAGGCGGTCGAAGGATACGCGCACGCAGCGCGCAGGGCACAGGAAGCGGGCTTCGACGGCGTAGAAATACACGGCGCCAACGGCTATCTGCTGGACCAGTTCCTCACCCGCTACACCAATCTGCGCGAAGATCGCTATGGCGGCAGCCTGGACAACCGGCTGCGCTTGACCGTGGAGGTCATCCAGGCCGTGCGCCGGTCGGTTGGGCAGCACTTCGTCGTGGGCGTGCGCAGTTCACAGGGCAAGGTCAACGACTTCACCCACAAGTGGGAAGGCGGTCAGGCGGATGCGGCGCAAATCTACCGCACGCTGGGCGCGCAGCCCATCGATTATCTGCACACAACCGAGTTCGAGGCCTGGCGTCCGGCCTTTGATGATGAGGGTTCCAGCCTTGCGGCGCTGGCGCGGCGGCACGTTCCAGTCCCGGTGCTGGCCAACGGATCGCTGCATGACCCGATGGCGGCCGGCGGGATGATGACGCGGCAGGAGGCAGACTTCGTTTCGCTCGGACGTGGAGCGCTGACGCATTCCGATTGGCCCGCAAGATTGCGCGCTGGCGCGACGCTTGAGAGTTTTGACCGGGAGCTGCTGGCGCCGATCGCGGACCTTGCCAATGCGGCGCGGCATCGCGAAGGAACGCTTGGAAATCGGTGAATTTGAATCCGCCCCGCTGCTGCCAATCTGGAACACTCTGCATTTCATGCAAATACTCGAAATGGCACGAAAAATGATGGTTATTGAAACCACCACACGTGAACCATTTGCGTATTATTTCAAGGATTATTTTTACATCGCTTCTGCGCCACTCTTTCAAAAGAATCATTTTTTCAACGATTTATGCCTACTCAAAAAAAACATGATTCCAAGCACAAATCGGAGAGCGTAGATTTCAGTTTTTCACTTGCGGCAGGCGGATTCAACCAGCTCCAGGGCGATGCACTGAACAGTGCCCTCGCAGACTACAAAACCAAGATCATGGATTCAATCACCACCAAAAGTGGTGATTTATCCAAGCAATCGATTGATGTCCAGCAAGGCTTCACTGCAGAGGCACACCACGCAGGCTCATTCAACATCGAAGCCGCTGCAAAGGGGCAGTTGAACCACACGGCCACGCTCGATGTCGGACAGGTCAATGATCCGGTGACAGATATCCGTGTGCAAACCCCTGATGGCAGCCACGACTATCAGGTGAAGTTCTACAAGGACGGGGATTCAACAGCAGCTGCGCTTTCGCCCAAACGGTACGACGCCGTGGGCAAGGTGGTCCCCGACGATCAGGTCCAGCAGGTCAAGAATTCGGCCAGCAAGCGCGCGTCCAAGGCTGAGGGAAACCGCCCTGATGTCGCTGAAAGCTACAAGGACACGGCCGACAAGGCCACGGGAAAGATCTCATCAAACGATGGCAAGAACATCGAAAGCACGGGCCTGAACCGCAAGGGAAAAGGCAGCGCCGAAGAACTGGCCAAAGAGGCAAGGAAAAAGGGCGAAGGCCCGGACTACAAGGACAAGGCACGGGTCCGCGCGGAATTCAATCGCATGCAGTACCGTAACGCCGTGCAGTCTGGTGCCTTGACCGGCGCCTCATCGGCCGCTGCCGGAGAGCTCTACAGCTTCATGACCAGCAACGAGCCCATGACCAAAGAGCGCTGCATGGAAGCTGCTCAGAACATAGTGTTCAGCGCGCTAAAAGGCTCAGCCCGTGCTGTTGCCGTCACCGGCGTCCAGCATCTTGGGCAGCTGATGGCTGATGCGGCCGCAGAGGCAGCGGCAAAAACGGCGGCGAAAGCTGCGGGAGGCGCCGCCGCCAAGGCCAGCGCATCTTCGCTGGGCGGCACCATAGGCCAGCAGATGACAAAGGGCAACGTCGCTGCCGCGACTGTGGCCATCGCCATATCCCTAGGCGAAAACCTCTACAAGTTCTCCCAGGGCGAAATCGACAGCATCGAATTCGCATCATCATCCATCGGCAGCACTATCCAGATCGTTGGCGTCACCTGCGCCACCAGCCTGGCCGCGCCGGCGTCGGCCTTCCTGGGGCAGTTCATCGCCTCCAACGTGGCTTCGGTGACGGTATTTGGGACAACCCTGGGAGCGCTCGGCCCCATCGCCCTCGGCGCAGTCTTCGCCATCGGGTTCTCGCTGGCGATTGGCTCGTTTGTCGGACACTTCCAAGGCGTAGGCTCGAAGATCGCGATCAAAGATATCACTGATGCAGCGGCGAAGCTTGAGATTGGCCACATCACGCTTGCTCAGTACGCGACATCGGTCGGAACCATGTCCGAAAACACATTTGTCTGGACAGATTGCATTCCATTCAGCGGTGCAATCTCTGTCCTGTCCGAGTACCGCACGCGCAAGAACCAGCTCAAGTCACTGCAGGCGGAACTGTATCGCCGCTTCGACCAGATTGACGCTGCGGAACGCAGGCAGATGCAAGAACTGATGGAGCAGTTCGAGTACCAGATCCACGCCATGGACCTTCAGTACGAACAGGCCAGGCGCGAAGTCATACAGCAGGCCAGCGACAAGTTCGGGGAAATGCGCGCGAGCCTCGATAAGCACCTGGAGTTGAAATATCTGATGTTCCATCCCGTGATCAAGCGCTACCAGGACGAGACGAACGTTGTTTCGTCGCAAAAACTCAAAGAATACGAGGCCCAGCTGCGCATTGACGCTTACAGGGACGAGATTGCGCACCTGAACCAGCTTGTGGATCAGGGGCTCTCGGATAGTCCGGAGGACCGCCAGCTCAAGTATCAGCTGGACGGGGCGCTGAAGGACCGCGTAGATCTGACCCTGCCCGCCATCACTGGATTCGACCAGGCATATGAGTTCCTGCTTCAGGCGTGATACCCATGATTTTAAAAAAAATAATGCACTTTTTCTGTGGGAGATCACTGGAAAAAGAAACTGCAACGGCAAACGCACTTATCCATCAGCTCGAACAGCACGAAAAGGCGGCGCGGGACCGTTTGCACGCCAAGGCTGACGAGTACAGGGCAGAGGTCGCCGCTTTCAAGAAAAAGCGTGACGCTGAACTCAAGGACCTCATTGAGTTCCTGAATGAGCAAGTTGGCACGGCCCAGGCCTATGTCTCACATCTTGGAGACTTCCAGGACAAGATGTTCGTTTGCTTTGACTCATGGATGAACACGTCCATAACGGGCCAACAAATTGATTTGCTTTCCGAGCGCATCGACACCAAGCTAAAGATCCTGGACTTCATCGCAGCGCTTCAGGTCGAGCTGAACAGGCTTACCCAGCGTAATGAGCGAGCCGAGTGGAACAACATGATCAGGCAGCGTCCCATCCAGGTCAGCTCCACGCTTATCGAGCGTACGGCGCGCCACGTGAGGACCAGCCAAAAAAACAACACCGATTCGATCAGACACGACCTCAGCCGCTTGAAGAGCCATTCCATGCGTCTTCAAACCGAGCTCAAGGAGCTACGCCATGAACGCGATCAGCGGATCGCGGCGTCCAGAGAGCTCACGGAGGAGCACAAGGCAAACAAGGCCGACCTCAGCGAGCAGTACAGGAAGTGCAGCGAGATTTTTGGCAAGATCAAGGACAAGCTCAGTGACCGATTTGGTTCAGCATTGACAGAAAACGACCTGGCCAACAGCTGGATCGCCGAGATCGAGGGCGACGTCACATTACCCAAGTTGATCTCCATACACCGAGGAACAGCCGCCCTCCAGCTTGAGGCCAATGAGGAGTTCAACGGCATCCAGGAAGAGTTCAACGCCATCAGGGCCAAGATCGAGGCAAATCACAAGCTCAAGAACTTCGATACGCTTGACCAAGACAAGGTCATGCGCGAAAGACTCTTCAGGGAAAGACAAGCGGCCGGCGACAAGCGCCGTGAAATCTCCACGGCACGCCAAGTGGTCTACTCCCGCGGCAACGAACTCAGGGAACGGCTGGGCAAGTTCGAATCACTGCAGCCTGACGAGAGCATTCGTCGCATCATGCAGATCTTCAGCATGGGCAAAGACTTCGATGTGCACCGGGCGATCGGCGTGAGCACACGAGAAGACCGACGCAAGCACTACCAGTCCAGGAACCCGAACCCGTAGACCAATAAATGAAGTCTGAAATCACTTTCCAATGGCGCAAGCCAAACCTGAAAGAGTCGATTCTGGCCATCTGCTACGCAGTGCGCCTGGGCTACACCTCTCGCGACAGGCTGCTGGCCGCGTTGCCGCAATTCTCAAAATCGCGAATCCTTCTATCCCTTGATGCGCTGCTTTCCGCAAACATGGCGGAGGTGAATATGGGCGTGCTGTCCATCGACCCCGACATGGCGATCGTCGAGGAGATTGTTGGCAGGCCCATCGTGTTGCCTTTGACTGCCTTAGGCGATGAGGCCAAGCCTCGACTGATCCGCAAGGTCGTCATGAACCTTGGCATGAACAATCCATCCGGCGTTGAAACGCTGCTGAGAGCCACGGTCAACTGATATGGAACTCGCCATCAATGACAAACAGCCTCAGTCCATGCCGCCGGGGCCCGTGTTCGACTTCATCGACCACCTCGACGACTGGTTGGAGTACCTGACGAAAGTCCTGGAACTCTCCATCGACGATCGGCTGACTTGCGTCAAGTACGAGCGCCAAATCAAGTTCCTGATTCGCTTTCGCCAGGGCGCGAACTGCAACATCAATCACAACCGGCTGCTGCACCACTACTACAGCAGCAAAGATTCCCGACAAGGCGACCGTGTGGGCGTGGACGGCTCGGCCGGCAGTCGCCAGCGGCGCCCGCTGGACAAAGAGGCAGAACAGAAGGTCAAGGCGATCATGGACGAGGCATCCCAAGTGATGGCTCTGGACAACATGAGCCTGATCATCAACAAGCCCATTCAGCCTGGCTACGACGATCCAGACGACCACGCCTTCAAGCTCATCAAGAACGCGATGGCGGCCGAGGATTTGTTTTTCTTGCAGGGTCCACCGGGCACGGGCAAGACGACCGCAATCGTGGAGATCATCCTGCAAACGCTGAAAGCGAAGCCGAATGCCCGCATCCTGGTCACCTCGGAAACGCACGTGGCGGTCGATAACGCACTGGATCGCTTATGCAAGATCGGAGACGACCAGATGCGCTCGAAGACCATGCGCTACCCGCGCTACGCCGTCACCGAGTATGAGTCCGAACACACACAGGGAACGGCTGCGGCGATCCGCGCAAACGAGGTGTGGAACAAGGCACTGAACTTCGCCCCCCGGCTCACCAACGTGCTCTATAACGTCCTGGAACAAGGGGACGTGGAAAACGGGGAGGTTCAGGTACCGCGATGGCAGTTCCAGAACCTGGCAGACAATCACCAGATCATTGGCGTCACCTGCAACCAGATCGATCACCTGCTGGACGCGGATAGCGAAGATTTCGATCTGGCCATCGTTGATGAATGCTCCAAGGCCACCCTGCCCGAATGGATCATGGCCATGTGCGTTGCCCGCAAGTGCATCTTGGTCGGCGACCACAAACAGCTGCCTCCGACGTTCTGTGAAGAAGAAAACGACGCACTGGATACCCTGGCCATATCCAAGGCTCGCCTTATCAAAGACGGCGTGATCGACAGGATTTTCGAGAATCTTCCAGCCACCATGAAGGGACAGCTGGGCAAGCAGTACCGCATGCTGCCTCACATCGGCTCATTCATCTCCGAGAACTTCTACAACGGCTCGCTCGACCATCACCGCGAAGAAAGCGATCACGAATTCACGCACTTTGGATGGTTTACTTATGAATCGCGCGGCTTCCGTGTGCCGGTGCGGCAAGGCGGAGTGCTTGAGAATCAACGGGAAGTCGAGATCATCACGCACAGGCTGCTTGAGATGTGCCAGCGCCGCAAAGGGAAAGCCGCGAATTCCCATGATAGAAAGCTCAGCGTGGCTGTGATTACGCCTTACCGCGCTCAGTGCAGGGCGCTGAAAGAGGCTATCAAGACGCTCGACATCAAGGAGCACCTGGCGGTCGAGGTGGATACAGTCGACGCATTCCAAGGACGCCAAGCCGACATCGTTTTCTTTTCATTTGTGCGCACGACCGGACCTGCAACCTTCTACGGGGATGCGCGTCGAATGAACGTAGCAATCTCCCGCGCGCGTGATGCGGTCTACCTTGTCGGCGATTTGAAGTACGTCGAAAGCAAGAATATCGAGGTCCTGAGTAAACTGGCGAGACTTCAACAAATCACGAATTTTGATGATGCTTGATCGTGTCCATCTATCCATCGTGCAGGAGGTGGAAAAGCAGGGCTCACTGACTGCCGCCGCTGGCGTCCTGCACGTGACGCAGTCGGCCCTGAGTCACAGCATGAAGAAGCTGGAGCAGCAACTGGGCACCGACATCTGGCTGCGTGAAGGCCGCAGCCTGAGACTCACCCAAGCCGGTCAGTACCTGCTGGCGGTGGCCAATCGGGTGTTGCCGCAACTGGCCTTGGCCGAAGAACGCCTGCGCCAGTTCGCCCAGGGAGAGCGCGGATCGCTGCGGATCGGCATGGAATGCCATCCCTGCTACCAATGGCTGCTGAAGATCGTCTCCCCGTATCTGGCGGCCTGGCCGGATGTGGACGTGGATGTGAAGCAGAAATTCCAGTTCGGGGGCATCGGGGCGCTGTTCGGCTACGAAATCGACCTGCTGGTCACACCTGATCCGCTGAATAAGCCCGGGCTCGTGTTCGAGCCCGTGTTCGACTACGAACAGGTGCTGGTCGTCGCTGGCAACCATCCTCTTGCCAAGGAGGAGTATGTCACCCCCAAACAACTCTCCAACGAAGTGCTGGTGGCCTATCCGGTGCCGGTCGACCGGCTCGACATCTACAACATGTTCCTGACGCCCGCCGGCATCACGCCCAAGCGGCACAAGGCCATCGAGACCACCGACATCATGCTGCAGATGGTCGCCAGCGGCCGTGGAGTAGCGGCGTTGCCACGCTGGCTGGTGCTGGAGTATGCGGACACGATGAATGTGGTGCCGGTCCGGCTGGGCAAGAAAGGCATTGCCAAACACATCTATCTGGGCGCGCGCGAGGCAGATGTCGGTATCGACTACATGCGCGCATTCATTGAACAAGCGAAAAAGCCCGCCACGGCTTGATTCACGGCGGCGTCTGCTCGCCAGGCGGTCAGATCTGCGGGCAGATCGGCCGCTCGCCTATCCATGAGCCAATCTAATTGATCCATGAGATCAATTCACTTTTATTCATGGATAGCGCGACATAAACTACGCCCCCTGTACCGCCAAAGTCAAGACTGCTGAATAAAAAAGAAAACAAGCAGCGCTGAAAAAGCAGGACATAGACGCGGGATTTATCTCAGGATTCAGGGCAGCAGAGCACAATGAGCAACGAGTTTGAATTTGCCATCAAGAGCATTTGTTTCGATGAAGACTATCGTCCTTCAGACAATACGCGGATCACAACCAACTTCGCCAATCTTGCCCGGGGCACGAGTCGCCAGGAGAACCTGCGCAACACCCTCAGGATGATAGACAATCGCTTCAATGCCTTGGCGCATTGGGACAATCCCAAGGGCGACCGCTATGCCGTCAACCTTGAGATCATTTCCGTCGAGATGAGCATAGCCGGCGCGAGCAGCGGCAATGCCCTCCCCTTGATCGAAATACTGAAGACGAGCATCGTCGACAACAAAACCAACGAACGCATCGAAGGCATCGTAGGGAATAACTTCTCCTCGTACGTGCGGGATTATGACTTCAGCGTGCTGCTGCTGGAACACACCAAGAATCAGCCGGGATTCAGCACTCCGGAGAATTTTGGAGACCTGCATGGGAAGCTGTTCAAGTGCTTCGTGAATTCAAGCACTTACAAGGAGCACTTCAGCAAGCCGCCCGTCATATGCCTGAGCGTATCAAGCAGCAAGACCTATCACCGGACCGAGAACCAGCACCCTGTGCTGGGCGTTGAATACCAGCAGGACGAATATTCCCTGACTGACGAGTACTTCAAGAAGATGGGGATGAAGGTTCGCTACTTCATGCCGCCGAACAGTGCTGCGCCTTTGGCTTTTTATTTTTCCGGCGATTTGCTGAGCGACTACACCAATCTTGAGCTCATCAGCACCATCAGCACGATGGATACCTTCCAGAAGATCTACCGGCCGGAGATCTACAACGCGAATTCCGCAGCGGGAAAATCCTATCAGCCCAGCCTGAAGCACCAGGATTATTCACTGACCCGGATTGTCTACGATCGAGAGGAACGTAGCCAGTTGGCGATCGAGCAGGGACGGTTTGTCGAGGAACACTTCATCAAACCCTACCAGGCGATTCTTCAGCAGTGGTCCGCCAACTACCCTCTTTGACCCATCAAAAGCACCAAGGCATCTATTGTGAAAAAATTGCTACCCACTTCCACCGCCGGCAGCCTGCCCAAACCCTCCTGGCTGGCAGAGCCCGAAAAACTCTGGTCGCCCTGGAAATTGCAGGATGAAGGCCTGAGCGAGGGCAAGCAGGATGCGCTGCGTTTGTCTCTGCAAGAACAGCAGCACGCAGGCATCGATATCGTCAGCGATGGCGAACAAACGCGTCAGCATTTCGTGACGACGTTCATCGAACATCTGGAAGGCGTGGACTTCGAGAACCGCAAGACCGTCAGGATTCGTGATCGCTACGATGCGAGCGTGCCGACGGTCGTGGGCGCCGTGGCGCGCCGCAAGCCGGTATTTGTCGAAGATGCCAAGTTCTTGCGCCAGCAGACCAAGCAACCGATCAAATGGGCCTTGCCGGGCCCCATGACGATGATCGATACGCTGTATGACGGCCACTATCAAAGCCGCGAAAAACTGGCGTGGGAATTCGCCAAGATTCTCAATCAGGAAGCCAGGGAATTGGAGGCCGCGGGCGTCGATATCATCCAGTTTGACGAGCCCGCCTTCAACGTGTTCTTTGACGAAGTAAATGATTGGGGCGTAGCCACGCTGGAAAAAGCCATTGAAGGGCTCAAGTGTGAAACCGCCGTCCACATCTGCTATGGCTATGGCATCAAGGCCAATACGGATTGGAAGAAGACGCTGGGATCGGAGTGGCGGCAATACGAAGAGGCTTTTCCCAAGCTGCAAAAATCCAGCATCGACATCGTCTCGCTGGAATGCCACAACTCGCGCGTTCCCATGGACCTGATCGAACTCATCCGGGGCAAGAAAGTGATGGTAGGCGCCATTGACGTGGCAACCGACACCATTGAAACCCCCGAGGAAGTCGCCAACACGCTGCGCAAAGCGCTTCAGTTTGTGGATGCCGACAAGCTCTATCCTTGCACCAACTGCGGCATGGCTCCCTTGTCTCGCGCCGTCGCAAGAGGCAAGCTGAGCGCTTTGAGCGCCGGCGCGGAAATCGTCCGCAAGGAACTCTCGAACTGATCCCAAGGCGGAAAATGGTCGTCGCGAACGGCTCGCGACGACCCCGCATGAGCTGCACCCAGTATCCAACCCCCACCATGTCACTTTCCAGTACGGCGATCGAGCCCAGGCGCTTTCGCGAAGCGCTCGGGCACTACGCGTCCGGCATCACGGTAATTACATCGCATATCGAAGGCGAGCCGATAGGCTTCACCTGCCAGTCGTTCCATAGCGTTTCAATGAGTCCGCCGCTGGTGTCGTTCAGTGTGATGTGCAGTTCCGCCAGCTATCCAAAAATCCGCCGGGCGGGCCGATTCGTGGTCAATATCCTGTCGGATGAGCAGGTCAGGATATCCAACCAATTCGCTCAGCGAGGCACGGACAAGTGGCACGACGTGGACTGGCGGGAATCGCCTCTCGGCAATCCGATCATTGCCGGCAGCCTGCACTGGCTTGATTGCGAGATCCATGCCGAACACGCCGCGGGCGACCATCTGATCGTGATTGGCGAAGTGAAGGCGTTGGACCTGCAAGAAGCTGCTTCTACGCAGCCATTGCTGTATTTCAAGGGACAGTATCGCAACATCGCCGCGCATGGCGCGGTTTAAGGGTAGACCTCCGCTGCCCTCTTTGCCGCTTCGATAGATCAGGCACACGGCCGACCGGCGGCCGTCGATCCGCCGCTACACACCATCTGACGCATTCGCAGCGCGGCCGACCTTCCTGCTCGGCCGCGTCACGCTCCAGCCTGTGGCTCGCCACGCAACCCCATAGCCGCCAACGCAGGCATGACGCAAGGAACGACGATCCTATACAATTAGCAATCATTCCTATTAGCGTTTGGATGGAAGCCCCTTGCCCCCCGCCGACTTTGCATCCTCCGACGATTTCGTCAGCCTGTATCGCGAGCATCACGGCTGGCTCGTGCAGATGCTGCGCCGCCGGCTCAGCGGCAACACCGAAAACGCCGCGGATCTGGCGCACGACACCTTTGAACGCGTCATGCGCAGCGAGTCGCGCGCGGCCTTCGCCGAGCCGCGCGGTTTTCTCACCACCGTCGCCAAGCGCCTCCTGATCGACCAGTCGCGCCGCCGCGCCGTGGAACAGGCCTATCTGGAAACGCTGGCCTCGCGCAGCGACGCCTTGGAACCCAGCCCCGAAACGCACGCGCTGGTGGTGGAGGCGCTGAACGCCGTATGCCGCATGCTGGAGCAGTTGCCGCCGCGCGCGCGCCGGGTCTTCGTGCTGGCGCAGGTGGAAGGCATGCCCTATCGGGACATCGCCCGGCAGCTCGACATTTCGGTGGCGGCCGTGCAGCGGGACATCGTCAAGGCCTGGGAACATTGCTACGCGGTGCTCTACGCATGAACGCCGCCCAGGGCGAACGGCTGCATCCGGACATCATCAAACAGGCTGCGCGATGGATGATGCGGACCGGAGATGCACCCGACGCGGCCACTCAGGCCGCCTGTGCGGCATGGCGCCAGGCCGATGCGCGCCATGAGCTGGCGTGGCAACGTTTACGGGGCATCGGACGCGACGTCGACGCCGTCAGCGCGGGCAACGCGCCCGAGGCTGCCGCCAGCCAGACCATCCTGCGCTACTGCGAGCAGCGTTCGCGCCGCAACGTCATGAAATGGGCAGCCGGCGGCATCTGCCTGGGTACGCTGGCATGGGCAGGCGCGCGCGAAGGCTGGGGGGACGGCAGCACCGTCTATCGCACCGCCACCGGCGAACAGCGGACCATGACCCTGCCCGACGGCACCGTCCTGACGTTGAACACCGATACCGCGGTGGTGCTGCACTACGACACGCAGCAGCGCCGCATCAAGCTGCGCAGCGGAGAGATCCTGATCGCGACGGCGGCGGATGCCGCCGGACGCCCCTTCAGCGTGCAGACCCGGCACGGAGTCCTAAACCCGCTCGGAACGCGTTTTGCCGTGCGCCAGCTGGACGACGGCCTCGGCTCCGCGCAGCTCGCCGTCTTTGAAGGCGCCGTGCGCGTGGATCCCGCCGGGCGGGTGGTCCGTGCCGGCGAACAGGCAGAGTTCAACGACCGCGCGCTGTCGCCCTCGTCCCGGGTCGACGGCAAGGGACCGGCGTGGGCTGCCGGCATGCTGGTCGCAAACCGCATGCGGCTGGACCGCTTCCTGGCGGAACTGGGCCGCTACCGCGTCGGCATCCTGCGCTGCGACCCCAGCGTGGCAAACCTGGAAGTCACCGGGGCCTTCCGCATCGACGACACCGACAAGGCGCTGGAGGTGGCGGCCGGCGTGCTGGACCTCAGGCTGCGATACCGCACGCGTTACTGGGTCAGCGTCGATCGCGCCTGACGCCGCGCGGCCGCGGCCCCCGGTCCGCGCTGCCGCGCGGGAAATTTGTAACGACGGCGAAGATTTTCGGATGTGGTTCGTTAGACATAGAGACAGACCCGAGGCGCCCGCGGTCTGGCCCTACCCATCGACGAACCAGGAAGCTCTCATGGCAGCACGCCATACATCCTTTACTCTTGCCGCGCCCCAGACGCCCGGGGCAGGTCCGGCGCGCTTGCGCCTTGTCGTCCATCTTGCATTGGCAGCAATGGTCCCGCTTGCCGCGCCCGCCGTGTCCTGGGCCCAGCCCGCCGCGGTGCAGGGGATCGCCTTCGCCATCGCGCCCACCACGCTGGACGAGGCGCTGGGCCAGTTCGGAGTCGCCGCCAACGTCACCGTGGCCGCGTCGCCAACGCTGACCCGCGGCGTGACGACGCAAGGGCTTAGCGGCCGCTACACCGCCGAGCAAGGCCTCACACGCCTGCTGGCCGGCACGGGCCTGCAAGCCGTGGCCAACGCCAATGGAGAGGGTTACCACCTGCGCCGCATTCCCCAGGGAGATGCGACCACCCTCGCGCCGGTCACGGTAACGGGCATGGCCGACCCGGCCGTCACCGAAGGCACGGGCAGCTATACCAGCGGGATCGTGACCATAGGCAAGGGCGAGCAGACCCTGAAAGAGATTCCGCAGTCGGTCACGGTGGTAACGCGCCAGCGCATGGACGACCAGAACGCCAACACCCTGGACGACGTGCTGGCCAACAGCACCGGCATGACGCTCTACAAGAGCCCGATGGGCGGCAACTACGTGTTCTCGCGCGGCTTCCGTGTCGACAGCTACCAGTTCGACGGCGTCAACCGCGCCTTCTACTACCCCCAGGCCAACAGTTTCACCAGCAGCACCGTGATCCTGGACCGCGTGGAAATCATCCGCGGCGCCACCGGCCTGCTGCAAGGCGCCGGTTCGCCCAGCGCCGCGGTCAATCTGGTGCGCAAGCGCCCGCTGGCCGAAAACCAGGTGCAGCTCTTGGCCAGCGGCGGCTCCTGGAACAACTACCGGGCCGATATCGATGCGACCGGTCCCTTGAATGCATCGGGTTCCCTGCGCGGACGCGCCGTGGCCAGCTACAACGACCGGGACTACTTCTACGACAATGCCGACAGCCGCACCGGCGTGCTGTATGGCGTGCTGAGCTACGACCTGGGCCCCGCCACCACCCTGACCGGCGGCGTCAGCTACGAAGAACTGCGATCCACGCCGTTCTTCCATGGCCTGCCCCACTACACCAACGGCGACGACATCGGGCTGAAACGCTCGACCTCGCTCTCGCAAGACTGGAACCGCTGGAACGGCAAGCAGACCACCGTGTTCGCCGAACTCGCGCACCGCTTCAACCAGGACTGGTCGCTGAAACTCACCGGGACTTCCACCCAAGAGTCCAACGATTCCAAATACGCCTTCACCGAAGGCGCGGTCAACCCGGCCACCGGACTCGGGCCGACGATGTACGCCGGCATCTTCGATTTCTCCACGCACAACAAGGCGCTCAACCTGGACGTTGACGGCGCCTTCGAGGCCCTGGGCCGCAAACATTCGATCAGCGTGGGCGCCAGCATCAACGAACTGACCAGCAAGAACGATTTCGCGACCGCGCGCCTGAACCGCGCCGTGAACGTCTGGGACCCGGATCACCACGTGCCCGAACCCACGGATGAATGGCTGCGCGAAAACGCCTACCGCGGCGCGGCGACCATCATCAAGATGAAACAGACCGGCGTCTACGGCGTGGGCCGCTTCAAGCTGGCGGACCCCTTGACGCTGGTGGCAGGCGCCCGCGTCAGCTGGTACGAGAACACCGGCAACTACCGCGATGGCGGCCAGCAGTACACCGACCCCTACAAGGAAAATGGCGTCGTCACGCCCTACGGCGGTCTGATCTATGCCTTCAATCCCCAGTGGTCCGGCTACGTCAGCTTTGCGGAGATCTTCGAGCCGCAGAACGCCGTGGACGCGTCGGGCCAGATACTGGACCCCATCCTGGGGAAGAACTACGAAGCAGGCATCAAGGGCGAACTGCTCGACGGCCGCGTCAACGCCTCCGTCGCGCTCTTCCGCGTCGACCAGAAGAACCGCGCCCAGCAAGACCTGGTCAGCGCGTGCACCGTCGGCGACATCTGCTATCTGTCCAGCGGCAAGGTGCGCAGCCAGGGCGTGGACGCCGAAATCAGCGGCGAGGTCGCCCCGGGCTGGCAACTGTTTGCCGGCTACACCTTCAATACCCTGAAGTTCCTGGACGACACCGAGGTATCCAGCACCAACTTCGGCCGCACGGTAACGCCCAAGCACATCCTACGCCTGTGGTCCGACTACCGCCTGCCTGGGCAATGGTCGGCGTGGACCCTGGGCGGCGGCGTGAACTACCAGACCGGCAGCTACACCGAGACGCGGTCGGTGCGGGTATCGCAAGCGCCCTACGCCGTCTGGAATGCGCGCATCGGCTACAAGATCAACAAGAACTGGTCGGCGGCGTTGAACGTGAACAACCTGTTCGACAAGTCCTACTACCAGACGATAGGCGCGCCGGGCTGGGGCAGCTTCTACGGCGAGCCCCGCAACGCGACGCTGACGGTGCGCGGAACGTTCTGAGGACGCGGCATCCCTACCTGGCCGGATCGAAGGGGAGCCACACCGGCTCCTTGCGGTCCGGCCTCTTGTCGGCGCGTCGCGACTCACTTTAGAATGCGGATGATTCTCATTTTTCACGGGCGCCGGTTTCCTCCAGGCCCGCGACGAGCCGGAGGGCCGCATGTCCGCGACCGAGTTTGCAGTGCCGTCCCAGGGCATCGACGTCCTGTACGCGAATCACCACGGCTGGCTGAAGGGATGGCTGCGGCGTCGCTTGGGCAATTCCTCGGACGCGGCCGATCTCGCGCATGACACGTTCATGCGCCTGCTGGTCCGCGGCGAGACTGTCGCGGTGCGCGAACCGCGCGCGCTGCTGACCACGGTGGCGCAGGGCGTGGTGTCCAATTTCATGCGACGCCGCAGGATCGAAGAGGCTTATCTGGCCAGCCTGGCCGACCTGCCCGAACGCGAAGCGCCCGGCCCTGAAACACGCGCCATCCTGCTGGAAACACTGATCGAACTGGACCGGCGTCTGGATACGCTGACCGCTCCGGTGCGCCAGGCATTCTTGCTCTCCCAGCTAGAAGGCATGAAGCAAGCGGACATTGCCGCGACGCTGAAGGTCTCGCTCGCCACCGTGCAGCGCTATATCGCCAAGGCGGCGCACCTCTGCTTTTTCGGCGCCTGATGACCGCCCCCGTCCAGCCGCCGCGACCGACACCGCCATGCCCATCTCGCCCGCGGACCCGAGCCTGACGGCGTTCCCCCAACTGAACGGCGCGCCGCTGCCCGCAAGCGTCAGCCTGCGCGCCGTGGAGTGGCTGGTCGCCTTGCAAGCGGCCGATGCCAGCGACTCCACGCATGCAGCCTGCCAGCGCTGGCGGGCGGAACATCCCGACCATGAGCGCGCCTGGCGCCACATCGAGTCCTTCGGCCAGCAACTGCGCGGGCTGAACACGCCGCTGGTGCGCGGCACGCTGACACATGAAGACCGCAACGGCCGGACACGCCGCCGGGCCATCAAGACCCTGGCCCTGGCCTTGTTCGCCGGCGGTGGCGCCTGGCTGGCGCGCGACAGCCTGTGGCGCGGCTGGCAGGACTGGCAATCCGACCACCACACGGACGCCGGCCAGCGCCTGGGCGTCACGCTGGCCGACGCCAGCCGCATCGACCTGGACACGGGAAGCGCCATCGATGTGCGCTTCGACGGCGCGCAGCGCCTGGTCCGGCTGCTGCGCGGCCGGATCCTCGTCACCACCGCGCCCGACCCGGCCTCCCCGATCGGACGCCCTTTCCTGGTCGAAACGGCCCAAGGCCGCGTGCGCGCGCTGGGCACCCGCTACAGCGTGCGCCAGTTCCCAGACCGCAGCCACGTCGCGGTGTTCGAGGGTGCAACAGAAATCCGTCCCGATCTCCAGGCGGACGCGCCGCGGCTTATCCACGCGGGCGAACAGGCCTCGTTCACCCGCGACGCGGTTGATCAGCCCCGGCCCGCCGAGCCGGGCGATGCCTCATGGTCGGTGGGCATGCTGGTCGCGCAGGACATGCCGCTCTCCGACTTCATCGAGGAACTTGCGCGCTACGTGCCTGGCCGCCTGGCCTGCGCCCCCGATGCCAGCCACCTGAAGGTTTCTGGCATCTATCCATTGGACGACGCCGATCGGGTGCTGGACATGCTGCGCCGGACGCATCCGGTCGAAGTCGACCGGATGACGCGCTATTGGATCACCGTGCGCCTGCGCGGCGCCTAGCGCGACGGCGCGCACACCATCCGCCTGTTTTTTTCGGACAAACGTGAGGGGTTTCCGGTTTTCAAGTGGCAAACCTAATAGAAGCCACATTTTTCCACCGAAAACCGGACCCCTCATGGACTACCGCCTGCCTCGGCGCGCCACGCGCCTCATCACATGCAACACCCTGGCGCTGGCCGCAAGCCGCGCCTTCTGGCTCACGGCGACGGGCATAGCCTTGAGCGCCGGCGTGAACGCCGTCCAGGCCCAGGCCGCTGCCAGGACCTACGCCATCCCCGCCGGCATGCTGGAGAGCGCGCTGACCCGCTATGCGCTCGAAAGCGGACTGATGCTGTCCTATTCCGCCAGCGACGTCGCAGGCAAGCGCAGTGCCGGCCTGCAAGGCAGCTTCGAGGCGTCCGAAGCCCTGGCCAGGCTGCTGGCCGGCACGGGGCTGGCGGCCCGGCTGCAGCCCAACGGCGGCTACGTGCTGCGGCCGTTGCCCGGCGAACAGCCGGGCCAGGAGTCCGCGCAGACCTTGCCCGCGGTCACGGTCACGGGCCTCCATGAATCCGCCTCCGGCCCGGTGCAAGGCTTCGTCGCCCACCGCAGCGCAACCGCGACCAAGACCGACACGCCGCTGCACGAAACGCCCCAATCCGTCTCGGTGATTCCGCGCGACCAGGTGGTCGCGCAGGCGGCCGACTCGCTGGACCAGGCACTGGGCTACACCGCCAGCGTCATGTCGCTGGAAGGCGGGGCGCTCAGGCACATCGGCACCCGCTTCACGGTCCGCGGCTTCAACATCACGGGCGCGGCCCCGCTGTATCTGAACGGCACCAAGTTCCCCATCAACTCGCTCAGCGGCGCCATCGAGCCCTACAACTTCGAGCGCATCGAACTGCTCAAGGGGCCGGCCTCGATCCTGTACGGCCAGGCCGCGCCGGGCGGGATCATCAACCTGGTCAGCAAGCGCCCCACGGCGGAGCCTCTGCGCGAGCTCGAACTGCAGACAGGCAGCTGGAACAAGAAGCAGATCGCCATGGACCTGGGCGGCCCGGTGACGGAGGACGGGAATGTGCGCTACCGCCTCACCGGCCTGGCGCGCGACAGCGACACCATGATCGATTACATCAACAATGACCGCCAGTCGCTGGCCGGCGCGCTGGAGTGGCAGATCAGCGATGCCACCCTGATCACCCTGCTGGCCAGCTACAGCCGGACCGACAGTCCCTACGATTCAGGCAAACCCCTGGAGGGCACGCTGCTACCCAATCCCAATGGCCGCATATCGCGCTCCCGCTTCGTCGGCGAACCCGGCTTCGACCGTTATGTTGTAAAGGGCACCACCCTGGGCTACCTGCTCGAACACAGGCTGAACGACGATTGGCAGGTGAGGCAGAACCTGCTGGCATACGAGCACAAGGCCGACAACCAGTACGCCGCGGTGAATGCGCGCGTGAGCTCGTCGAACCCTGCCTTGGGCACGCGCTATGCCATCACCCGGTACGACACCGACAAGGGACTCGCCGTGGACAACCAGCTGCTGGGCAAGCTGCGCCATGGCGGGGTCGAACACACGCTGTTGTTCGGCATCGACTGGAGCAAGAGCGAATTCACGCGTTCCCAGGAATTCGGCAGCATTGCGCCGATAAATCTGTACAAGCCTGTCTATGGCGCCCGGCCCAATCTCGGCGCCCCCAACTATTCCGAAAACGCCGTGCGCCAGCTGGGCTTCTACGGGCAAGACCAGATCAAGTTCAACGACCGCTGGATCGTGCTGCTGGGCGGCCGCTACGATTCCGTCCGCACCGACTCGACGCCGGGCTCGGGAGGCCAGAACTCCCATGCCTTCACGCCGCGCGCCGGCCTGATGTACCTGTTCGACAACGGCCTTGCCCCCTACTACAGCTACAGCAAGTCCTTCCAGCCCACCCCTGGTTTGGACTTCAGCGCCAATCCCTTCAAGCCCACCACCGGCGTACAGCACGAGATCGGCTTGAAGTACGAACCCAAGGGCGTGGACGCGTCGATCACCGTGGCGCTCTACGAAATCACGCAACGCAATGTCCTCACCAGCGATCCCGCCCACGTGGGCTACCTGGTCCAGACCGGCGAAGTGCGCTCGAAAGGCGCCGAGATCGAGGCCCGGGCCAGCCTGAACCGGCAACTGGACCTGGTGGCCGCCCTGGCGACGACGGATGCGCGTGTCACCAAAAGCAATCTGGGCAATGAAGGCTCGCGGCCCGCATCGGTCCCGCGCAACATGGCTTCGCTCTGGATGGACTACCGGTTTTCGTCCGTGCCGGGCCTGAGCGCGGGCGTCGGCGTGCGCTACGTGGGGCGCCAGGAGATCTATGACCTGCCGGTGCCCTCGTACACCACGTACGACGCCGCGCTGCGCTATCAATGGGACAAGTGGCAATTCGCCCTGAACGTGAAGAACCTGGCCAACAAGACCTATGTGGCTGCGTGCCCGGGCACCTGCTTCTATGGCGACGAGCGCAATATCACGCTGACGGCGCGCATCAACTGGTAAGCAGCGATTCGTGAGCCGATGGCGCGACGGCAATCGCGATCTTGCCCTGGATGCCGTTGTTGGGGCTCTCCAGCCGCGCATGAGCGAGCGCAATATCGGCAAGCGCATAGACCGCGCCCACGTGCGGCCGCAACTGGCCGTGCTCCACCAACGCGCTCAGGTCATCGAGCTTGCCGCGGTTTTGCCGCGTGAACACGAAGTGGTAACTCGCGTTCTTGCCCCAGGCCTGGATCAGGTTTTGCGGCTGGGCGATATCCACGATCGAGACGACCCGCCCCAGCTGCGCAAGCGCATCGGGGCTGCGCGCCAGGGTGTTGCCGCCGATGGTGTCGAACACGACGTCGACACCGCGCCCGCCCGTCTCCCGCATGACGGCTTCGACGTAGTCTTCCTTTTCATAGTCGATGGTCACATCGGCGCCCATGCTGCGCGCGAATTCGGCGTTGGCTGCGCGCACGGTCGTGTACACCCGTGCTCCGATGGCCTTGGCCAACTGGATCGCCACATGGCCGACGCCGCCCGCGCCGCCGTGCACCAGGACGCTTTCCCCGACTCTCAGTCCCGCACGCACCACCAGCGCTTCCCACGCCGTTCCACCCACCAAGGTCAGGCTGGCCGCCTCGAGATGGCTCAGCGAGGGCGGCTTCCTCCCGATGATGCTCTCCGCCGCGACGTGATACTCCGCGTAGCTGCCCGGCCCGTCGAATATCTGCGGGGTGTACCAGACCTCGTCGCCAGGAGCGAAGGCCGTCACGCCCGGCCCCACGGCTTCCACCACGCCGGAGACATCATGTCCGGTAATGGCCGGCAGCGGCACCAGTTCGGGATAGTCGCCGCGCCGGACTTGATAGTCCAGGGGATTGATCGAGGTTGCATGTACCCGGACCAGGACTTGTCCCGCCTGCGGCACAGGCACGGGCAGGTCGCGGAGTTCGAACGATTCCGGGCCGCCAAATGATTTGAGTGTCATCGCCTTCATAGCTTTCTCTCGCTTCGAAAAATAGGGATATCGGGAAATACCGATATTTACCAGTAAAAAAATTACAGCTCTTTCCCGATGATCTTGGCAAGAGCACTGATGGTCGCTTCGTTCCGCTTGTAGTAGGTCCACTGACCGATGCGCCTGACTTCGACCAAGCCGGCCCGTTGCAGCGTTGCAAGGTAATCAGACACCGTGGACTGCGATAGCCCGACGCCTTCCTGGATGCTGCTGACGCAGACGCCCACCGTATGAACGTCGCCTTCGTCCTGCGGCGGAAAGTTCTTTGCGGGGTCCTTCAAGCCTTGCAAGATTTCAAGGCGGGTGCGGTTGGACAGGGCTTTGAAGATGTCGAGCAATTCCATGACCGCATTGTATCGGCATTTCCCGATATGTCAATGAATCACGCTCCCGCCCTACTTGTCGACCGACCGCATATCGCAAGTCGTCTCCGAAGACGAGCAGACGCCGCGAAACCACGCCCGCCCTCGCGTGCGATCCTTGGGCGCCAGTGGCTCGAACGTCTCGGTGTTGCGCATCTCGTAGTCCAGCAACAGCCATTCGCCCTCGCAGGCGACGATGCCGCGCAGCGAGGCTCTCTCGGTCAGCCAGTCGCCTCCCAGATCCAGCAGCCGTTCGCTGCTGGCGTCCGGACGGGCGTAGCCCCGCGCCGACTGGATGCCGACCTGCGCATCGCTGGCCTCGATCCAGCCCTCGCCCCGATACACGGGCCGCGGCTTGCTCTGTTCGTCGCCGGTCTTGTCGTCGCTGGCGTTCCTGATCTTGAGCCAGCCGTCGCGTGCCTCGATCACGTCGAAGGTGACGCTGTAGTAGTCGATATTGGGATCGGCGCCTTCGCCGCGAGTGGTCGGCAGGCTGCCCGCCACCGCTGCCTGGGCGGTGGCCGCCGCGCGCACCTGGATGGCTGGCTTCTCGTCGGTCGTCCATCCCGAGAAGCTGCACGTCGTCGGGCCCGCCGGGGTCCAGGCGGCGAGCTTGGACGCAGCCTCGGCATGGAGCGCGGGCGATAAGGTCAGCGCGGTTAGCAGCAAGAGAATCCGTCGAACAGTCATGGAGTTGATCGCTTCGTCGATTGCGGGCCGGCAAAGCGTAGCATGGCGAGCCACGTCGATCAGCCCCCCATCAATTGCTGTTGATCCATTCCTGTGTATCCCGGACGAACCAGGGCAGATTCAGGCGTTCCCCTTCGCCGGACTGTATGGTCAAGCGCTGATCCGAGGAGCCTGGGGTCGTGTTCTTGCCCTGCCCCGTGGAAGGAGACCGGCTGCGATAGTCCAGTTCGGTTTGCTGAGGAGGCTTGTCCGCGCAGGCGGCGATCAACACACATACGAGCGCAGCGAGGACAGGCCGCAGTGCCAGACGAAAGGTCTTCATGATGTTCTGGTTCCTGCTGAAGGCACAGGCCAAAGTGCCGGAAAATCGAGGCCTACAGCCCATACCTTACTCGCAATGCAAGGCCTGCGTGGCCTGTCACAGCGGCATATTGAAATAGACGACCCGCTGAGTCTCTTTGAACCCCAGGCGCGAGTGGACGGCCTGGCTTACCACGTTGTCCAGGCCGGTATCCGAGGCCAGCTCCTTGCATCCCCTTTCCAGCGCCCACTCCCGCACGGCGGCGACCAGGGCCCTGGCCGCACCCCGCTGCCTGGCTTCGGGAATGACGTACAACCCTTCCAGGAACGCCACGGGGCTGGAGTCCGTACCATTGACGTAGTCCGTTCTGATGGAAGCTTCGGCAAGACCCAAGGCCTGCCCGCCATCGGAACTCACCAGAAACTGGGCGTACCTGTCCGGCGAAGACACCTGGTCGTCCATGTCTTGCTGGTGCTCGGCGGCCGACGCATCGGGCCAGAGCGCCATGCGCAATTGGAGCCAGGCGGCATTCCGGGAAGAAGTGATTGCGGTGGTTTTCATGGGCAGGATTGGTTCTCCAGGTGACGCGAAAAATTTATCACCTTGCCCTGCCCGCTGTCGAAGCGCATCCGCGCTGCGGCATGCGCCGCCCTACTCCTGCACTGGCACCGTATAGTTCAGCGCCAGCCGGCCGCCGTCCGCATACACCGTCTGCCCGGTCACGTAGCTGGCGTCGTCGCTGGCCAGGAACAACGCCACCTTGGCGACTTCATCCGTCGATCCCAGCCGCTGCATGGGAATGCGCGACAACACGGTCCTGCGGGCTTCGGGATTGCTGGTGATCGTGGCCAGGATCTCGGTATCGATGCTGCCGGGGCCGATGGCGTTGACGCGTATGCCATGCGGCGCCAGGGACAGCGCCATCGATTTGGTCATCTGCCGCACCGCTCCCTTGCTGGCGCCGTAGGCCAGCTGGTCCGGCATGGCCAGCTCCGCCGTCATCGAGGACAGGGTCACGATGGCGCCGTTGCCGCGTCCGCCCGCCACCATGGCGCGCGCGGCGGCCTGCGCCACCAGGAAGGTGCCGCGCACGTTGACGTTCATGACCGCGTCCAGGTCTTCCAGCTTCAGGTCCAGGAAATCCGCGGCGCGGATCACGCCGGCGTTGCAGACGCAGATATCCAGGCCGCCCCAGCGCCGCACGCACTCGTCGGCCAGCCGCTGGGCGTCGGCTGGATCGGTCACGTCCGCCAGCGCCGCGGCGGCGCGTGCTCCCAGCGAGCGGGCCGCCGCCATCAGTTCGGCCTCCTTGCGGTCGGCCAGCAGCACGTATGCGCCCTCGGCCACGAAGCGACGCGCGATCGCCAGTCCGATGCCCCCGGCCGCGCCGGTGACCAGCGCCACTTTGTCCTGCAATCTCATGTCAGACTCCCACGTAGGCGGCCACCAGGTCGGGCCGCTCGGACAATTCCGCCGAGCTGCCGCGCCACACCGTCACCCCCTTGTCGAGGATGACGTTGCGGTCCGACAGGCGCAGCAAGGCCGTGGTGTTCTTGTCCACCACGATCATCGACAAACCTTCGGCCTTCAATTGGGCCAGCACGCGCCAGATTTCGGCGCGCACCACCGGCGCCAGCCCTTCGGTCGCTTCGTCCAGCACCAGCAGGCTGGGATTGGTCATCAGCGCGCGGCCCAGCGCCAGCATCTGCTGCTCGCCGCCGGACAGCTGGGTGCCCAGGTTGGCGCGCCGTTCGCGCAGGCGCGGAAACAGTTCATACACGCGTTCCAGCGTCCAGCTGCGGGCGCCGCCGCGGACGATGGCCGTGGCAACCAGGTTCTCTTCCACCGTCAGGGTCGGGAAAATCTGGCGCCCCTCGGGCACCAGCGACAGCCCCATCCGGCCGATGCGGTAAGGCGCCAGCCCGCGCAGGGAACGTTCGCCATAGCGGATGCTGCCCTGGCTGGCCGGCAGCAGGCCGAACAGGCACTTGATGACGGTGCTGCGGCCCATGCCGTTGCGCCCGATCAGGCCGAGAACCTCGCCCTGGCCCACGTCCAGGTCTACGCCGAACAGCGCCTGGCAATGCCCATAGGCCGCCGTCAATCCGTTGATGCTCAACATGGCGGCTCCTTATGCGTCGGCGTCGTCGCCCAGATAGGCGCGGCGCACGTCGGGATGGTTGCGTATCTGGTCCGCGCTGCCGGTGGCAATGATCTTGCCGTAGACCAGCACGCTGATGCGGTCGGCCAGCGCGAACACGGCGTTCATGTCGTGTTCGACCAGCACGATGGTGTAGCGGCCCTTCAGGCTTTGCAGCAAGGCGATCACGCCCGCGCTTTCGGCCGCGCTCATGCCGGCCATGGGTTCGTCCAGCAGCAGCACCGACGGCTCGCCCGCCAGCGCCATGGCGATCTCCAGCTGGCGCCGCTGGCCGTAGGCCAGGCTGTCCACCTGCGCCTCGGCCACGTCCTCCAGCTTGCAGGCCCGCAGGGCTTGCCTGGCGGCGTCCACCACGTCGGCGCAATCGCGCAAGGCGGTCCAGGCCGACAGGCGCCGGCGGCGTTTGCGCAAGGCGGCCAGGCAGGCGTTGTCCAGCACCGTGTAGCTGTCGAATACCGAAGTCACCTGATAGGAGCGCAGCATGCCCTGGGCCACGCGTTCCTGCACCGTGGCGCGGGACACGTCGGCGGCGCCCAGGCGCACCGCGCCGCCATCGGGGCGCAATTCGCCGGACAGCAGGTTGATCAGGGTGGTCTTGCCCGCGCCGTTGGGGCCGATCAGCGCGTGCAGTTCGCCCGGGGCCACGTCCAGCGACACGCCGTCGGTCGCCTTCAGGCCGCCGAAGCGGCGCACCAGGTCCTGCGTGCACAGCCCCACGGGCGCGGCAGCGGTTTGCAGGTTCATGCCGAGGCCTCCTTGGCGATCGCGTCCGGCGGACGACGGTCCTTTTGTTCGCCAGCGGCTGGCGGCTGGGCCGTCGGCGCGGCGGGTGGCGGACGGCGCAGCCAGGCCAGGGAATTGGCATAGCCGCCCTTGGCCACCATGGCGATGATCACCACCGCGGGTCCCATCAGCAGCATCCAGTGCTGCGTCATGCTCTTGAAGGCTTCCTCCATCAGCAGATAGGCGACGGCGCCGACGATCGGACCCAGCACATTGCCCAGGCCGCCTATCACCACCATGACGATGAGCTCGCCCGACACCGGCCAGGACATGTAGCTGGGCGAGGCGAAAGCGGTCAGGTTGGCCAGCAGCAGCCCGGCCACGCCGGTCAGCACGCCGGAGGCCACATAGGCCGTCAGGCGCACGCCGAACACCGAATAGCCCAGTGCGTCCACGCGCCGCGGGTTGGCGTGGGTGGCGCGCAGGATCATGCCGAAGGGCGAACGGCGCAGGCGCACCATCGCCAGGCTGGAGACGAGCAGCACGGCCCAGGCCGCCCAGTAGACAGGCTGGCTGCCATCCAGGTCGAACAGGCCGAAGGAACTGGCTTCATAGATGTTCAGGCCGTCGTCGCCGCCGTATTCGCGCAGGCTGACCGCCAGGAAATAGAACATCTGCGCGAAGGCCAGCGTGATCATGATGAAGCCTATGCCCGAGGTGCGCAGGCAGACCGTGCCGACGATCAGCGCCACCAGCGCGCACACAGCGATGCAAACGGCCAGCTGCAGCCAGCCGTTGCCGAAGCCGTAGTAGCTGAGTATGCCCACGGCATAGCAGCCCAGGCCCAGGAACATGGCGTGGCCGAAGCTCACCAGCCCGGCAAAGCCCAGTACCAGGTTCAGCGCCAGCGCGGCCAGCGCGTAGATCAGGATACGCGCGCCCAGCGTCACGTAGAACGGTTCGCCCAGCCATTGCGCCACGAAGGGCACGGCGGCCAGGACCAGGAACAGCAAGGGCAGCGCCCAGCGCCGGTGTTTGTGTTCTTGCATGATGATCGAATCCCAGGACAGGCGCGCGTCAACGCCGCGCCGAGAAGACCAGGCCTTGCGGCCGGAACGCCAGCACCACGGCCATCAGCACGTAGATGAGCATGGAGGCCAGCGCGGGCCCGACCGCGTTGGCGACGGACGCGTCGAACACGGCGCGCAGCATGTCGGGCAGGAAGGCGCGGCCCAGCGTGTCTATCATGGCGATCAGCAGCGCCGCGGCCAGTGTGCCGCGCACCGAGCCTATGCCGCCCACCACGATCACCACCAGCGCCAGGATCAGCACGGGCTCGCCCATGCCGGACTGCACCGAGAGGATCGGCCCCGCCAGCGCGCCGGCCACGCCGGCCAGCACCGCCCCCAACAGGAACAGCAGGGTCTTCTGCAGGTCCACGTTGGCGCCCAGCACGCTGGCCATGGGCGCATTGCTGGCGCCGGCGCGGATCAGCATGCCGAAGCGGGTGCGCTGGATCAGGAACCAGGCGCCCAGCGCCACCAGCGCGCCCACGCCGATGATCATCAGCCGGTACACCGGATAGTCATTGCCGAACAAGCTGACTGCGCCCTCCAGCCCCTGCGGCACGGCGGCGTAATACGGCCGGCTGCCCCAGATGACGGAGGCCAGTTCGTTGAAGAACATCATCAGCCCGAAGGTGGCCAGTACCTGATAGAGGTGGTCGTGCTTGTACAGGGGCCGGGCGATCAGGCGTTCCAGCGCCACGCCCACCAGGCCGCTGCCCGCCACCGCCGCCAGGATGGCGAAGGCGAACGAGCCGCTGGCGTTGTAGGCGGTGGCGCCCAGGAAGGCGCCGATCATGTACAGCGACCCGTGCGCCAGATTGATGAAGTTCATGATGCCGAAGATCAGGGTCAGCCCCGAGGACAACAGGAACAGCAAGGCGCCGAGCTGCAGGCCATTGAGCATCTGCGACAACAGCAAGGATCCGTTCATGGGGCGTCTCCCGGGACGGTTACTTCAGCGGGCAGTCCGCCACGTAGGCGTCCTGGTGGTCGGTGAACACCTTGGCCAGCTGCTTCAGGCCCACGCCGTCGCCTTCCTTCACGACCTGGTAGGCATACAGGTCCTGCACCGGCATGTTGTTGCTGTTGAAGCGGAACTTGCCGCGCACCGTGGGAAAGTTGGCGCCGGCCGCCTTGACCGCCGCGGCCAGAGCCTTGCTGTCGCCGACCTTGCCGCCCTGCTGCTTGATGGCGGTATCCAGCAGAAAGGCCGCGTCGTAGCCGCCCACCGCGTACTCGGACGGCAGGCGCCCGTACTTGGCCTTGAAGGCTTCGACGAATTTGCGGTTCGGCGGGTTGTCCAGCGTGGTGGCCCAGGGCGTGCCGTAGATCGCGCCCACCGCCTGCTCCTTCAGCGCCGTCAGCGTGTTGGAGTCGATCAGGCTTTCCGAGAAGAACGGCAGCTTTTCCATCAAGCCGGCCTGGCGCAATTGGCGTACGAAGTTCACGCCCACCCCGCCGGTGTAGAACACGAACAGCGCGTCGGGCGAGGCCGACTGCATGCGCGAGATCTCGGCCGAGTAGTCCAGCTGTCCCAGCTGGGTATAGATTTCGTCGGACGGCGCTGCGCCATAGAAGCGCTTGAAGCCCGCCAGCTTGTCCTTGCCGGCCTGGTAGTTGGACGACATCAGGTAGGCGCGCTTGTAGCCCTGGTCCTTGACGTACTTGCCCATGGCTTCCGACATGCTGTCGTTCTGCCAGCCCAGCACGAACAGATTGGGCAGGCACATGCGGCCGGCAATCGGCGCGGGCCCGGCGTTGGTGGACAGCGCCACCACGCCGGATTCCTTGATGCGCCGCAGTTCCGCCATCAGCACATTGGAGAAGCCCAGGCCGACGATCACGTCAACCTTGTCCTTCTCGATGAACTTTTGCACGATCTGCGCGCCCACGTCGGGCTTGAGCTGGTCGTCGTCGCGGATCACCACGGCCTTCTGGCCGCCCAGGCTGCCGCCCAGTTGCTCGATGCCCAGCATCAGGCCGTCGTACTGGTCCTGGCCCAATGCCGCCTGGGGTCCGGACAGCACCCCGGTAAAGCCGATGCGGATGTCCGCCATTGCGGCGTTGGCCGCGGTCAGGGCCGCGACCGCGGCCAGCGCGGACAGCCCGCGTGCGTATGCTTGCATGCTTAGTCTCCTTGGGGGATGGGCGGCGGCGCCGTTCTGTGCGGCGCCTGCCGTATTGACGTCAGAGCTTTACGCAGACATTGCGCAGCTCCGTGTAGAACTCGAGCGAATGCACGCCGCCTTCGCGGCCGATGCCGGACTGCTTGGATCCGCCGAAAGCCGTGCGCAGATCGCGCAGGAACCAGGAATTGATCCAGCAGATGCCCACTTCCAGGGCCTGCCCCATGCGATGGGCCGTGCCCACGTTGCTGGTCCAGACCGAAGCCGCCAGGCCGTAGGGGGTGGCGTTGGCCAGGGCCACGGCTTCTTCTTCCGTATCGAAGGGCGCGATATGGCAGCAGGGACCGAAGATCTCCTGCTGGATCACGGCCGAGCTTTCCGGCAGGCCGGTCCATACCGTGGGCTGGATCCACGCGCCGCCGGCCAGATCGTCCGGCATGTCCGGCACGCCGCCGCCCGCCACCACCGTGGCGCCCTCTTCGCGGGCGCGGGCGTAGTAGCCCAGCACCTTGTCGCGGTGGCGCTGCGAGATCAGCGGCCCCAGGTTGACGCCGGGATCCTTCGGGCGGCCCAGCTTGAAGCCACGGGCGCGCTCGCCCAGCGCCGCCACGAAGCGGTCGAAGATCGGCCGCTGCACGTAAACGCGTTCGGTGCCCAGGCAGACCTGCCCGGTGTTGTCGAAGGCGGCGCGGGCGATGCCGGCCACCGCCTTGTCGAAATCCGCATCGGCGAACACGATGCCAGCGTTCTTGCCGCCCAGTTCGAAGGACACCGGCCGCACGCCCACCGCCGCCGCCTGCATGATGGCTTCGCCGGTGCGGGTCTCGCCGGTGAACGTGATACCGTCGACCAGCGGATGGCGCGTGAGTTTTTCGCCGGCCGAACCGGGGCCGCGGCCATGCACCACGTTGTAGACGCCGGGCGGCACGCCGACCTCGTTCATGACCTCGCCCAGCAGCGTGGCCGTGGCCGGGGTGTCTTCGGAAGGTTTGACCACCACCGTATTGCCGCAGGCCAGGGCCGGCCCCACCTTCCAGGTCATCAGCAGCAGCGGCAGGTTCCAGGGGCAGATCACGCCGATCACGCCGCGCGGCACGCGCACGCCGTAGTTCAGGGCATGGCCGCCGTCAGGCGTTTCCAGGTCGAAGGTCTCGTTGGGGATATTGCGCACCAGGTCGGCGAAGATCTTGAAGTTCGCCGCACCGCGCGGAATGTCCAGATGGCTGGCCAGGTCATAAGGCTTGCCGGTGTCCGCGATCTCGGCGTCGACGAAGTCGTCGAAGCGCCGGATGATGCCGTCGGCCACCGCGTGCAGCAGTTCCACGCGCTGCTGCGTCTTGAGCTTGGCCCAGGGGCCGCGCAACGCCGCCTTGGCGGCCCGCACCGCGGCGTCGACCTCGGCGTCGCCGGCCTCGTGGATGCGCCCGATCAGGCGGTTGTCGACGGGATCGCGGTTGTCGAACGTCTTGCCCGTGGCAACCCATTCGCCGTTGATGAAATTGCGGAAATCGGTCATTGCGTCCTCGGTAGTGACAGGTCTGCCAGCGCCGCTTCAGGGTCGCCGGCGGTCAGGTATTCCCACATGCGCTCGTAGATGCGGCCCGTGCCCACGGCGCGGGTCGCCGCCTCGTCGGGCGAGAGCGTGGGCGCGCCTTCGGCCAGGCCGGCCGAACGCAGTTGCCATTCGATGCGCGCGGCGTCTTCCAGATACCAGGTCAGCACCACGGCATGCATCAGGGACTCGGCGGCCACCACCGCGCCGTTGCCGCGCATGGCCACCGCGCGCGCAGCGCCCAGGGCCTGCGCCACGCCGCGCGCCTGGGCGTCGCTGCGCACCAGCTGCGGATCGTCCCAAAGCGGCACCACCGGAGAAAAATACGAGCCCATGCCATGGCGCGGCTGCGGCGTCACGCGGGCCGAGGACAGCGTCATGACCGTAGGCGGCATGGACCGCACCACCCCGCCCACTTCGGGACGCATGCGGTAGATGTGCTGGTGGATGCGGACTTCGCCCAACACGCCTTCCGGCAGTTCGCCGTGCACCGGCACCACCGTGCCCGCTTCGCCCGGCTCGATCAGGCCCATGGGCCGCGCCGCGCACACCAGGAAGTGGTCGGCGTCGAGCCGGCTGCTGCAATGGCCGTAGGCGTGGACCAGTCCGGCGCGGGCCAGGCCGCGCGCCGCCACCCGCACCAGGGCTTCCTGGCCGGCGTCAACCTTCATCGGCGCGGCGCTCACGTCTTGAACTCCGGGATGTCAGGCTTGGCGCCCCACATGCAGAACGAGGATGGCACCGCGGGGAAGCTGCGCGGGCGATAGTTTTTTTCGTCTTCGGCGGTGATCAGGCGCACGCCGGTGGAGTATTCGTAGATCATTCCGTCGGGTCCGTCGAAGTACAGGAACATCGCCCCCGAGGTCGGATGCCGCCCCGGGCCGAAGCGGATCGGCACGTTCCATTCCTTCAGCTGATACCAGGCGCGCATGATGTCGTCGATGCTTTCGACCTGGTGGTTGATGTGCTGCACGCCCGGATAGCTGGACGGGAACAGCGCGATCTTGTGGTGCACTTCGTCGATGCGCAGCAGCGGCGCTTCGCCGATGCGGTCGCTGACCCGGGCCGACAGCAAGCCGGTCCAGAAAGCCTCGTCGCGACGCGCGTCCAGCGTGCGCAGGCCAATGTGCGAAAAACCCGTCACGCCGGCGTCGCGGCTGGGAAAATAGCGGCGGCCGCTGTGGTGCGGCGCGTGCACCAGTTCGATGCGGTTGCCGGACGGGTCGATGAAGCTGAGGAAATCGCGCACGTAGCGCTGCTCGGCGTCCTCGCGCTTGCCCGCGGCGACCTGATAGCCGCTACGCTCCAACACCGCGCCGGCATGTTCCAGTTCCTCGGGCGTGTCCACCTCGAACGCCGTGGTGTGGTCGCGCGGATCGCCTTCGAAGTAGCACAGGGTGTGGTCGCGGGAGTCGGACTTGAAATAGACCGCGCCGTGCTCCTTGCGCGCCACTTCCAGCCCCAGCACCGCGGTCGCGTAGCGGACCGCGGATTCCAGGTCGCGGGTACCCAGCCGGACGTACCGGATGTCGTGTAGCCGTATCACTGCTTGTCTCCAGGTTGCGCCTGCCGCCAGCTGCATGCCGGTCGTAATCGCGACGCTTTTTTCTACGATAAGCAGCATAAATCTCGGCGTCAATAATTTTTATCGAGATTTTTTGAGCGCGGTGATAAAGTAGCTTCCATGTCAGACGGCGCCACCCTCCCCCCGCTCGCCCATTCCGCCTCGGCCAATACCCTGGTCGGCGCGGCCTACGTCAATCTGCGTCGCGACATCATCCAGGGCGTGCACCCGCCAGGCTCGCGGCTTCGGGTCGAACACCTGAAGGACGATTACGGCGTGGGCGCGGGCACGCTGCGCGAAGCGCTGGCGCTGCTGGTGTCGGATGCTTTGGTCATCGCGCAGGGACAGCGCGGCTTCCACGTCACGCCGATTTCGCTGGAAGACTTCCGCGACATCACCGAAAACCGCGTGCTGCTGGAAACCCAGGCCTTGCGCCAGTCCATTGCCCTGGGCGACGACGACTGGGAAAGCGCCGTGCTCGCCGCCTTCCACCGCTTGAGCAAGGCCGAACAGCGCCTGGCCGCCGACCCCGACACCCGCTTTGAAGAGTGGGAACAGCGCAACCGCGAGTTCCACCGCGAACTGATCCGCGCCTGTCCCTCGCGCTGGCTGCATCATTTTCTGGGCATCCTGTACCAGCAGGCCGAGCGCTACCGCCGCCTGACCGTCACGCGCAAACCCATCGAACGCGACCTGGACGACGAACACAAGAGCATTCTGGACGCCACGCTGGCGCGCGATGCGGACCGCGCCTGTGAGCTGCTGGCCTCCCACATCCGGCTGACCTACGACGCCGTGGCCCGCCTGCCGCCGAACCTGTTCACGCCGGATTGAAAGCCACGTCAGTTGAAAAAAACCCACACTGGCGCGCGCTTACCCGTTGATTCGCCTACACCACTTCTATAGAATCTTCAATTCGGGCCTCTGCCCATTCCTTTTTCCCCACATCTCACACCACTGGGAGGCGCAAGATGATGAATCCGCATACCGCCATCCCGCGCGTGTCTCCGCGACGCCATTAAGTCGTCGCCCGCGCGGACCCATCGCTGGATGCCTATCTAGCGACTGGTCCTCCGTGCCCGCCCCAAAAACCTAAACGCAATCGCCCGCGCCTACCTGCGCAGGCCGTTCCTTCCTCTTTCCACACAAGGACACCCGGCGTCCTGGTGCCGCCGGGCCATTGCAATGGCCAGAAAAAAAATCGATCTACGAGGACAGACCTTCAAGGAAGTCCTGGGCTTTACCTTCCGCCATTGGCGCGCGCAACCCTGGCGCACCACCGGCATCATCGTGCTCGCCCTGCTGTCGGCGGTGACCGACGTGCTGACGCCGCTGTACGCCGGCAAACTGGTTGACGCAGTGGCCTCGGGCGCCGCCGGCGACGAAATCGTCTGGAGCGCGGCCCTCACCGCCTTCTGGCTGCTGCTCGCGCTGGGCATCGGCGGCACGCTGCTGCGCCAGGCCGTGTTCCAGAACATCATCACCTTCACGCTGAAGATGATGAACGGCATCGTGTCCAGCGCGTTCTACCGCGTTCAGCGTTTCTCCACGGACTGGCACGCCAACAGCTTTGCCGGCTCCACGGTGCGCAAGATCACGCGCGGCATGTGGGCGGTGGACATCCTGAACGACACGCTGCTGATCGCGCTGCTGCCCTCGGTCGTGATGCTGGTGGGCGCTACCGCCCTGTTGGGCGTGCACTGGCCCATCATGGGCCTGGTGGTGGGCCTGGGCTCGGTGTTGTACATCGCCGTGACCGCGGCGCTGTCGCTGGGCTATGTGGCGCCGGCGGCGCGGCTGGGCAACGCCTGGGACACCCGCATGGGCGGCGCCCTGGCCGACGCCGTCAGCTGCAATGCGGTCGTCAAGGCCTTCGGCGCCGAAGAACGCGAAGAAGTCAGGCTGGACCGCGTCGTCGACAAATGGCGCCGCCGCACCCGCCGCACCTGGATCCGCGGCACCATCAACGGCGGTATCCAGGGCGCCATGCTGGTCGCCATGCAGGCGGGCATCCTGGGCGCGTCGCTGCTGCTGTGGTCGCGCGGACAGGCCAGCGTGGGCGACATCACTTTCGCCCTGACGATGTTCTTCATGCTGCAGGGCTACCTGCGCGACGTGGGCATGCACATCCGCAACCTGCAACGCTCGGTCAACGACATGGAAGAACTGGTCGCGCTGGAAAAGCAGCCGCTGGGCGTGGACGACCGACCCGGCGCCGGCGAGCTGCGCGTCACGGCCGGCGAGATCCGTTTCGAGGACGTGACGTTCCGCTATGGCGCGCACGACAAGGCGCTGTATGACCAGTTCTCGGTGCGTATCGCGCCGGGCGAGCGGGTCGGCCTGGTCGGCCATTCGGGCTCGGGCAAGACCACGTTCATCAAGCTGATCCAGCGCCTGTATGACGTGAACGACGGCCGCATCACAATCGACGGGCAGGACATCGCCCAGGCGCGGCAGGCGTCCTTGCGCAGCCAGATCGCCATCGTGCAGCAGGAACCCGTACTGTTCCACCGCACCCTGGCGGAAAATATCGCCTATGCCCGTCCCGGCGCCACGCAGGCCGAGATCGAGCAGGCGGCGCGGCTGGCCAGCGCCCATGACTTCATCATGGCGCTGCCCAAGGGCTACGACACGCTGGTCGGCGAACGCGGCGTCAAGCTGTCGGGTGGCGAGCGCCAGCGCGTGGCCCTGGCGCGCGCCTTCCTGGCCGATGCGCCCATCCTGATCCTGGACGAGGCCACGTCCAGCCTGGACAGCGAAAGCGAGGTGCTGATCCAGCAGGCCATGGACCGCCTGATGGTGGGCCGCACCACGCTGGTGGTGGCGCACCGCCTGTCCACGGTGCGGGCGCTGGACCGCCTGCTGGTGATGGACCGCGGCCGCGTCATCGAGGAAGGCAGCCACGACACGCTGATCCGCCTGAAGGGCGGCCTGTACCGGCGCCTGTTCGAACGCCAGGCCCTGGAACTGACCAAGGGCCTGACGCAGTCGGAGCTGCTGGAGGACGGCGCCGTCCCGCCGCGGCCGAAGGACGAGGAGACCGACGAGTCCTCGTACGCCTACGCCAAGTAAGCGTGACCACCGGCCTCGCGGCGCAAGCCGCGGAGGCCGGCGCTTCAGGCCGGACGCTGGGCGACGGTCAGGCGCAGGCCGAAACCGATCAGCGTCAGGCCGAACACCCGGCTCTGGATCTTCTGCGCCCGGGGGCTGGCCGACATCCAGCGCCCCACCACCCCGCCCACCAGCGCGCACAGCACGTCCAGGACGAGGCCCAGGCTGACCAGGATCACGCCCAGCACGGCGAATTGCTGGCCTATCGGACCCTGGGCGGGTGACACGAACTGGGGCAGCAGCACCGAGCAGAACAACAAGGCCTTGGGATTGAGCACATTGGTCAGCACGCCGCTCAGGAGCGCCGGCCCCAACCCTGTCCGGCCCGCCACCGGCTGCCCGGCGGCGTCGTAGGTAACGGGTCCCGCCCGCAGCAGCTTCACACCGAGCCAGACCAGATAGCAGCCGCCTACCGTGCGCGCCACATCGAACGCCCAGGGATGTGTCTTGAACAGCGCCGCCAATCCCAGCGCGGCCAATGTCACGTGCGCCGCCCGCGCGATGGCCAGCCCCACGGCCACCGCCAGCGCCTGCCCCCTGCCGCGCAGCACGCCAGTCTCCAACAGCAGAATCATGTCGGGTCCTGGCACCACATAGACAATCAGCAAAGCCCCTAGAAACATCGCCATATCCGCCATCATTCCACCTGATTTGCTCGATCACAGGCGATCATTCTAGGAAAACCGGGCTGGCATGTGCATCCTATTCATGCCAGTAGATTTATGATGATTGGCATATTCCGCCAATCCATAAATCCTGAATTCAATTCCATGCCAAAACGCGAACTGGACGCCTACGACCGCCGGATCCTGGAGGCCTTGCAGCAGAACGGCCGGCTGACCAATGTCGAACTCGCCGAGCAGATCGGCCTGTCCCCTTCGCCCTGCCTGCGGCGGGTGCGGCTGCTGGAAGAGGCCGGCGTCATCCAGGGATACGAAGCCCGCCTGGCGCCGGACGAGGTCGGCCTGGGCCTGACCGTCTTCGTCGGCATCAAGGTGGAACGGCACCACGAAAAGGACTCGGCTTTGTTCCGTAAGGAAGTCAGCACCTTGCCGGAAGTCATCGCCGCCCACTTGGTGTCCGGCGAATCCGACTTCCTGCTGCAGGTCGTTGTGCCGGACCTGCGCGCCTACGAGCGCTTCCTATTGGGCACGCTGTTGAAGCTGCCCGGCGTGAAGGACATCCGCAGCAATTTCGCCATCCAGACCGTCAAGCCGCAAAGCCCGCTGCCGCTGGATCATCTGGCGAAATAACCACGCGGCGCGGCCAGGCGCGATGGCAGGTTCAAGCCATTGCCGCCGCGGCCCGGTCCACCGCCTGCGAGCGGCGCTCGAAGCGAGTCTGCGACATCTCCAGGTAACGCTGCACCACGGCCGGCTCCGAGGTCTTCGGCGTGCCCCCGGGAAACGGCGGCTGGGGGTCGTATTCGATCTGCAGCTGGATCAGTTTGGCCACGTCCTCGCCACACAGCAACGCCACCACCTTCAGCCCCATGTCGATGCCCGAGGTCACGCCGCCGGCGGTGAACAGATTGCCGTCCACGCACATGCGCTCGTCGCTGGGGATGGCGCCGAAGCGCGATAGCAATTCACGCGCGCGCCAATGGCTGGAGGCGCGCTTGCCGCGCAGCAGCCCCGCCGCGCCCAGCAGCAGCGAACCGGTGCAGATGCCGAACACATAGCGCGCCGCCAGCCCCTGCGCGCGTGTGAACGCTACCCAGTCGGCGTCGACAATGGCATCATCCGTGCCCGGCCCGCCCGGCACCACCAGCAGATCGCAGGGCGGCGCGGATGCGATGGTTTGCGTGGGCACGAAACACAGGCCGCGATCGCTACGCACCGGGTCGCGCGTTTTTGCGACAAAATCCACGGTGAAGCCCGGCGCGCCCGCCAGCACTTCGTACGGCCCGGTCATATCCAACTGGGTCAGCCCCTCGAACAAGAGAAAATTCACATGCATGACGATGCTCCGTTAGAAACGATGACTTCCAGCATAGGCGGACGCGCCAGGACGCGCGCGCCAAATTCAACGCCGGATGCGCCATTGCGCGTACTGTTCGTCCTGTACGACGGTTTCCAGCCGCTGGACCTGGCCGGTCCCTGGCAAGCCTTCAGTTCGGCCAACGAAGAGGCCGGCCGCAAGCTCTACCGCCTGGGCACCATCGCCGCCACGCCGCTGGTCGCCACCTGGGAACAGGGCCTGCGCATGCAGGTGGACGGCACCTTTGCCGACGATGGCGACGAGCGCCTGGACATGCTGTTCGTGCCCGGCGGCCCCGGCGCGGATTTCGCGGGCGCCCATGGCGAAACGCGGGCCTGGCTGCGCCGCCGCGACGCGGATGCCAAGCGCACTTGCAGCGTCTGCACCGGCGCCTTCGTGCTGGCCGCGGCCGGCCTGCTGGACGGCCGCGCCGTCACCACCCACTGGCGCTCCGCCGACCGGCTGCGCCAGCTCCACCCCGCCCTGCGCGTCGAGGACGACCGCATCTATATCGAAAGCGGCAAGTACTGGACTTCGGCCGGCGTCACCGCCGGCATCGACCTGGCGCTGGCGCTGATCGAACGCGACTTCGGCGCGGACTTGTCGCAGCGGGTCGCGCGCCGGCTGGTCGTTTTCATGCGCCGCAACGGCGACCAGCGCCAATACAGCCAGGCGCTGCGCTTGCAGGACCGCGTCGCCGCGCCGTTCCGGGAGCTGGTGGAAAGAATCGAGGCGCAACTGTCGGCGCGCTGGTCGGTCGACGATATGGCCGACGCCTGCCAGATGTCGCGCCGCACCTTCCAGCGCAAGTTCGCCGCGCATTTCGGCGTGGCGCCCACGGAAGTGCTCAAGCGCCTGCGCCTGGAACGGGCGCAGGCGCTGGCGGCGTCCGGCAAGCTGTCCAGGAAGGAAATGGCGCGCGAGTTCGCGATACACGCGACGCCACCAGGGGCGGTGCCGGAAGCCTGAGCCACTTCACAAAACAGTGAGCGGCTAGCCGGCAAGCCCCACCGACACGCCCCCGCACACATACAGCATCTGCCCCGTCATGAAACCCGCGCGCGGGTCCATGAACATGGAAACCGCATGCGCGACCTCTTCGGGCCGGCCCACACGCCCCACCGGAATGGCAGCCTCCAGCGCCAAGGTCTGCGGCGCTCTGGGCGGATTGGACTGGTTGAACAGCTCCGTCGCGATGGGTCCGGGCGCCACGGTGTTCACTGTGATGCCGCTGCCCGCCAGCTCCAGCGCCCAGGTCCGGGTCATGCCCGCAAGCGCCGCCTTGGACGCGCCGTAGACGGTGCGCCCGTCCTTACCCAGGGCGGCGCGGCTGCCGATGTTCACCACCCGCCCATGGCCCGCCGCCCGCATGCCGGGCAGCAAGGCCTGCAGCAGCAGGACCGGCGCCGTGACGTTAAGCGCCATGATCCGCGCCATCTGCTCCTGGGTCACGTCGCCGATGCGCGCAACCTGGATCATGCCGGCGTTGTTGACCAGGTGCAGGACCTGGCGCTGCGCCGCCAGCTCCTGCGCGGCTGCGATGGTGGCCGACGCGTCGCCCAGGTCGACCGACTGGAACGTCTCACCGCGCAGCAGCGTCTCCGGCGCGCCGCGGCTGAAATTGACGACTTCAAAGCCGTCCTCGATCAGGCGCGCGATGATGGCGCGGCCTATGCCCCGGCTGCCGCCGGTGACCAATGCGGTGGGTGTGTTCATTGCGCGGTGATTCCCTTGTCCTTGATGAGTCCGCCCCACTTCTTGCGCTCGCCGGCCTCGAAGGCCGCCAGGTCCGCGCCGAAGAGCGTCCCCGGCTTGGCGCCCATGCCAGCGAAGTTGGCCGCGACGGCCGGACTCTTCAGGCCGCTGCGCGCCGCTTCGATCAATTGCTGGACCACCGGCTCAGGCGTGTTGCGCGGGGCGTAGAGCGCAAACCAGGCGGTGACGTCGAAGCCCGGCAGTCCCGATTCGGCCACGGTAGGCAGGTTGGGCACCGAGGCGTCGCGCGCGGCTGACGTGACCGCGACGCCCCGCACCAGATTGCCGTCCTTGATCTGCGCCAGCGCGCCAGGCAGGTTGTCGAACAGCAGGTCGACCTGCCCGCCCGCCACCGCCGGCAACGATGCCGACGTGCCCTTGAACGGCACGTGCAGCATGGTCACGCCGGCCATGGCTTCGAAGTAGGCGCCGGTCAGGTGCACCGAGGAACCGATGCCGGGCGACGCATAGGTCAGCTTCTTGTCCTTGGACTGCTGGGCCGCCTTGATCACGTCGGCCACCGTCTTGTAGAGCGATTTGGCGCTGACGGCAATGACGTTGGGCGTGGTGGAAACCAGCGCGATGGGCACCAGATCGCGCTCGGGGTCGAACGCCATGTTGCTGTAGAGGAACTGGTTGATGGTCTGGGTGCCGATGGTGCCCAGGCCCAGCGTGTAGCCGTCGGGCTTGGCGCGCGCCACGTAGGCCATGCCGATATTGCCGCCCGCGCCCGGCTTGTTCTCGACCAGCACGGTCTGCTTCAGGCCCGGCTCCAGCGCGTGGGCGATGGCGCGGCCGAAGATGTCCGCGCCGCCGCCTGGCGGGTAAGGCACGACGACGGTGACGGGATGGTCGGGGTAGCCGGCGGCGTGCGCCGCAGGATACGTCAGGAAGGCCAGCGCGGCCAGGGCCGGCGCAGTGAGCGCCAACCTGCGATGCAGGAATTGCGTCATGGGCTTGTCTCCTCTCGAACCCGCTGATTGCGGATTTCTTTTTAAAGTACGTAAATACGTACTATATTCATAAGAACATAGAAAACCGCCAGGAGACAAGCAGATGAAACGCTGGACCCAACGCCCCGAAGGCTCCACCTGGGGCGACTTCGGCCCGGATGACGAAATCGGCCGCCTGAACCTGCTGACCGAGGAAAAAGTGCTGCAGGCGGTGCGGGAAGTGCGCGCGGGCAAGGTGTTCTGCCTGTCCTTGCCGCTGGACCTGCCGGGCGGCAATGTGCTGAATCCGCGCCGCCACGCGCCCGTGCTCAAGCCCACCTTCCGCGAAGGCACGCCCTACCTGAACTTCCAGATGTCCCAGGTCCAACCCGAAGCCGTGGACGTGCTGTCCGACGACCAGGTCACGCTGTCCATGCAGTACTCCACCCAATGGGACGGCCTCTGCCATGTGGGCGCAATGTTCGACATCCAGGGCGATGGCGAGGCGCGCCGCGTCTACTACAACGGCTACGCGGCCGGCGTGGACGTGTTTGGCGGCGCGGATCCAGACAACTCGGACCACGCCTGCTGCCCGCCCGGCGGCTCTTACGCGCGCAAGCTCGGCATCAGCCGCTACGCCGAGAAAGGCATGCAGGGCCGCGGCGTGCTGGTGGACCTGGCACGAGCCTTCGGCCCCGGCCGCACCGTCGTGGACCTGGCCGGCCTGCAAAACGCCATGCAGGCGCAGAACGTCACGGTCGAAAGCGGCGACATGCTGGTGCTGCGCACCGGCTTCGCCGAAGAGATCGTGGCCATGAACGGCCAGCCCGACCCGCACAAGCTGGAGCAGACCGGCGCCGTGCTGGACGGCTCCGACCCGGCGCTGCTGGAATGGATCACGCAGTCCGGCATCGCCGCGATCTGCGCCGACAACTACGCGGTCGAAACCTACCCGGCGCGCACGTCCGGCCCCGGCCACTCGATCCTGCCGCTGCACCACCATTGCCTCTTCAAGCTGGGCCTGCCGCTGGCCGAACTCTGGTATCTGAAGGACCTGGCCGACTGGCTGCACGCGCAAGGCCGCAACCGCTTCCTGCTGACCGCCCCGCCCTTGCGCATGCCCGGCGCGGTCGGATCTCCCGTGACCCCCATCGCCACGGTGTAAGCCATGAACCTGCCGTACTCGACTTTCTCCGAACACCTGGACGCGCTGGCCACCCGCCAACCGGGCGCGCCGCTGCTGATCGACCAGGACCAGCCCATCAGCGCCGCGCAACTGCGGGCACAGAGCCGCGCGCTGGCCGCCGGTCTCGCGCGCCTGGGCGTGCGCCCCGGCCAGCGCGTAGCGGTCTGGCTGCCCAATTGCGCCGCCTGGGTGCAATCCTTCCTGGCCTGCGCGCACCTGGGCGCGCTGGTGCTGGCCGTCAACACGCGCTTCCGGGCGCTGGAGCTGGCCGACATCCTGGGCCGCGGCAAGGCGGATTGGCTGGTGTTCTGGCCGGGGTTCAAGGGCATAGACTTCCAGGGCATCCTGGGCGAGGTCGCGCCGCAGCATCTGTCGCGCCTGCAAGGCGTGGTCGCGCTGGCCGACGCCGATGAAGCGCTGCCCGCCCCCCTGCATGGCAAACCGGCGCACCGCTACCAGGATCTGCTGGCCTGCGCCGAGCCCGGGCCCGCGGCCCAGCCCAATGCGGGCGTGCTGTGCTTCACCACGTCCGGCACCACCTCCCAGCCCAAGTTCGTGCTGCATGACCAGCGCACCTTGCTGCACCACGGCGCGGCCGTGGCCCGGGCCTATGGCTATGACGACCAGAGCTGCGTGCTGGCCAGCGCGCCGTTCTGCGGCGCCTTCGGTTTCGCGACCCTGGCCGGCGGCCTGGCGCAAGGCGCGCCCGTGGTCTGCGCGCCCGTGTTCGACGCGGCGCAATCCGCCGCCGCGGTGCGCCGCCACGCGGTGACGCACACCTACGCCAACAACGAGGCCCTGGTCGGCATGATGCGGGCCGCGGCCCCGGGCGACTTCGCCTCGGCGCGGCTGTTCGGCTTCGCCAGCTTCACGCCGGCGCTGGACAATATGCTCGATCTGGCCATCGAGGCGGGCGTGCCGCTGACCGGCTTGTATGGCTCCAGCGAACTGGTGGCGCTGGTCGCCGGCCAGCCGCGCGATCCGGCCGAAGGCGACCTGTCCGTGCGCCACCAGCCGGGCGGCACGCTGATCTATCCCGAAGCCCGCGTGCGCGCCCGCGATCCCGCCACGGGCGAAGTCCTGCCGCAAGGCCAGTCCGGCGAACTCGAAATCCTCTCGCCCAGCCTGATGCAAGGCTATCTGGACAATCCGGAGGCCACCCGCAACGCCTTGACCGACGACGGCTACTTCAAGACCGGCGATCTCGGCTACGCGCTGAACCCGCGCCAATTCGTGTTCCAGACCCGCATGGGCGATTCGCTGCGCCTGTCCGGCTTCCTGGTCAATCCGGTGGAAATCGAACAGGTAGTCGAAACCCTGCCTGGCGTGCGCGCCTGCCAGGTGGTGGGCGCCACCCACCAGGGCAAGACCGTACCCTACGCCTTCGTGCTGCTGCACGCGGGCGCGGCGACGGACCCGGCGGGCTGGACCGCCGCGTGCAAGGCGGCGATGGCGGGTTTCAAGGCGCCGGCGGGCTTTAGCGTGCTGGACGAATTCCCCTCGGTGGAAAGCGCCAACTCGGTCAAGATCCAGAAGCACCGGCTGCGCGAGATGGCCGATGCCATACTCGCGGCTCCGCCCCTGACGCCCTCTGCCTGAACATGCCCGACCCCAAGCTCTTCTCGCGCAGCCCCCAGCCGCTGTATTTGCAGGCGGCGGCGCTGTTTCGCAGCAATATCCAGAACCGTACCTGGCGGCCCGGCCAGCAGATCCCGCCGCTGGAATCGCTGATGGCCACCTATGGCATTTCGCGCGCCACCATCCGGCAGGCGTTCGGCCTGCTGGAAGACGATGGCCTGATCCGGCGCTCGCGCGGATCGGGCACCTTCGTCAACGCCGAACTGCCCGAAACGCCCACCCTGCTGATCCCCAAGACCTGGGCCGAAACCGTGGAGCTGAGCAACCAGCTGGGTACGGTATCGCTGGTGGAATCCAGCGCCGATTCGCCCCTGCCCGACACGCTGGGCATGCCTTGCAGCGCGGAGCGCGGCGGCAGCTTCCAATACTTGCGGCGGATACACACCACCGATGGCGATCCCTTCTGCTATAGCGAGGTCTTCCTGGACAGCGTGCTGTTCCGCAAGCACCGCGCCCGCATCCGCAAGAGCACCGTGGCGCCGGTGCTGGACCAGTTCTACGGCGCGCGCATCAGCGAAGCGCGCCAGGTGCTGAACGTGATCGAGGCCGGCCAGAAATCCGCCGAATCCCTGCAGATCCCCGTGTCCTCTCCGGTTGCGGAGTTGCGCCGCTATGCCTGCATCGACGGCCGCGTGGTGTATTTCGCGCGGCTGGAATTCCCGTTCCGCAAGGTGCGGATGGAATTCGACCTGCTCACCCACCGCTAGACCGCCTTCACCACAAGGAGCCTCCCCACCGCGACCCGCCAGCGTAAGGCCAGAACAGAGCGCCGCAGCAGATCCCCAAGCGCCAGCAGTATCCGAACAAGACCGGCATAAAGGAGACTAACCATGAAATGCCGTAGAACCCCCCGGATTTCCCTGAAGTTGCGCAGCACGCTAGCCCTGCTTTCCGCCTTCGCCGCCGCGCCCTGCGCCATGGCGCAGGCGATCTCCGATGACGTGGTCCGCCTGGGCCTGATCCTGGACATGAGCGGCGTGTATGCCGACGTCACGGGCAAAGGCAGCGCGACCGCCGCCGAAATGGCCATCGCCGACTTCGGCGGCACGGTGCTGGGCAAGAAGGTCGACCTGATGGTGGTGGATCACCAGAACAAGGCCGACATCGCCGCCGCAAAAGCACGCGAGTGGTACGACACCCAGAAGGTCGACGCCATCATGGACGTGGCGGGCTCCGCCCCCGCGCTGGCCGTGCTGGAAGTGGCCCGCGAGAAAAAGAAGATCGTGGTGTTCAGCGGACCCGGCACCGAACGCATCACCAACGACCTGTGCTCGCCCTATTCCGTGCACTACACCTACGACACCTGGTCGCTGGCCAACACCACGGCGCGCGCCACGGTCGAGCAAGGCGGCAAGAGCTGGTACTTCCTGACGGCCGACTACGCCTTCGGCCACACCTTGCAAGCCTCCGCCACCGAAGTCGTCAAGGCCAACGGCGGCACCGTGCTGGGCGCATCGCGCCACCCGCTGGGCTCCAGCGATTTCGCCTCCTACCTGCTGCAAGCCCAGGCCAGCCGGGCGCAGATCGTGGGGCTGGCCAACGCTGGCGGCGACACGGTCAACGCCATCAAGGCGGCCAGCGAATTCGGGCTGACCAAGGGCGGGCAGAAGATGGCCGGACTGCTGCTGTACATCAACGACATCCACGCCATCGGCCTGGACGCCGCTGCCGGACTGACGCTGACGGAAGCCTTCTACTGGGACATGAACGACCAGACCCGGGCCTGGTCGCAGCGCTACTACGACAAGCTGAAGAAAATGCCCAACATGAGCCAGGCCGGCACGTATTCGTCGGTGATGCACTACCTGAAGTCGGTGCAGGCAGCCGGTACCGACGAGCCCACGGCGGTGATGAAGCAGATGAAGTCCATGCCCATCAACGACTTCTTCGCCACCAACGGCCGCATCCGCGAGGATGGCCGCATGGTGCACGACATGTACCTGTTCGAGGTCAAGAAGCCATCCGAGTCCAAGCGGCCTTGGGACTACTACAAGCTGGTGGCCACCCTGCCCGGCGACCAGGCCTTCATGCCGCTGTCGCGCTCGTCCTGCCCGCTGGTGAAGAAGTAGCGGCAGCGGGTACGGCGGGCGCCTTTTAGGGCGCCCGCTCCGCTATGCCCGCAACTTCCGGTCCAGTTCCAGTACGGACTGGTACAGCACGCGGGTGCCGTCCAGCAGCTGAGAGGGCTCGATCCACTCTTCCGGGCAGTGGCTGCGGCCGTTCAGGCAGGGGATGAAGATCATGCCGATGGGGCCGGTGGGCGCCATGTACACCGCGTCGTGGCCCGCGCCGCTGGGCAGGCGCATCGAGGCATAGCCCAACTGATCGGCGGCGGCCTGCACCGCGTCCATCACCAGCGGCGTGCAGTCGGTGGGACGGGCGCGGCTCAGCTGCGTGAAGCTGGCGGTCAGGCGCAGCGCCTTGAGATCGCCTGCCACGCCGGCCATCAAGGTTTCCGGAAACGCATCCAGCACGGCATCGCTGTCGCTGCGCATTTCCAGCGTCAGTTCGACGCGCCCCGGCACCGCGTTGGCGGCGTTGGGCGTCATCGACAGGCGGCCCACGGTGGCGACCACGTAATGCGGATTGCCGCTGGCGGCGCTGGCCTGGCGGTTGGCCGCGTCGATGATGCGGGCCGCGCCCACCAGGGCGTCGCGGCGGATGTCCATGGGCGTGGTGCCGGCATGGTCGGGCTGGCCTTCCACCGTGATCTGCACGCGGCGGATGCCGACGATGTTGGTGACCACGCCGATGGGCAGGCCGCGGCTTTCCAGCACCGGGCCTTGTTCGATATGCAGTTCGACGAAGGCGGCAGTGCCGCCTGGGCCACGCAGCGGTGCGCCCAGCGCCGAGGGGTCGCCGCCGATGCGGGCAATGCCGGCCGCCAGCGTTTCGCCATCGGGGTTGCGGGCCTGCAGCATGTCGGGCGTCAACTGGCCGCAGAGAGCGCGGCTGCCGACGCAGGAAATGCCGTAGTCGCTGGGCTCTTCGGACAGGAAGTCGATGACCTCGAAGGGGTGCTCCAGTTGCACGCCTTGCTCGCGCAGGGTGTGAGCCACCTCGATACCCGCCAGCACGCCGATGATGCCGTCGAAACGGCCGCCGGCCATGACGGTGTCGCAGTGCGAGCCGGTGGCGATAGGCTTGCGCGCCGGATCGCGTCCGGCCAACGTGCCGACCAGGTTGCCGCCGGCGTCCAGGCGGGTCGAGAGGCCCGCGGCTTCGAATTCGCCGCGCAGCCAGGCGCGGGCTTCATCGAACAGCGGCGAGAACGCGCGGCGCGTCCAGGGAACGTCCGGCAGCGTGTATCGGGAGAGAGTTTCGACGCGGGCCCAGAGGCGCTCGGCGTTCAGGGGGGGAAACTGCATAGACATTGCCATGTCCCTCAAGCCTGGCGCGGGCGCAGGAAGCTGCCGTCGCCTTTCTGGTTGACGATGCGCTCTCCGTCATAGACCTGCTGGCCGCGGCACCAGGTGCCCGCGACGCGCACGGTGAACTCGCGGCCTTCGAACGAACTCCACTGCACCGCCGACAGGCTGGTCGACGGATCGAAGGCATAGCGTTCCGGCTTGAGGATGACGATGTCGGCGTCCTTGCCCACGTCCAGCGTGCCCTTGCGGTCATCCAGCAGGAAATGCTGCGCGGGATTACGGCTCAGTTGGCGCACCACCATGGACGGCGCGATGCCATGCTCTTCGCAACCCGTCCAGAAAGCAGGCAGCAGCGTCTCCAGGCCGGGGCCGCCGGACGAGTTCTTGAACACGTTCGGATTCTGCTTGCGCTCCAGGCCCCAGCTGACATGGTCCGACGACACGAAGGTGCATTCGTCGTTGGCGATATGGGTCCAGAGCAGGTCGACCTCGGCCTTGGGCCGGATCGGCGGATAGTGCTTGGTCTTCGCGCCGAAGCGGCGGGTGTGCTCTTCGTGGTTCAGCATCAGATACTGGATGCAGGTTTCAATACTGGCGCGATGACCGTTGCGGCGATACATATTGCAGATCTCGAAGCCGCGCGAGGTCGACACATGCACCGCGTGGGCGCGGGCGCCGGTTTCGGCGCCGATCTCATAGATCAGCGCCGTGGCCAGGTTTTCGATCAGCGGCGTGTGCGCGCGCATGAAGGCGTCCCAGCCCGTGTCGTCCGCTTCGATCAGGCGCGCGATGTTCTTGCGGGTCATTTCCTGCATCTGGTTATGCACGCCGCAAACCAGTCCGGAAGGCGCGATCAGGCGGAAGGCTTCATACAGGTCGTCTTCCTCGATGCGGGGAAACCGGCCCGGCGTGGCTTCGAAGGTGGAGAACTTGAACGCGCAGACCCCGCCTTCGATCAGGCCGGCCGCGGCCGCCAGGCCGTGCTGGGTGTTCAGGGTGCCGAACAGCGCCACGTCGACGTGGCAGTCGCGCTCGACTTCGGCGATCTTGGCCTCCAGCTGCGGGCGCGAAGCCACGGGTTCCGGATCGTCGTAAGGCATGTCGACCATGACCGTCACCCCGCCGGCGGCAGCGGCGCGCGACGCCCAGCCCAGCCCTTCCTGATTCAGTTGGCTGCCCGAGTGCACCTGGCCGTCAACCACGCCGGGCACGATCCACTGGCCGCGCGCATCCACGCTGTCGCGGGCTGCGGGAGGCTGACCAACGCCGCGCGCCGCGATCTTGCCGTCCCTCACCGCCAGCCAGCCGTCCATCGTCACGCCATCCGGGTCGACGATATTGCCACGCACCACCAAATCGAAATCGCTCATGACCGCTTCCATCCTGGGTTGAATGCAGGCAGTGTAGGAGCCCCCTCCCAAAACGTCTTATGCTTATATGTGCGTGAGAATTAACATCAGGTTAAGCATATGAAATTGAATCTACGGCAGATCGAGGTCTTCCGGGCCATCATGCTCAGCGGTTCCATCAGTGGCGCGTCCAAGCTGCTTTTTGTCTCGCAGCCCGCGGTCAGCCGGCTGATCTCCTATACGGAGCAACGCCTGGGCCTGATGCTGTTCCAGCGCATCAAGGGCCGGCTGTACCCCACGCCGGAAGCCCATCGGCTGTTCGTGGAGGTCACGGCGCTTTACCAGAACGTGCAGCGCGTGAACGAAGTGGCGGACAACCTGGCGGAAAACCGCGAAGGCCAGTTGCGGTTGTCCTGCAGCCCCAGCCTCGGCCAATCCCTGCTGCCGCGCGCGATCGCGCAGTTCCGGCGCCAATTCCCGGAAGTGCGCATCGTGCTGCAGACCCTGATCCCCGCGGTGATGCAGCAATCGCTGCTGACGCAGCAGGTGGAGCTGGGCGTGGCCTACATGCCGGTGGACCACCCTAGCCTGGCATGGCAGCCGCTGTACGAAAACCAGATCGTGGCGGTACTGCCCAAAGGCCATCCGCTGGCGGCGCGCGGCCGCGTCACGGTGCACGATCTGGCCGAAGAGCCTTTGATCGGCTATAGCGCGGACATCCCCTTCGGCATGTTGATCAACAAGCTGTTCGGCGGCGAGAACGAGCAACCCGAACCGCGCATCGAGGTTCAGCAAGCCCACGTCGCCTGCGCGCTGGTGCAAGCCGGCGCCGGGGTGGCGCTGGTGGACGAGATCACGGTCGCCGGGCCGATCTGGTCGGAAGTGGTGACCTTGCCCATCATCGGCACCGTGAATGCGCCGGTCAATGTGTTCCACGTCCAGCTCCAGCCGCTGTCACGGCTGGCCTTGGCCTTTATCGACGTGCTGCACAAGCTCGACCAGCGCGCCTAGCGCGGCTGCGCACCTTGCCCCGCGCCTAGGGGATATCCCTCAGGCCATGCGGCGGGCGCCCTATCGCTCCGCTATGAGCGCGCCCGGCAATTAACATGATGTTATGTACAAAGCATAAAAGGTAATGCGACATTATCAAGCTTGCTTCCTATGATCCCCCCGTCCATCCCGCACAAGCGCTGCGGGATCGTTGAAAACAGCAATCGGGAGGAATGGGGTCATGGGAAGAATCTTGACGATGCAGGACGTCGAAGCCGCGGTTCGGGGCGGCTCGGTATTCGCCTGCGGCGGCGGCGGCTGGGCCGAGCATGGGCGCGAACTGGGCTCGCTGGCCGTAACCATCGGCCGCCCTGAACTGGTCACCATGGACGAGGTGCCGGACGACGCGTGGATCGCCACCGCGGCCGCCATCGGCGCGCCGGGCGGACTCACCGACTGGCAAATGCTGGGCATCGACTACGTCAAGGCCGCGCAGCGGCTGCAGGACGCGCTCGGAGAACGGGTCTACGGACTGATCATCGGCCAGAACGGCATGTCCAGCACCTTGAACGGCTGGCTGCCTTCGGCGGTGCTGGGCACCAAGGTGGTCGACGCCGTGGGCGACATCCGCGCCCACCCCACCGGCGACATGGGTTCGCTCGGATTGGCGGGCAGCCCCGAACCGATGATCCAGTGCGCGGTGGGCGGCAACCGCGCCAGCAATTCCTATATGGAGCTGACGGTCCACGGCGCCACCGGCAAGGTCTCGCCGGTGCTGCGCAAGGCGGCTGACATGGCGGGCGGCTTCATCGCCAGCTGCCGCAACCCCATACGCGCATCCTACGTGCGCCGCCACGCCGCGCTGGGCGGCATCAGCAAGGCGCTGGCGCTGGGCGAAGCCATCATCGCGGCGCAGCCGCGCGGCGGCAGCGCGGTCATCGATGCGATCTGCAAGGCCACGCAGGGCGAGATCATCGCTTCCGGCAAGGTCGTGCGCAACACGCTGCGCTACACCGAAGAAGCCTTCGACATCGGCACCGTCGAAATCGGTGAAGGCGCCGCCAAGCGCGTCATCCATGTGATGAACGAGCACATGGCGGTGACCGACAGCCACGGAGAACGGGTCGCCTGCTACCCGGACGTGATCACCACGCTGGACAGCGATGGCAACCCGGTCAGCGCGGGCAAGCTGCGCGAGGGCCTGCAGGTCAGCGTCCTGCACGTGCGCAAGCAACACATCCCCCTCTCCTCCAGCGTGACCGACCCGTCGGTCTACCCCATCGTGGAAAAGGCGCTGGGCATGAACTTCACCGACTACGCATTGGCATCCTGAGGTAAACGGCGTGAAACGAGAATTCAATATCCCCGGCGGCAACACACTGCGCTGCAAAGGCTGGCGCCAGGAAGCGCTGCTGCGCCTGCTGGAAAACGTGCTGGCCGTGGGCGAAGACCCGGCCAACCTGGTGGTCTATGCGGCACTGGGCCGCGCCGCGCGCGACTGGCCCGCGCATGACGCCATGGTCAAAGCCCTGATGGAACTGGAGGAAGACCAGACCCTCATCGTGCAATCGGGCAAGCCCATCGGCGTGCTGCGCACGCATCCGCAAGCGCCGATCGTGATCATGGCGAACTGCAACATGGTCGGCCAGTGGGCACACGCCGAGAACTTCTACCAGATGGAACGCGACAACCTGATCTGCTGGGGCGGGCTGACGGCGGGCGACTGGCAGTACATCGGTTCGCAAGGCGTGATCCAGGGCACCTACGAGATCTTCTCGCGCATCGCCGAACGCCATTTCGACAACGATCTGCGCGGACGCTTCATCCTGACGGCGGGCATGGGCGGCATGGGCGGCGCGCAGCCGCTGGCCGGCCGCATGGCGAATGCCGCCATCCTCACGGTGGAGATCAACCCCGAGCGCATCGAAAAGCGCATCAAGGCGGGCTTCCTCGAACGGCGCGCCGACTCCCTGGACGAGGCCCTGGACCTGATCCGCCAGGCACAGGCCCGCCGCGAACCCATTTCGGTCGGCCTGCTGGGCAACGCCGCGGACGTCTACCCCGAAATCCTGGCTCGCGGCATCGTGCCCGACATCGTCACCGACCAGACCTCGGCGCACGACCTGGTCTATGGCTACATCCCCGCTGGCCATACGCTGGAACAAGTGGCGGAAATGCGCCGCAGCGATGTGTCCGGACTGATGGACGCCAGCCGCGCCTCGATCGTCCGGCATGTCACCGCCATGCTCGGGTTCCAGGACCGCGGCTCGGTTGTGTTCGACAACGGCAACCTCATCCGCACCCACGCCAAACAGGGCGGCGTCGAACGCGCCTTCGAGATCCCGGTGTTCACCGAAGCCTTCCTGCGGCCCCTGTTCGCCCGCGCCATCGGTCCATTCCGCTGGATCGCGCTGTCGAACGACGCCGACGACATCCGCAAGATCGACGACTTCCTGCTGCAACGTTTTCCGGACAACTTCATCGTGTCCAACTGGATCCGCCTGGCACGCAAGGAAGTGCCGTTCGAGGGCTTGCCCGCGCGCATCGCCTGGCTTGGGCACGGCGAGCGCACCGAGCTGGCGCTGGAAGTCAACCGGATGGTGCGCGAAGGCGTGCTCAGCGCGCCCGTGGCCTTCACGCGCGACCACCTGGACGCCGGCGCCATGGCCCATCCGAACATCATGACGGAAAACATGCGCGACGGCTCCGACGCCATCGCCGACTGGCCGTTGCTCAATGCCATGATCAATTGCTCGTCCAGCGCCGATCTGGTGGCGATCCATTCCGGCGGCGGCGGATACAGCGGCTATATGACCAGCGCCGGCGTCACGGTGGTGGCTGACGGCACCGCAGCCGCCGACCAGCGGCTGCGCCTGTCGATGACCAACGACACCGCCAGCGGCGTGCTGCGCTATGCCGACGCCGGCTACGAAGAGGCGCTGGACGAAGTGCGGAAGAAAGGCATCGCCCGCATCGACACCGCACGACAAGGGCATGAAAGCCCTGGACGTAATCTCAGGGGAAAGCAATGAAAGACATCACGATCAATCCAGGAGCCGGCGCTCCACCCGGCCGTCCGGCACATCAGGCTGCGGCGCATGAGCGCAGCGGCCGCAAGGCGGTGATTGCGGCATCGGCGGGCAATGCCCTCGAATGGTACGACTTCACCGTCTATGCCTTGTTCGCCGTCTATATCGGGCAGAACTTTTTCCATAACGCCGACCCCACCGTGCAATTGATGGCCTCGTTCCTGGCCTTCGGCCTGGGCTTCGTGGTGCGGCCGCTGGGCGCGCTGGTGCTGGGATCCTATGGCGACCGCGCCGGGCGCAAGGCGGCGCTGACCCTGACCATCATGCTGATGGCCGTGGGCACGCTGCTGATCGCGGCGGCGCCGCCTTATGCCGCGATCGGCGTGGGCGCCCCCCTGCTGATCGTCTGCGGCCGCGTGCTGCAGGGTTTCTCCGCCGGCGGCGAGGTCGGCGGCGCCACCGCTTTCCTGGTCGAGCATGCGCCGGAAGGCAAGCGCGGCCAGTACGCCTCCTGGCTGCAGGCCAGCATGGGGATTTCCAACCTGTTGGGCGCGCTGGTGGCGACCTTGGTCACTACTCTGCTGACCGAACAGCAGGTGGGCGAATGGGGCTGGCGCGTGCCGTTCATCATCGGCCTCGCAATCGCCCCGGTGGGCCTGTGGATGCGCCGGGCGCTGGACGAAACGCCGCATTTCCGCGAGGAACAGGCGCGCCAGGCGCGCCAGGGCGACCACGTCAAGGCGCCGCTGCTGGCGGTCATTCGGGATTATCCGAAAGAACTGCTGACCGGCCTGTGCATGTCGGTGCTGTGGGCCGTCGGCCCCTATGCGCTCATCATTTTCATGCCCATCTATGTGCAGAAATCGCTGGGCTTCACCAGTTCCCAGGCCTTCCTGGCCGCGCTGGTGGGCAATCTGTTCCTGATCGGCGGCTGCGTGTTCTCCGGCACCCTGTCGGACCGCTACGGCCGCCGCACCGTGCTGCGCGCGGCGGCGCTGATCCTGCTGATCGCCGTCTACCCGCTGATGATGTGGCTGAAGGCAACGCATACCCAGGGCGCGCTCATCGTGGTGCAGTCGCTGTTCTGCCTGATGGTGGCCATGTACGTGGGCGTCGCCCCCGCGGCGCTGTCGGAAGTGTTTCCCACCAGCGTGCGCTCTTCGGGCATGTCCCTGTCGTACAACACGGCGGTCACCATCCTGGGCGGATTCGCGCCGGCGATTCTTACCTGGATCACCTACACCACCGGGGTGGCGTTCGCGCCCGCGCTGTACGTGATGGGCGCCTGCGTGGTCGCGCTGGTGGCGCTGACGCTGCTGCCGCAGGGCCGCCATGTTTGACGCGCGCAAGACATTGATCGCAGCCGCGGCGCTGGCCCTGGCCGGCCTCTGCTCCGCGCCGCTCGCGGCCGAACCGCCTGGCGCGGCCGAGCTGGTGCTGCTGGGCGTGGCCGGCGGCCCGACCTGGTACGGAGACGACTCGCCGCACGGAATTTCCTCGGCGGTGCTGGTGGATGGCAAAGCCTACGTCGTAGACCTGGGCTCGGGCGCCTATCGCCAGTTGCGCCGCGCCGGCGTCAAGCCCGGCACGGAACAGGCCGTGTTCCTGACGCACCTGCATACCGATCACATCATCGATCTGGCCAACTTGCTGATGTATGACCCGAGCGCCCGGCGCCGCGCCAAGGCATCGATGCAGATTTACGGACCCGGCCGGCGCGGCGCGCTGCCGCCGCTGGCGCCAGGCATGAAGGACGACCCCGTGATCCACGCGGAGAATCCTTCCGCGGGTACGCGCGACCTGGTCGAATCGGTCATCGCCGGCATGTCGGCCGATCTGAACATACGGGTGCGTAGCGAAGGCGTGCCGGATATCCGGCAGTTCTTCCAGGCTCACGACATCGAGGTTCCAACCGGCGTGGTCAAGGATCCCAACACCGAACCGGCCCCGCCGATGGAGCCGTTCCCGGTCTGGCAGGACGAACGCGTCAAGGTCAGCGCCATCCTGGTGCCGCACGGACTGGTGTATCCCAACTTCGCCTACCGTTTCGACACCAAGGCAGGCTCCGTGGTGTTCTCCGGCGATACGGCGGTCAGCGAAAACCTGATCAAGCTGGCACGCGGCGCGGACATCCTGGTGCATGAGGCGATCGACCCCGCCTGGGTCGACCACATCGTCGGCGCCAAGCCCTGGGACGCGCGCCAGCAGGCGCTGGCCAAGCAACTGCTGGAGGCCCACACCACGCCGCAGCAGGTGGGCGAGGTAGCCACCCGCGCCGGCGTCAAGACGCTGGTGCTGTCGCACCTGGTGCCGGGCGACGCCCCCGCGGAGCATTGGCTGCAGGCGCGGCAGACCTTCCAGGGACCAGTAGTGCTCGGGCAGGACCTGCTGCGCCTGCCGCTCGCCCCCCAGCGCCAACCCTGACCCGCAACCGCGCTTTTCCTCCGCGGACCGCCAGGCGGTCCGCGGAGCCGCCGCATCCGTTACTTCCGTCAAGCCAGGAGTTGCAATGCTCATGCAGAACTCGCCGTTCTCCCCTGCCCGTCCACACAGTCCCACCATCCGCCTGGCCATAAGCGCCGTCGCGCTGCTCGGCGCAATGTTCGCCCCTCTGGCCGCCATCGCCGCCTGCACCCCTGTCAAGCTGGACGGGCGTACGCTCAGTCTGGCGCAGATCGAATCCGTGGCCAGGCAGGGCTGCGGCGTAGCGCTGGCCGACGAGGCGATGCAGCGGGCAGAACGTTCCTATGGGTTGCTGCTGGCCTATGCGCAGCTGGATCGTCCCGTGTACGGACTGAACCGGGGCGTCGGGCTGAACAAGGACCAGACCATTTTCAAGGGCGGAGAGATTTCGCCCGAAGTCCGCAAATTGTCGGAGCAGTTCAACCGCAACCTGCTGCGTTCGCACAGCGCCGCCTATGGCAGCGAAGCGCCTCAGGAGGTCACCCGGGCAGCGATGCTCATCCGGCTGAACACGGCGTTGTCCGGCGGCGCCGGATTGCAGCCGGCGGTGCTGCGCCAGTACGCCGAATTCCTCAACCGCGGCATCACCCCGGTGATGTTCGGCGAAGGCTCGGTCGGGCAGGCCGACATCACCATTCTGCCGCAGATCGGGCTGGCGATGATGGGTGAAGGCCAGGCCTACTACCGCGGCCAGCGCCTGCCTGCGGCGCAGGCATTGCGCCAGGCGGAGCTCGAGCCGGTGCAGCCTTTCGGCAAGGACGCCCTGGCCATCGTCAGCTCCAACGCCTATGGCGCCGCCATCGCATCGCTGGCGGCGCTGGACGCAGCCAGGCTGCTATCCCAGGCCGATGCGGTCGCTGCGCTGTCGCTCGAAGGCCTGGACGGCAACCTCGCGCCGCTGCTGTCCGTGTCGCAAACCCAGCGCCCCTACGACGGCCAGGTAAGCACGGCCGAACACATACTTGCGCTGTTGCGCGGCAGCTCCCTGTGGCAGCGAGACCCGCAGCGGGCGCTGCAAGACCCGCTGAGCTTTCGCACGGTGAGCCAGGTCCATGGCGCGGCGCGGGACATGCTGCAGCTGCTGCAGCGGCAGCTGCAACTGCAAATCAACAGTTCCGACGACAACCCCACCGTGGCGCTGGATGCCAGGCCCGCCGAGCATGCCCAGCCCTACGAATTGCAGTTCTACGTCACGGAAGGCCCGGTCCGCGGCGCCGTGATGCCCAACGCCGGATTCGACCCCAGCGCCTGGGCGCTGCCCTTGCAGGGCATAGGAGTCGCCCTGTCCCAGGTGGCCCAGTTGTCGGCGCAGCGCACGCTTCGGTTGACCGATACCGCATTCACGGGGCTCCCGCGGTTTCTCAGTCCGGGCAATGGCGCGATCGGATATGGCCCGATCCAAAAGACCGTGTCGTCGCTCGCGGCGGAGATACGGGTACTGGCGCCGCCGATGACGACCGACGTGCAACCCCAGGCTGGCAATATCGAAGACGTGGGAACCAACGCGCCAGCCACGGGCCGCAGGGTAGCCGGCCAGATCGACCGGCTGACCACCCTGCTGGCGGTAGAACTGATGCACGCCGCACAGGCCGTGGATTTGCGCGTGGCCAAACGCCCCGACTTCGCGCTCGGGGCAGGCACCGGCGCGCTGCGGCGTGACTTCCGGCAGCAGGTTCCCTATATGGCGGAAGATCGCCGCAATGATGCAGACATCGTCACCGCAACCGATTTCCTGGTCCGGTCCCGCCAGCAGCAGCCGGCGGGTGCAGGGACGGCGCCCTGATCCAGGCCCATGCCGCGCGGGCCGGCCGCACTCCCCTAGGCGGCCACGGCCTCTTCCAGCATCTCCAGCCGGTCCTGGCCCCAGAACAGCTCGCCCCGGTACACGTAGGCGGGCGAGCCGAACACCCCTGCCGCGACCGCGTCGTCAGTGTTGCGGCGGTAGATGGCCTCAATACCGGGTTCGGCCGCCGCGGCCAGCAGCGCCGCGGCATCCAGCCCCTGGCGCTCCAGGAGGGCGCGCAAGGTGGCTTCATCCGAGATGTCCTGTTCGTCGCACCACTCGGCTTTCAGGATGGCTTTGTACAGCGCCGCCACCGGCAGGCCGGCCTGGTCCGCCGCGATGACAAGACGCGAAGCCAGGCCGGCATCCGGACACATATATGCCGGCTGCGCGTTGACGTGGATATCCAGCTTGCGGCACCAGCGCGCCAACTCCGTCACCCGGTAGGCCTGGCGCTCGGGTGAGCGCAGGCCCAGCAGGATGCCGCCGGTGCGGCCGTAGACCTCGGGCAGGTCCACCGGCAGGTAGCGGATCCTGGCCTGCTGGCGCGCGGCCAGCGCCTCCAGCCTGTCGGCGCCCAGGTAGGCCCAGTCGGAGTTCATCCAGAAGTAATAGTCGATGGTCTTCATGGCGTCCTCAAGTCGGCGCGAGCAGGCACCCGCAGGGCGGCCACCGCAGGAGCCTCGCTGCGCATCAGCCAGGCGCTGAACAAGGCGATCACCCCCAGGATGCTCAGGTACCACACCACATACCGGGGATCGCCCCCGCCCTTGGCCAGCAGCCAGGTCGCCACGATCGGCGCCAAGCCGCCGCCGATGGCGCCGGATACCTGTACCGCGAGCGAAATGCCGGTGTAGCGCACCTCGGCCGGGAACTGGCTGGAGAACAAGGTGCCTTCCGGCCCATACAGGCAAGCGTAGACCAGGCCGACCGCCAGGCATACCGCCAGGATGATCCACGAGGTGTCGCGGGTGCCCAGCAAATGGAAGAAGACCGGCGCGCAAGCCAGGATGCCCAGAGTCCCGACCATGAACACCCACTTATGGCCGATCTTGTCGCCCAGCATGCCGAACAGCGGCATGGTGAACAGCGCGACCGCCGCGCCCCAGATCGTGGCGTCCAGCATCACCGAGCGCGCAATGCCCAGGGTGCCCGTGGCGTAGGCCAGCGAAAAGGTCACCACGGTGTAAAACCAGGTCACTTCCGCCAGCCTGGCGCCCACCACCACCAGCAGGGCGCGGCGATGGTGCTTCAGTACCTCGGCCACCGGCACCTCGACCTTGGCGCCCTTCTCTTTCATCTGCTCGAAGTCGGGCGATTCGGCCACCTTGACCCGGATGAACCAACCTACCAGCAGCAGTATCACGCTGGCCAGGAACGGCAGCCGCCAACCCCAGGCCAGCATGTCGGCTTCGGGCAAGCTGGCGACCGCGCCCATCGCCAGCGACGACAGGATCAGACCCGGCGCGACCCCGGCCTGCGGCAGGCTGCCAAAGAATCCCTTCTTGCCGTCCGGCGCATGTTCCACCGCCATCAGCACCGCTCCGCCCCATTCGCCGCCCACCGCAATGCCTTGCAGGAAGCGCATCAGCACCAGCAGCACCGCGGCCCAGTAGCCGATCTGTTCATACGACGGAATCAACCCGATCAGGATGGTGGGCACGCCCATCAGCAGCAAGGTGATCAGCAGCATGGATTTGCGGCCGATCTTGTCGCCGTAATGGCCGAAGATCACGCCGCCCAAGGGCCGCGCGAAAAAGCCCACGGAATAGGTGGCGAACGCGGCCAGCGTGCCGGTCAGCGGGTCGAAGGAAGGAAAGAAGATCTTGTTGAAGATCAGCGCGGCAGCGGTGCCGTACAGGAAAAAGTCGTACCACTCGATGGTGGTGCCCATCATGCTGGCCAGTCCGGCCGTCACGTAATCGCGGCGCGAGCGCGCAGCCGCAGGCTTGGTCGTCATCATCATGACTCCCCAAAAAAAGTTCTGGAAGAATGTGGCTGCGCGGTGTCAGGCGGCAGGCAGCGGCAAAGGCGCGATGCCGTGCGTCTGGCGGGCCCAGTAGTTGAACGTCGCGTTGACGATCGAGGGCTTGAGCAGATAGTCGTGCGCCTCGCGCGCCAGCGCGTCGTCCACCGGCGTCAGCGGTCCGAACGCCTGCGCGCGGATCTGCATGCGCGCCGCGCGCTCCAGGTAGACCGACAGATAGGTCGCCTCTTCGCACGAAACGCCGGCCGTCAGATAACCGTGATGCGCCAGGATGATGGCGCGCTTCTTGCCCAGCGCGCCGGAAATGATCACGCCTTCCTGGTCGGCGATCGGCACGCCTGGCCATTCGCCCAGGAACGCGCAATCGTCGTGCAGCGGCGTCATGTCCATCTGCGAGATCACCAGCGGCTGGCGCGCCGCGGCCAGCGCCGAGGCCCAGGGCGAATGCGTGTGGATGATGGACTGCACGTCGGGCCGCGCCTCGTACACCCACAGGTGAAAGCGGGTGGCCGGATTGGCCATGCCCTCGCCCGTCAGCGTGTGCAGGTCGCGGTCCACCTCGATGAAGTCGGCCGGCGTGGCTTCGTCGAAGCCCAGCCCGAAGCGCAGGGTCCAGTAGGCCCCCGGCCGCTGCGAACGCACGCTGATCTGGCCCGCCAGCCCCGCTTCCTGCTCGGTCATGGCCAGGATGCGACAGGCATAGGCCATGGTTTCCTGGATGCTGCGCGGCACGGCGTGCAGGTGGCGCGCCATTTCCTGCGTGGCGCGGGTGTCGAAATAGGATTTCTCTCGTAATGCGGTGTTCATGTCTTCCCCTGTGTATTGCCCGCGTCATCAGCGCCACCGGACGCCGCGCGAGGTATGCACAGTATGGAAAACCAGCCGCGATACAGCCATGCAGCCAGGGTCATAGCTGCTATTCGAGTCCGCCAGGACGGTTAGCGCGCCGCGATGCGGTGCGCGACGGCCAGCAAATCGCGCACCAGCGGCAGGGGTTGCCGGTTGGCCAGGGTGATCGCGACCACGCGGCGCCGCAAGATGGGGCTACGGACCCGGACCTTGCGCAGCCCGTACTCGGTCAGCAGCTTGTCGGGAATGCGGGACGGGAGAATACAGGCGCCCACGCCCGAGGACACCAGCTTGAGCATGGCGTCTATGGTTTCGGCCTCGGCCGCGAACTCGGGCTCCAGTCCCGCGCTGTGGATCATCTTGCGCAGCGCGTAGTGCGGCGGGAAGCCCACCAGCCGCAGATCCATGCCGGCCAGGTCGACGTCGTCCGGCAGTGGCACGTCGCCGCGCACGATCAGGCACATGTCGTCATCGAACAGCGTGGCCGACGCCAGGTTGTCCGACGCCACCGCCGCGTCATAGACGAAGCCCACGTCCGCCTTGCCGCTTTCCACCAGCGCCACCACCTCGGGCGAACTGCGGCCCATCACGGACAGGTTCACGTGTTCATGGCTGCTGACGAAACTGGCCACCACCTCGGCCATGAAGTAGTAGCTGAGCGTATGCACGGTGGCGAGCCGCACCGTTCCCTGCGTCACGCCCTCGCGCTGACGCACGGCCTCCAGCACCCGGTCTATGTTGCGGTAGGCCGGCTGGATGCCATCCAACAGGCGCGCGCCCGCCTCGGTCAGCTCCACGCCGCGTCCGGTGCGGGTGAACAGCGGCTTGCCCACGTGGGCCTCCAGCGCCGCCAGCTGCCGGCTCAGCCCGGACTGGGTCTGGTCCAGGTCCTCCGCCGCGCGCGATAGCGATTTGAGTTCCGCGATGCGCAGGAAATAACGCAACTGCCGGTCCGGTGTATCCATGCTGCCCTCCCGCCCCCTATTCGATGCGCTCATGCCGGCGCGGCTGACAGTGTGCACCAGGGACCCGCCCGGCACTACGGGGATTTGCGCTAAGACCCGCTTGGCGTACCCTGACATACCCAGGCCGTCGCCATAGAAAGGAAGCACGCATGACCGCGCCCTCCCCCCAGCGCCCCATCGCCGCCACCATCGCCGCCGTCGTCCGCGACGGCCGCGTGCTGCTGGTGCGCCGCGCCAACCCGCCGGACCAGGGCCGATGGGCCTTTCCCGGCGGCAAGATCGATGCAGGCGAAAGCCTCCATGCCGCCGCCGCACGCGAGCTGCTGGAAGAAACCGGCGTGCGCGCCGAGCCGCTGCATGTGTTCGACGCCGTCGACGTCTACGACCGCGACGACGCGGGCGCGCTGCGCCGCCACTTCATCCTGATCGCCGTGCTGTGCCGCTGGCAAGCGGGCGAACCGGTAGCGGGCGACGACGCCGCCGACGCCCGCTGGGTATCGCTGGAAGAACTGGACGAGCACTCGCTCGCGACCAGCTTCGGCGTGGCGGAACTGGCGCGCAAGGCGGCGGCGCTGTCGGCCGCGCTCTAAGGTCGCCGCATGCCGGTGGCGGATCCGGCTTTCCTCAAACCGCCACGCTTTCCAGCAGCCAGTCGCGGAACACCTGCGCCTTGCCAGGCATGGCGCCCCGACCCGGCCACACCAGGTAATAGCCGAATTCTTCCAGCCAGGCGTCGCCGGCCAGCCTGACCAGGCGTCCCGCCGCCAATTCGTCCCGCACCATCGCCAGCGGCAGCAGGCCCGCGCCCTGACCCGCGGCCACCGCCTGCAGCAGCAGGCTGCCATCGTCGAACGCGGGCCCCCTTGGCATGCCCACATCTTCCAGGCCCTGCGCCGCGAACCACAGTTGCCAGCCGCTGCGAGCCTCGTCATGCACCCGCGGCCAGCGCAGCAAATCCTGCGCGTCTGCCGGCATGCCCAATTTCGCCACCAGACCGGCCGACGCGACTGGCACGACCTCGACAGTCAGCAGATGCTCGCTTTGCAGCCCCGCGTAGCGGCCCAGTCCGTGGCGGATGGCAATGTCCGCGCCGTCCCGGCCGAATGCGGCCAGCGCGTTGCTGGTGACGATCTGCAGATCGATCTGCGGATGGCGGGCGTGGAAGTCATGCAGCCGGGGAACCAGCCAGGCCGACGCGAAGAACGCAGTGGTGCTGACCGTGAGTACGCGGCTCTCTGACGGCAAGGCAATGCGGGCGGACGCGGCCAGGATCTGGCGGAAGGCGTTGCGCACCGGCGGCAGAAAGCCGTGGCCAGCATCCGTCAGCTGAATGCCGCGGTTCACGCGCAGGAACAGGGCCACGCCCAGATGCTGCTCCAGCGACTTGATCATCTGGCTGACTGCGCCGGGCGTCACGCACAGTTCCTGTGCCGCATCCTTCACGGACAGATGGCGGGCCGCGGCCTCGAAGGCGCGCAGCGCGTTAAGCGGAGGGAGTCGCGGAGCGGTCATGGCGCTTGCAATAAATTATTTAGTTTTTCTAATCCATTCAGGATAGAAATCGTGGTTTGTCTTGCAGAATTATAGGAATTAACTTGAACACTTCCTATTGAATCCAAGACAGATAAAGAATAGATGAACTATACGGAAATTATCAAGGAAACAGCCGGCCCGCACCACCTGGGCCTGCTCGCGCTCGCCGCCCTGATCCGGTCGGGGGAGGTCTCGCCGGTGGAGATCACGCTCGCCCAGTTGCGGCGCATCGACGCCTTGGACGGCGACCTGCGCAGCTATGCCTGCGTGACGGCGGCGTCCGCGCTGCAAGAGGCGCAGGTGGCGGAAACCGAGATACGGCAGGGACACTATCGCGGTCCCCTGCATGGCGTGCCCGTCGGACTGAAAGACCTGTTCCGCCGCAAAGGCGTACCGACCGCCGCCGGCACCGCCATCCACCGCGACACGCCCGCGGATCACGACGCCACGGTGGTCCGCCGCCTGCGCGACGCGGGCGCGGTGCTGCTGGGGCAGTTGCAGATGACCGAAGGCGCGTACTCCGATCACCACCCGAGCGTCGCGCCGCCGCGCAACCCATGGAATGCGGACTACTGGACCGGTATTTCATCCAGCGGATCGGCGGTGGCGACGGCTGCGGGCCTGTGCTTTGGCGCGACCGCGTCGGACACCGGCGGCTCCATACGCTGGCCCTGCGCCGCCACCGGGCTGACCGGCATCAAGCCCACCTGGGGCCGCGTCAGCCGCCACGGCGTATTCGAACTTGCTGCTTCGCTGGATCATGCCGGCGTCATCGCGCGCAGCGCGCAGGACGCCGCGGTACTGCTGGAGGCGATCGCCGGCCCCGACCCGGCGGATCCGACGGCGCTGCAAGCGCCCGTCCCGCGCTACGCGCAGGAAGCCGAAGCGCCGATTGACGGCTTGCGGATCGGCGTGGATCCAGACTGGAACGCCAGCGAGGTCGATCCGCAGACTCAGCGCATGATGGCGGCGGCCATGCAGGTTTTCGAACAGCTGGGCGCGACCCTGGTGCCGTTGCGCTTCCCCTCTGATGACGCCGCGCAGGCCGTGCGCGATTGGGCGCCGCTCTGCGCGGTGGAAGCGGCCCTTGCACACGCCGCCACCTATCCCTCGCGCAAGACGGAATACGGATCGGTGCTGGCCGGCGTGATCGAGGCGGGCCACGCGCTGCCGGGCCTGACCTACCAGCGCATTCTCTTGCGCCGCATGGCCATGCGCGGCCAGGTCGACGCCCTGTTCGCCAAGGTCGACGCGCTGCTGACGCCGGTACAGCCCATGCCGCCGCTGACCCTGAATGCTGTAAGCGTGCTGGGCCAGCAGCCCGCACTGGTCGAAGCCCTGCAGCGCTATACCTGCGTGTTCGACATAACGGGCCATCCCTGCCTGACGCTGCCCGCCGGCCAGTGCCAGGCAGGGATGCCGATGGGGCTGCAACTGGTGGGGGCGCATCTGGGCGAGTCTGTGCTGTTCCGGCTGGGCGCGGCATTCCAGGCGTCCACGGACTGGCACCTGCGCCGGCCAGCGACGTGAGGCCGACGATGAACATGCATGCGCAACACAGCGCCGCCCCAGCCTCCGCCGGCCGGATCTTCCACGGCTGGCGGGTAGTGGCCGCGGCCTTCGCCATTACTTTGCTGGGCTTCGGCAGCGCCTATTCCTTCAGCGCCTTTGTCGAAGCCTTGCAGCGCGACTTCGCCGCCACGCGCGGCGCGGTGTCGCTGGTGTTCTCGCTGGCGGGCTTCCTCTACTTCGGTTTCGGCGTGGTCAGCGGCCCTCTGGCGGACCGCTACGGCTCGCGCCGCATGGCATGGATAGGCATGCTGCTGGTGGCGCTGGGACTGGCGCTAGCCAGCGCCGCGCAGAACATGATGCAGATCTACCTCGCCTACGGTCTGGGCGTCGGGCTGGGCGTGGGCTGCGCCTATGTGCCGGTGATAGGCGCGGTGCAGCGCTGGTTCCTGCGCCGGCGCGGGCTGGCCTCGGGGCTGGCCGTCAGCGGCATAGGCGTGGGCACGCTGCTGGTGCCGCCGCTGGCTTCCGCGCTGATAGCGCTGTGGGGCTGGCGCGCCGCCTATCTGGCGCTGGCGGCCGTGGTGGCGGTCCTGGGCTGCGCGGCGGCGTTCTGGGTGGAGAACTCGCCGCAGGACCGCGGCCTGCGGCCCGAGGGCGACGCCGCGCCTGCTTGCGCAACGGCGGCATCCGCGCCGGCCGGCGTCCCGGTGCGCGCCGCCATCCGCAGCAAGGCCTTCGTCCTGCTGTACCTGGCAAGCATGGCTGGCGCCTTCGGCGTCTTCGTGCCCTTCGTGCATCTCATTCCCTACGCGCTGGATCATGGCATCGCGCCAGGACTGGCCGTGCTGCTGCTGGGCATGGTGGGCGTGGGCAGCACGGCGGGCCGGTTCCTGTTGGGCACGTTGGCCGACCGTATGGGCCGGCGCGCCTCGCTCGCCGCGATGTATGCCGGCATGGCCGCAACGCTGGCGCTGTGGGGCGCTTGCGGCCAGTTCTGGACGCTGGCGCTGTTCGCCCTGGTATTCGGCGCGTTCTACGGCGGCTGGGTCGCGTTGATGCCGGCAGTGGTCATGGATTATTTCGGCGGCCGCCATGTCAGCGGCATCATCGGCGCGCTTTACACCAGCGTGGCGTTCGGCACCTTGATCGGGCCGGTGGCGGCTGGCTATGCCTATGACCTCAGCGGTTCCTACCTGCTGCCCATTATCGCCAGCGCGGCGGGCAATGCGGTAGCGGCGGCGGTCACCGGCCTGCTGCCGCACCAAGGCGCTACGCAGGCCAGGCCGGCGGAGGACGCGCGCCGCGCACTACTATAGAAGCCTCCAAAGCGCTTCACGCCCCCATGTTCGAGACCTACCTCTCCCGCTGGCAACTGCTGCCCGACGGCGCCCCCATCGTCACCCGCGCGGCCCAATTGCTGCCAGTGCGGCATCGCGGCCAGCCCGCCATGCTCAAGGTCTCGCACGAAGAAGACGAGAAACAAGGCGGCGTGCTGATGCGCTGGTGGGACGGCCAGGGCGCCGCGCGGGTGCTGGCCCATGACGGCGAGGCCATCCTGCTGGAGCGGGCCACGGGCACGCGCTCGCTGGCCGAATACGCCCGCAACGGGCGCGACGACGAGGCCACCCGCATCATCTGCGGCGTGCTGAAGGATCTGCATGCGCCGCGCGCCCGGCCTCTGCCCGCGCTGCGCCCGCTGGAGCAATGGTTCGAGGAACTATGGCCCATGGCCCAGGCGCAAGGCGGCATCCTGGCGCACAGTGCCCGCCACGCCCGCGCCTTGCTCGACAGTCCGCGCGACCTGACGGTGCTGCACGGCGACGTGCACCATGACAACATCCTGGACTTCGGCGAGCGCGGCTGGCTGGTCATCGACCCCAAGCGCCTGCATGGCGAGCGCGCCTTCGACTACGCCAACATTTTCTGCAACCCGGATCTGGCGGATCCCGTGCCGCCAGTGGCCATCGTGCCCGGACGCTTCGAAAGCCGGCTGGAGTTCATCGTCGCGCAGTCGGGCCTGGAACGCCGCCGGCTGCTGCAATGGATCCTGGCCTGGTGCGGGCTATCCGCCGCCTGGTTCATGAGCGGCGGCGAGGATGCCACGATCGACCTGGACATCGCGCGCCAGGCACAGGCGCTGCTGGAACGCTGAATCCCGGCCGCTGCAAGCAAGACATCCGGTTTCATGCGGTAAGGTGTAGGCCCTGTTCCCACCCCTTATCTCTTCATTCCTGGAGTATCGAATGACCGGATTGTTCATCGTGGTGGCGGCGCTGGCATTTCTGATGCTGGCGGCGTATCGCGGCTACAGCGTGATCCTGTGCGCACCCATCGCGGCCATGGGCGCGGTGCTGCTGACCGACCCGTCGGCGCTGGCGCCCGTATTCTCGGGCATCTTCATGGAGCGCATGGCGGGCTTCGCCAAGCTCTACTTCCCCGTGTTCCTGCTGGGCGCCGTGTTCGGCAAGCTGATCGAGCTGTCGGGCTTTTCGCGCGCCATCGTGCAGGCGGTGCTGCGCCTGATCGGGGCCGAGCGCGCCATCATGGCCATCGTGCTGGTCTGCGCGGTGCTGACCTATGGCGGCGTGTCGCTGTTCGTGGTGGTGTTCGCGGTGTACCCGTTCGCGGCCGAGATGTTCCGCCAGGGCGGCATCCCGAAGCGACTGATGCCGGGCGCGATCGCCCTGGGCGCGTTCACCTTCACCATGACCGCCCTGCCCGGCACGCCGCAGATCCAGAACATCATCCCCACCACCTTCTTCGAAACCACCACCTGGGCCGCGCCCTGGCTGGGCCTGATCGGCGCCTGCTTCACGCTGAGCGTCGGCATCGCCTATCTGGAGTGGCGGCGCAAGCGCGCGGCCGCCGCCGGCGAGACCTATGGCACGGACCTGCGCAACGAGCCGGTCACGCCACCCAACGAACGCGAGCACCATCCGCTGATCGCGCTGCTGCCGCTGGTGGTGGTGGGCGTTGCCAACTACCTGCTCACGCGCTGGATTCCGGGCTGGTATCCAGCCGGCTCCGAAGTCGCGCTGCCTGGCCTGCCCAAGCCCATGCCCGTCAACGCCGAAGACCAGGTGGCGCTGTGGGCGGTGATGGGCGCGCTGATCGCGGGCATCGTCACCATCCTGCTGTTCTCGTTCCGCGGCATCAAGGCGCACTTCGCCGAAGGCAGCAAGAACGCGGTGTCCGGCGCGCTGCTGGCTTCGATGAACACGGCGGCGGAATACGGCTTTGGCGGCGTCATCGCCGCCCTGCCCGGCTTCCTGCTGGTTGCCGACGCGCTCAAGGCCATCCCCGATCCCCTGGTGGGCGAAGCGGTCGCCGTGACCTCGCTGGCCGGCATCACCGGCTCGGCCTCGGGCGGCATGAGCATTGCGCTGGCGGCGATGGCGCAGACCTTCATCGACAGCGCCCACGCGGCGGGCATCCCGATGGAAGTGCTGCACCGGATCGCCGCCATGGCCAGCGGCGGCATGGACACGCTGCCGCACAACGGCGCGGTCATCACCCTGCTGGCGGTCACCGGCCTGACGCACCGCCAGTCCTATGGCGACATCTTCGCCATCACGCTGATATCGACCACCTCGGTATTCCTGGCGATCGCGGTGTACTACCTGACCGGCATCGTCTGAGCCAGGCCGGCGGCGATGATCTCCGCCAGCCATTGCGTGAAGACGCGCACCCGCGCCGATACCTGGCGGTTCTGCGGATACAGCACCGACACGGGCATGGGCGCGGGCGGCGCGTCGGGCAGCACGATCTTCAATTCACCCGCCGCCAGTTCGCGTTCGACGCGGTAGCGCGGCACCTGCACCAGGCCCAGGCCGGCCAGCGCCGCGCCGGTATAGAGTTCCGCGCCGGTGACGCTGACCACGGCCCTGGGCCGCATCTGCACGTTGCGCCCATCGACCATGAAATCCAGCGGCAGGCTGCGCCCCGTGGCGCTGGACAGGTAGTCCACCGCGCAATGGCCCTCCAGGTCTTCCAGCCGCCGGGGCTCGCCGAAGCGCGCCAGATAGGCCGGGCTGGCCACCGTCACTTGCGGCATCAGCGCGATCTGGCGCCCGACCAGCGACGAATCCTGCAGCGCGCCGGTGCGCAGCACGCAGTCCACGCCTTCGCGCACCAGATCCACCAGGCGGTCGTCCTCGCCCAGCTGCAGCACGATGTCGGGGTAGCGTTGCAGGAACGCGGGCAGGCCCGGCATGACGAAGAACCGGGCCAGCGTGCCCTGCGCATTGACCCGCAGCAGGCCCTTGGGCGAGGTATCCAGAAAGGCTCCGTCGGCCTCTTCCAGATCCGCCAGCAGCCGCACGCAGCGCCGGTAATGGGCCTCGCCATCGTGCGTGAGCCGCACCTGGCGCGTGGTCCGTTCGAGCAGCCGGGCGCCCAGGCGCGCTTCCATCCGCTTGACCAGATTGGTGACCGTGGGCCGGGGGATCTGCAGATCCTCGGCGGCCTTGGAAAAGCTGCGCCTTTCGGCGATGCGCACGAACACCTGCATTTCCTGGAACCGATCCATGCTCCGTCGCTCATTATTAATACAAATGAAATTATGTTAGCGAATATAGAGTAATTATCTTTTTTCTGGAATAGTTCAAGATACGCCTCACCCCCCTATCCAACCGGAGATACCACATGAACATCCAGGCCACGCAACGCATTGCGCTCGTCACCGGCGGGTCGCGCGGCATAGGCGCCGCCATCGTCCGCCGCCTGGCGCGCGACGGCCACGCCGTCGCCATCAACTACGCCTCCAGCGCCGCCGAAGCCGAGGCCCTGGCCGATGAAATCCGCGCGGCTGGCGGCCGCGCCCTGGCCGTGCGCGCCGACGTGTCGCAGGCCGCCGAGGTGCGCGCCATGTTCGACCAGGTCGAAGCCGGCCTCGGCCGCATCGACGTGCTGGTCAACAGCGCCGGCATCCTGAAGATGGTGCCGCTGGCCGAGACCAGCGACGAGCTCTACGAACAGACCTTCGGCATCAACACCCGCGGCACCTTCAACACGCTGCGCGAAGCCGCCACCCGGCTGGCCGACGGCGGCAGCATCGTCAACGTGTCCAGCACCACCATCGCGCTCAACCTGCCGAACTACTCCGTCTACATCGCCAGCAAGGCAGCGGTCGAAAGCCTCACCCAGGTATTCGCCAAGGAACTGCGCGGACGCCACATCACCGTCAACGCCGTGGCGCCCGGTCCCGTCGCCACCGAACTCTTCCTCAACGGCAAGAGCCCCGAGCTGATCGAGCACTACGCCAAGATGCCGCCGCTGGAACGCCTGGGCCAACCCGAGGACATCTCCAACGTGGTGTCGTTCCTGGCAGGCCCGGATGCCGGGTGGGTCAACGGCCAGATCCTGCGCGCCAACGGCGGCGTCGCCTGAACCGGCGCATTCCCAAACCGCAGAACGCAAGCCCGCGCGCGGCCGTCCGGCCGCGCCATCCCTCATCCCTACGCATGAGCGCGCAGCCGCAGGCGCGCGCGCGGCGCATCGCCCGGATCGCCGCGAATTTGCGTGTATCCCTCATCCGTTTTACCCATGCCGCCATCGCCTGATGGGTTGAGCGGCCGCGCGCGCTGATTGCTTTTCTCCACTGATCACTCGGGCCTTTGACTTACGGACAAGTCTGGCCAGCTGGACGAGGTTTGCATGAGACGGAAGCCGGAAGGTCTGTATTAGGCTGACCCCGTAGTACTCCGACTCACCTTGATCAATTGGACGAAAGTAAATGAATCAACTCATTCATCCGGATTGCCACCCCTTCACCGCCGCGGGCAACCTGAAGCAGCTCTCGGCGTTTTATGAGGAGGGACGCCGGGTCATGTGGATGATGCTTCGCGCTCAACCGCGTCCGTGCTTCAACCATGAACTGATCGACGAGATCATGACCCTGGCGCGCGCCGCCAAGGACTCCGGCCTGCCCATCGACTTCTGGGTCACCGGCTCGCTCGTCCCTCAGATCTACAACGTGGGCGGCGATTTGAATTTCTTCGCGGAAGCCATACGCACCGGCAAGCGCGAAGCGCTGCGGGCGTACGCCCGGGCTTGCGTGGATTGCGTGCATGCCGCCACCCGCGGCTTCGACACCGGCGCGATTTCGCTGGCGATGATCGAAGGCACCGCCCTGGGCGGCGGCTTCGAGGCTGCGCTGGCCCACCACTTCGTGCTGGCGCAGAATACCGCCCGCATGGGCTTTCCTGAAATGGCGTTCAACCTCTTCCCCGGCATGGGCGGCTACTCGCTGGTGGCGCGGCGCTCGGGCATGAAGCTGGCGGAAGAACTGATCAGCACGGGCGAATCGCACACCGCCGAATGGTTCCATGGCAGGGGCCTGGTCGATGTGCTGTTCGAGCCGGGCGACGCCTACAAAGCCACCCGCACCTTCATCGACGTGATGCGGCCCAAGCTCAACGGCATGCGCGCCATGCTGCGCGCGCGCCAGCGCGTGCTGAGCCTGCCGCGTTCAGAGCTGATGGACATTACCGAGGATTGGGTCGAAGCCGCGTTCTCGATCGACCCGAAGGACCGCGCCTACATGGAGCGCCTGGTGATGGCGCAGAACCGCCGCAGTTCTTCCAGCGCGGAGTCCGCGCTGGAAGCCACCATGCATTGATGCGGTAAGGCGCTACCGGCTGCGTCAGGCAATGAGATGCAGCCGGCGGCGCTGGGCCAGCCAGGCGGTGAACTCCGCCGCAGGCATGGGCTTGGCATACAGGTAGCCCTGTTTGGCGTCCACGCCCAGGGTGTCGACGAACACGGCCTCTTCGGTCGTTTCCACGCCCTCGGCGATGACCTTCAGCTCCAGCGTGCGCGCCACGGCGACGATGGCGCGCGCCAGCGCCTGCGACACCGGGTTCTCGTTGACGCCGCGCACGAAGCTGGCGTCCAGCTTGATCGCGTCCAGCGGAATGCGGGCGAGCTGCGACAACGACGAATAGCCGGTGCCGAAATCGTCCAGGTGGACGCGCGCGCCCAATTGGCGGAATTGCTTGATCAGTTCGATGGCGGCGCCCTCGTCGTCGATCAGGCAGCTTTCCGTCAATTCGATGTCCAGCAGGCAGGGATCCAGGCTGGCGTCGTTGATGGCGCGCATGAAGTCGCTGACCACGCCCTTGTCGTTCAACTGCCGCGCCGACACGTTGATGGCGATGCGGATGTTCAGGCCGTCGCGCTTCCAGGCAGCGGCCTGCCGGGCCGCTTCGCGCATGACCCACACGCCTAGCGGCGAGATCAGGCCCGATTCCTCGGCATAGGGAATGAAGACGTTGGGGCCGACCATGCCGCGCTCCGGCGAGCGCCAGCGCACCAGGGCTTCGACCCCGTCGACCTCGCCGTTGCGCCCCGCCAGCTTGGGCTGGTAGTACAGCATCAGGTGGTCTTCGGCCAGGGCCTTGCGCAGATTGGTGTCCAGCCAGACGTAGTCCGCGTTGCGGCGGTCCATCTCGGGCTGGAACACGCGGTAAGTATGGCGCCCCGCTTCCTTGGCCACATACATGGCGATGTCGGCGCTGCGCACCACGCTGTCCAGGTCGGCGCCGTGCTCGGGATACATGGCGATGCCGATGGAGCAGCTGGTATAGACCTCGATCAGCCCCTGGCGGAAAGGCTCGCGCAGGCGCTCGATGATGCGCTGCGCGGTGGCCTCCAGTTCCCAGGTCTGGGCGGCTTCGTGCAGCACGATGAATTCGTCGCCGCCCAGCCGCGCCAGGGTCTGGCCTTCGGACAGGCAGGACGAGATCGCAACCGCCACCGACTTGAGCAGGCGGTCGCCGAAGCCGTGGCCGTAGTGGTCGTTGATGCGCTTGAAATTGTCCAGGTCCAGGAACAGCACGCCGCCCCGCCCATCCTGGCCCGCCGCCAGCGCCGCCTTCAGCCGCGTGGTAATCGCATGGCGGTTGGGCAGGTTGGTCAGCATGTCGGTGTTGGCCAACACCCGCAGGCGCTCCTGCGCCTGGCGCTCCTCGGTGATGTCGGTGCCCGAGCAGATCAGGTAGACGCGCTTTTCGCCGCTGCCGCTGGTGACGAACTTGTTGCGGAACAGGAAAAGGCGCGGCCCCTTGACCGTATTGATGAGGCGCTCGGCCTCGTAGGACTGCCCGCGCTTGTAGAACTCGGCGATATTGCGGCGCGAGGCGATCGCCTCTTCACGCGTCATGAACATTTCGAAGACGCTGCGGCCGATGATGTCCTGCTCGCGCTTGCCGGTGTATTCCTCGCTGAGCTTGTTGAAACGCTGCACGCGGCCGTTCTGGTCGACAATGACGATGACCGAGTTGGCCTCGGACACCACGGTCTCGGCGAAGGACAGGCCTTCGACCAGATCCTTGGCCACGGATTCGGTATCGGAATGCGCGGATGCGGTGCCCGCCCATTCATTCGGATTGATCTTGCGGCCCACCAGATGGAGCCGCAGCATGTCGCCGTACAGCGCGATGTCGATGCGCACGCTGGAAGTGATGCCCGTCAGGCTGCGTATCGTCTCGGCCTGTTCCGGACGCAGCGCCATCGCGATGTTGGCCGCGCCCTTGACCGCTGCGAGTTCGAACGCGTCGCTATCGGCGGACAGGCGCCAATAAGGACTGTGCGTTCCGAAATGCGTGTACAGAATCGACTTCTCGTCCTGGTCGTCTGTCATTGTTATCCCCCTTCTGCCGCCCTGGGAAGGCCCGCAAAGTACATTACGGCCTAGTCTATTCGGGGTCAACCACTGTATACAATCTCGCGCAGCCTTTGTTGCGGTTTATTGCGTCCCCATTGGTGGTTCATAGCGCAAAACTTTGCATGTGCAGCTTTTTCAGTGCGTCTTGCGTACTTGACACGCAAGCCTTGTTGCGTCTTTCGCGACCGCGCGCGCAAACAAAATCGCCGGGAGTTCCAAGCGGAACTTCCGGCGTATGACGTAAAGCCGCAACCTTGGGAGGTTTAGTCCCCCTTCACGCCCGATTCGTCGATGACTTTGGTCCAGCGGGCCAGTTCGGCCGAAACGCGGGCGCCGGCGTCGGCCGGCGTGGTCCAGGTAGCGATGGCGCCCTGGTTCAGCAGAGAGGCCTTGACCTCGGGCTTGGCCAAGATTTTCTTCAGCTCGCTATTCAGGCGTTCAATCACGGGCGCCGGGGTATTGGCAGGCGCCACGATGCCAAACATCGAACTGACCTCGAAATCCTTCAGGCCCGCCTCGGCCGCCGTCGGCACATCCGGCAGCGCGTCCACGCGCGCAGCCGACGTCACCGCCAGCGCGCGCAGCTTGCCGGCCTTGATGCTGCCCTGCGCCGCGGGCACGGTTTCGATCATGCTGAGCACCTGTCCGCCCATCAGGTCGGTCATGGCCGGACCGCTGCCCTTGTAGGGCACGTGCAGCACTTCCACGCCGGCGGTGCGCTTGAACATTTCGGCGGCCAGATGCTGGGGCGAGCCGTTGCCGGCCGAACCCATGGTGATGTAGCCGGGCTTGGACTTGGCCAGCGCGATGAATTCGGCCAGCGTTTTCGCCTGCACCGACGGGTTCACCACGAACACCAGCGGCACCGTGCCGACGATGGAAACCGGTGCGAAGCTCTTCTCCACGTCGTAGGTGACGCGGCCGCGATACAGCGCGGCGTTGATGGAATGGCTGGTCAGCGCGCCCATCAGCAGCGTGTAGCCGTCGGGCTGCGCCTTGGCCACCTGATCGGCGCCGATGTTGCCGGCGGCGCCGGCGCGGTTCTCCACGATCACCGACTGGCCGAGCGCGCCGGTCAGTTCCTGCGCCAGCACGCGGCCGATCACGTCGGTCGCGCCGCCGGGCGGGTACGGCACGATCATGCGGATGGGCTTGTCGGGGTAGGCGTCGGCGGCCAGGGCGGGAGCGGAAACGCCGGCGCACAAGGCCAGCAGGGAAAACAACACGGCGCGGCGCGGCCGCAGACGCAGGTCTGACATGTAGGTCTCCTGCCGGGATGGGTATAGGAATGAAACGGACGCCCGGCTCGTCAACCGCGCCAGTGTAGGGTCCGGAACTTGATTGAAGAAGCAGAATTTTTCTATCGACTGATCTATATAGAAGATCAATTGAACAGCACCGATAAATCGCTTGCGGGCGCTTTCAAAGGCTGGATATGATGCTCCCGTTAAATTATCAATAATATTATCGAGATCAAAAATGAAGGACCAGACCAAGAACGGCGCAGCGGCACCGGGGCCTTTCGACAGCGCAGGCACGGCCGCGCGCGGCGTGGCCCGGGGGCTCACCAACTACGGCGACACCGGCTTTTCGCTGTTCCTGCGCAAGGCCTTTATCAAGGGCGCGGGCTATACCGACGACGCCCTGTCGCGTCCCATCATCGGCATCGTCAACACGGGCAGCAGCTATAACCCCTGCCACGGCAACGCCCCGCAGTTGATCGAGGCGGTCAAGCGCGGCGTCATGCTGGCGGGCGGCCTGCCCATGGACTTCCCCACCATTTCGGTGCACGAGAGCTTCTCCCAGCCCACCAGCATGTACTTGCGCAACCTCATGTCCATGGACACCGAGGAAATGATCCGCGCCCAGCCCATGGATGCGGTGGTGCTGATCGGCGGCTGCGACAAGACCGTGCCGGCCCAGCTGATGGGCGCGGCTTCCGCCGGCGTGCCCGCCATCCAGCTGGTCACTGGTTCCATGCTGACCGGCTCGCACCGCGGCGAGCGCGTGGGCGCCTGCACCGACTGCCGCCGCTACTGGGGCCGCTACCGCGCCGAAGAGATCGACGCGGCCGAGATCGCGGACGTGAACAACCAGCTGGTCGCCAGCGTGGGCACCTGTTCCGTGATGGGTACGGCCAGCACCATGGCCTGCATCACCGAAGCCCTGGGCATGATGGTGGCCGGCGGCGCTTCGGCCCCGGCCGTCACCGCCGACCGGGTGCGCGTCGCCGAGAAAACCGGCGCCACGGCGGTCGCCATGGCCGCTACGCGCCAGACCCCGGACCGCATCCTCACCGGCAAGTCCATCGAGAACGCGTTGCGCGTGCTGCTGGCCATCGGCGGGTCCACCAACGGCATCGTGCACCTGACGGCCATAGCCGGCCGCCTGGGCATAGACATCGACCTGGCCGGCCTGGACCGCATCAGCCGCGAGACGCCCGTGCTGGTGGACCTGAAGCCCTCGGGCCAGCACTACATGGAAGACTTCCACCACGCCGGCGGCATGCCGGCGCTGTTGCGCGAACTGCGCCCCTACCTGCACCTGGACGCGCTGACCGTGTCGGGCCGCACGTTGGGCGAGGAACTGGACGATGCCCCTGCCGCCTTCCCGCAGGACGTGATCCGCACGGCAGCCTCGCCCATCTACCCGGTGGGCGGCCTGGCCGTGCTCCGCGGCAACCTGGCCCCGGGCGGCGCCATCATCAAGCAATCCGCCGCCAACCCCAAGCTGATGGAGCACGAGGGCCGCGCGGTGGTGTTCGAGGACGCCGAGGACATGGCGCGGCGCATCGACGACGAAGCGCTGGACGTCACCGCCAATGACATCCTGGTGCTCAAGCGCATCGGCCCGACCGGCGCGCCCGGCATGCCCGAAGCCGGCTACATGCCCATCCCCAAGAAGCTGGCGCGCGCCGGCGTGAAAGACATGGTGCGCATCTCCGACGGCCGCATGAGCGGCACCGCGGCAGGCACCATCGTGCTGCACGTCACGCCCGAAGCCGCCATCGGCGGCCCGCTGGCCTATGTGCAGAATGGCGACCGCATCCGCCTGTCGGTGGCCAACCGCGAGATCGCGCTGCTGGTGGACGACGCCGAACTGGCGCGCCGCGCCGAGGCCCAGCCCATGGTCCGCCCCACGGCCGAACGCGGCTACCGCAAGCTGTTCCTGCAGACCGTGACCCAGGCCGACCAGGGCGTGGACTTCGACTTCCTGCGCGCCGGCGTCACGCACGACACCGTGCCGAAGAAGTAAGCAGGCCCATGGACGCCATCACGCCCGACGCCTTGCAATCCCAGGCCCTCGACGCCGCGCAGGCGGCGGTCGCCATCCTGGAAGAAGACATCGTCTTCGGCCGGCTGCACCCGCGCCAGCGCCTGACCGAGGACGAACTGATGGCGCGCTTCGCCCTGAAGCGCCATGTGGTGCGCCAGGTCCTGGCCGACCTGGAAGCGCTGGGCGTGGTGGAGAAAAAGCGCAACATCGGCGCGGTGGTGCGCGCGTACTCGGTGCGTGAAGTCATGGAGCTGTACGCGCTGCGCCAAGTGCTGGAGGTGCATGCCGCCAGCCAGATCCCGCTGCCCGTGCAGCAGGCGCGGCTGGCGGCGCTGGTGGCCGTGCAGCGCGAACACGACGCGGCGGTCGCCGACGGCGACGCGCGCCGCGTGTTCCGCAGCAACCAGCGCTTTCACCGCGAACTCTTCGGCCTGCTGGACAACGCGGTGCTGGGCCAGGCCATCCAGGAATACGCCCGCCGCACCCACCCCATCCGCTTTGGATCGCTGGCCGCCGCCGGCTACCGCGAACGCGCCCGCCAGGAACACTGGGCCATGATCCACGCCCTGCGCGATGGCGACCGGGAGGCGTTGATGGTGCTATGCCGGGAGCATCTGCTCCCGTCGCGGGATGCCTATCTGGCGGCGGAACAGGCGCGGTTGGGGGCATAGGTCCATGCCGAGCGCCTGTCGCCAGGCGGTCTCGCCTCGCCTAAAATAGAGTTTCCCAGCCGCCGGACGCGGCTGCGTTCAATCTGAAGACCGCCCCGCGCGGCCGCTTTGGAGTCGAACACCATGAACACTTCCACTGGCGATCGAGTCTTCTCCGGATCCATCCCGCAGTTCTATCAGCGGTACATGGTTCCCCTTATCTTCGAACCCTATGCCACGGACCTCGCCCGGCGAGCGGCGGCGCTGCGTCCTGCGGCCGTCCTGGAAATCGCGGCCGGCACGGGCGCGGTGACACGGCAGCTCGCGGAGCAGTTGCCCGCCGCCACGGCCATCGTCGCGACCGACCTCAACCCGGCCATGCTGGAGCAGGCCCAGGGCCTGGGCACCAGCCGCGCCGTCACTTGGCGCCAGGCCGACGCCTTGCAGCTGCCTTTTGAGGACCAGGCTTTCGATGCCGTGGTGTGCCAGTTCGGCTACATGTTCCTGCCGGACAAGGCCGCCGGCTTCGCTGAGGCCCGCCGGGTCCTGCGACCAGGCGGAACATTCCTGTTCAACGTCTGGGACCGCATCGAGGACAACGCGTTTGCCGACACCGTGGAACAGGCCCTGGCGCGGCTGTTTCCCGGCGATCCCCCCAAGTTCATGAGCCGGGTGCCCCACGGCTACTATGACGCGGCCGTCATCGGCGCCGATCTGGCTCGCGCTGGATTCAGCGGGCAGCGAACGTTGGAAACCGTCGCCCTTGAAAGCCGGGCGGACACGCCACAAACGGCCGCCATCGCCTATTGCCAAGGCACGCCGCTGCGCAACGAGATCGAGGCCCGCGGCGCGGACATGCTGGAGCAGGCCGTCGATGTCGCGACCGATGCGCTGCGTGCACGCTACGGCGCGGGGCCCATCGCGGGAAAGATCCAGGCGCATGTGATCACGGCGCCGCGCAGCGCATAGCTGCGCGACGACCGCGTAATGAACCGGCGGCGGGCAGCCATTTGTCCCCGCCGCGCCGTCCGGGTTAAGCTTGCAACCCTCTCCCACATCCACCGGAGCACTCAGAGTGAACAAGTAAATGCCGGGATGCCCACGCATCTTGCCTCCCCTCGCTGCCTGGCGCGCGAGCCGCATTGCTTGTTCCATTCTGATGTCTTGCAGGTCCCGGCCCCTATCGGCGCGCCGCGGCCGGCTCTTGTGAGGCACAGGCTCGCGGATTGCGCGTCCATCGGCAGTTTTCCCCATCAACAGAAGGAAAACGCAATGCCTGCCCCGCAGACTGACACTATCGATATCTACCATCACAACCGCGCCGCCTGGGACCGCCAGGCCGCGCAGCAATGCGCCTGGTCGCAACCGGTAAGCGCCGAAACGATCCAGGCCGCGCGCCGCGGCGACTGGCAGGTGCACATCACGCCGCGCGCCCTGCCCGCGGATTGGCTGCCGGCCATGAACCCGGCGCCGCGCATCCTGTGCCTGGCCTCGGCCGGCGGCCAGCAGGCGCCCGTGCTGGCTGCCGCCGGCGCCGAGGTGACCGTGTTCGACGCTTCGCCGCTACAGCTGGCCCAGGACGAAATGGTCGCGCGCCGCGATGGCCTGACGCTCAAGGCCGTGCAGGGCGACATGCGCGATCTCTCGGCATTTGCAGACGCGTCCTTCGACTGCATCGTGCATCCGATCTCCAACCTGTATGTGCCCGACGTGCGGCCTGTGTGGCGCGAGTGCTTCAGGGTGCTCAAGCATGGCGGCAGGCTGCTCAGCAGCTTCTACAACCCGGTCGTGTTCGTCGGCGACCGCGCGCCGGAACTGGCGGAACAGGGCTTGATCCGCCCGCGCTTCAAATTGCCCTACTCGGATGTGCGCGACCTGACTGCGTCCGAGTTGGCCGAGAAGCAAGACCGGGGGGATGCCCTGGTGTTCGGACACAGCCTGGGCGAGCAGATCGGCGGCCAGTTGGACGCCGGGTTCCTGCTCAAGGGGTTTTATGAGGATGAACAGCCCCAGCCGCGGTTCCTGATCGACCGCTTCATGCCGACCTTCCTGGCGACGCACGCGGTCAAGCCCTGAGGACCAAGGGGCGCCGCTTGGGCGCCCCTTGCGTATCACTTGAACGGGTTGGAATCCGTCCCGTAGGCGCTGGCGCCGTAACCGCTACCCCCGACCTCCAGCGAGACCGAACTCGGATCGACGACGGCGGCCGTTCCCTTGTAGTGCATCACCATGCCCGGGAAGGCCATCACGGCCGCGACCATCAGCAGCTGGATCACGATGAACGGCACCGAGCCCCAGTAGATCTGTCCGGTCGTGACGGGCTCGATCATCTTGCCCGTGACCCTGTCCTTGTAGCGGTCCCGTGGCGCCACCGATCGCAGGTAGAACAGCGCAAAGCCGAATGGCGGATGCATGAACGAGGTTTGCATATTGACTGCCAGGATCACGCCGAACCAGATCAGGTCTATGCCCAGCTTGTCGGCCACCGGCCCCAGCAGCGGCACGATGATGAACGCCAGTTCGAAGAAGTCCAGGAAGAAGGCCAGCACAAAGGTCAGGATGCTGACCACGATCAGGAAGCCCCACTGCCCGCCCGGCAAGCCGGTCAGCAGATGCTCGACCCACAGGTCGCCGTTGACGGCGCGGAAGGTCAGGCCGAATACAGTGGAACCCACCAGGATGAACACCACGAAGCAGGACAGCTTGGTGGTGGTGTCCATGGCCTGCTTGAGCAGGTCCAGCGACAGGCGGCGTCGCGCCACGGCCATCAGGATGGCGCCCACCGCGCCCATGGCGCCGCCTTCGGTCGGCGTGGCGACGCCGATGAAGATGGTGCCCAGCACCAGGAAGATCAGCGCCAGCGGCGGGATCATCACGAAGGTCACCCGCTCGGCCAGGGCCGACAGCAGGCCCAGGCCCAGCGCCTTGTTGATCAGCGCGATGACGAAGGCCGTGGCGCCCCAGAACAGCAGCGCCACCACGATGCGCTCGTCCATCGGCGCCGTGTTGTTCTCGACCCAGAGGCCCAGGAAGTACGCCGACACGGCGGAAATCACCATCAGCACCAGCAGCGAACGTCCGCCGCGGCCGCCGTTCGGCTCCTGGAAGCGGCGCGCCTCTTCCGGCAGCGCGGGCGCGGAGTCCGGCTTCAGCAGGCTCACGATGACGATGTAGACGATGTACAGCCCGGCCAGGATGAAGCCAGGCACCATGGCCGCGCGGTAGATGTCGCCGATGGAGCGCCCGAGCTGGTCCGCCAGGATGATCAGCACCAGCGAAGGCGGGATGATCTGCGACAGCGTGCCGGACGCGGCGATCACACCGCTGGCCAGCTTGCGGTCATAACCGTTGCGCAACATGATGGGCAGCGAGATCAGGCCCATCGAGATGACCGAGGCCGACACCACGCCCGTGGTCGCGGCCAGCATCGCACCGACGAAGACCACCGCGATGGCCAGGCCGCCGCGAACCGAGCCGAACAGCTGGCCTATGGTCTCCAGCAGATCCTCGGCCATGCCTGACCGCTCCAGCACCAGTCCCATCAATGTGAAGAATGGCACCGCCAGCAACGTGTCGTTGGAAATGATGCCGAACACCCGCTGCGGCAGCGCTTGGAACAGTGAGGAATTGAGCAGGTCCAGCTCCATCCCCACCAGGCCGAACAGGATGCCGTTGGCCGCCAGCGCGAACGCCACCGGAAAGCCCAGCAGCAGAAAGATGATCAGCGTCGCGAACATGATCGGCGCCAGATTGGCAATGAGAAACTCCATGATCAGCGGCCCTTGTTGTTCAGTTCGTTCTGCGCGGCCGCTTCGCGCGCCTGCGCCTCGCGGGCGATTTCCTCGGCCAGCTCTTCTTCGGCGCTCCTGGCGCCCTCGCGTTCGCGCGGGTCGCGGCAGCGTCCCATCAGGAAGCCCACGCACTTGATCAAGTGCGACAGTCCGGCCAGCACCAGCAGCGCGAAGCCCACCGGAATCAGCAGTTTGACCGGCCAGCGGATCAACCCGCCCGAGTTGGAGGAATGCTCGTTGCTGAGGTACGAATCCATGAACACCGGCCAGGACAGGTACATGATCAACAGGCAGGCCGGCATCAGGAAGAACAGCACGCCGAAGATCTCGATCCCGATCTGCGCGCGGCGCGACAGCCGCGAGGAGATGATGTCCACCCTGACGTGGTCGTTCTTCAGCAAGGTGTAGCCTGCGGTCAGCAGGAACATGGCGCCGAACATGTACCACTGCAGCTCCAGCCAGGCATTGGAGCTGTCGTGGAATATCTTGCGCATGATGGCGTTGCCGGCGCTGACCAGGACCACCAGCAGCGTGACCCAGGACACGATCCGGCCCATGCGCAGATTGATCGCGTCTATGCCACGCGACAAGGCGAGTAGTGCTTGCATCTGTTTTCCCCAGAATTGTTTCTAATCACGCACCTGCCCCAAACACAGCCCGTGGTGCCCCGGGCTTGAAACTGTCAATCGTCTTCGCGGTCATGCCGCAGCCAGGGCGTCACGCGCCGTTCCAGCCACACCAGCAAGGCGAACAGCAGCATGCCCATCAGGGCCAGCACGAAGATCGCGGCGAACACCCGCACCGTGTCGAAGGTGCCCTGGGCGCTCATGATCACGTAGCCCAATCCGCGCTGCGAGGACACGAACTCGCCGACGATGGCGCCCACCAGCGCCAGCGAGATCGAGACCTTCATGCCCGCCAGGATCGAGGGCAGCGCGCTGGGCAGCCGCACCTTGAAGAAGAAATCGAGGCGCGAGCCCTTCAGCACGCGGCCCAGGTCCAGCACGTCCTGCGGCACGGAGCGCAGGCCGTGGACGGTGTCGACGATCATCGCGAACACGGCGATCAGGAAGGCGATGGCGATCTTTGGCTCCGCGCCCGTGCCCATCCAGATCACGAACAAGGGTGCGATGGCGACCTTGGGCACGCTGTTCAGGGCCACGATCAGGGGATAGATGAAGCGCTCGAACCAGCGCGAGCCCACCAGCATGACGGCGATCGCCACGCCGGCCGCCACCGCCAACGCAAAGCCGGCCAGCGTGGTCATCAACGTGTAGGCGGCATGGCCGGCATACCAGCTCCACTCCGCGGCCAGTTCCAGCGCTACCTGGCCCGGCAACGGCAGCATGATGGCGCGCACATGGAACACCCGGGCGGCAGCCTCCCACAGCAGCAAGAACACCAGCACCGAGACCAGCCCGGCCATGCGCCGGCCCGCCCCTTTCAATAGCGCGCTCATTGGACGGACTCCAGGCCGGATGCGGCGCGCACGCCCTCGTCTATCAGGCCCATGTTCTGGAACATGCCGCGGATGTGCCGCACGTACTCGCCGAACTGCGGCGTTTCGCGCAGCGCCAGCGGCCGGGGCCGCGGCAGGTCGATCTCTATGGTTTCGAGGATGCGGCCCGGGCGCGGCGAGAACACCATCACCACGTCGCCCAGGAATACCGCTTCGGCGATGCCATGCGTCACGAACAGTACCGTGTTGCGCGTCTCCATCCAGATCCGCTGCAGCTCGACGTTCATCTGGTCGCGCGTCAGCGCGTCCAGCGCGCCGAAGGGCTCGTCCATCAAGAGCAGCTTGGGATCGTCCACCAGCGCCCGGCAGATCGCCGCGCGCTGGCGCATGCCGCCGGACAGTTCGCGCGGATAGCTATCGGCAAACTTCTCCAGGCCCGTCAGGGCCAGCAGCGCCCGCACCTTGTCGGCATAGGCCGCCACCGGCTTGTGCGCAAGCTCCACCGGCAGCAGGATATTGCGGCGCACGCTGCGCCATTCAAGCAGCGCGTCGCGCTGGAACACCATGCCCATGCCGTCCGGCGGCCCCTGCACCGGCACGCCCTCTACCCGCAAGTCGCCGCTGGAGACCGTCTCCAGGCCGGCCACGCAGCGCAGGAAGGTGCTCTTGCCGCAGCCGCTGGGGCCCAGGATGCTGACGAAGCGGCCACGCGGCACCTCGACCGACACCGATGCCAGCGCCTCCACTCCAGCCGCGCCGGGATAGCGCTTGCGCACGTCTGTTGCGGCCACGGCCCACTGCGTCATGGCTGCACCAGGCTGTCGTAGCGTTCCGCGTGCACCAGGCCGGGCACATAGAACGAAGAGGCCTCGGCGCTTGCGCTGATCAGCCCGACCGTCGACAAGGTCGTGACGGCCTGGGTCCAATCCTGCGGCACGATGGCGCCCAGGCGCGCGCCCGCCGCCGGCTGGCCGAAGTACGGCTGCAGGGCGTCGATCTGGCCGCGCAGCACCTTCTTGTCCAGGCGCGCCTGCGGCCGCTGCGCCAGGATGGCGGCGACCGCCTCGTCCTGGTGGCCGGCATAGATGTATTCCCAGGCGCGTGCGCTCACGCTGGCGAAACGCTCGATGGCATCGCGCCGCTGCGCCAGCTTGGATTCATTGGCGAACAAGCCGAAGCTGGGCATGTTCAGGCCGAAGTCGGCGAAGCGCACCGCGCTGGAGGGGCGGTTCTGCGAGACCACGGGAAGAAAGAACGGGATGGTGGAGAACGCCGCATCGGCCCGTCCCACCGCATAGGTCGAGGCCTTGCTGGCGGCGTCCACGTTGATCAGTTCCAGATCGCTCTTCTTTAGCTTGCCCGCGGCCAGGAAGGCATCGATGAATGGCGCTTCCAGCGAGCCAGCGGTATAGGCCACCTTCTTGCCCTTGAGCTGCGCAGGCCCGGTGATGCCGGCGTCGGCAGGCACCAGCAGCCCGATGTCGCTCTGCCTGGCGAACACGGCCACCGCCTTCACCGGCATGCCTTTCTCGCGGGCGATCATGGCCGAGGCCAGCGCGGCATGCCCCAGGTCGAAGCTGTCGCCGGCGCCGACGATCTGCACCGTCGTCACCGAACCGTTGCCGTCTTCCAGCGACACGTCCAGGCCGGCCTGTTTGTACCAGCCCTTCTGCTGCGCCAGGTGGAATGCGCCGTGCACGCCCCAGGGCGTCCAGTCCAGTCGCACCCGCAGCGGCTCCAGGGCCTGCGACCAGGCGGGCGCGCTCAGCGCGACAGCCGCCAGGCCCAACAATGCGTTGCGCCAATTCCTTGCGAATACCGCGAGCATGATTTTCCCCGTTATGTGCCGACACTGGGCGGCCGCGCCCGCGGCCGCCGGTACTACGTCGCGCTCAGCCGCCGCGGCCGAACCACCGTTTGATGCGCGCCCACAGCACGCTGAAGAACATGGCCGTGGGATTGAAGCTGGCCTGGGCCGGCGCCTCGCCCGCCGCGACAGGCCGGCGCAGCCGGGCGGTGACGTTGTTGCCGAAGTCCGCGATCATCCGGCGCACGAAGTCCTGCACCAGGCCGGACCGCGAAAACTGCGCCAGCGGCCCCTGCAGCGAATACAGCAGGTTCACGTGGACCTGCGTCTCGGTGGCCGACAACGCTTCCAGGCGATAGGTGATGTCGCCGTTGGCGCGCGATTGGCTGAGCGAGTCCTGCCCTGCCCCGCGGAACACCGCCTGCATGGCGGCATCGTCGCGTTCCAGGCGGGCCGCGCCATTGAAGGCGGCGGACATGGGACCGAACTTGATGGCGATCTTGCCCTTGACGCGGTCCCCTTCGTGCTCTTCGATCGAGGCGCCCGGCAGGCAGCTGGCCAGCGCCGGCAGGTCCACCATGAAGGCCCAGACCTCGGCGGCCGGGAACGGCACCTTGAAGCCCCCGTCGATCTGGCTGCCGCGGCCTTCCTTCTTGCCCGCCGCGGCAGCGGGCGCAGCCGCAGGAGTCGGCGCTGCAGCCGCGCTTGCGGCCGGCTGGCTGGCCGCCGCCGGCGTGAATCCCGCGAAAGCCACTGGTTTTTCTGCTGCAGGCGCGGCGCCGCGCCCTTGCGCCTGGGCTGCGCGCAGCGCCTTCACCGCGGGGTCGGGCTGTTCCCTGAGTTCGGCCAGCACCGACATGACGGCGGCGACGATGCCCATGTAGCCGGTGCAGCGGCACAGATTGCCGGACAGTTCCACCCGAACCCGGCTCTCGTCCGCATCCGGCAAGCGCAGCACGATATCGCGCGAAGTCGCCAGCATGCCCGGAGTGCAATAGCCGCATTGCAGGGCGTGGTGCTTGGTAAAGGCGGCGCGCAGCCGCTGCATCACCGGATCGGCGTCATAGCCTTCGATGGTGGTCACCTGCCGGCCTTCGCAGGCCACTGCGAAGGAAATACAGGAACGCACCGGCGCCCCGTCCACCAGCACCGTGCAGGCGCCGCAGACGCCATGTTCGCAGCCGAGATGGGTGCCGGTCAGGCGCGCCTGATCCCGCAGGAAATCCCCCAGATGCATGCGCGCGGGCGCCTCGTGCGATACGCGCTTGCCGTTTACTTCCAATGTCACCTGAACCATGGTCTTTCCTGTCAAGCCAGAGCCTGCGCCAGGCAGCGCGTCACCGCGGTCCCGTGCAGCTTGCGATGGTGTTCGTCCTTGTCCTGCATGATGCCGGCCAGCTCGCTGGCCAACAGCGTCTCGTCCAGGCCCGCCAAGCCCTGCTGCGCGATACGCGCGGCCAGTTGGGGCAGCAGCCTGGGCGCGCCGTCCAGGGCTCCCACCGCGATGCGCGCCGTCTTTGAAGACGGATCGAACCATGCGGCGCAACTGGCCTCGGCGAACTCGCCGGTCTTGCGGCAGAACTTGTAATAGCCCCAGCGCGCCTGCGGCCCGGCTTCCGGTATGTGCACGGCGGCGATCAGCTCGTCTTCGCGCAGTCCGGTGGTGTAGGCGCCCTGCATATAGTCTTCCGCCGCCAGCATGCGCACGCCGTCCGGCCCCGCGATCTCCAGCGTCGCGCCCAGGCCGACCACGGTCAGCACCCAGTCGGCCGCCGGGTCGGCATGCGCCAGGCTGCCGCCCAGCGTGCCGCGGTTACGGATGGCGCGATAGGCGATGCCCGGCGCCACCTGCTGCAAGGGCGTGCCGCGCAGCAATTCGTGCACGCCATCCTCGATTTCGGCATGGGTCACGGCCGCGCCTACGCGCAGCTTGCCGTCCTTGCGCGAGACCGTGCGCAGTTCGGACAGGCCGGAAATGTCGATGACGACCGGCGGACGCGCCAGGCGCAGGTTCAGCATCGGCCCCAGCGATTGGCCGCCGGCCATGAGCTTGGCACGGCCCTCGTGTCCGCGCAGCGCCCGCAAGGCGTCCTGCAGCGTGTCCGGGCGGGTGTATTCGAATGCGGCCGCCTTCATGCCGTCACCTCCGCGGCAACGGTTGCGGTCTTGCGGCTGCCCTCTGCGATGGCGGCCAGCACGCGGGTCGGCGACAGCGGCGTGCGCAGCAATTCAGCCGCGCCCAGCGGGCGCAAGGCGTCGTTGACCGCGTTGAACAGTACCGCAGGCGGCGCGATGGCGCCGCCCTCGCCCATGCCCTTGGCGCCGAACTCCGTATGCGGCGACGGCGTCTCGAAGTGATGCAGGCGCATGTTCGGCACTTCAGTGGCGCCCGGCAGCATGTAGTCCGCCAGCGTCGACGCCAGCGGCTGGCCGTTGTCGTCGTAAGGCGTTTCCTCGTAGAAGGCGGTGCCTATGCCCTGGGCCACGCCGCCTATGGTCTGGCCTTCGACCACCATGGGGTTGATCATGGTCCCGCAGTCCTCCACCACCACATAATCCAGGATCTCCACGCCGCCCGTGCCCGGATCCACCGCCACCACCGCCGCATGGGTGGCGTAGGTGAAACAGCCGGTGTCGACCTTGGGCTTGTAGCCCACGGTGACTTCCAGGCCGCTGGGGTCCACGTCCGGCGGCAGCAATTGCGGCCGCAGATACCAGGCGTCGGCCACGTCCTTGACCGACACCGACTTGCCGCCGGATTCCAGCCGGTCGCCGTTCCAGGCCACGTTGGCCGGATCGGCCTGCAACAGATGCGCGCCGATATGCGTGAGCCGCGGCAGCAGGCGTTTGCAGGCCTGCGACACCGCGCCGCCGGACATCACCAGCGAACGCGAGGCGTAGGTCCCGGTGGAGAACGGCGTCTGCCCGGTGTCGCCGTGCAGCAGCTTGATGCTGGCCACGTCCACGCCCAGAATCTCGTTGGCGATCTGGGCAAACGTGGTTTCCATGCCTTGTCCGTGCGAATGCACGCCGACCCGCAGCTCCAGCCCGCCGTCCGGCGTGACCCGCGCGGTGGCCTGGTCAAAGCCCGGAATCACCGGCGTGCCCCAGGCCGCGAACACCGAGGTGCCGTGCGCCGCCTGCTCGGTATATGTCGCCAGGCCCACGCCGATGAGGCGGCCGTCGGCTTCCCCCTGGCGCTGGCGCGCGCGGATGGCGTCCACGCCTATCATGTCCATGGCCTGCTGCAGGCTGGCCGGATAGTCGCCGCTGTCCAGGTGCTTGCCGGTGACGTTGACGTAGGGCATCTGCTCGCCTGGCACCAGGTTTTCGTGGCGGATCTCCCAGGGTTCGCGCCCGACCTCGCGGGCGATCGCGTCCATGGTCAGTTCGATGGCGAAGCAGACGCCGGTGCGCGCCACGCCGCGATAGGGCACGAAGCCCGGTTTGTTGGTGGCCACCGCCCGCGTCACGCAGCGATAGCCCTTGAATGCGTACGGCCCCGGCAGGTTGCCGATGGCCTGGCCCGGTTCCAGGCCGATGGTGAACGGCCAGACCGAGTAAGCCCCACCGTCGATGGTGATCTTGGCGTCCAGCGCCAGCAGCTTGCCGCGGCGGTCGGCGTAGGCCACCATTTCATAATGGTGCTCGCGCGAATTGGCGCCCGCGGTCAGGTGCTCGCGGCGGTCTTCGATGAAGCGGAACGGCTTCTTGAAGGTCTTCGCCAGCCAGGCCACGCACAGTTCTTCCTGCTGCAGCACGCACTTGTAGCCGAAGGCGCCGCCCACGTCCGGCGACACCACCCGCACCCGGCCCTGCTCCAGGTCCAGGCACTGGGCCAGCACGCTGCGGATCATGTGCGGCACCTGGGTCGCGCTGACCACCACCAGCTGGTCGGCCTGGTGGTCCCAGTAGGCCAGCACCGCCTTGCCTTCCATCGGCACCATGCATTGCCGCGACAGGTCGATCTTGCGGCGCACGACCACATCCGCCTGCGCCGCCAGTTCATCGAACTGTTTGTCGACATTGAGCGTGACGAAGACGTTGTCGCGCCATTGCTCGTGCACAAAATCGCCCTGGGCGGCCTGGGCGCTGACTACGTCCGCATACACAGGCAGGTCGTCGTAGTCGACCTCGATCAGTTCGGCGTAGTCTTCTGCCTCGGCCCGGGTCGGCGCGAACACCATGGCGATAGGCTCGCCCACGAAGCGCACCTTGCCCGAGGCCAGCGGCGGCTGGGCCGAGACCTGGTAGCTGGGCAGCGTCGAGTCCGCCACGATGTCGCGCGCGTCGACCATGGCCTGGCGCACAAACGCCTTGTCCGCGATCTGCTCGGCCACGCGCACCGAAGTGATGCGCGCGTGCGCCAGCGGACTGCGCAGGAAGGCCACCTCGCACAGGCCGGGCATGGCCATGTCAGCCACGAAATTGCCCTTGCCGTGCAGATGGCGCGCGTCTTCCTTGCGCGGCACCCGCGCGCCCACTCCCTGCGGCTTGCCTGGCCGGCCGTGCGTATCGGCGTTTGCTGTCGTCATGACTACCCTTTGTCTCCTGCTTGCTTGTTACTTGGCCTGGGCCTTCGCCACGGCGGCGAAGGTGTAGTTGTCCAACGGGCTTTCGGCCACCCGGAACCAGCCCGCCTGCTCGGCCTGGAATTTCTTCCAGTCGGGGAAGATGGCGGCGAAGTCGGGGTTCTTGGCCGAGAGTTCAACCCACAGTTCCTGCGACGCGTTGTACGCCGCGTCCATCACTTCCTTGGGGAAGAAGCTGACCTTGGCGCCGCCGGCGATCAGTTTGCGTAGCGCCAGCGGATTGCGCGCGTCGTAGTTGGCCAGCATGCGCATGGTCTGTTCGCCCGCAGCGGCCTCGAAGGCGGCCTGATAGGCCGGCGGCAAGGCTTCCCAGGCCTTATCGTGCACCATGCTGGTAATGGAGGCGCTGCCTTCGAACCAGCCCGGCGAGTAGTAGTACGGCGCCACCTTGTTGAAGCCCAGCTTCTCGTCGTCGTAGGGGCCGATCCATTCGGCCGCGTCGATGGTGCCCTTTTCCAGCGCGGGATAGATGTCGCCCGGCGGGATCTGCTGCGGCACCGCGCCCAGTTTGGACAGCACCATGCCGCCGATGCCGCCGATGCGCATGTTCAAGCCCTTCAGGTCGGCGACCGACTTGATTTCCTTGCGGTACCAGCCGCCCATCTGCACACCGACGTTGCCACAGACGTGGTTGACGATGTTGTACTTCTTATAGAGCGCGCGCAGCATCATCAGGCCGCCGCCGGAATGGATCCAGGCGTTGTGCTGGCGGGCGCTCAGGCCGAAGGACAGGCCGGTGTCGAAAGTCAGCGCCGTGTTCTTGCCGATGTAGGCCGTGCTCAGCACGTGGTTGCATTCCACCGTGCCGTTGCTGACCGCATCCATGTTCTGCGCGGCCGGCACCAGTTCGCCACCGGGAAAAGCGCGGATCTCGAACTTGCCGTCCGTCAGCTGCGCCACGCGCTTGCACAGATCCTCGGCCGAGCCGTAGATGGTGTCCAGGCTCTTCGGCCAGCTGGTGGACATGCGCCAGCGCACCGACGGCGCGGATTGCGCGACGGCAGGCATGCCGACGGTGGCGAGGCCCGCGCCGGCTGCGCCGGCGGCTTGTGCGAGGAAACGGCGTCGTTGCATTCATTGCTCCCGATCTGGTTCGATTGAGTCCCTTTGGACCCGCCTCAACTCATGCCAACGCCACTCGCGTACATCCGAAAAAAACGTTAGCACACTGAATTGTTGATCAGCATACTGACAGTAATTTTGAGTGTCAACAAGGTAAATCCCCACTGCTGACACCCGCGGAATGCCTAGCTTTTCCCCGTTTCGGGCGGCATTTTCCGCGAGACTCGCGTGCTGTTTGTGGGTACTCCTTACATATAGTGGACACCCGCGGACATGGGCCGAATCAGGCGTGCATAATAGGCCCGCGCCGCAGCCCTTTCCGCCGCCTCATGTCGGGGAAATCCCTAGCTCCTGACTTGTTTTTTTAGGCAGTACACTGACGACAATTACTCAGCATACTGACGAGCGAGTTGATATGAACTGGATCCGCATTGCCTCTACCGACCAACTCACCGACGACGACGAGGTGATCCCCGTCGCAGCCGGCGAAAAGCAGCTTGCGCTGTATCGCAGCGAAGGCGAGTTCTACGCCTCCGACAACGTCTGTACGCACGCCTACGCGCTGCTGTCCGACGGCTATCTGGAAGATGGCTGCATCGAATGCCCGCTGCACCAGGCCAGGTTCGACATCCGCACCGGCCAGGCCATGTGCGCGCCAGCCACCAGCGGCATCCGCGTCTATCCGGTCAAGGTCGAAGGCCAGGACATCTACGCCAACCTGCAGGGCTGACCATGGCTGACGCAGATCCTATCCTCATCATCGGCGCCGGCCAGACCGGCGCGGTGGCGGCCGCCACGCTGCGCGACCTGGGTCACGACGGCCCCATCACGCTGATCGGCCAGGAAGCGCATGCGCCTTACGAGCGCCCGCCGCTGTCCAAGGCCGTGCTGCAAACGGCCGACGCGCGCGGCCAGACGGCGGTGCATGCCGGCGACTTCTACGAACGGCAGCGCATCACGCTGCTGACCGGCACCGAAGCACAGGCCATCGACGCTGCCCGCCGCCTGGTCCGGCTGGCCGACGGCGGGGCCCTCCCCTACAGCCGCTGCCTGCTCGCCACCGGCGGCCGCGCACGCGAACTGCCCAGCCTGCCGCGCGGCACGCCGGGCGTGCACTACATCAGGACGCTGGACGACGCCGCCGCGCTGCGCACCGGCCTCACGCCGCAGGCGCGTGTTGCCGTCATCGGCGGCGGTTTCCTGGGCCTGGAAGTGGCATCCACCGCGCGCGCCCTGGGTGCCACGGTCACCGTCCTGGAAAGCGCGCCGCGCTTGCTGGAACGCGTGCTGCCCCCGGCGCTGTCGGATTGGCTGGCCGAGCGCGTCCGCCATGCCGGCGTGGACCTGCGCCTGGGCGCGCGGATCGCGCACAGCGACTGGCAGCCTCATGCCGATGCCGCGACCCGGCATCAGGCACGTTTCAGGATAGAACTGCAGGATGGCGCCACGATGGAAGCTGACGTCGTGGTGGTGGCCATTGGCCTGGTGCCGGCAGTATCCCTGGCCGCCCAGGCCGGCCTGGCGCTGGACCCCGCCAATGGCGGCATCGCGGTGGACGCCGCCTGCCGCAGCAGCGATCCCTATATTTACGCTGCTGGCGATTGCGCCAGCCAGCACCGCCGCCACCTGAACATGGCGCTGCGGCTGGAGTCCTGGCAGAACGCCAATGAACAGGCGCGCGCGGCCGCAGCCGGCATGCTGGGCCAGCTCGCGCCCGCCGAGCCCTATCCCTGGTTCTGGACCGACCAATACGGCTGCAACGTGCAGATGCTGGGCCTGCCCCAGCCGGACCTGGTCTACGCCTGCCGCGGCGTACCGCAGGTCCAGGCCGAGGCGCCCAAGTTCATCTGGCTGGGCCACCGCGACGGCGTGCCGGTGCACGCCATCGCCATCAACGCAGGCGGCGATCTGCGCCAGCTGCGCGTGCTGTTCGAACAAGGCATACCCATCGACCCGCAGCGCTATGCCGATGAGTCCGTGGCGCTCAAGCCATTGGTGAAGGCCTGCCAGCAAAGCGCCGCCGCGTCCTGAAATTCATTATCGCCCCCGCATCGACAGGAGCTTTTCATGTATCAATCACAAACCGTCATCGGCCTCACGGTGGCGTCCAAGGACGCCGCGCTGGCCGACTGTGTCTGGCCGGAAGACGCGCTGCATTACATTCCGGACTGGGTCTACACCAGCCGCGCCGTCTACGATCAGGAAGTGGAAAAGATCTTCCGCGGCAAGACCTGGAACTACGTGGCCCTGGAAGCCGAACTGCCGAATCCGGGCGACTACAAGCGGTCCTATGTGGGGCCGACCCCGGTGGTGGTATCGCGCGCCGAGGACGGTTCGGTCAACGTCTTCGAGAATCGCTGCGCCCACCGCGGCGCGGAGTTCTGCCGCCATAGCCAGGGCAATGCCAAGGAATTCGTCTGCCCCTACCACCAGTGGTCCTACGACCTGAAGGGCAATCTGCAGGGCATTCCCTTCAAGCGCGGCGTGAACCGCGAAGGCGGCATGCCCAAGGACTTCAAGAACGAAGAGCACGGCCTGCGCAAGCTGCGCGTCACCACGCGCAACGGCGTCATCTTCGCGTCCTACAGCGATGAGGTCGAACCCATCGAGGAATACCTGACGCCCGAGATCCTGGCCGATTTCGACACGGTCTTCCCGGGCAAGAAGCTCAAGATCCACGGCTACTACCGCAACGAGCTGCCGTGCAACTGGAAGATGTACCACGAGAACCTGAAGGATCCGTACCACGCGACCCTGCTGCATTCGTTCCTGGTGGTGTTCGGGCTGCTGGTGGCGGGCAACAAGTCCGCCATGCTGGTCGATCCGGTGCATGGCCGCCACGGCACCATGGCCTCGGCCAAGAGCGAGGACAAGTACGCCAGCGTCAGCGAAGAGAATAAGAAGGAAATGCGCTCCTTCCACGACGGCCTGCACCTGCAGGACGACCGCTTCCTGGAATTCGTCAAGGAGTTCGACTCGCCCTGGTCCGTCACCATGCAGACGGTGTGGCCCAACCTGATCGTGCAGCGCGAAATGAACACGCTGGGCGTGCGCCAGATCGTGCCCAACGGGCCCGACAGCATGATCATGCAATGGACCATGTTCGGCTACGAGGACGACACGCCCGAGATGGAGCGCCACCGGCTGCGCCAAGGCAACCTGATGGGCCCGGCAGGCTTCCTCGGCCTGGAGGACAACGAGGCCATGAAGTTCGTGCAGGAAGGCGTGCGCCGCGCCAGCACCGACGTCAACGTGCTGAAGCTGGAATCCGGCAAGCAAGGCACCTCCAACACGCTGATCTCGGAAGCCGCGATCCGCTCCATGTACAGCTATTACCGCGGCGTGATGGGCTTCTGAGGCAGGAACACAGACACATGAGAACCCGATTCGAATATTCCCCCCGCAAGATCGATCCCGCGCGCGCCATCGCGCTACGCCTGGAGATCGAGGAATTCCACGCCGATTACTGCGCCGCCCTGGACGCGGGCCAGGTCGAGGCCTGGCCGGACTTCTTCACCGAGGACGGCCTGTACCGCGTCACCGCACGCGAGAACGCCGAGCTGGGCCTGCCCGTCGGCCTGGTGTACTCCGAAGGACGCGCCATGATGCACGACCGCGCCGTGGCCATCTCACGCACCCAGATGTTCGCCCCGCGCTACATGCTGCACCTGGTCAGCAACACCCGCGTCATCAGCGAATCCGCCGACGGCGAGATCGAGTCCCAGGCCGCGTTCATGCTGATGCAGACGCTGGTGGAAGGTCCCACCACGCTGCACCTGGCCGGCACCTACTACGACCGCCATACGCGACAGGACGGCGTGCTCAAGCTGAAGGAACGGCAGGTGGTGTATGACACCACCATCCTGGCCAACGACCTGGTCTATCCGGTCTGACAGCAGGAGCGTCACTGAAAAAGGGTTGCGCCGCGAGAGGCGCAACCCTTTCTTTTTGTGCAAGCGCCAGGCGCCGGCTCAGGCCTGCGTGGCGCGCACGGCCTCGTCGCGCGTCAGCACGGTGGCGTACTTCTGCTGCATGTCGAAGAGATTGGCGTCGTGAGGGCCGATGGCGCGATCGCCCACGCAGTCCGACACCACCAGCGGCCGGAAGCCGTATTGCATGGCATCCACCACGCTGGCCCGCACGCAGCCGCTGGTGACCGCGCCCGCCACCAGCAGCGTCTGCACGCCGCGCTGCGACAGCCAGGCCGCCAAACTGGTGCCGAAGAACGCCGAGGGCACCGTCTTGCGCACCACCAGCTCACCAGCGGCGGGCGCGAGTTGCGGCACGATGGCGCTGTTGTGGTCCGCTTCCTTCAAGGTCAGCATCCCCGGTACCTTCAGGGTGAAGATATTGTGGTCCGCGTCGTCGTCGGCGAACACGATGCGGCTGTGCGCCACCGGCCAGCCCTGCTTGCGCGCATGCGCCAGCAGGCCCGTCGTCTGCTCGATGGCCTGGGGGATATTGCCGCCGCCGAACACCGCCGGATCGGCAAAGCCGTTGACCAGGTCCACGATCAGCAGGCCGTAGGGCGGCTTGGGCGCCATGGCCGCGCCGAAGCCCTGGCGTTCGTAGGCGGAGATATCGTCATTCATGGTTGGAACTCCTTGAGCAGTGATTGCGTGCTTAAGCCTGGGGGCCGCCGCCGTCCAGCACCTTGCCCTGGCGCACCACGTCTTCCCCGTCCAGCCGCACCGTGCAGGCGCGCAGCGGAATGTCGATGTGGCAGGTGGTGGTCCGGTTGCCGCCAGCCTCGTTGTTGGGTCCGAGCGAGAACAGGAAGTTGCCCTCGTAGGCCCGCGCGTCCATGCCTATGGTGGCTTCGCGGTCGTACAGGCCCAGCGTGGTCCAGTGCGCGCGCGGCTGCAGGCCCCAGCCTATGTGCGAAATCGCGTAGGCTTCCGGGTCCTTGAACGAGGCCACGTACTCGCGCAGCAGTTCCGCGTCCACGCCGCCGTCGATGCGCGTGGCATAGCCGTTTTCGACCGTCAGTTCGATGGCCGAGCGCACATAGAGCTTCTGCGGCAACAGGATGTCGCCCACGTCGATCACGATCTTGCCATGGGCGCCGCCTTCGTTCGGCCAGGTCAGCACGAAGCCACTGGGCCAATGGTCCCAGCGGCCCGGCTCGTCGACGAAGCCGTATTCGCTGATGGCCGGGAACTCGCCCAGCGGGCAGCGCAGGTCCGTACCCGCGTCCGAGACCACGCTCATCTCGCGCGCCGCGCCGATGCGCGCGGCGGCCGCCTTGACCCGGGCGCGGTCAGCCTCGGTCGGCACCAGCCGCGCCAACACTTCCGGCGGTTCCACCGCCAGCAGGATCTTGGTGCCCGTGGCCAGGATCTCGTGCTGTTCCGGCGAGAACAGCAGCGTCATCAGATCCAGCACCAGGTCGCTTTCCTTCAGCGCGGCGATCGCGGCCTTGTTGCCGGTCAGCGGGGTGGTGCCCAGGTAGGCCAGCGAATCCCGGCTCAGCGCCCGCTCGCCATTGATGGGCGGCAGGTCCAGGCGGTTCACGATGGCGCCCATGGCTTGCGTCGCGATCAGCGCCGTGGCCAGGGTTTGCGGATGGGTCGCCGCACTGGTCAGCACCGTGACGGTCTGCCCCGCTTGCAGCTTGGACAGGGTCAGCACCTGCTGCCAGGCCTTCACCATTTCAAAATCGCTAATAGGCATGATGCCCTCCTTGCCAGTCAGTGCCGCGCTTCATGCGCGCGCCAGCGGCGCACCCAGGAAGTCGCCGAAGGCCGCATAAAAGCCTTCCTCGTTGTCCCACGGGATCATGTGGCCGGCGGCAGGCACGCGGTGATGCTGCGTGCCGGGCGCCAGCCGCTGGATCTCGGCCACGTCGGCGTCCAGCACCACATCGCCCCGCTCCGCCGTCATCAGCAGGACCGGTACGTCCAACAGCGGCAGGTCGGCGTGGATATCGTCGCTCTGGAAGGCCTCGAAGCTCTGGATGATGGCGCGCTCGTCGCAGGTATGCAGCCATTCGGCACGCAGCTGGCGCTGCTCCTCGGTCCAGGTCGGGCAGAACGCGCGCATGGCCTCGGCGTCCATGCCCAGGCGCGCCTGCGCCATGGAGTCGACGTACCAGGGCAGCTTGGCGGGATACGGCCGGCGGCCGGGACCGGACACCGGCGGGTCCACCAGGACCAGACGGCTCAAGCCGGCAGGCTTGCCGCGCCCGGCGCGCACGCCGATGCGGCCTCCCATCGAATGGCCGACCACGCTGTAGCGCGCCAGGCCCAGCGCCTCGGCAAAGGCCAGCACGTCGGCGGCCTGCGCGTCCAGGCTGTAGTCCAGCCCCGCGCCGGCTTCCGACAGGCCGCGGCCGCGCACGTCCAGCACATAGGTGTCGAAGGACTGGCCGAAGCGCTCGCCCACGAAACCCCAGGTGACCGCCGGGCTGGTGATGCCCGGCACGATGATGACCGGATCGCGCCCCGCGCCACGTTCGCCGCCGTAGCGCAGGTAATGCTGGCGAATGCCGTTGGCGTGGACGTTGCCGCCGTACAGGAAGTTGCTCATGTCAGTCTCCCAGGCTGGGCTCAGAGTTTGAACAGGCGCCGCGCGTTGCCGCTGCAGATCAGTTCGCGGGTCGCGTCGTCCATCGGCGTCTGCTCGATGAATTCCACGGCCAGCGCGGTCGATTCGTAGGGATAGTCCACCGAGAACATCACCGCCTCGCGGCCCATTTCGGCGATGGCGGCCATCAGCGTGGGAGGCGAACAGACGCCCGAGGTGGTGATGAGGATGTTGCTGCCCAGATATTCGGAGGGCGCGCGCGCCAGCTTGATGCCGTGCGAATACACCGCGAAGCGGCTGTCGAAGCGCCAGCGCAGGAACGGCAGGCCCTCGCCCATGTGCCCGAGGACCAGCTTGACGCCGGGGTAGCGGTCGAACACGCCGCCGAACAGCAGCCGCAGCGCATGGGTAGCCGTTTCGACGCCCCAGCCCCAGCACGCGCCCACCAGTTCGGGATGACCCGAGTAGGCCTGCGGAATGACGTAGGGATCGGACGGATGCAGGTAGACGGGCACGTCCAGTTCCTGCACCTTTTCCCAGAACGGATCGTAGGCGCGGCCGTCGTAGTACACGCCATTGGTGTGGCCGTTGATCAAGGCGCCCTTGAAGCCCAGCTGCTTGACGCAGCGTTCCAGTTCGGCGGCTGCGACCAGCGGATCATGCATGGGCACGGTGGCGAAGGCGCCGTAGCGCGTCGGGTGCCTGGCCACCTGCTCGACCAGGAAATCGTTGTTCTCCTTGGCGCGGCGCAGCGCGACGGCGGCGTCGGCTTCGGCCTGCACGCCGGGTCCGGTCTGCGACAGGATGACGTAGTCGATGCCGCCACGGTCCATTTCGCCCAAGCGCACCTCGTCGAAGTCCACCAGGCGCGCAGCCAGGTCGGCCAGCACGGCGGGATCGATGTGCTGCGCGAAGCTCTTCGAATAGTCCTTGAATCCGACCGCGGTGTAGTGCTCCTCAAACGCGATCTTGCGTACTTTGCTCATTCCCCTACTCCCAGTTTGATGGCCAGGACCCTGTCCTGCCACGGCGCGCCAGCATTGTTTATCAGTACACTGACTATTAAATCGGAAATACCGGAATCGCGCGCAGCCGCTTTCCCATTGGGAAGAGTCCTGCGAGGGCATCCGAATTTACGTCAGTATACTGACTTTATAGTCAGCGTACTGACAAATTAGGGAAATCCCGGAGCGCAAAAAAAGGCCGCCGCAGCGGCCTTGCCAGCAGGCGGCGCTCAGCCGCCGCCGTCCAGGTCGGCTGGCGTGTCGACATCGCGCAACACGCCGGGATCATCCACCAGGACCAGCTGCAAGCCGGGCTGCTTGAGCACTCGCCGCGCGCCTTCGTCGCCGCTCAAGGCAGCCAGCTGCGGCAGCAGTTCCGCGCGGAACCCTACCGGATGGCCGCGCTGCCCTTGGTACGAAGGCGCGGCCATCGGCGCGTGGCGCAGCGCGTCCAGCACGCCCTCCAGGCTTGTGCGGCGAATCCAGGGCATGTCGGCAAGCGCGACCAGCACGGCTTCGGGTGTGTCGGGCAAGTCCTGCAGATACTGCGCCGCGGCGGCCAGGCTGGCCCCCATGCCCTCCCCCGCCCGGTCAGTCTCCAGCACCCGGCAATCTTCCGTCCGCAGCAAGCCGGCCAGGGCGGCGCTGCCGGGACGCACCACGGCGACGACCAGGTCTACCGCCGCGCGCAGCGCCCGGGCGCTGGCCACGGCCACGCACACGCCTTGCGGCAAGGGCGCCAGCAGCTTGTCGGCGCCCGGCCGCTGTGCGGCGTAGCGCGAGCCCTGCCCCGCAGCCAGCAGGATGCCGACTCGCAAGGGGCCCGGGTAGGGATAGACACTAGAGACATTCGCCATAATGATCAGTATAGTGAATATAAGCCGTGACAGCGCCACGGCCCTTCACTGTGAGAAGCCGATGAACGCTCTGGATCTGGACGTATTGCAACATGCCCGGGACTGGGTGGCCGCGGGCAGCCGCGTGCACCTGGTGACCGTGGTGCAGACTTGGGGCTCGGCGCCGCGCCAGGCGGGCGCCATGCTGGCCCTGCGCGACGATGGCCGCATGGCCGGTTCGGTTTCCGGCGGCTGCATCGAGGACGACCTGATTCTCCGCGCCCGCGAGGGCGCGCTGGAAGACGCCCCCGCCCGCCTGACCTATGGCGTCACGCGCGACGAGGCCGCGCGCTTCGGCCTGCCTTGCGGCGGCACGCTGCGCCTGATCAGCGAACCGCTGCGCGACACGCAATGGCTGGACCTGGTGCTGGAAGCCGTACGCGGCCATCGCCTGGTCCAGCGCACGGTGGATCTGCACGACGGCAGCAGCTCGGTATCTGCCGCCGGCCCGGCCGATGGCCCGGACTTCGACGGCCGCATCTTCCGCAGCGTGTACGGCCCGCGCTGGCGGCTGCTCATCATCGGCGCCAACCAGACTGCCCAGGTGCTGGCCAACGTCGCCGCGACGCTGGATTTCCACGTCACGGTCTGCGACCCGCGCGAAGAATTCTTCGGCGATTGGAATCTGTCCCAAACTACCCTGCTCACCAGCATGCCCGACGACGCGGTGCTGGAGATCGGCACCGACGAGCGCACCGCCATCGTGGCGGTCACCCACGACCCCAAGCTCGACGACATGGCCCTGCTGGAAGCGCTGAAATCCCCGGCGTTCTACGTGGGCGCGCTGGGTTCGCGCGCCAACCAGCAAAAGCGCCGCGAACGGCTGCGGCTGTTCGACCTGGACGACAGCCAGATCGCGCGCCTGCACGGCCCGGTGGGGCTACGCATTGCCAGCAAGACCCCGGCCGAGATCGCGGTGGCAATCGCCGCCGAACTGATCTGGGTGCGCAACACCTTGGGGGACGGCGAGGCTGCGCGCAGCGCGCCTCAGGTCAACGCGCTGCAAGGTTGAGACAGGCGGCCGGTTCCCGCCCTACATAGGCTTGAGCGTAGTGCGGCTGTACTGGTTGTTGGCTTCCACCAGGGTGGAAAGCAGCTTCATGAAGATTTCCTGATTGCGCGTGGACAAGGGCTCCAGCAGGCGCTGCTGGGCGCGCGCCATGCCTTCCTGCAGGATGCCCATGATGCGCAACCCTTCCTGGGTGATGACAGCCTGGCGCGAGCGCTTGTCGTTGGGATTGACGCGCCGTTCCACCAAGCCGCGCTCCTGCAGGCGCTTGACCACGTCCGCGGTGGTGGTGCGGTCCAGTCCCAGTTCCATGCCGATGGCGGTCTGGTCCAGCCAGGGGCTGAGCGACAGCGCGGTCAACACGCCATACTGCACCGGCGTCACGTTCTGCGTCTTGCACTCCTCGTAGAACATGGCGTAGTGGATCTGGTTCAGGCGCCGCACCAGATAGCCTGGACGCGACCAAAGTACCTGCTTGGCCGGATCGAAAATCTTGGTGTCCATCTTATGAGTTGCGACGCGCTTCAGGGACGTCGTCTTTTTCTGTACATCCGGCACGTTGAGGCAGCTCCAATTTAGTTAGTGCACTGAGGATAATACCACCGGGCGCTTCCTGTCGAGCGGCACGCTGCAAGCGTTTGCCTGAAATCAAAACCGCGCCGCGCAGAAGCGCGCGGCGGGTCGAAAATACGCCGCGACGCCTAGCGCGACTGCTCCGCCAGATAGTCCTTCAAAGACTGCACCAGCGCCGCCGCGGCCGGCGACAGGCTGCGGTTGCGCGCGGTCACCAACCCGATGGAACGCTCGGCCACGGGGCCGATCAGCGGACGCTGCACAATGCCATTTTGCGCCACCGCGCTGGCGGCGATTTCAGGCAATGCCGCAACGCCGAATCCGCACTCGACCATGGCGACGATGGTGGTCAGATGCTCGGCCTCGAACGCCGGCGTGAAGCGGATCCGGTTCTGCAAAAAGGCCCACTCGGTATATTGCCGCACGCTGCTCGGCTGCACCATCGACACGTGCGCCGCGTCGGCGGTATCGGCCCAGCGCAGCGGGCCACGGGCGCGCGCCAGCGGATGGGCTTGGGGGATCAGCAGCAGAAAGCTGTCGGACATCAACGGCACGTAGTGCAGGTCCGCATGCTGCGGATCGGCAGCGGTCAGGGCGAAGTCGACCTCACCCGCGCGTACCAGATCGAAGGACGGACCCGACAAGGTGTCGCGCACCTTCAGGGCGACCTGCGGGTGGGCCTGGCGGTAGGCCATCAGCACCCGCGGCAACAGACGGGCGGCGATCGAAGGCAAGGCCGCCACCGACACCTGGCCCTGCTCCGCATTGACGATGCCGCTGACGGCGGCGATGGCGTCACGGAAGGCCACTTGCAGGACGGCGGCCTGTTGCATGAAGACTTCGCCGGCGGCCGTGAGGCGGACCGTGCGCGTGGTGCGGTCGAACAGGCGCACGCCCAGCGCGTCCTCGATACGCTGGATCTGCGTGGACAGGGCCGATTGCGACAGATGTAGCTGCGCGGCGGCCTGGCGGAAGTTGAGCGTGCGGCCCAGCACCAGGGTCGTGTCGATATCGCGCATCGAAAGATTGATCTGCATGCCGGCAGCGGCCTCTTTATTGATCTAAATTGACGATCATTCTATCCAAAAAATCTGATTCATCAATCAAATCGGGTTCTCTACACTCGCCTCCAGCGAAATTTCAGATGAAGGAGCAAACCATGCAGACGGACGCGATAGCGCTGCCCAATCCGGGCGCGGCGCATGCGGTGGTGGTGGGCGGCGGCACCATGGGAGCCGACGTGGCGGTGGTGTTGACCCGCGCGGCCTGCCGCACGACCGTGATCGAATCGAATGCCGGACGCGCGGCGGGCCTGCCCGCCCGCGTCGCGGAAAACCTCAAGACCATAGGCCGGGACGCGAACGCCGCCCTGCTATCCACCGCATCCAGCCTGGACGAGGTGGACTGGTCCGGCGTGGACCTGGTCATCGAATGCATCCCCGAACGCCTGGACATCAAGCAGGCGCTGTTCGCGGACCTGGCGCAACGCGCCCGGCCCGGCGCCATCCTGGCCAGCAACAGTTCCAGCTTCCCGATCAGCGCCATCAGCCAGGGCCTGGACACTCGCGGCCGCATGCTGGGCTTGCATTTCTTCATGCCCGCGCATCTGGTACCGCTGGTGGAAGTGGTGCTGGGCGAAGCCAGCGACCATGCCTGCGCGGATACGCTGATCGAATTCATGCGCCGCTGCGGCAGCGTGCCGGTCAAGGTGCGGCAGGACCTGCCGGGCTTCCTGGCCAACCGCCTGCAGCACGCGCTGTCGCGCGAGGCCTTCGACCTGATCGACCGCGGCATCGCCTCGCCGGAAGACGTGGATGCGGCGGTGCGTTTCGGCTTCGGCTTCCGCTTCCTGGCGGCCGGCCCCGTGATGCAGCGCGACCATGCCGGCATCGACGTGCACGCCGCGGCCGGCGCCACCATGTACCCCACCTTCTGCAACGCCAGCGAGCCGGCGCGCTGCCTGACCGAACGCGCCCAGGACGGCCGCCACGGCATGAAGACCGGCGAGGGCTTTTACGCCTGGACGCCCGAGACCATCGCCGCCGAACGCGCGCGCTACGACCGCCTGTTGCGCGCGGGCCTGGACCTGATTGCGCCGGAACTGCCGGAGATCAAGCCATGAGCAACGCGCCCCTGCCCCGCGCCGCCCTGGCCGACTCGCCCGTCATCATCACGGTGGCGCCCAATGGCGCCTACAAGAAGGCGGCCGACCACCCGGCCGTGCCGCTCACGTCCGAAGCCCTGGCGCGCGAAGCGCGCGCCTGTCTGGACGCCGGCGCCGCCATGATGCACATGCACGTGCGCAAACCTGATGGCAGCCACCTGCTGGACGCGCAGGCCTACCGCGACGCCCTGGCTGCCGTGCGCAACGCCGTGGGCGATGAGTTGCTGGTGCAGGTGACCAGTGAAGCCGCCGGCGTTTACAAAGCGGCTGAGCAGATCGCCCTGGTGCGCGAACTGCAGCCGGAGGCCGTGTCCATCGGGCTGCGCGAGATCGCAGTGCCGGACATCCCGGAGACCGAGCTGGCGGCCTTCCTGGCCTGGATCGCGGAGCGCCGCATCATGACGCAGATCATCCTGTACGACGAAACCGACGTGCGCCGCTGGCTGTCGCTGCGCGCGCGCGGCCTGGTGCCGCCGGGAGCGTGGTCGGTGCTGTTCGTGCTGGGCCGCTACAGCGCAGGCCAGACCTCCTCTGCCTACGACCTGCTGCCCTTCCTGGCCGCGTACGACCAGTCCCTGCCCTGGGCCGTCTGCGCCTTCGGTCCTGAAGAAAACGCCTGCGTCACCACGGCCGCGGCGTTCGGGGGCCACATGCGCGTGGGCTTCGAGAACAACCTGAAGCTGCGCGACGGCAGTACCGCGTCCGGCAATTCGGCGTTGGTGCTGCAAGCCGCGCAAGGCGCGCAGGCGCTGGGCCGCCCGCTGGCCACGGCCGCCGACGCGCGCCGCATTTACGGGGCGGTCGGCTGACGCGGCCACGGCGGCGCTAGTGCGCCGCTCCCAGGATCGCTTGCGCGACGTTGATCGCCTGCTCTTCCGAATTCATCGTCAGGTTCAGGATGCCCTCGTCCATGGGCCCCGCGATGCGCGGCACGCCCACCAGCTTGCCGTCTATGGTGAAGACCAGCCACTTGCCCGGGTACTGGCGGCCGATCTGCGCAAGCTTGCGCGCGCCCGGCGGCGTGAAGCGCAGGCTCACGAAAGGCTGCCCCGAGCGGGACCTCATAGGCGTGGCGGCATTCAGGTCGGCGCGGGTAAGCGCGGGCGCCAACAAGAAGTAGTAGGTCTTGTCGGACATGCGCAGTTCGCGCAGATCGTCACCCGGCTGGTCCTGCGCCAGGCGGAACTCGACGGCAGGCGCGGCGGGTCGCGTCTGCGTGGCGGCGTCTTGCGCCGCCGGCGCGGACTGGGCGGCGCGAGGCGCCGCATTGGCGCCCTTCTGGGCCGTCATGGGCTGGCAAGCGGCCAGCAACGCGCTCGTTGCAATCAAGGCTGGAAGAATGATGCGACGTGTCATGGCTGTGTACCTCTCAGGAATCCTTGAGGATGCGGCGACTGGCCGCGTGCCTGCGTTCGTGCTGCACCTGCTCACCATTGATACCCCACGCCCACGCTCGCGCCATAGTCGCCGCGCGAACTGCTGCTGGCCAGGCCCTTCACCACCCATTTGCCGCTGTCGGAAACCGTCGACAGCCCCATGGCGAAGCCGCTTTCGCCGCGCCACGTGCCGCCGCCCATGCTGAGCATGCTCCTGCCGGGCAGGTACGCCTGGGGCAGCGCGGACATGGCCATGGCGGAAGCGACGCCGGCGCTCAGCCGGTTATCCAGTCCTTGCACGTCCTTGCGCAAGCCCGCCACCTGGTTGGTCAGACCGTTCTCGATTTCCCGCAACTGGTTCACATTGACCGCGTCGGTTCCCGCAGTGCCGCGGGCCAGGTTCGCGATCTGGCGTTCCGACCCTGCGACGCCGACCGACACGGTGTTGTCGCGGTCGGCGACTGAGCCTGCCCCGAGGGCCACCGCATTGCTGCCGGATGCCTTGCTGCCGTTGCCCAACGCCGTCGCCCCCTTGCCAGACGCCTGCGCACCGTTGCCGATCGCGGTGCTGTTCTTGCCCGAAGCCACGGCGCCCGCGCCACCCGCTGCCGAGTTGCCGCCGCTGGCCTTGGGCGGCTTGGCCGCCTTTTCTTCCTGGCTGGTCTGGAACATGCCGGCCGCGCCGTTGCTGATGTTCGTCACATCGCCTTCGACGCCGGCCACGCGCTCGTCCAGCGCGGTGAGCTGGTCGCCGACCTGAAGCACATTGCCCGCCACGTCCTGCAAGCGCTTGTCGGTGTAGTCGTTGGCCTGCTTGAGCGCGCCGTCCAGCTGCCGCAGGTTCACGGCGTCCGTGGCCTCGCGGCCGTCAGCCAGGTTGCTGAGCGTGCGCTCCGCGCCCGACGTCCCCACCGACACCGTGCCCACCGACTGGTTTTGCGCATCCGAGTACTTGCCGGCGTAGCTCTCTGCGCCCCGGCCCGCCACGGCGCCTGCGCCCAGCGCCACATCGCCCTCCTTGCCTGCGGCGGCGCCGTTGCCCAAAGCCACCGTGTTGGCGCCGTTGGCCGCCGCGCCCGGGCCCATTGCGATGCTGCCGAGACCGTTGGCCTGGGAATCCGGCAAGGCCGCCGACGCTCCGCCATTGGCGTGGAAGTACTTGATGCCGGCCCCGCCCTGGGTGAAGGTATCGATCGTATCGCCTATCGATTTGACGTACTGATTGGTCTCGAACAATTGCGAGCCGTTGACCGCCTCGGTGCTGTCCGCCGACAAGGCGCCCCGCGCCACGTTCCTCAGCACCGTAGCCGAGCCGCCAGGGTTCAAGGTCACCATGCCGTAGTTGATGGTGCCGTCCGGATTGCGGTCGTACTTCACTCCCCCTGCGTCGAGCCCGCTCACGTTCGAGGCCAACGCTTTCAGTTGGCTGACGTTTACCGCGTCGGAATCCACCGTCCCCGCGGCCACTCCGGTGATCTGCCGATAGTTGCCGGCATCGACGTCACCCACGGAAAGCGCCGCCAGCTTGCTGCGCGTGGCGTTCACGGCTGCGTCATCGCCGCCCAGGGGCATATACCCGGCAGCTCCGGCTGCCACTTTGGCGATCGAGCCCGCGCCCAACGCTACGCCGCCACCCGTGATGACCCTGCTGCCCGCGCCCAGGGCCACCCCCTGGACCGCATCGGACAATGCCTGCGTGCCCACCGCGATGCCATCCGCGGATGTCGCGCGTGCCTGTTGCCCCAGGGCGATACCGCCGGGCGCGGTCTGCTCCACCACAGCCCGCTCGCCAATTCCCAAGCCGCGATCGCCGTTGACAACCGCCTGCGGTCCGATGGCGATCGACTCCACGCCTGTCGCCAATGAATCAGTAGCCGTCGAGTTGGCGTGGAAGTACTGGGTACCCGTGGACGTCAAGGACCCGATCGCCCCGGTCAACTGGCGCAAGGTCACCGCGTCATGCTCCTCGGTACCGTCCGCCACGTTGGTAATCTGGCGATACGCGCCGTCGTGGCCCACGGACACCGCCCCCAGCAATGTGAGATCCGCGGTGTTGAATGGCACCAGGGCGCCACCGCTGCCTACCGCAAGGCTGCCAGTGATCGGCGCCGACGCCCGGTCGGAGATGGAACCGGTACCCAACGCCACGCTCCCTTCCTGGCTCGCCACGGCATCGTGGCCCAGCGCCAGCGCGTTGCCGGCCGTGGCCCGCGCGGTGTAGCCCAGCGCCGTGCTGCCCACGCCCTGCGCGTACGCGTCGTCTTCCGCCAGCCCCGACTCGTTGGTCCGCGCATAACGCAGGCCAAGCCCCTTGTCGGCCTTGCTGATCAGATTGGTGTCTCCCGTCAGGTTCGTGAACGTATCGCCCATGTTCGTCAACGTGTCGCCCATCCGCTGCACGCCCTGATTGATATCGTAGAGCTGCGAACCATTCACCGCATCGGTGCTGGCGGCCGACACGGCCCCGCGCGCCAGGTTGGTGAGTTTGGTCCCGCCCGTCACGCCGCCATCCGCGGACGCAGGACCGGCCAGGGTGATCAAGCTCTTGGGATCACCCGACCTGCCGTCGTAGGTCACCGCCCGGTCGCCCAGGCTGCCGACGCTGTCGGCCACGGACTTGAGCTGGCTCACGTTCACCGCGTCCGTGTCGACCGCGCCCGCAGCCAGGTTGGTGAGGCGCCGTTCGGCGCCTGCCGAACCTATGCTCACCTCGCCAACCGGCGACGCGCCGGCCACCGCTGTCGTGCCCGGCCGATACGCTCCGTCCGACAGCGTGGAGCCACTGGCGACCGCATTGGCGCCCAGCGCCACGCTGCCGGCATGGCTGGCCTGCGCTTCGCGGCCCAGCGCCAGCGCGTTGTCGGCCGCGGCCCGCGCGTTGTAGCCCAACGCCGTGCTGCCAGGATTCTGGGCATAGGCGTCAGCGGGCGTCAGCCCACGCTCGTTGGTCCGCGCATAGCGGATGCCCAGGCCGTTGGCGTCCGTGTACGCCAAGCTCGTGTCGCCGGTCAGGTTCACCAACGCGCCGCCAAGGCTGGTGAGCGTATCGCCCAGGGTCGTGACCGTGCCTCCCATGTCCGTCACCGTGTCGCCCATGCTCGTCACCGTGTCACCCAGATTCGTCACGGTATCGCCCATGGTCGTCACCCTGTCGCCCATCCGCAGCACGTCCTGGTTCGTCTCGTGCAGCTGCGAACCGTTCACCGCATCGGTGCTGGTGGCCGACAGTTCTGCGCGCGCCAGGTTGGTAAGCTTGGTCCCGCCCGTCAGGCCGCCATCCGCGGACGCAGGGCCGGCCAGCGTGATCAGGTTCTTGGGATCTCCCGACTTGCCGTCGTAGGCCACCGCCCGGTCGCCCAGGCTGCCGACGTTGTCGGCCACGGACTTGAGCTGGCTCACGTTCACCGCGTCCGTGTCGGCCGCGCCCGCGGCCAAATTGGTGAGACGCCGTTCGGCGCCCGCCGAGCCTATGCTCACTTCGCCCACCGGCGCTGCGCCAGCCACCGCCGCCGTACCCGACCGGTACGCTGACGCGGCCAGCGTCGCGCCATTGGCGACCGCATTGGCGCCCAGCGCCACGCTGCCAACATGGCTGGCCTGCGCTTCGCGGCCCAGCGCCAGCGCGTTGTCGGCTGTGGCCCGCGCGCTATAGCCCAGCGCCGTGCTGCCAGGGCTCTGGGCGTAGGCGTCAGCGGGCGTCAGCCCACGCTCGTTGGTCCGCGCATAGCGGATGCCCAGGCCGTTGGCGTCCGTGTATGCCACGCTCGTATCGCCGGTCAGGTTCGCCAAGGTGCCGCCGAGACTCGTGAGCGTATCGCCCAGGGTCGTGACCGTGCCTCCCATGTCCGTCACCGTGTCGCCGAGATTCCTCACGGTGTCGCCCAGGTTAGTCACCGTACCGCCCATGGTCGTCACCCTGTCGCCCACCCGCAGCACGTCCTGGTTCGTCTCGTGCAGTTGCGAACCGTTCACCGCGTCGGTACTGGTGGCCGACACGATCCCGCGCGCCAGATTGGTGAGTTTGGTCCCGCCCGTCGCGCCGCCATCCGCGGACGCGGGGCCGGCCAGCGTGATCAAGCCTTTCGGGTCACCCGCGTTGCCGTCGTAGGTCACCGCCCGGTCGCCCAATGCATCCACCGCCTGATTCGTGGCATGGAGCTGCGAGCCGTTGATGGCATCCGTGCTGAGAGCGCCGAGCCGCCCTGCCGCGACATTCGTGACGGAGCGCTCCGCGCCTGTGCTGCCCACGCTGACCGTGCTGGTGGGCGCCGACCCGGCGAACGAATAGGAGCGTCCCGCGATTGCGGCGCCGGACGTGCCGACGGCTGCCGCGGTCGCGGATCCCGCCCCGAGCGCGACGTCGTCCGAGTTCGTCGCGACCGAATCGAACCCTAACGCCATGCTCCGCGCCGCCAGCGCGTTGGCATCGTTGCCAACGGCTAACGCCGCGGCACCTGTAGCCGCCGAGCTATTGCCCAGCGCGACGGCCCCTGGTCCCGTGGCCCGATTGGCATTACCGAACGCCACCGAGTTTTCACCGATCGCCGAGCTGTCGCGGCCGATGGCCACCGCGGAGAAGTTCCCTGTGGAACCATCAGCCACGCTGCCTATGCCGATGGCCACGTCGCCATCGCTACGCGCCTGCGCCCGCGTGCCAAGGGCGACGGAGTCAGAGCCCAGGGCGCGCGACTCTCCGGCAATCGCCACGGCGCCAGGGCCCGATGCCTGCGCGCCCGCCGCCGCCGTGTTGGAAGACGTATTGCCGCCTATGGCAATGCTGCCGGCCGCCGTGGCGCGGGCCCATTGGCCAAGCGCGGTAGCGCCCGCCGCCAGGGCACTGGCCTGCATGCCCACGGCGGTGCTCCGGATTGCCGCGGTCGCCGCAAAACCCAGGGCGGTCGCACCGTTGCCTGTCGCCGCCGCATTGAAGCCAAAGACCTGCACGCCGGTGTAGCCGCCGCCGTCGGCATCGCAGCCGAGCACGTTGGACCACAGGCCGGACCCGTCTTTCGGATTCTTGCCCGCGGGATAGGCCACGCCGTCCGGCCCCGTCCCTTTGGGGGAACCGCAATTGGTCGGGTTGTACGTTGCTGCATGAGCCTGCGGGTCCGCGCCCATCAAGCCCGCGAAGAGCGCAAGCCCCGCCGCGATGGGCGCCAGGCGCATGTCCCGCTTCAGGTGCTTCCGAACGGACTGCCCGCGTACCATCGCGTACTCATCCGCATCGATCCATACGTTCCCCAACATCTTGTTCATGAATGGTTGCTCCAGTTCAAAAACTCAATGGAATCTCTCATCTCCGCGGCCCATCGCGACGGCCCTGACAGGACCGGGAACAAGCCGCGGCTACTTTCGCCACGCTGCCTCGCAAGCGCTCCAGGCGAAGCCGGGCTGGCGCTAACTGTGTCTAACTAGCGGTCGATCTATTGATGAAGATGGAAAAGGAAGTGAGCCGAGATCATCGCGGGACGCCTGGCTAGCCGGCGGAGGAGTCCCGCAGCGACTGCATCGGGTGATGCATTGAGGCAAAGACTACGGCGCGCAATTGCAACCGCACATTGCATTCGGGCCTATGGGACGTATCGGCCTGGACTACCTATACCGGCACGCCGCTAGCGGGTAGCACACGGAATTAAGATTTCCAGCACCCTGCCGTTGGTAAACAAATGGACCGCTCATTCGTCCTAGTGACGACATGGGTTTCATGAGGAGCGGCTCCATGGATTTGCTGGCAACAATACGCATCTTTCTCCGCGTGGTGGAACGCGGAACGATCTCTGGGGCAGCGCGCGATCTCGACATGAGCCAGCCGTCCGTAAGCGAACGCATCGACAAGCTGGAGCGTTTCCTCAGCGCCCGCCTGTTGGTGCGCAGTTCTCGCAAACTGACCTGTACCGCCGAAGGCCGGACATTCTACGAACAGGGCAAGCACCTGATGGATGCCGCCGAAATAACGATAAATTCAGTATCACTAAGCAATAATAAGATACAAGGAAGCCTGAGGCTCGCCGCACCGCAGTGCCTGGGCGAGATCGTCGTGCCCAAGGCTTTGATGAACGTGCGCGCAGCCCATCCTGAGCTGCGCATGGACCTCACGTTGAGCGACGCCATCTCCGATCCGGTCATCGAAGGGGTCGACATCTCGCTGCGGCTGGGCCGTCTCAACGAAAACGGGGGCTATATCGCTTTTCCGCTGGGATGGGTGGGCCGCAAGCTGGTCGCAGCCCCCTCCTACCTTGCGACTTGCGGCCCGCTGGAAACGCCGGCGGACCTGGCCTGCCACCCATTCATCCGCGTGAAGGCCGCTTTCATGAACGACCTGATGCCGCTGATGCGGGAGAACGGGCCGGCGGTCCAAACGCGAATCAAGACCGCCATGACGGTCAGCCACTGGCGTCCCATGTACGACCTGATCCTCTCGGGCGGCGGCATCGGCGTCCTGCAGCATCCCGCATGCGCCAGGGCGCTGGCGCAAGGACGCCTCGTGGAACTACTGGACGGCTATCGCGTCCCGCCTCTTCCGCTCAATGCGCTGGTTCCCCCCCTGCGGCCATTGCCGCTACGCGTGCGGACGGTCCTCGACCTGCTGAAGCGGGACATCCCGGCGTTCCTCCAGCCCGCTGCTTGAACTGGCCCGAGGCCTCCGCGTCGTCACGCATGAGCGCCGCTTGCCCATGCGCCACCAGGACCGTTCATCGGTAACGTTTTTCATCGTTGCCCTACCCGTTTTGCATCTCGCTATACAGCGCTGGCGCGCATTGTTACGCGGTGGTGCAACATTGACGCCCTTCAAAGCCATCTGCTAAAAGCTTCGGTATCCGCACGTTAAACGCAATGCCCCAACTGTCGTAGTGAGGTGGTGTGTGCAAAACGAGTCCGATGGCTACACCAAGCCTCAGGAGCTACGTAGTTTCCTGTTCCTGACGGCTGTCATGGCCCCCGTCCTGTCGGTCATCATCGTGGCAGGCTACGGTTTCCTGGTCTGGTTCTATCAGCTGATCGCCGGCCCCCCCGGTAGCTGATGCGACGCGACGGAACCCCTCCCATGTCCGCGTCCCCCCACTCCGCGCCGCTTGCGGCGCCGCCAGAGCTGCATATCGCCAGCATGGTGGTGCACGCCTCGCCGCGCCGCTTGCCCGACGTCCGCCTGGCGATTCTTGCGATCGCCGGCGCGGAAATCCATGGCGCCTCCGACACCGGGAAACTGGTGGTCACCCTGGAAGCCCCCTCCACCGACGACATGATGGCCCGGATCTCCGAGATCCAGCGCCTGGATGGCGTGCTGGCTTCGGCGCTGGTGTACCAGCATGCCGACTCGCTGGACGCGATGAACGAGGAGATTGACGATGGCAATGGCTCGTAGAGACTTCATCAAGCAATCCGCCGCCGCCGCGGCCGCGACGGTGGCCGGCATTCCCATCGTCGGCTACACCCAGAACATCGTCACTGAATCAGAGGCCGCCAAGCTCAAGTGGTCCAAGGCGCCCTGTAGGTTCTGCGGGACCGGCTGCGGCGTGAACGTCGCCGTGAAGGACAATCAGGTCGTGGCCACGCACGGCGATTTCAACGCCGAGGTGAACAAGGGCCTGAACTGCGTCAAGGGCTATTTCCTGTCCAAGATCATGTACGGCAACGACCGGCTGACCACGCCGCTCCTGCGCATGAAGGACGGCAAGTACGCCAAGGACGGCGAATTTGCGCCAGTGTCCTGGGACCAGGCCTTCGACGTCATGGCGGAACAGTTCAAGCGGGTGCTCAAGGATAAGGGCCCGGAAGCCGTGGGTATGTTCGGCTCGGGCCAATGGACCATCTGGGAAGGCTACGCCGCGCTCAAGCTGATGAAGGCGGGCTTCCGCACAAACAACTTGGACCCGAATGCGCGCCACTGCATGGCCTCGGCCGCGGTGGGCTTCATGCGCACCTTTGGCGCCGACGAGCCCATGGGCTGCTACGACGACATCGAAAACGCCGATGCCTTCGTGCTGTGGGGCTCCAATATGGCGGAGATGCACCCCATCCTGTGGACCCGCGTGACCGACCGCCGTTTGTCCGCGCCCAAGACCCGGGTAGTGGTGCTGTCCACCTTCGAGCACCGCTCCTACGAGCTGGCCGACAGTGCATTGACGTTCACGCCGCAGACCGACCTGGCGATCCTTAACTACATTGCCAACCACATCATCCAGACCAAGCGCGTGAACCGCGACTTCGTCGACAAGCACACGGTGTTCCGCGAAGGCAATACCGACATCGGCTACGGGCTGCGCCCCGATCATCCCTTGCAGAAGGCCGCCAAGAACGCGGGCGACGCCGGCGGCTCCAAGCCGATGACCTTCGATGAATTCGCCAAGTTCGTCTCCAAGTACGACCTGGACTACACCGCCAAGCTGAGCGGAGTGCCCAAGAAGCAGCTGGAGGAGCTGGCCGAACTCTATGCCGACCCGAAGGTGCGCGTGACCTCGTTCTGGACCATGGGCTTCAACCAGCACACGCGCGGCGTGTGGGCCAACAATATGGCCTACAACATCCATCTGCTGACCGGCAAGATCTCCACCCCGGGCAACAGCCCGTTCTCGCTGACCGGCCAGCCCTCCGCCTGTGGCACCGCCCGCGAAGTGGGCACGTTCTCGCACCGTCTGCCGGCCGATCTGGTGGTGACCAATCCCAAGCACCGCGCGCACGCCGAGGAAATCTGGCAACTGCCCGACGGCACCATCCCCAGCAAGGTGGGCGCGCATGCGGTGTTGCAGAACCGCATGCTCAAGGACGGCAAGATCAACGCCTACTGGGTGATGGTCAACAACAATATGCAGGCGGCCGCCAACCTGATGAACGAGGGGCTGCCGGGCTATCGCAACCCCGAGAACTTCATCGTGGTCTCGGACGCCTACCCCACGGTCACGACGATATCGGCCGACCTGATCCTGCCCACCGCCATGTGGGTGGAAAAGGAAGGCGCCTACGGCAATGCCGAAAGGCGCACCCAGTTCTGGCACCAGTTGGTCAACGCGCCGGGCGAGGCGCGCTCGGACCTGTGGCAGCTGATGGAATTCTCCAAGCGTTTCAAGGTCGAGGAAGTCTGGCCCGCCGATCTGCTGGCCAAGAAGCCCGAATACCGCGGCAAGACGCTGTTCGACGTGCTGTACGCCAACGGCAAAGTCAACCGCTATCCCAACACCGAGCGCGCCAAGGACTACGCCAACCAGGAGGCCGAGGCTTTCGGCTTCTATGCGCAGAAGGGGCTGTTCGAAGAATACGCCGAATTCGGCCGCGGCCACGGCCACGACCTGGCGCCGTTCGACACCTATCATGAAGTGCGCGGCCTGCGCTGGCCGGTGGTCAAGGGCAAGGAAACGCTGTGGCGCTACCGCGAAGGCAGCGACCCCTACGTGAAAGCGGGCGCGGGCTTCGAGTTCTACGGCAACCCGGACGGCCGCGCGGTGATCTATGCCCTGCCTTATGAACCGCCCGCGGAATCGCCGGACAAGGAGTACCCGTTCTGGCTGTCCACCGGGCGCGTGCTGGAACACTGGCATTCTGGCTCGATGACCCGGCGGGTGCCGGAGCTGTACCGAGCCTTCCCCAACGCGGTCTGTTTCATGCACCCCGACGACGCCCAGGAAATGGGCCTGCGGCGCGGCGTCGAAGTCGAGGTCGTATCGCGCCGCGGCAAGATGCGCACCCGGCTGGAGACCCGCGGCCGCGACAAGCCGCCGCGCGGCCTGGTCTTCGTGCCCTGGTTCGACGCCGGCCAGCTGATCAACAAGGTCACGCTGGACGCCACCGATCCGATCTCGTTCCAGACCGACTTCAAGAAGTGCGCGGTCAAGATCGTCAAGGTCTGAAAGGCGAACCGGAGACAGCCATGAACCTACGCGCCCTTACTCTCGCGACGTGTGTCATCCTCGGTTCGGCCGCGTGGGCGGCGCCACCGCTGGAGGTCGAAGACCCGATGCGCGGCCCCACCCCGATCGCGCAGGAAGCCGACCCGCCGCTCATCAGCCCGGTCGAAAACAAGGACATCCGGCGCATGCGGACGTATTCGATGCAGCCGCCCACCATTCCGCACAAGATCGACGGCTATCAGGTCGACAAGGACTTCAACCGCTGCCTGGCCTGTCACGCGCGCGTGAACACCGAGGAAACCCAGGCCCCGCCCCTGAGCGTGACCCACTATATGGACCGCGACAGCAACGTGCTGGCGGAAGTCTCGCCGCGCCGCTACTTCTGTGTGCAATGCCACGTGCCGCAAACGGAGGCCAAGCCGCTGGTGTCCAATACCTACCAGGACATCGACGTGATCCTCAAGCGCCTGACCGCCCCGGCGCCCGCCAAGAAGTAAGCGACCGGAGGCAGCCATGCTCGGACTCATCAAGCGCTACTGGAACATCATCCGACGGCCCAGCGTGCATTTCAGCCTGGGCTTCCTGACGGTCGGCGGATTCATCGGCGGCATCCTGTTCTGGGGCGCCTTCAACACCGCCATGGAGCTCACCAACACCGAGAAGTTCTGCACCGGCTGCCACGAGATGCGCGACAACGTGTACGCCGAACTCAAGGGCACGATTCACTTCACCAACCGTTCCGGCGTGCGGGCGCTGTGCTCGGACTGCCACGTGCCACACAACTGGACCGACAAGATTGCGCGCAAGATGCAGGCGTCCAAGGAAGTGTGGGGCAAGATCTTCGGCACCATCGACACGCGCGAAAAGTTCGTGGAAAAGCGCCTGGAACTGGCCCAGCACGAGTGGGCACGCTTCAAGGCCAACGACTCGCTGGAATGCCGCAACTGCCACAACTACGAGTACATGGACTTCACGCGCCAGAGCCCGCGCGCGCAGAACATGCATTCCACCTATCTGGCGGACAAGAGCAAGACCTGCATCGACTGCCACAAGGGCATCGCCCACAAGCTGCCCAATATGGGCCCGGGCCCGACCTCGATGGCGCCCGAGCCGGCCGGCCCGGCCAAGGAAGTGGCGCATGCGGCCCGCTGACGCGCCGTTGCCCCTGCTCTGCGCGCGCGGCCTCGCCAGCCGTCGCGGCCATTGCGCGCCCGTGGATTTCGAACTGCATGGCGGCCAGCTGCTGCACGTGCGCGGTGCCAATGGCAGCGGCAAGACCAGCCTGTTGCGCATGCTGGCCGGCCTGTTGCGGCCGCTGGCGGGCAGCGTGCTGTGGCGCGGCAGCGACGCGCGCCGCGATCCCGCAAGCTACCGCGCCTGCATGGCCTACCTGGGACACGGCAATGGCCTGTGCGGCGAGCTGAGCGCCGCCGAAAACCTGCGCTACGCCCTGCATGTCGCCGGCACCCCGCAGGCGGAAACACGCCTATCGGACACCTTGCGCGCGTGGCGCCTGGAGTCCTGCGCCGATGCTCCCGCGCGGCGCCTGTCCCAAGGCCAGGGCCGGCGGCTGGCGCTGGCTGCCGTGGTGCTCGGCGGCAAACCCTTGTGGCTGCTGGACGAGCCCGATGCGGGCCTGGATTCGGCCAGCCTGGAACAGTTGCGCCTGGCGCTGGCAACCCATCTGGCAGCCGGCGGCGCCGTGGTGCTCGCCTCGCACCGCGAGCCGGGCACCGCCGCCGCGCATACCCAAACCCTGGACATGGATGACTACGCGGATGCTGGCTACGCTGTCGCAGTTGGCGTTGCGTGAAATCCGCCTGGCCTGGAGACGGCCCGCGGACACGCTGGGCGCCACCTTGTTCTTCATCGTGGCCGGCACGCTGTTCCCCCTGGCGGTCGGTCCCGATCCCGCGCTGCTGCTGGCCATCGGGCCGGGCGTGCTGTGGGTCTGCGCCCTGCTGGGCATTCTGTTGACACTGAACCGCCCCTTCGCCCAGGACTACGACAACGGCGCGCTGGAGCAACTGCTGGTGTCGCCGCATCCGCTGCCGCTGCTGGTGGGCGCGAAGCTGGCGGCGCACTGGTTCAGCAGCTGCCTGCCCTTGATCCTGGCTAGTCCGGTGCTGGCCCTGCAGTTCGGCCTGTCGCCGCAGGCCATCGGCATTCTGGTCCTGTCGCTGCTGCTGGGCACGCCGACGCTGGCGCTGGTGGGCGGACTGGGCGCGGCGCTGACGCTGGGCCTGCGCGGCGGCGCCCTGCTGCCGCTGCTGGTGCTGCCGCTGTACGTGCCGGTGCTGATCTTCGGCGCGGGCGCGGTGTCGGCCTCGCATGCCGGCATGGGCGCCGGGCCGCAACTGTCGCTGCTGGGCGCATGCCTGTGCCTGGCCATCCTGTTATGCCCCTGGAGCGCCTCGGCGGCGCTGCGCGTGGCGCTGGACTGAGGACGCCATGCACAAGCACCCTGCCCTGGACGCGTATCCGCCCGCCGCCGCAGCAGGCGCGGGCTGGCTGCGGTACGCCTCGCCCGCCGCCTTCTATCCGCTGGCAGGCCGGATGATTCCATGGCTGGCGTTGGGCGCCGCGCTGTTCGCGGCTGCGGGCCTGTACGTGGGGCTGGCCGTGGCGCCCACCGACAGCCAGCAGGGCGAGGTCTACCGCATTCTGTTCATCCACGTCGGGGCGGCGTGGATGTCGATGTTCCTGTATCTGGTCATGGCGCTGTACGCCGCGCTGGGGCTGATCTTCAATACCCGCTTGTCGTTCATGATGATGCGGGCGCTCGCGCCCACCGGCGCGCTGTTCACCTTTCTGACCCTGTGGACCGGCGCGCTGTGGGGCAAGCCCACCTGGGGCGCCTGGTGGGTATGGGACGCGCGGCTCACCTCCGAACTGATACTGCTGTTCCTGTACCTGGGCTTCATGGCCTTGCAGGCGGCCGCCGACGACGACACGCAACGGGCCGACCGCGGCGGCGCCATCCTAGTGCTGGCCGGCGTGATCAACGTGCCCATCATTTATTTCTCGGTGCGCTGGTGGAGCACCCTGCACCAGGGCGCGTCGATCAATCTCACCACCGCGCCCAGCATGGCCCACATCATGGTGACGTCGATGCTGCTGATGGTGGCGGCGTTCTGGCTCTACAGCGCGGCGGCGGCGCTGGCGCGCGTGCGCGGCATCATCGCCGAGCGCGAGCCGGGCGCCGTCCGCGCGGGCCGCGCGCGGCGGGAGGCGCCATGAGCTGGGAAGCGCTGTTTTCGCTGCAGGGCCATAGCCCCTACCTGCTGGGCGCCTATGGCGTGACGCTGGCCCTGATCGGACTGGAAGCCGCGCTGTTGTGGCGCCGCAGCCGCAGCCGCGCCCGGCGCGCGGCGCAGCAAACCGCCAGGCGCGCGGACGGGGCTGCGTCATGAGCCCGCGCAAGCGCCGCGCGCTGGCCATCGTCGGCGGCCTGGGGCTGCTGGCCGCGGCCGCCGCGCTGGTGCTCAATGCCCTGCAATCCAATCTGGTGTTTTTCTTCAGCCCCACGCAAGTGGTGGCCAGGGAAGCGCCGGCCAGCGGCAGCTTCCGCGTCGGCGGCCTGGTGGAGCAAGGCTCGCTGCGCCGCGAGGCCGACGGCCTGACGCTGCGCTTCGTGGTGACGGACACCGCGCACACCGTGCCGGTGACGTATCAGGGCCTGCTGCCTGACCTGTTCCGGGAAGGCAAGGGTGTGGTAGTGGCCGGCAAGCTGGGGCCGGACGGCGTGTTCCGCGCCACCGAGGTACTGGCCAAGCACGACGAGAACTACATGCCGCCCGAGGCCGCCGACGCGCTCAAGCGCGCGGGCGCCGGAGCGGGCACCATGCGGGCGGAGGCGCAATGATTCCCGAGATCGGACTGTTCAGCCTGATCCTGGCGCTGCTGGTGGCGCTGGCGCAAGGCGTGCTGCCGCTGGTGGGCGCCGCCACCGGCTGGCAGGCGGGGCTACGGGTGGCGCGGCCCGCCGCCGTCGGCCAATTCGGCCTGACCACCGTGGCCATCGGCTGCCTGGCCTGGGCCTTCGTGGACAACGATTTTTCCGTGCTGTACGTGGCCGCCAATTCGCATGCGGACCTGCCGGCCGCCTACCGCTTCGCCGCAGTCTGGGGCGGACATGAAGGCTCGCTGCTGCTATGGCTGTACCTGCTGACCGCCTGGACCCTGGCCGTGGCGCTGTGCAGCCGCCGCCTGCCCCTGCCCTTCGTCGGCCGCGTGCTGGCGGTGATGGGCTGGATCAGCGTGGGCTTCCTGCTGTTCCTGCTGTTCCTGTCCAATCCCTTCGAACGCCTGATGCCGCCGGCCATGGCGGGCCGCGACCTGAATCCGCTGCTGCAGGATCCGGGCATGATCGTGCATCCACCGATGCTGTACATGGGCTACGTGGGTTTCTCCGTGGCCTTCGCCTTCGCCATCGCTGCGCTGCTGTCGGGCGAGCTGGATGCCATGTGGGCGCGCTGGGTACGCCCCTGGACGCTCGCCGCCTGGACCTTCCTGACCATAGGCATCCTGCTGGGCAGCGCCTGGGCCTATTACGTGCTGGGCTGGGGCGGCTGGTGGTTCTGGGATCCGGTGGAGAACGCCTCGTTCATGCCCTGGCTGGCGGGGACCGCGCTGATCCACTCGCTGATCGTGACCGAGAGGCGCGGCGCCTTCCGCAGCTGGACCGTGCTGCTGGCGATCTGCACCTTCTCGCTCAGCATCCTGGGGACTTTCCTGGTGCGCTCGGGCGTGCTGACTTCCGTGCATGCCTTCGCGGTGGACCCGGGACGCGGCCTGTACATCCTGGGATTCATGCTGGTGATCGTGGGCGGATCGCTGGCGCTCTATGCCTGGCGCGCGCCCAAGGTGGGCCTGGGCGGCGGATTCTCGCTGCTGTCGCGCGAGTCCCTGCTGCTGTCCAACAATGTGGTGCTGACGGTGGCGGCCGGCTCGGTGCTGCTGGGCACGCTCTACCCCGTGGTGCTGGACGTGCTGGAGTGGGGCAAGATCTCCATCGGCCCGCCCTATTTTGAAGCGGTGTTCGTGCCGCTGATGACGCCCGCGATCTTCCTGATGGGTGTCGGTCCGGTAGCGCGCTGGAAGCAGGCGGAGCTGCCGGACCTGGGCCGCCGCCTGCGCATCGCTTTCGCGGTCAGCGTGGCGACCGCGCTGCTGCTGCCGCTGGCCATGCCGGGCCCGGCGCGCCTGGGTTCGCCCATGGTGATGCTGGGCCTGTGGCTGGCGGCGTGGTCGGTCGCCAGCGCCGCCACGCACGCCTGGCAGCGCCTGACGGATGGCGACGGCCACTGGCTGCGCCGGTTGGGCCGCCAGCCGCGCTCCTGGTACGGCATGCTGCTGGCGCATGCGGGCATCGGCATCTTCATCGCCGGGGTCACGCTGGCCAATGGCTACGAGGTCAAGCAGGAGCTGCGGATGGAGATAGGCTCCACCCAGGAGGCCGGCGGCTATGCATTCACCTTCGCCAGCATCGGCCCGGCCGCCGGACCCAACTACAGCGCCCAGCGCGCCGTGTTCCCGGTGACCCGTGACGGCAAGCCGGTGCTGACCCTCTACCCGGAAAAACGTCTCTACACGGTACAGGACATGGCCTTGAGCCAGGCCGACATCGACAGCGGCTTTACCCGCGACCTGTTCGTGGCGCTGGGCGACCCCGTGGGCGACAAGGCCTGGACGGTACGCCTGCAGGTCAAGCCCTTCATGACCTGGATCTGGACGGGCTGCATCCTGATGGCGCTGGGCGGCCTGCTGGCGGCCGGCGACAAGCGCTACCGCCGCGCGCAGGAACAGGCCCGCGCGCCGCAGCCGGCCATGGCCGGCGCCGCGCGGCCCACGCGGGAGGGCGCCTGATGTTGCGCTACCTGGTGCCGTTGGCGGCCTTCCTGGCGATGGCCGTGTTCCTGGCGATGGGCCTGTCGCGCGACCCGCGGGCCGTACCCTCGGCCATGATAGACAAGCCCGCCCCCGCCATCGGCCTGCCCGTATTGCTGACGCCCGGCCAGAAGCTGGAGGTGCAGTCGCTGCGCGGCCAGGTCTGGCTGCTGAATGTTTGGGCCTCCTGGTGCGGGCCGTGCAAGGACGAACTGCCCGTGCTGCGCGAGGCCGCCAGCCGCCACGGCATTCCGCTGTATGGCTTGAACTACAAGGACAAGCCGGAAGACGCCGAAGCCTGGCTGGCGCGCAACGGCAATCCCTACATCGCGTCCGCCAGCGACATCGACGGCCGCGTCGGCATCGAGTATGGCGTCTACGGCGTGCCCGAGACCTTCGTGATCGACCGCGACGGCCGCATCCGCTACAAGCAGCTGGGCCTGATCACGCCCGAGATCTGGCGCGACCGGATCCAGCCCGCGATAGAGGCGCTGCGATGATCCGGCTGCCTGCCCAGCTGTGCCGCCTGTTGCACAATCCGTGCCGGGCCAGACTCTACACCCTGATCCGCGCTGGGCTTTGCGCCCTTCTGCTGGCCCTGCCCGGCGCCGCGCGCGCCCAAGTCCACGCGTCCGCCGCGCAGCCCTTGCCGCCTGTCCTGGAACAACGTGCCGACAAGCTGGCCCACGGGCTGCGCTGCCTGGTATGCCAGAACCAGACCCTGGCCGAGTCGAACGCGCCATTGGCCCAGGACATGCGCAAGCTGATCCGCGACCAATTGGCCGCTGGCCGCAGCGACGCGCAGATCATGCGTTTCTTCGAAGACCGCTATGGCGACTTCGTACGCTATGACCCGCCCTTCAAACCCATCACCTGGCTGCTGTGGCTGGGGCCGTTCGCGCTGCTGGCGCTGGGCTTCTTCGTGCTGGTGCGCACCTTGAAGCGCCGCGCCGGCGCGCGCGCGCCGCTGACCGCCGACGAACGCGAGCGCGCCGCCCGCTTCCTGGATACCGGATCATGACGTCGCTCTGGCTCATCGTGCTGCTCTTGCTGCTGGCGACGCTGCTCTGCCTGATCCCGCCCCTGCTGCGCCGCGCGCCAGCCGCGGAACCCGCATCCGAAGCCAACGTGCGCGATTTCTATCTGGCGCAGCGCGAGCAATTGCGGCGCGACTTGAACAACGGCAGCCTTAGCGCCGCCGCCATCGTGCGCGCGGAAGAAGAGCTGCAGCGCGACCTGCTGCAGGACCTGGAATTGCGGCGCACCCGCAGCGCGCCCTGGGCCGGGCAACGCGCAGGCGTCGCGGCCGCCTGCCTGCTGACCGTGTTGATTCCGGTGGCCGCCGTGCTGCTGTACGGTCATCTGGGCAATCCGCGCGCGGCGGCCAGCGCCGGGGTGGGCCAGCAGGCCGAACCGCATGCCGCGGAAACCGCCAATGACATGACACAAGCCATCAACGCGCTGGCCCTACGGCTGCGGACGGCGCCAGATGACGCCGACGGCTGGTACGTGCTGGCGCGCTCGTATGAAACCCTGGGGCGCTATACCGATGCGGTGGCCGCCTATCAACAAGTGCTGCGCCTGGTGCCGGGACAGCCCGCAGTCCTGGCCGACCTGGCCGACGCGCTGCTTTCCGCCAACCAGGGCAACCCCGACGAAGCTTCCATCGCGGCGGTAGCACAAGCGCTGGCCGCGCAGCCGGACCAGCCCAAGGCCCTGGCCTTGGCCGGCATGATGGCGCTGCGCCGTGGCGACGCGGCCGAAGCGCTGGCGCACTGGGAACGCCTGCAAGCTCAGCTGCCGCCGGAATCGGAAGCGGCGCGGCAGATCCAGTCGAACATCGCACAGGCGCGCGCCATGGCGGCCGCGCCTGCGGGAACATCCGCTGCGAAGTCTGTCATTGCTTCCTCCGGGACGTCCGCGGCGGCATCCGCAGCCTCGGTGCCGCCTTCGGCCTCCACTCCCCCCGCCGCCAGCTCGGCACCCGCGCCTGCGGCCACCGCGGCCACCGCCCGCATCAGCGGACGCGCGAGCATCGCCGACGCGCTGCGCGGCCGGGTCCAGCCCTCCGATACCGTGTTCATCCTGGCGCGCCCCGAGCAAGGGTCGCGCATGCCGCTGGCTATCCTGCGCATGCAGGTGTCCGACCTGCCGCGGGACTTCGTGCTGGACGACAGCAGCGCCATGTCGCCTGACGCGACCTTGTCGCAAGCCGGCAAGGTGCGGGTGGAGATCCGGGTCAGCCGGTCCGGCACGGCGGCAGCCCGGCCGGGCGACCTGGGCGGCATGCTATCCGGCGTCGGCGTCCATGCCAGCGGGCTGGAACTGGTGGCCGACGCCGTCGTGCCCTAGGCTGGGCCGTCATTCGGGACTGGCCAACCGCGCATTTTCATGCCTGGTGAAATGGCGGACTTGGCCGCCATTTTGCATGTCGATGCAAACTGACGCGTGGTATAAGACTCGCGCCGCTTCAGCGACGCCGACAAGCATGAGAATGCCAGGGATCAAGCCTAGATAATATGAATCTCTTTAGTGAAGTTTTTTTCTTCGTGCCCTATTCCTGGGAGGTTCTATTTGGCACGTTGACCGCCCTGCTGCTTGCAAGCCTATGCGGCGCCAAACTGGTCAAGCAGATACGGCGCGCTGAAACGCAAACCAGCGACGATGTGCGCATGGTGCTGGGCGCAACCCTCACCCTGCTGGGGCTTGCAGTCGGCTTCTCATTTTCCATGGCGATCAGCGGATACAACGCCCGGCAAGCCAGTGAATCGGCGGAGGCGGCGGCCATCGGTTCGGCCTACGCCAAGGCTGACCTGCTACCCGCGCAGACCACGGAAAAAATGAAGCAAGTCCTTGCCGAGTACGTTGCGCAACGCATCCGGTTCTACACGGCAAGATCGGAAGATGCACGCCTGGCCGAAGAACGCCAAGCGGCTACGCTGCGGCGAGATGCCTGGCAAATTGCCGTCCAAGGCTCGCTATCCCAGCCCAACTCCCTGACGGCCCTGGCGGTGGCGACGGTTGGAGATCTGCAGAAGTCCTACGAAACCACAAGCTCCACCTGGCGCAAGCAGATACCGTCCGCGGCCTGGGGGCTCATTTTCATACTCGCAGTGTTTTGCAATGTCCTGGTCGGATACAGTGCCGGGGCGCGCGGGCATCGCGGGCTGCTGATCGTGTTCCCGTTGGTCATTGCCATTTCCCTTGCCCTGATCAACGACATCGATGTCCCGGGCCATGGCCTGATCCATGTCAGTCCGGTCAATCTTGAGCGCATGGCAAGTGAACTGGCGGTTCCCTTGAAATGACCGATCGGCGTCAGGCATTTCGGACACTCGGGGAAAGCTCCTAGCGCTTCACCGCAGCAGTGGCGAGAGCGCGCCATCCGAGCGTGCCGAAGACACAGGGCAAGGCTGGATCGCTCCAGCCCGCCCCTCGGCTCAGACCCGTTCGATCCGCGCCGGCAAACCCTGGCGTACCGCCGCGCCCGACACCCAATCGATCCAGACGTTGGCATGCTCGCCCCGCGTGGCGTCGCCAAACCCCAGGTCGTTCAAGTTCACGCCCGCCGCCAGCGCCGGATCGTGCGGCATGGACTTGCCGTCGATGACGTGAGCGCGTGCGCCCAACTCGGTATGGCCGTAGCCGTGCTCGATGCCCACCGCGCCCGGCTGGATGCCGTCGCGCAGCAGCGCCAGTCCGGTCACCGCGCCGCCCGGCGTCACGATGCGCACCGCGTCGCCGTTGCGGATGCCGAGCCGTTCGCCGTCCTGCCGGTTGATCGACACCGGGTTGTGCGGATGCACCTGGCGCAAACGATTCACGCCGATGGACATGGAGCTCATCAGGTTGGACTTGAAGGAGCTGAGCAGGAAGGGCCAGTCCTGCTGCGCGTATTGCGCCCGCATGTCGCGGCCGTCCGCCAGGCGCGTCGGATACCAGGTGGGACAGCCGCTATAGCGCTCGCCCGTCATGGAATGGCGAAAGCCCGCCAGTTCCTCGCTCCAGACCTGCAAGGGCTTGGCGTAGGCGGCGCGCGTCTGCCGCGCTCCGCCTGCTTCCACCCAGGCGTCCTGCATCTTGTCGAAACGCCCGCCGCGGCTCATCAGCATGGCGACCTGGCGCCATTCGCCCGGCTTGAGCTTCTGCTGCAGCAACGCGCCATAGCGGTCCACTCCGGTGAGCGCCATGTCGTCGTCGCTGGCCTCGGACACGGGCTTGCCGGCCGCGAAAGCGATGTTGGCCATGCCGCGCAGGAAGAAGTCCTCGGGCGTGTCCAGCGCGTACTTGGCGCCGTCCTTGTCCGAGATGGCGCCGGCGCCGAAGCCCGGCATGTCCAGCCGCTTGGCGCAGGCGATCAGGAAGGTTTCCAGGCAGACCGGCTCGTCCGTGGCCGTGCGCGCCACCCGCGGCTGCACGGCGGGCCAGCGCACGGTGGAAGCCTTGGCGACCACGTCGGCCCAGGGCGCCGAGACGCCCCAGCTTTCGTACGTGACCGTGTCCGGCACGATGTAGTCGGCCAGCGCGTTGGTCTCGTTGATGAAGGGGTTGATCGACACCGACAGCGGTAGCAGGCCCGGATCCTTCATCTTGTCGATGATGACGCTCTTCAAGCCGGCAATGCCGTAGATCGGGTTGCTCATGTGGTTGAACCAGACCTTGGCGCGGTACGGATAGCCCGCCAGCGCCGACGCCAGCATCTCCGAGCTGAGGCCACCCGTGGCCGGATACCAGGGCGCCGCGGCCGGATAGGCCGGCTGGCCCGCCGCCTTCTTGCGCTTGAACTCGCTGGACTTCTCGTACGGAAAGCGGTTGCGCGACAGGCCCACACCCTTGGGCGTGGCGCGGTTGGCGAAGCCGGCGATGTTGTAGCGCGGTCCCTGCCCATAGGGCGGGAACGGGCCGGCGTCCAGCACCAGGCCGCCTTCGACGTTGAGGTTGCCCACCAGCGTGTTCAGCATGGCAATGGCATAGGCGGTATAGAAGCCCGAGCCGCTCATCGTGCCACCGTGTGCATCGGCCACGGCCCGCTTGCCATAGCTGGTGAAGCGTTCGGCCAACTCTGCGATCTTGGCGGCGGGCACGCCGCTCAGCGCCGCGTATTCGTCCAGCGTCTTGCGGCGCGCTTCCTCGCGCAGCAGCGACAGCGAACTGCGCACGCGCAGGGCTTCGGGCGCCCCGTCCATGCCGGGCGCGGCCACCGTGTCCTCCACGAACAGCGTGGCCGGCGCGGCCGTGGTGTGCGGCGCCAGCGTGCCGTCTTCCAGGCGCACCACATACACGTCTTCCCACTTCTCGCCGGCATCGGCCGGACGCGGCCAACCCAGATCGGCGCCGCGCAGGAAGCTACCCAGGCGCGGATGGCCGGGCTCGGCCACCACCAGATGGGTGGCGTTGGTCCAGGCCGCCTCGCCCGCGGCCTTCATGGCCTCGGGACCGGGTTGGGCCAGCGCGCGGGCGTCGTAGCGTTCCTTATCCAGGATCCAACGGATCAGGCCCATGGCCAGGCCCAGGTCGCCGGCCGGATTGACGGCGACCCACTCATTGCCCGATCCGGCCGAGAGGCTGGACGAAGCCGGCAGCATGGGCGACACGACCACATAAGTGAAACTGGCTTCTTCCGGCCGCACGCGGGCCTCGGCCAATTGGCGGGCCTGGCGCTGGAACGGGTTGCCGGCCTGCGCCGGGGCCGCGCCGATGAACAGGCCGAAGCGGGCATTGTCCCAATCCGGCTTGCCGTGCGGCATGCCCTTCAAGTCGCCCAGCGCGGCGCCCGCGCCCACGCGGAAACTCTGGCCGCAATAGGAACCATGGTTGCTGAAGTTGACCGTGCCGAAGGATTGCCCGGCAAAGCGCTGGATCAGCGGGGTGCGGCCTTCATTGGACGCGTCGGTAAAGAGGAACTGGTTGACCTTGGCGCCGTACTCGGGGTTCTGCGGGTCCAGCGGCGTCTCGCGGTCGAAGATGGCGCGCAGGCCGTCCACCTGGCCTTCGCCGAACAGGTCGCCGCCTTCGCAGACTTCCTGCACCAGCTGTTCGAACGAGATGGTCTGCCACTTGCCCTCGCCGCGCTTGCCCACGCGCTTGAGCGGCTGCAGCACGCGGAAGGGGCTGTTCATCTGTTCCAGCATGGCCGAGCCGCGGGCGCAGGAGGTGGCGCGCCCTTCCAGGCCGTTGTCGCCGCCCAATTGCGCATAGACCTCGCGCACCGGCGCTTCCATGGCGGCCGGCCGGGTCGTGGCCAGCGGATGGTAGGGATTGCCGGCCACGCGCAGGATGCGGTTTTCCTTCGTGTCCACGCGCAGGCGCACGCCGCACTGGGTCCAGCAGCCCAGGCAGCTGGAGGGGCTGACCGTCTGGCCCGGCTGGGCGCTGAGCACGCCGGTCAAGGGATCGATGCGGAATTCCGGCGTCAGCGAATTGCCGCGCACGGCATGCGCCGTGGGCACGCCGGCCGTGCCTTGCGCCAGGCCCTTCACGGCGCGGACCACGGTTTCGCCATAGCCCGCCGCAAAAGCCGCCATGCCGCCGGCGACCACGCCGCCGCGCACCATCAGCTTGCGCCGCGCCTCGTCGCGCGGTTGATCGGCGGCCTCGTCCGGCGGGGCGCCGCGCTTGTCGTCTTCGTATTGCTTGTCCATTGCTTTCATTCCATGTTCTTTCGTCTAGGGCCTGCGCACACACAGGCCCAGGCGGCGGCGCTCAGGCCGCCAGGCCCCGCGTGCGCGCCGGAAACAGTTCCAGGGCATAGGTCACGGCGGCGATCAGCGCCACGCACAGGCCCAGCACGCCCACCATGCCCAGCAGCCCATCGCTGCCCCAGGGCATGTCGTACAGATAGAGACCGGCGCCGTACTTCGGCACGCCCTGCACGCTCATGAAGACCACCCAGCGGAAGATCCACGCCGCGGCCAGCATCGTCAGTGCCAGCGCCGCTGAAGGCAGCGGCGCGGCCAGCGTGCGCGCCGGGCGCTGCAACAGCGCAATCATGCAGAAGCCGGTCGCCACCGCGCCTGCCAGGCTGACGCGCCAGATCGGGAACTCCGCGAACAGGCGCAGCGCGACGTCGAACGAAGGGTCCATGCCCAAGAGGCCCAGCAGCGCCCAGGCGCCGGCACCCAGCGCCATCATCACCACCGCCGTCACGCTCAGGCTGCGCAACAGTTCCACCGGCATGGCCTGCGTGCCGCCGCGCAGCCAGCGGCCCACCAGGAACATGGCCCCGAGCGCGCCCAGCCAGGCGGTCAGCGCGAAGTTCACCGGCAGGAACACCGTGTGCCACAAGGGCCGCGAACGCAGCACCATGACCTCGGCGCCGGTGTAGACCAGGATGGACAGCGCCGACACCGCCAGCGCCATGCCCAGCGCGCGCACCCAGCCGATGCGGCCCCACCACCAGGCAGCGCAGAACAGCAGCGCCAGCGTCACGAACACCGGCAGCAGCAAGGCGCCCAGCCACATCCACGACCAAGGCGTAACATGCGCGTAGAAATGCCAGAAGCGGCCCGGCTGGTGCAGGTCCGCCAGCAAGGACACGGGCGCGGCGATGGCGCTGACCAGCAGCACCGTCACCGCCGCGGGCAGCAACCGCCGCGCCGGCGAGCCAGCGCTGCCGAAGGCCGCAAAGGCGGCGGTCAGCGCGGTGGTGGCGCTGATGCCGATGAGGAAAAAGTACTGCACGGCCCACGGCAGCCAGGCGGCGTCGTAGACCGGCGTCAACAATTCAGAGATCTGCATGCTCATCCCCTTCGATGGCTCAATGGCCGCCAGCCAGCCGCACGCCGGCCTGGCCGTCGACCTGATGGACGAACGCATCGGGCAGGCCGATGTAATAGACGTGGGGATCGGTCTTCATCTCGGGCTTGAGCACCTTGATGTCGGCCTTGTGCTCGACCAGCAGCTGGGAAATGGCGCTGTCGGGATCGTTCAGGTCGCCGATGACGCGCGCGCCGCCCACACAGCTTTCCACGCAGGCCGGCAGCAGCCCCGCTTCCAGGCGGTGCTCGCAGAAGGTGCATTTGTCGGCGGTCTGCGTTTCATGGTTGATGAAGCGGGCGTCGTAGGGACAGGCCTGCACGCAATAGGCGCAGCCCACGCAGCGTTCGTTGTCGACCAGCACGATGCCGTCTTCGCGCTGGAAGGTGGCCTGCACCGGACAGACCGGCACGCAAGGCGGGTTGTCGCAGTGGTTGCACAGGCGCGGCAGCATCACCATGGAGGCCGGGCCGCCAGAGTCGGGCAGGACTTCGTATTGCAGGACGGTGGTGCGGAACTGCCCTATCGGCGGCAGGTTCTCCATCGAACAGCTGACCGTACAGGACTGGCAGCCGATGCACTTGCGCATGTCCACGACCATGCCGTAGCGCTTGCCGGCGATGCCAGGGCGGCGCGGCGGCTGGCCGTTGATGGCGGCGGCCTCGGCGCGGATGGGAATGACGGTGGCCGCGGCCCCCAACCCCAGTAAGCCCTTTAGAAAGCCTCGTTTACCCGGGAGTGGCGGTTCCGGGGGGCTGGCGGGGGTACTCATGGTGCTTCTCCAAGCGTTAATTCCGTTACAGGAATTAACTTATCACCTGGAGTTATATAGAGGCTTGATAAGTATCAAACTGGGGACGGATAAGTACGAAACCGGGCCGGTCTACGGCCCAGTCCGTCAATCCTCGATCTTGAGCGCCCGGCGCCAAGCGGCCAGCTTGTGCTCGAACGAAGCCGCCGCGTGCGCCGGGCTGGTCGACGGCAGGTCCATGTACTCCAGCGGGACGGCCAGCCCGGGCAGCACGTGGCGACGGTACAGCGCCGCGGCCTTGGCGCCATTGAAACAGACCCGGACGATGGCCGGGTGCCGTTCCAGGAATGCGGCGAAATCGTTGGCGACCAGAGTGTCGCCGCGGATGTCGGCGTCCAGGCTGCCGGGTCGTTCGCAGGCTTGCAGCACGTCCCACAGGGCGACGCCTGCGGCTTGCAGGGCATGCAGGCGCTGCGCGTAATCCAGGCCGGGATCGAAGCCGAAGACGCCGGCCGCGATGGGCCAGAAGGCGTTGCGCGGGTGGGCGTAATAGCGGCCCTGCCTGAGCGACGCCACGCCCGGCATGGAACCCAGCACCAGCACGCGCGCGCCGGCCTGCGCCACCGGGGCAAAGCCCTGGACCTGATTCTCTTGGCCCGTCAGGGCTGCGCTCTCTGTATCCACCATTCCCGAAGGATACGCGAGCCCTCGGTTCCCGCCCCAGTGTCCGATGCATGGAACAGTGCTTATCAGCGCGGGGGACTACCGCGCGTGGGCTTGCGCCCTTATCTTCTTAACTATGACGAACGGCCCCGCTGGGGCCGCGCAACAGGAAATACGACCATGAAGAAGATTCTCGGATTGCATGCCAGCCCCCGTCCCCACTGGGTGGGCGACGGCTTCCCGGTGCGCTCCATGTTCTCCTACAACGACAAAGGCAAGAACACCAGCCCGTTCCTGCTGCTGGATTATGCCGGCCCGGCGCAGTTCGAACCGGCCGAGCATCCGCGCGGCGTCGGGCAGCATCCGCACCGCGGCTTTGAAACCGTGACCATCGTCTACAGCGGCGAAGTCGAGCACCGCGATTCCACCGGCAACGGCGGCGTCATCGGTCCCGGCGACGTGCAATGGATGACGGCGGCCTCGGGCATCCTGCACGAGGAATTCCATTCCCACGACTTCACCCGCAATGGCGGAGAACTGGAAATGGTGCAGCTTTGGGTCAACCTGCCCGCCAAGGACAAGATGGCGCCGGCCGGCTACCAGGGCATCCTCAACGCGGACATCCCGACGGTGGAATTGCCGGACGGCGCGGGCACGCTGCGCGTGATCGCAGGCAACTACGCGGGCCACGCGGGGCCGGCGCGCACCTTCACGCCGATGGACGTGTGGGACGTGAAGCTGGCCGCCGGCAAGTCGGCGACCTTCCCCGTCGCCGCGGGCCGCAACAGCATGCTGGTGGTGCTGCGCGGCACGGTGCTGGTCAACGGCGAAACCGTGGCGCGCGACGCGCAGCTGGCGCTGTTCTCGCTGGAAGGCGAGGACATCACCGTCGAAGCCAACAACGACGCGATGTTCCTGGTGTTGAGCGGCGAGCCCATCGACGAGCCGGTGGTCGGCTACGGCCCCTTCGTGATGAACACGCAGGCGGAAATCGTCGAGGCCATCCAGGACTTCAACGCCGGACGCTACGGCAAGATGCACTGAGGCCAAAGGGCCGGCGGGTATCCCGCCTCGCACCGCGAGGCGGGATACTAAGCCAGGACCTGCCCCTGCGGGCGCCGCCGCAAGCGCCCAAGCCTGATGCCGTCGCGGATGTTCAAACCGATCAGCGCCAGGTTGGCGGCGCCCGCCGCCAACTCCAGCGCCTGCACACCGTAAAACACCCCGTCGAACAGCCCTGCCTGCGCCCGCAGCGCCAGGAACAGCGCCGCGGGCACCAGAATCAACAATCCATTGGCCGCGATAAAGGGCATGCGCCTGCGCTTGGCCAGCAGCAACGGATGCCTGCCCTTGCCGCCCATCATGAAGCCGCTGGCGGCGGTAAGCATCATGACCGGCACGAAGCCCAGCAAGGCATAGGCAATGGCCAGCTTGACCTGCGCCACCGCGGAGGTCGCCAGGAACAGTTCGGACACCGCCGTCGATATCCAGAATGCGGCCAGAAACAGCAGCGTCAGCACGGCTGCCGTCGCGTGGATTCTATGTTTCATGATCTTGCTCCGATGGCGCGGGAACGTGCGCGGCCAGCAAGCCGGTCAGCACCCTCCCCGCCGTTTCCAGTTCGGCCGCGCTGAAGCCGCCGGCCAGTTGCCGCGCGCGCTCCTTCCAGCGCGCGTCGATGGCGCCATACACGCGCCGGCCCTCATCGGTCAGCCGGTACAAGGGCGAACGCTTGTGCTGCGGATTGGCGCGGACCTCCACCAAGCGCGCTTCGGACAGCAGATTGAGCTGCTTCTGCGCGCCCTGGCGGGTCACGCCCATGGCGGCCGCAAGCTGCGGCGCGCTCAGGGGCTGGCCCGCCAGCGCCAGGGCGCCCAGCATCTGCCAGCGCGCGCTGGTCAGCGCCTCGGGCGCGACGAAGGCATCGCCCCAGTCGAGCAGCGCGCCGTTCAACTGGAACAAGGTCAGGATCACCCCGGTGAGCCGTTCTTCCTTGGTCGGATTCATGCGTGGTCTCCTTGGCGGTCCGTTATATTGACAACCAGTTTCCATTAATGAAAACCGGTTGTCAACATGAATTTGCCTGGGTTTTCTGCGCTCCGTGGACACCCGCCGCAAAAAGCGGATAGAACTCCCCGTCCCTGGACGGGTTTTCCACCAGTCCGCCCGGTCCGGCGCAGCTTTACTATCAAAGCCTTCAAGACCCCGGCAGTGGAGTCCCCCGCCATGCTCGACACGACGCAGTCCGCCACCAGCACATCTTGGCCGCCGGCCGGGCCGCGGATCGAGTCGGTCCTGGGCCTGCCAGCGCAGCAGCTGTTCGCCTCCGGCGATCTGGACGAGGCCCGCTCCATGGTCGGCCGCGTGATGCGTCCGCACCACCTGGGCGTGGTCGGCGCGCTGCAACGCCTGGACGCGCGCATGCACCACCAGCCGCTGGGCGAAGTCTCGCTGAACCGCCTGCGCTACGGCGCCAACGTCGAGATCCGGCCCGGGCCGCTGGAAGACTTTTTCCTGGTGCAAATGCCGCTATCGGGCTGTGCCCGCATCAGCAGCGGCCCGCAACAAGTGGATTCGACGCCCGATGTCGCCTCGGTCGTCAGCCCGGACGACGACCTGGCCATGCGCTGGGCCGAGGACAACGACCAGTTCATGCTGCGCGTGGGCCGCTCGCTGCTGGAACGCACCCTGGTGGGACATCTGGGCTGTGCGCTGGACCGGCCGCTGCGCTTCCAGTTGGGATTCCGCTGGCGCGAATGCCCCGCCTGGCGCTGCCTGATGAGCTATCTGCTGGACTGCTCCACGCAGCACGCGAACCTGGCCCAGCACAAACTCATCGTGCATCAGATGGAACAGCTGGTCGCCGCCACCCTGCTATCTGCCCAGCCTCACAACTACACCGGCGCGCTGCCGGGCCGCCGCGGCGCGGTGCTGCCGCGCCACGTGCGCAGCGTCCAGGACTATCTGCAGGCGCACGCGCACGAATCCGTCAGCGCCGAACAGCTGGCGCGCATCGCCGGTGTCAGCGTGCGCAGCCTGTACGCGGGATTCAAGGAATTCCTGGGCGTGAGTCCCATGCACTACCTGCGCGACCTGCGCATGGAACGCGCGCACGCCGAGCTGGTCTCGGGTGAAAGCCGCAACATTGCCGGCGTGGCGCTGCGCTGGGGCTTCGCGCACATGGGACGCTTCAGCGCCGGCTACAAGGAACGCTACGGCGTAAGCCCCAGCCAGAGCCTGCGGCGGCGCGGCTGAGGCGGCACCGCTTCAGGGCCTGGCTGGCGCAGCCGGCTTTGCCTTGGCAGAGGAATCCTGCGCCATCACCCCACGCGCAAGCTGATTGATCTTGGGAGCCGCTTTCATGGCGCCGTCCTTGTGCTGCGTCAGGAACTGACGCGCGTAGTACCGCTCGAGTTCGCAGGGATTCGGATTCTTGCCCGTAAAGCCCACGGAAGCGTCTATCAACTTGCCGGCATGCGCCTGCTCGGCAAGAACGCGCTTGCGCATCGCCTGGATTTTCTCCGCCGCGTCCTTGCGCCCTTCCTGGGAGTTCAGGCGCTGGGCGAGCTTGGCGCGCAGCGCAGCCGGGTCTGTCGGCGCGCGGGCCAGGTCCATGCCCAGGCTCGCTTGCGCCAGGGCCATGGCCACCAGCCCTTGCACCTCCGGCCCGTCTGCCGGGTACAGCTTGCAGGCGGCGATGAAACCCATGTGGGCGACGGCCCTGTCACCCAGCCACTCCTGGTCGCTGTCGCTACCCATCGCAAAACCCAACGAATTGCGCATCGGTTCCTGCACTTCAAAGCTGCTGCTCGTGTTCTGCGCCGCGGCGAGTCCGCTGCACAAGAAAAGCGCCAGCGCCGAAATTGTTCTTTTCATCATGTTCCCCGTGAGCGCTCGCCGGCGCGGATATCTCCACGCCGGATGCTATTCCAGCATCAGCCAGAATGGTGAGCGAGGTCCCAAAACGCCCGCGAGAGCAGGCCTACAGTTGCATCCGAACAACGCCTGCTTTCCTCATCCGTTGGCCGCTATGGCATGGAAGGTGGATTTCCACGAAACTCGCGCAACAGGGGGCCGCAGGTCTGGCGCAGCCCAGGGAAGGACACTCGATGAAAACACTACAAAGCAGCCTTCTTCTTTGCGCGTCGTTGTCCATCGGGACGGCAGGCGCTTCGGACGATATCGACATGCAGGCGTTCGAGGCTTCGAGCCAGGCCTTGCGCTCGGCCGATGCGAAGGCCGAAGCCAGGCGCGCAGCCGTCGCCGCGCTTTCACCGCGTCTGCAGAAAATCCCGCTCGGCGAGCGGGCCGGCGCGCACATCGCCGCCGCCGGCGCTTGCGCCATCGACGTTCCCATCGACGACATCAATAAACTGTCATCGCTGGCCGTGGCGGAAGCGGTCCTTGGCAAGCCTCTTGCCCAAGTCCCCTATGAGTCCAAAGCAATTTTGAAAGCGACCACAGACGCAATCCGAACGCCGGAAGCGGTCGCAGCGGCAACCAAGCGCCAGCAGCGACTGCAAAAATTGGCTCAGGCCGAGCGCGACTGGGTTTCCCAAGTACGGGTCGCGGTAAAAAAGATCAATCCCAAAGGCGAACCCAGCGACTGCCGGCATCTGCGTGGACAGATCGACGATCTGCTGGACAATGCGGACCGCGACAACTCCCTCAACAAGGCCGAGCTGGTTCTGTTTGCCGTCCAGGAACTTCAAGGGCAACGCAAGCAGTCCGCCCGCTGAGGCGCCCCTCGCCTAAGGCTGCTCGATCCAAGGCGCCGCCGCCTCGTCCCGGCTCCAGTGCCGCCAGCCGTACCGGTAGGCGTGCTGCAAATAGGGCCCGCGCAGGATCCGAGGCTCGCTGTCGGTGGCCTGTTCCGTGCCGAGCAAGTGCAGAACCTGGGCCCAGTCCGCCAGCCCGCCCCGGGCGCCGCGCAATGCGGCATCCGCGAGCTGTCCGGCCTCTTCGACCGATGCGGCGCGCACCAGGAAGCAGGTATCCGCGCCATCCGGACCGCCGGTGTACGGGTCCTCGGATTCGTTGCCCCAGCGTATCGCTTCGTACAGATTCATGCCCCTGCCCCGTCCAATCGACAGCGGAACGATACCAGCAGACACGCCCCGGAAACTGGCGGCGGACAGGGCCTGCCCGAAGGAACGCCCGACCTAGAACGGAATCCCCAGCTTCACATACAGCTGCGCGCCTTCGGGCCGGTTCTTGACCTTGAAGTCCTGCTGCCACTTCGCCGTGAACAGCCAGCCTTTTTCATTCATGTAGCGTACCGAAGGGCCGAAGCCGAAAGCCCGGGCGCGGCCCGCGGCGCTGTTGGGACCGCTGTCGTCGGTGACCTGCTGGAAGGCGTAGCCGCCCACCCCCAGCACCCAGCCCTTGCCCACGCCCCAGCCCAGCGCGTAGTCGGCGTGCAGCGCCTGGCCCGAACGCGTATCGGTGGCGGAGTTGGTGAAGTTGAAGTCGTACATGACTTTCAGGTCGGCGTTGAAGCCGTCCGGACTGATGCGGCTCAGCGCGAACACCGGCTGCGCGGTCCAGTAGTTCTTGCCCAGGCTGGACGGGTCCTTGCGGTCGTACTCGCCGGTCGGCGCGTACATGTCCAGCCCGACCACGTAGTGCAGGCTTTCGGACGGGTGATAGCCCAGCGCCACGCCCAGCGTCATGTCGCCCAGCCCGGTGCTGCGGTTGCGCTGGCCGGCAGCCTTGGCGGTCACGTCCAGCAGCGGCGCAATGGCGTGGAAGGCCAGCTGTCCGCCCATGACCTGCTGCTGCGTGACCCAGATCAGGCGCGGCGCCAGCACGTTGACGTCGACCTTGAAGCCAGGCACCGGCACGCGCTCGCCGTCGTTGCCGCGCAGCGTGTCGTAGCGCGCCCCGCCGGCATAGACCAGCATGTGCACGCCGGGTGGCGGCAGCGCGCCCGACATGAAGTTCTCCAGGCCGTCCGGGTAGATGCCCAGGCCGCCGCCCTCGGTGGCCTGGGCCCCCGCGCTGGCCAGCGCCAATGCCGTGGCGCTGGCCAGCCGCCGGAGTTTCAGGTGTCCGCTCATGTTCCCCTCCTGCCTATTTGTTGTGCGACGAGATAGCCGGAGCCGCCGCCCAGCCCGGGACCCGGGTGAGTGGCGGCGCCGATATGAAAGAGATTGCGCAGCGGCGTGCGGTGGCCGCGCGCGCCATGGCCGCCAGCAAAGGGCCGCAGCCAGAAGAACTGGTCAGGCGAACACACCCCCGAATAGGGATCGCCCCCGACCAGGTTGCAATTCAGGCCTTCCAGGTCCGCCGGCGAGTAGGCGCGCCGGCCGACGATGCGTCGCGCCAGGCCCGGCATCACGCGCTCCATGCGCGCCTGCACTCGGTCGGCCATCGCCTCGCGCACGGCTTCGTTCCAGCGGCCGTCGGCCGGCGCCGCGATCTCGCCCGCGGCGTCGCCCTTGATCCGCGCCGGTAGTTCCTGCATCTGCACCCACAGGATCCAGCCGCCTGGCGGCGCGCGCGTGGCATCGACCGCGACGGGCTGGCCGATGGCCAGCGTGGGACGCGCCGGCAGCAAGCCATTGTTCGCCTCGGTGACCGAGGCGCAGACCTGCTCCATGCTCTCGGTCAGGTGCACCAGCGGCACATGGCGCAACTCCGGCGTGAGCCAGTCCGGCGGTGCGTCCAGCGCGAAATGGATCTGCATGCCGCCGCGGCCGTAGCGGTAATTGGCGGCGCGTTCGCGCACGGCGGGTGGCGCGTCGGGCAGCAACTGCCCGTACAGCTGACCCGGCGCCACGTTGCAGACCACCGCCTCGGTGGCGCGGTGCTCGCGTCCCGCCGCCACTACGCCCACGGCCCGGCGGCGCCTGCCCTCGCCGCGCGTGACGATGCGTTCGACGTGCGCGCCGGTCTGCAAATGGCCGCCGTGCCGTTCGATGACGGCGGCCAACGCGTCGACCACGCCGCTGCCGCCGCCCTTGACCACCGGCATGCCGCCGGCCACGACCGCGGCGAAGGTCAGCTTGCCGATCAGCGCGGAACAGGCATCGTCCGGACCCAGCCCGGTGTGCAGCACCCAGGGCGCAATCAGGGCGCGCGCGGCGTCCGACTGCAAGGCGCGCTCGGACCAGCGGCGAAAGCTCTCCATCGAATCGGCGGCGAAGGCGGCCAGACCGTCCATGCCGCGCTTGCGCCATTCGCCGAACAGCAGCTTGAGCATGCCGGCGCCGTAGGGGTTCTGGCCCAGCAGGCCGAAGGTCAGCGCGGCGTCCGCGCCGAACAGGCGCTGGGCCATGGCGGCGAAGGCCGCGCCGTCGCCGGGCGCCCAGGCGTCCAGCCGCCGCGCGCTGTCCGCCACGTCCTGCTTGAGCGCCAGGCCCGAACCGTCCGGCAACACCAGCCCGGTGGCGTACTCGCCCTGCATGAATTCCAGTCCGGCCTCGCGCAACGCCGGCTTGAGCGCCGCATAAGCGGGGCTGCCCATGAACAGTGGGTACCAGCAGGACAGCACGTCGTGGCGGTAGCCGGGGAACAGTTCCTCGGTGCGGATGCAGCCGCCCAGCCTGTCGTTGCGTTCCAGCACCAGCACCGACTTGCCGCGCTGCGCCAGCAAGGCCGCGCAGACCAGCGAGTTCATGCCGCTGCCGACGATGATGACCTGCGCCTCGGACTCCAAGGACATGATGCGCTCCGATGAGTAGTAGGCTGCTACGCGGCGGTCAGCGCGGTGAAGCGCCCGGCATGGAACACCAGCGGCGTGGCCGCCACGCTGGCCACCCGCAGCACCCGGCCGAACAGCAGCAGATGGTCGCCCGCGGGGCTTTGCTGGTCGTTGGCGCAGACCAGCGTGGCGACGGCCCCCGCGATGGCGGGCACGCCTTCCGGCACGTCGTGCACCGGCGCGCCCGCGAACTTGTCCGGAACCGAGGAGCTGGCGAAACGCATGGCCAGTTCTTCCTGGCCGCAGGCCAGCACGCTGATGGTGAAGTGGCTGCAATCGCGGAACGCCGCCAGGTTGGGCGAATGGTTCACCAGGCTCCACAGCACCAACGGCGGATCCAGCGACAGCGAGGCAAAGGAATTGATGGTGAGGCCCACCTGGCGGCCGTCCGGACAGCGTGTGGCGACGATGGCCACGCCGGTCGGATAGCTGCCCAGCACGCCGCGCAGGACCTTGGGATGCAGATCGGTGCAGCCCCAGTCCAGGGGCAGGCCCGCTGCGCAGCCTGTCGTCATGCCGCCGCCCGCGCCGGTTGCGCCGCAATGAAGGCTTCGCAGGCCGTGGCGTCGCCCCACCAGGGATACAGCGACGGCGGATGGTTGAAGCCGTTGGCGATGGCGCTGGCGATCGCAGGCGTGTGGTCCGCGGCCTGCAACAGCTTGAGCAGATGCGGCGCCGGCGGCAGCAGCATGGAGTTGGTCCATTCCACCACCGCGCCGCCATAGTCCCAGAAGCGCTCGAAGGTGCGCTGCATCCATTCGGCGGTAAAGGTCGCGTCGCCATGCGCCAGGATCGCGTCCAGGTAGACGGCGCAGGCCTTGGTGGCGTTGTTCGAGCCCTGCCCCGTGATCGGGTCGTTGGTCACCACCGCGTCGCCCAGGCCGAACACCAGCCGGCCCGACGGCAGGGTCAGCACCGGCTTGCGCACCGTGGGCGCGAAACTGCCGGCCAGGATGCCGTTGGCGTCGGTCAGTTCCACCGAGCCGCAACGATCGGCCTCCCAGGGCAGGTAGGTGTGCAGGATATGCAGGCTTTGCGCCAGGTGCTCTTGCGGCGATTTGATGTCGCGCCAGCAATCCATCGGACCGCCGGGCACGCCTTCGAACACCATGATCTCGCACGGGCCGCTGGTGGTCAGCGCCGGGAACACGAAGTACTCGCCCACGCCCGGAATCAGGTTGAAGGCGACCCGCGAATGATCCGGCGCCGGGCGCATGCCGTGCACGTAGGTCAGCGCCAGCGCGCGCTGCGGCCGGTCGAAGCGCGAGCGCAGCGCGTCGCGCTCGAACAGCTTGACCACTTCGCCCTTGCCCGCGGCCAGCAGCACCAGGTCATGCGAGGCCGCCAGCAGTTCCAGCTCGGCCACGCCGCCGTCCTGGATCAGCAGCCTGCCGCCGCGCGCGGCGAACAGTTCCATCCAGGCCGGCATCTTGATGCGCTGGTCCACCGCCTGCGCCGGCCGGTCCAGGCGCGCGACCCAATCGATCAGCTTGTGGCCGGGCCGTTCCGGATGCGGTAGCGCCAGGCCGATGCCGTCCACCGTAGGGCATTCGGCTTCCCACTGGTTCAGGCCCAGGTCGCGCTCGACTTGCAGCGAGGCATCGAACATGCACTGGCTGGACATCACTTTGCCCTGGCGGATATGGTCCGGCTCGCGGTTGGTGACCACGGTCACCTCATAGCCTTTGTCCAGCAGCCCCAGCGCCAGGGGCAAGCCCGCCTGTCCGCCACCCACGATTGCGATTCGACGCATGATTGCTCTCCTTTGTATGTCTAGGCGGCCAGGCGCGGAATCGCGGGCTTGGCCTGTTCGGGACCCATGGCCGAGTAGCCGCCGTCCACCGCGTAATCGGCGCCGGTGACGAAACTGGCATGGTCTGAAAGCAGGAAGGCGACCACCTCGGCCACTTCGGCCGGATCGCCGGCGCGTCCAAGCAGGTGGTAGTCCGCGGCCACGCGGTCGGTCTTGGCGCGGTCGCCCTGCGTCAGCTCATCCATCACGCGCGACCAGGTCCAGCCCGGCGACACGGAGTTGACGCGTATGCCGTCGGCGGCATAGTCCATCGCCATGTTGCGGGTCACTTGCAGCAGCGCCGCCTTGGAAACCGGATACAGCCAGCGCCCGGTCTGCGCCACGCGCGACGAGATACTGGTGAAATTGACGATGGCCCCGCCGCCGGCCGCGACCAGATGGGGATGGACCGCGCGCGCGGCCATCACGGCGCTGACCAGGTTGACGTCCAGCGCGCGCAGCCAGTCGGCACGGCCCGACGCGGCGCCGTCGTCCAGATAGGTGGCCGCCAGATTGACCAGGAAATCGATGCGGCCGAAATGCGCTGCCGCGTCGGCCACGCCGCGCTCCAGCTGCGCGTCGTCCGCAATATCCACCGGCCAGAAGCGCGTGCCGGCCGGATCGGCGGCGGCCACGTGTTCGCCGCCGGCGGCATCGATGTCGAACAGCGCCACGCGCACGCCCTTGGCCCGCAGCGCCGCAACCACGCCCGCGCCGATCAGCGTGGCGCCGCCCGTCACGATGGCCACCTTGTTGTCCAGACCCTTCATCGCATCACCTCACCGTTAGCTGATTGAGTGAGGCGAATACTGGCGCCGCGCGCCGGGGCGGCGATAGCCGGATCCGGCTATCGCTATCCGCTGACTGCGCTTATTCGGGGAAAGACTGATCCATGTCCAGGCGGCGTGGCCGGAAACTGCGGCGCCTGTCCGCTTCGTGCAAGCGCGCGGGCTGCGGGGCGCACAGACGGCCCGATGCCGCCGCGGCGCGGCGAGCCGCCAGACGCGCTGACACTAAATATCGGCTACATCGCGCAGCCGTACGCCGGAGAAGTTGGCCGCACTCAATGCATCAAACATCGCGCGGTCGCAGATGGGAGGTGCTCCCATGCGATCCTGGCGGAAGATATGGGCATCTCCCACGACATCCTGTTTGAACACCAAGCTGGCTCCGCCGACGAGGCTATAAAGCTTCTCGTCCTCGCCGGTCTGATAATTATGGTCGAGCTTGATCCTCACGCGAGAAGAGGCTTCATCCAGGGCATCGAGTCTGCGCAGCACATTGCCTAGGTAGTACTGCGGAGCGGGGCTGCCGTCAGCAAGGCTGAAGTCGCATGCCACAAATGCAAACGCCTCGGCGTCCAACTGCTCAAACAGTTGCTTCAACGGCTCCGACACAATCCATATGCCAGCGAGCTCTTCCAGATCGCGTGGCATTCCGCCCTTCTCCGGTACATGAACCAGGTGGGGACGCTCCGGATACTGATCTGGCATTCCATTAGGGCGCGAGACGACATTCATCCCCGGATCGATCAGCTTCTCTTCGTTGGCGATTTCGATGCCGGGAACCCTGCCGTTTCCCAAGAAGCTGGCGTCGATCAGGAAAAATTCGGCCTTATGAGATGCGGCTTCGGCTGAAACTTCAATGGTGGTCGGTTCGGTCACGGTGGCTTCCATCATGGATGCGGGGGCAGAACGGGAATGCAGTTGAGCCGATGCTAGCGGGGCTTTGGCGCAGCCACAAGTTCCGTCGAAGTGGTCTTCAGCATGCTGATGCTGGGAAATGCTGCCAACCTGCTCCAAAGTTCATGACACGCTCTAGGACCGGCCCGCCTTGCGCGAAGCGCGCGCATGTTCCTTGATCAGGCGCACGAAACGCTGCACCTGGCGGCTGGGGCGGTCGAAGCGCGAACGCACCAGACTCAGCGACAACGGTATCGACTCGCGCAGCGGCCGCGTCACCACGCCGGGCCAGCCCTGCTGCCCGACCGAGAACTCATCGACGATGGCCACGCCCGCGCCCACCCGCACCAGCGCGCAGGCCAGTTCGGCGCGCACGATTTCCACGGCCGGATTCCAGCTGACGCCGGCGCGCTGGAAGGCCGCGGCCACCAGTTGCCCGAACGGGATGTTGCGGTTGTAGAGGATCAGCTTGCACTCGGCCAGTTCGGCCAGGCTCACCGCCCGCCGCGAGGCCAGGGGATGGCCTTGCGGCAGGATGCAGACCATCTCGCCGGTGGCCAACGGCTCCACCACCAGATTGGGATGGTCGATGGGCAGCACGGACACCGCCAACTCCGCCTTGCGCCCCAGCAGTTCGTGCGCCATGTCGGACAGCAGCGTGGTGTGGAACTTGAGCCTGACCTTGGGGTAGAGCTCCAGGTACTGCGCAATCACGGGGGGCACGAAGTTCAGCGCCAGGCTGGGGCTGGAACACAGGGTCAATGCGCCCTCGGGCCGTTCGGCCAGGTCGCGCGCCAGTTCATCGATGCGCAGGGCTTCGTCGAACAACGCCCCCACCTCCTCGAACAGGCGCTGCGCTTCCGGGGTGGGCGTGAGCTTGCCCTTGTCGCGTTCGAAGAGCTGCAGGCCCAGGCTCTGCTCGGTGTGGGCGATGAGGCGGCTGATGGCTGGCTGCGACACGAACAGCAGCTTGGCCGCGCCATTCATGGAACCGGTCAGCATCACCGCCCGGAATACTTCCATCTGCCTGAGCTTGAAACGCATGGCTGATCCGATAATCGTTTGTTATAACCCCTGGCCAACTTAGCATAAGCGCTGCTATCACGCATTCATTAGCATTCCAGATGGCTCCTGGCACGTATCCCAGGGCGATTCGATAAAGGGAATGCATGACACTGACAGTAGGATTCGTGGGCCTGGGCATGATGGGCCTGCCCATGCTGGAAAACCTCGCCGACGGCGAAGAAGTCTTCAACATCCTGGCGTATGACCGCGACCCCGCGCGCCTGGAGCGCCTGGCCGGGCATCCCGCATGGAACCGGACGCTCAAGCCGGCCGCCAGCCTGCAAGCCCTGGCCGCTTGCGACGTGGTCATCACCATGCTGCCCGACAGCGCCATCACCAATGCGGTCATCGAAGGCGAGCACGGACTGGCGGGCGCGATGCGTCCCGGCTCCGTGCTGCTGGACATGGGCTCGTCCAATCCGGCCGAAACGCTGCGGCTGGCGCCGCGCCTGCGCGAGGCGGGCATCACGCTGATCGACGCGCCCGTATCGGGCGCTGTGGCCAAGGCCGCCGCCGGCACGCTGGCCATCATGGTGGGCGCCGACGCGGACGGACTGGAACGCGTGCGTCCGCTGCTCTCGCGCATGGGCGCTTCGCTCATCCACACCGGGGCGGTGGGCTCCGCGCACGCCATGAAGGCGCTGAACAATTATGTCTATGCGGCCGGTCTGCTGGCGGCCAGCGAGGCGCTGCTGATCGCGCAAGGCATGGGCCTGGACCTGGAGGTGTTCACCGACGTGCTCAACGCCTCCAGCGGCCGCAACGTCGCCACCGAAACCAAACTGCGCCAGTTCATCGTGCCCGGCACCTACAACGGCGGCTTCGCCCTGGCCTTGATGGCCAAGGACTTGCGCACCGCCGACGCGCTGCAGGCGCTGGCCGGCGTTCCCGCCACGCAACTGTCGCTGTGCACGGAACTGTGGCAGCGCGCGCTGGCGGACATGCCCGCTGGCGTGGACAACACCGAGATCCACCGCTACCTGGAACGCCTGCAAGCCCGCGCGCCGGCCTGATCCCGCGCCGCCCCAACAATAAAGACATCCACAGGAGACAAGCATGAAACGATCCGCCGCCACGCTCGCGCTGGCGCTGGTGCTGGGCGCGCCGCTGGCGCCCGCCGGCGCCGCGGGCTATCCCGACCACCCCATCCGCATGGTCGTGCCCTTCCCGCCAGGCAGCATCACCGACGTGGTGGCGCGCAGCCTGGGTAAAGCCATGGCCGACGATTTGGGCCAGCCGGTGGTAGTGGAGAACAAGCCTGGCGCCAACGGCATCATCGGCACCCACGACGTGGCCCGCGCCAAGCCTGACGGCTACACCCTGGTAGTGGTGGGCGTGTCCACGGCGGCCAGCGGCGTGAGCCTGTTCAAGGACCTGCCCTACAACCCCGCCACCGACCTCGCGCCCATCGGCGCCGTCGCCGAAACGCCTTACCTGCTGGTGGGTTCGCCGCGCATGCCGGGCACCCAGGTCTCCGATCTGTTCGCCTATGGCGCCCAGCATCCCGGCAAGCTGACCTATGCCTACGGCTCGGGCAGCGCGCAGGTGTTCGGCGCCAAGCTGGCGGCCATGGGCAAGATCAATGTCACGCCGGTGCCCTACCGCGGCGGTCCGCAGGCGCTCACCGACGTCATCGGCGGCACCGTCGACCTGACCTTCACCGACCTGGCCAACGGCCTGCAGCAGGCGCGCGCCGGCAAGGTCAAGACCTACGGCGTCAGCACGCCGGAACGCTTTCCGCTGGCGCCGGACATCCCCACGCTCAACGAAACCGGCGCCCCCGGCTTCGATCTGACCGTGTGGTTCGGCCTGATGGGTCCGGCCGGCCTGCCCGCGCCCGTGGTCGAGCGCCTGTCGCAATCGCTGGGCAAGGCCTTGGCCAATGGCGAACTCAAGCAGACCTATGAACGCCAGGGCCTGACCGTCAAGCAGCAGACCCCGGCCGAATTCGGCGGCTTCGTGCGCGCCGAGATCGACAAATGGGCGGCCATCGTCAAGGAAACCGGCATTCCGCCGCAATGAACGCCCTCTTCAACCGCAACTTGGAATTCACCGCATGTCGCTGATCGATATCCGCAAACGCTGCCTCATCGTCGAGACTACCTACCACGAGAACGGCCCGGCGCCCGAGCGGCCGCTCAAGCTCGCCGCCGCCTGCGCCGTCATCCGCAATCCCTATGCCGGCCGCTACGAACCGGACCTGATGCCCTTCATGGCCGAACTGCGCAGCCTGGGCACCCTGCTGGCGACCGAGTTGGTGGACACGCTGGGCGGCAAGGACCAGATCGAGGTCTACAGCAAGGCCGCCATCGTCGGCCTGGACGGCGAAATGGAGCATGGCGCGGTCTGGCACGAGGCCGGCGGCTGGGCCATGCGCAGCGTGCTGGGCGAGCCCCGCGCCATGGTGCCCGCCGTCAAGGCCGTGGCCGTGGCCGGCTACCGCATGATGGTGCCGGTGCACTACATCCACGCTTCCTACGTGCGCAGCCACTTCAACAGCATCGAGATCGGCATCCAGGACGCGCCGCGCGCCAATGAGATCCTGTTCGCCCTGGTCATGGGCACGGGCGGCCGGGTGCATTCGCGGCTGGGCGGGTTGACCAAGGAAGCCGTGGCGGTGCACGACGGACAACGGTAGCGGCTGCGCCGCTCGATGCGCGCAGAGCACAGGCAGAAGCTCCGGAACCTGTGCCGGCCTGAACAGGCCCTAGGCGCCCGGGATCGTCAGCGCCAGGCCCGCGCGGTCCGCCACATTGCAGATGTGGGCGCGCATGGCGCGGCGCGCGGCCTCGGCCGAACCCGTCGCCAGGGCATCGATGATGGCCGCATGTTCGTATATCGGCTCGCGCACGCGCGCGGGATCGGCGAACGCCACCTGCCGGCTGCCGTCGACCACATCGGCGATGCTCTCGGCCAGGTCCAGCAGCATGGGGCTGCCGGCGATCTCGTACAGGCAGGCGTGAAAAGCGCTGTCGCCTTCCGACATCGCCACCAGGTCGCCGGCGTCGGCAGCCTGTTCCATGTGCGTGATAGTGGCGCGCAGGCGGGCTAGCCCCGCCTGGGTGACCACGCCGGCGGCCAGGCCCGCCGCCAATTCTTCCAGCTGATTACGCACCAGATAGACGTCGCGCAAGGCATAGCGGCCCTGGAAGCGCCAACGGCCATAAGCGCTGCCCAGGCCTTTTTCACCAGGCCGGGCGATGAACACGCCGCGGCCGGCTTCACTGCGCAGCAGCCCCAGCCCTTCCAGCATGGTGATGGCCTCGCGCAGCGAGGCGCGGCTGACGCCTAGTTCCTCGGCCAACTGGCGTTGCCCGGGCAGTTTGCCGGCCTCGGCCCAATCGCGCTGGCGGATACGGGCCTGCAACTGCTGGGCTATGTGTTCGACGGTGTTCATCGCGGAATTCTCAAGGCGTGGGCGCGCGGCGGTCGCCCGGTTTGGCGTTGACAGCCATATACTGCCTGGGCATTATGACATTCAACTGGTCTGACCGGTTAGGATAAAGCCGTACTGCAAAGCGCCCCGGCACGGCCGCGGGCCCCACGCCCCTTCTTGTTCATAGCGCCGCTCATGACCGACCTCTACGACCGATTTGCCCGCGCCGTCGACGCGATGGCCCGACTGGCTGACTACCCCTATTCCGAACGCCGCCAGGCCTGGCTGGACCGGCTGCGCATCAACCTGCCCGAATTGACCGTGCTGGACTCGCTGGCGCCGGAAGCCGAGCTGGGCTACCTGGCGCCGCCTGCCGCGCCAGCCGATAAGCTGCCCGCCGCGCAGGCCGGCCGCGGCGTCGCGGTGTCGCGCCACGCGCGCGGCATCGCCGCCATTGCGCGCGAATGCCGCGACGATCCGGCGCGCGCGGCCGAGGCCGCCAAGGCCGCGCTGGCCGCGGCCCGCCAGCAGGCTGACCTGAACGCCTTCATCAGCCTGTCCGACACGCCGGCACTGGATGGCGCAGCGGCCGCGGCCGCGCGCAAGCTGCGCGAAGGCGCCGCCATGCCGCTGATGGGCGTGCCGATAGCCGTCAAGGATCTGATGCAGGTCGCGGGCTTTCCCCAAACCAACGGCAGCGGCGGCCTGAAGCCGCCGCCGGCGCTGCGCGATGCGCTGGCGGTGGCGCGGCTGCGCGAGGCCGGCGCGCTGGTGGTGGGCACCACCAACCTGCATGAACTGGCCTACGGCATCACCAGCGAAAACCCGCACTACGGCTGGGTCGGCAATCCCCGCGGGGCGGGCTATACCGCGGGCGGCTCCAGCGGCGGCTCGGCCGCGGCGGTGGCTGCCGGCATCGTTCGGCTAGCCATAGGCACGGACACGGCCGGTTCCATCCGCATCCCCGCCGCGTGTTGCGGCGTGGTCGGCTTCAAACCCACCTTCGACGCCATTTCGCGCGAGGGCGCGCAGGCGCTGGGCGCCAGCCTGGACCACCTGGGGCCCATCGCCGCCAGCGTGGCGGACGCCGCCCTGGCCTATTCCATCATGTCGGGCCAGGCGGAACGCACCGTCAGCGCGGGCGCGCTGACCGGTCTGCGCGTGGGCGTGCCGCGTAATTACTTCTACGACCCGCTGGCCGAGGACGTGGCGCAGGCGGTCAACCATGCGCTGGCGCTGATGCAGGCCGACGGCGCCACGCTGGTGCCGCTGGACCTGCCGGGCGTCGAGCACAGCGCGGCGCTGCAATTCGCCACCCTGTGCAGCGAAGCCACCGACATCCACTGGCGCCGGCTGGTCGACCAGCCCGAGACCCTGGGCGACGACGTGCGCGTGCGCCTGGAGATCGGCCAGTTCCTGCCCGCCACCTGGTACACGCGGGCGCAGCGCGGCCGCGCCGCGCTGGCGCAGATGTTCGACCTGGCGATGCAGTCGGTGGACGTGCTGGTCACTCCCACCCTGCGCATCGAGCCGCCGCGCTCGGGCGCGGGCGCAGTCACGATCGCCGGCCGCGAAGTGCCGCTGCACACCGCCGTCACGGGGCTGACCATGCCTTTCAACCTGACCGGCATGCCGGCGCTGACCTTGCCCTGCGGCAGCGGCCGCAACGGCCTGCCGCTGGGACTGCAGATCGCCGGGGCGCGCGGCGCCGACTGGCGCGTGCTGAACACGGCCGCGCGCGTGGAAAACCTGCTGGCGGCCTGACGCCACGGTAATGGCCGGCGCCCTCGCTGGCGCCAGCCATCATGCTGACAAGCTCAAACTGCTGGTAAGCCCTAACTGGTCAGACCGGTACTACAGGATTAAAAAACAGGCAGAATTCCCGCCCGCCGACACCGTTCGCCCGCGCGAATGGCGGCATCGCCGTATCTCCTTTCCAAAAGGAAACCACGATGAAACTGCTCCGCCTTGCCGCAGCCGTATCCGCGGTCGTACTCGCCTCTGCCGCCCATGGCGCCGATCCCGTGGTCATCGGCGTGAGCATCGCGCAATCGCCGCCCGGCTCGGTGGTGCAAGGCACCCAGGTCAAAGACGGCGTGGAGATCATCGCCAAGATGATCAACGACAAGGGCGGCGTGCTGGGCCGGCCGCTGAAGATCATCTACGAAGACAACCAGGGCATCCCGGAAAAGGGCCGCGCGGCGGCCGAAAAACTGATCTCGCGCGACAAGGTCGTGGCGGTGACGGGCGGCCACCAGAGCTCGGTCTGCCTGGCCGAGATCGAAGTCGCGCACCGCTACAAGGTGCCCTACGTCAACACCAATTGCTGGTCCGACGACGTGCGCGCCAAGGGCTATCCGGAAGTCTTCAATCCGGCCAACTACAACACCCGCGTTTCCAGCGCCATGGCCGACACCATCGCCGCGCTGAAGGTCAAGAGCGTGGTCGCCTTCGCCGAGAACACCGACTACGGCATCGGCCAGGCCAAGCTGCTGGGCGAATTCCTCAAGAAGGCCGCGCCGCAAACCCAGTACAAGTACATCGCGCTGGACCGCGCCGGCAAGGACTTCACGCCTGCCGTGCTGCCCCTGCGCGCCAGTCCGCCCGACCTGGTGGTCAACATCATGCTGCCGCCGGCCGCCTACATCCTAATGAACCAGTTGTACGAACAGGGCGTGGCGCCCAGCGCCAAGACCTGGTTCTATGACGGCGCCGGCATCGCCGACTATCCCGACTTCTGGAAGAACGTGAAGGAAGCCGGCAAGTACATGCTGGCCTTCGGCCTGTACCACCCGCAAATGCCCATGCCGCAGATCGGCATGGACGTGGCCGCCACTTACCAGAAGCAGGCCAAGACCGAACCCAACCGCCTGATCTTCCAGGCCGCGGACTCGGTGCTGCTGATCGCCCGCGCGATCGAAGAGGCCAAGTCCACCGACAGCGCCGCCATCATCAAGGCGCTGCAAGGCATGCAGTTCGAAGGCGTGCGCGGCAAGTTCGGCTTCTCGCAGCAGCCGGGCTACACCTACCAGCAATGGGTCGACATTCCCTACGTCACCTATCAGCTGACCGAGGTCGACCAGCCGCTGAGCAAGACCACGCTGATCCAGGCCACCGGGCAGCCGCTGCAGGTCGACAAACTCGTCAAGCCTGCCAAGTAACGGTACCCCCACGCCGCGCCTTCGGCTTGCTGCCCCCCGAGGGGGCGCTTTTTGCCTTGGGGCGGCCCGGCGGCAAAAAGAACCGGATCACCTCCACAGCATGACCGCAACACGCCGGGGCCACGCCCCGGCGCCAGGGAGAATCGAGTGCTGGCATTGGACCTGTTCGTCAACGGCCTGATCATCGGCCTGTACTACGCGCTGATGGCGGTCGGCCTGACCATGATCTTCGGCATCCTGAAGGTCGTGAACTTCGCCCACGGCGAGTTCTACATGATAGGCGCCTACACCTACACCCTGGTGTCGCTGGCCCTGGGCGTACCGCCCTGGCTGGCGCTGCCCATCGCCGCCGCCGCCGGCGCGCTGCTGGGCTGGGCCACGGAACGCTGGCTGATGCGCCCGCTGTACGCGGGTTACGGCTCATGGGGGTTGATGAAGGATGAGTACGCGGTCGTGGTCACCTTCGGCCTGTCGCTGCTGCTGATCAACCTGGTGGACAAGGTCGTGGGCCCCTACCCCATGCGCGGCCCCGCGCTGTCCGACGTGACGCGCATGGCCGTCGGCCCATTCATGATGAGCGGCCAGAAGCTGATCACCGCGGGCCTGTCCATCGTGCTGCTGATCGGGCTGGCGCTGTTCATCAAGCGCTCGCTATGGGGCCGGCAGGTGCAGGCGGTGGCACAGAACCGACTGGGCGCGTCCATCGCCGGCATCGATACGGCGCGCGCCAGCAGCATCATCTTCATGGCCTCCGGCGTGCTGGCGGCGCTGGCCGGCGCGCTGCTGGCGCCGGTCATCAATCCGGCGCCGGACGTGGGCGCGTTCCCGGCCATCAAGTCCTATGTGATCGTGGTGATCGGCGGCATGGGTTCCATTCCCGGCAGCATCGTGGCGGCGCTGGCGCTAGGCGTTCTGGAGAGCTTCGGCGCGGTCTACCTGTCCTATGACTACCGCGACACCTTCGGGCTGGCGCTGTTGATCCTGATCCTGCTGTTCCGGCCCAAGGGCCTGTTCGGCGAACGCGCGCGGGAGGTCTGAACATGGAACCGCTGGCCCATCCCAATCTGCTGCGCAACAAGCTGAGCCAGGAAATGCGGCTGTCGCTGGTGTTCCTGGCGGTGCTGGCGCTATTGCCGCTGGGCGTGTCCTCGCCCTACTGGCTGGGCGTGCTGATCGTCAGCATGTACTTCGCCATGCTGGCCTGCGGCTGGAACCTGCTGGCGGGCTACGCCGGCCAGTTCTCGCTGGCGCCGGCCGCCTTCGCCATGCTGGGCGGCTACACCACCGGCCTCCTGGCCTATCACTGGAAGGTGCCGCTGTGGCTGGGCCTGCCGCTGTCGGCGGTGGTGCCGGGGCTGGTCGGCCTGGTGCTCGGCCGCATCGTGCTGCGGCTGTCGGGCCCCTACCTGGCGCTGACCACGCTGTCCTTCGCCGAGATCGTGCGCCTGGTGATCTACAACTCCATCGACTTCACCCGCGGCGACCAGGGGCTGCACGTGCCGGCGCTGCTGGAAAACCGGGTCGGCAATTACTACCTGTTCCTGGCCGCGCTGGCGGCGGTGACCTTGCTGATCTTCCTGTTGCTGCGGGCGCGTCCTGGACGCTTCCTGCAAGCGATCCGCGACGACGAAATCGGCGCGGCCAGCCGCGGCATAGACGTGGTGCGCTACAAGACGCTGGCCTTCCTGGTCAGCTGCGCCATCTGCGGCTTCGCGGGCGGCCTGTACGGCACCTTCGCGCAGCTGGTCAGCCCGGAACTCGGCATCGTGACGCAGACCGGCATGGTGATCGCCATGGTCGTGATCGGCGGCATGGGCACGCTGGTCGGACCGCTCTTGGGCGCGGTGCTGGTGTACGTCGCATCGGAACTGCTGCGCGACGTGGGCAACATCCAGATGATCGTGTTCGCGCTGCTGGTCATCATCTTCGCGCGCTTCTTCCGTGAAGGGCTGTGGGGCCTGGCGCGCCGCGCCTTCCTGCGCCGTTCCACCGACGCCCGCGCCAGCGCCAAGGGGGCCTGATGGCACTGTTGCAGATTTCCGGAATACAGAAGCGCTTCGGCGGGCTGCTGGCCGTGAACGGCGCGGGCATGGACGTCGCCGACGGCGAACTGCTGGGGCTGATCGGCCCCAACGGTTCCGGCAAGACCACCTTGCTCAACGTGCTGTCCGGCCACCTGGCTGCGGACGCGGGCCAAGTGCGCCTGGACGGCCGCAGCGTGCTGGGCCTGAACCCCACTCAACTGACGCGCCTGGGCGTGCTGCGCATGTTCCAGATGACCCGGGTCTTCAACCGGGTCAGCGCCTACGACAACCTGATCGTGTGCGGGCTGGCCATGGGCCTGGACGAGGCGGCCGCCAGCCGCCGCGCACTGGAGCTGCTGGAAGAACTCAAGCTGATGCACGTCATGCACCTGGACGCCGGCCAGTTGTCGGGCGGGCAAAAGAAGCTGCTGGAGTTCGGCGCCTGCTTCATGGCGCCGCCGCGCATTGCTTTGCTGGACGAGCCCTTCGCCGCCGTGCACCCCGTCATGAAGGAAACCATGTCCGAGTTCATCCGCCGTCGCAACCAGAGCGGCCAGACCTTCATCCTGGTCAGCCACGACATGCCGGTGGTGGTGGACCTGTGCCCGCGCTCGGTGTGCATGAACGCCGGCCGGGTGCTGGCCGACGGCCCGACGCAGCAGGTGCTGCGCGAACCCGCGGTGATCGAGGCCTATCTGGGCGAACAGGGACAAGAGGAGCAGGACCATGCCTGACACGCTGCTCGCCATGGAAGGCGTGACCGCGGGCTATATGGGCGACATCGACGTGCTGCGCAACGTCTCGCTCACGGTGCAGGCCGGCCGCATCAGCGGCCTGATCGGCCTGAACGGCGCGGGCAAGTCCACGCTGATGAAAGCCATCTGCGGCTTCCTGCGGCCCAAGTCCGGCCGCGTCACGCGCGCCGGGCGCGATATCTCGGGCCAGCCGCCGCACCGCATGATCGACGACGGCCTCTGGTACATCCCGCAGGAATCCAGCCTGTTCCCCTACCTGACGGTGGAGGAGAACCTGCGCCTGCCGCTGGAAGGCCGGCGCAAGCGCTACGGCGACGTGCTGGAGCCGCGTTTCACTGAAACGCTGGAGCGCTTTCCGGTGCTGAAGGAAAAGCTCAAGGACCAGGCCGGCAACCTGTCCGGCGGCCAGCAGAAGTCGCTGGAATTCGCCAAGGCCTACATGGTGCAGCCGCAAGTCTGCCTGATCGACGAGCCCAGCATCGGGCTGGCGCCGCGCGTGGCGGCCGAAGTCTTCCAATGGATCCGCGCCTTCGCCGATGCCGGCATGGGCATCCTGCTGGTGGACCACAACGTACGCCGGGTGGTGGCCATGTCCAATCACATCTACGTGCTGAGTCTGGGCGAGATCACCGCGTCCGGCTCGCCCGAGGATTTCGCCGGCGACCTGCACGAGCAGGTGCGCGAATGGCTGGGGATCAACTTCTGATGGCCGCCCGGACTCTCACCGCGCAGCCCCTGTCCGCCGACGCCTTCGCGCCCTACGGCGAGGTCGTCAGCAGCGCGGACCGCGCCGGCCGTTCCATCAACGCCGGCACCTCGCTGCGGGTGGAAATGGGCGAACCCGATCTGCTGGACGCGGGCGGCCGGCCGTCGCTGTCGGTATTCCGCGCGCAAGCGATCGCCCTGCCCTTTGCCGCGCGCCTGCTGGAACGCCACCGTCTGGGCAGCCAGACCTTCCTGCCGCTGGCGGGCACGCCGTATGTGGTGCTGGTGGCGCTGGGCGCGGACGCGCCGGACCCGGCCACCTTGCGCGCCTTCATTGCTGGCGCGGGCGTGGGCATCACGCTGCACCGGGATGTCTGGCATCACCCGCTGATGGCGCTGGCCGACGGCGAATTCGCCGTGCTGGAACGCGCCGGTCCCGCGGTGGATTGTGAGTTGGCGGATCTGCCCAACGCGCCCTGGACGATCCAGGCCGTTTGAGTCCAGGCCAGGCTTTGTCCGCGGTTGCCTTCAGTATCGGCCGGCCGCTAGCCCGCCCGCCGCCAGACGCTGGCCAGCCAGGGCTGCTGCTCGCGCGGCAGGCCCTGCGGCCGGTAGTAGTGTTCAAGTTCCTCGAAGCCCGCCGCCGTCATCAGGGCGCTCCAGCCTTCCAGGTCATGGTAGGCGCCGTAGCGTCCGCGATTCCAGCCTTCCTGGTTGCCGCCACGCGGGTTTGAACTGAACAGCACGCCGCGCGGCTTGAGCGCGCCGTGCAAGGCTTGCAGTACCTGCGGCAGCTCCTGGCCAGGCACATGAAACAAGGCGGCATTGGCGAATATGCCGTCGAAGCGGCCTGGCGGCAGCGCCAGGCGCAGAAAGTCCTGCTGCCAGACCTCGCAGCCGGTCGCCTGCCTCGCCATTTCGACGAAACGCGGCGTGCCATCCAGGCCGACCGCGCGATGGCCCAGCGCGGCGAACGTTTTCAGGTCGCGCCCCGGCCCGCAGCCGAAGTCCAGGATGTCGTAGGGAGGATCGCCTTCGATGTGGCGCAAGAGCGCCGCGATGTTCTGGCTGACGTCGTGGTCCCGGGTGCCGGCCTCGAACGAGTCCGCATTCTCTTGATAATGTGCGACAGTCAGGGAACTGATTTTGGCGAGGTCTTCGGCATCGAGTTTCATGCGGCCATTGTGCCGCAAAAGCGGCATGCAGCCGAAGTCGGAAGCCTGATCTGCCCGGGTGACTGGCACTCGGGCAGATCAGGTTTCCCATGAGGTGTCAGGCACCCGGCGGGCGCCGGTGCCTGACAGCCTTGCAACGCGTCGCCGGCCCTCAGGCCGCCAGCCGCCCTTCGATCTTGGCCTTGGCGGCCGGCAGATCCTCGGGCAGGCCCTGCGCCAACTGGGCGAACAGCTCGTCATGCAGCGCCAGTTCGTCGCGCCAGGCGGCGGCATCCACCGACATGACCTGCTCGAACTTGTCCGGGCTGAATTCCAGGCCGGTCCAGTCGATGTCCTGGTAGCTGGGCGAAATGCCGAACACCTGGTCCACGCCCTTGGACTGGCCGTCGATGCGGCCCAGCATCCAGCGCAGCACGCGCATGTTGTCGCCGAAGCCGGGCCAGACGAACTTGCCGTCCGGACCCTTGCGGAACCAGTTGACGCAGTAGATGCGCGGCAAGGTGGCGCCGGCGGCTTCCAGCTGCTTGCCCAGCTTCAGCCAGTGGCTGAAGTAGTCGCTCATGTTGTAGCCGCAGAACGGCAGCATGGCGAAGGGATCGCGGCGCACCACGCCCTGCTGGCCGGCGGCCGCAGCGGTGGTTTCCGAACCCATGGTGGCGGCCATGTAGACGCCTTCGACCCAGTTGCGGGCTTCGGTGACCAGCGGCACGGTGGTGGAGCGGCGGCCGCCGAAGATGAAGGCGTCGATGACCACGCCTTCGGGGTTTTCCCATTCGGGGTCGATGGACGGGCATTGCGCGGCCGGCGCGGTGAAGCGCGCGTTCGGATGCGCGGCCTTGCGGCCAGTTTCGCGCGCGATGGCGGGTGTCCAGTCCTGGCCCTGCCAGTCGATCAGGTGCGCCGGCGGCGTGTCCGTCATGCCTTCCCACCAGACGTCGCCGTCATCGGTGAGCGCCACGTTGGTGAAGATGACGTTGGCCTTGAGCGTGGCCATGGCGTTGAAGTTGGTCTGCTCGCTGGTGCCCGGGGCCACGCCGAAATAGCCGGCTTCCGGGTTGATGGCGTGCAGGCGGCCGTCCTTGCCCGGCTTGATCCAGGCGATGTCGTCGCCGATGGTGGTGACCTTCCAGCCGTCCATGCCTTGCGGCGGGATCAGCATGGCGAAGTTGGTCTTGCCGCAGGCCGACGGGAACGCCGCGGCCACGTGGTACTTGCGGCCCTTGGGCGAGGTCACGCCCAGGATCAGCATGTGTTCGGCCAGCCAGCCCTGGTCGCGGCCCATGGTGGACGCGATGCGCAGCGCGAAGCACTTCTTGCCCAGCAGCGCGTTGCCGCCGTAGCCCGAGCCGAAGCTCCAGATTTCGCGGGTCTTGGGGAAATGGACGATGTACTTGGTCGGGTTGCACGGCCAGGCCACGTCGGCCTCGCCTGCGGCCAGGGGCTTGCCCACCGAATGCACACAGGGGACGAAGTCGCCGTCGGCGCCCAGCACGTCATACACCTGCTTACCCATGCGCGTCATGATGCGCATGTTCACGGCCACGTAGGGGCTGTCGGACAGTTCCACGCCGATGTGAGCGATGTCCGAACCCAGCGGGCCCATCGAGAACGGCACCACGTACAGCGTACGGCCGCGCATGGCGCCGTCGAACAGGCCGTTGAGCGTGTCGCGCATGGCGGCGGGCTCGGCCCAGTTGTTGGTCGGGCCGGCGTCTTCGGCACGGTCGGAACAAATAAAGGTGCGGTCCTCCACGCGGGCGACGTCGGAAGGATCCGAGCACGCCAGGAAGGAATTAGGCCGCTTGGCGGGGTTCAGCCTGCGCATGGTGCCCGCTTGGACCATCTGCTCGCACAGCCGGTCATATTCTTCCTGGGAACCGTCGCACCACACGACCTGGTCCGGCTTGGCCAGGGCAACAAAGCTGGCGACCCAGTCGATCAGGCCGCGGTGCTTCACGTAGGCAGGCACGTTCAAGGCTGCCAATCCCCCATCCAAAGGCTTATTCATCGGGGTTTATCTCCATACTAGTAAGGCTAATGGTGATACGGCCCCAAATGACATGGGGCCGTAGCAATTTGCGCCATCATACTTGCAGCGGCTGGTTGCCCGTCAACCCATCCTCTTGGACGACATTGTCACCGGTTGAGACGGGTCAGATGTAGCTGCCGTCGCGCAACTCGCGGCGGATGATCTTGCCGGTGGCGGTGGTCGGCAAACTGGTTACAAATCGGATCGCGCGCGGATACTCATGGGCCGCCAGGCGCTTGCGCACATGGGCTTGAAGATCCTTCACCAACGCGTCGTTACCCTCGTAGCCTTCGTTCAGCACCACATAAGCCATCACGATCTCGGTGCGCTGGGCGTCAGGCACGCCCACCACCGCCGCCATGCGCACCGCGGGGTGGCCGATCAGGCAGTCCTCGATCGGGCCAGGGCCGATGCGGTAGCCGGCGCTGGTGATGACGTCGTCGTTGCGGCCGACGAAGCGGATGAAGCCCTCGGCGTCGCGCACGCCCTGGTCGCCGGTCAGCAGATAGTCGCCGGCGAACTTTTCGGCGGTGGCCTCTGGGTTGTTCCAGTACCCCAGGAACATCACCGGGTCCGGCCGCAATACGCCGATATTGCCCTCATCCGCCACTTCGACGCCACTGTCATCCACAATAGCAACGCGGTGGCCCGGCGCCGCGCGGCCAATGGCGCCGATGCAGGGGTCGAACAGCGACGAGCAGGACGACACCAGCATGTTGCATTCGGTCTGGCCGTAGAACTCGTTGATGGTCACGCCCAGCACGCGCCGGCCCCAGTCTATGAGTTCCGCTCCCAGCGACTCGCCGCCGCTGGCGACCGAGCGCAGCGCCAGCGTGCCGGCCCCGGCGGGAAGCTCGGTGCCGCGCATCATCTTCAGCGCGGTCGGCGGCAGGAAGGTGTGGGTCACGCCGTGGCGCGCCATCAGCTCGAAGGCGCTGGCGCCGTCGAATTTCTCGAAGCGGCGCGCCAGCACCGGCACGCCGTGATGCCAGGACGGCAACAACACGTCCAGCAGGCCGCCGATCCAGGCCCAGTCGGCCGGCGTCCACATCAGCGCGGCGTTTTCCGGGAAGAACTCGTGCGACATCTCCACGCCCGGCAGGTGGCCCAGCAACACCCGGTGCGCATGCAGCGCGCCCTTGGGCTTGCCGGTGGTGCCCGAGGTATAGATGATGACGGCCGGGTCGTCGGCCGCGGTCGCCGCCGGCGTGTAATCGTCGGATTCGGCCGCCAGCGCGGCGTGGAACGGCACGGCGTCGTCCGGGCAGTCCGGGTCGATGCAATAGACCACCTTCAGGTCCGGCAGGCTGGCGCGGATCTCGCGCAGCTTGCGGCAGCCTTCGGCGTCGGTCACCAGCGCCGCCGCGCCGCTGTTGGCCAGGCGGTACTGGATCGCGTCCACCCCGAACAGCGTGAACAGCGGCACCGCCACCGCGCCCATCTTGTAGACGGCGATATGGGTCACCGCGGTTTCCGGGGCCTGCGGCAGGTAGACGGCGACGCGGTCGCCGCGCTTGACGCCATGGCGTTCCAGGCTGTGCGCCAGGCGGTTGGACAGCGCCTTGATCTGATCGAACGTGTAGCGCGATTGCGCGCCGTCGCTCTTCTCGTAGATCAGCGCCAGGCGGCCGCTGCCGTCGGCCCATTTGTCGCAGGCGTCGACGCCGATGTTGTAGGCCGCAGGCACCTGCCATTGGAACTGGGACGCAAGCTGCGTGTAGGAATCGGCTCTGGACAGCATGGTTTGTCTCTGATGTTGTTGTCGAACGCGCCGGCGCCAGGCGCCAGCGATGTAACGTCTTGCCTCAAACTTGACCCTGGCTCAATAATAAGCCCCGCCCACCCGCAGCCCCTTCCCCATCGCATGGAAAAAGCCGCCACCGTCCCGATGCGCCGCCCGCCGGCCAGCGCCAAATCCGAACAGCGCATCCGCGACATCCTGCGCGTCGCCCGCCAGGTCTTTTCCGAAGCCGGCTTCCAGGCCGCCACCACCACCGAGATCGCGCAGCGCCTGGGCGTGTCCGAGGCCACGGTGTTCACCTATTTCGGCGGCAAGCGCGAACTCTGCGTGCGGGTGATCAGCGACTGGTACGACGAAATCATCGCCAAGGTCGAGGACAACCTGCCCCACGTGCATGGCGCGCGGGCCCAGCTGCATTACCTGGTACATGCGCACCTGCGCCACCTGCTGGCCGAAGGCACCGGGCTGTGCGCCTTCATCCTGTCCGAGGGACGCGCGCGCAACGACGACTTCGGCGAGGTCTACGCGCAATTGCAGCGCCGCTACACCGCGCCGCTGATGCGCATCCTGGCCCAGGGCCAAGCCGACGGCGACATCCGCCGCGACATGCCGCTGCGGCTGCTGCGCTCGGCGGTCTACGGACCGATGGAGCACGTGCTGTGGGACGCCATCCTGCGTGGCGCGCGGGTGGACGTGGCCGCCACCGCCGACCAGCTGGTCGGCTTTCTGTGGCAGGCGCTGCAGCCGCCCGCGCAGGACGCGCTGGCGCTGGCGCAGTTCCGCGGCGACGTGCGGGATGCCCTGCATCGGCTTCAATCGTCGGAAAACAAGGACGGCGGCTCGTACTGAGGAAAGCCGTTGTAGGCCTCGCCCCGCTCGGCGGGCGCCAGGCTCCAGGAATGGCGGGCGTTGGGCACGCCGCCATCCACCCGGATGACGCTGCCGTTGATGAAGGCCGCGGCCGGCGACAGCAGGAACACCACCGCCGCCGCCAGTTCGGCCTCGGTGCCGAAGCGCTGCAGCGGCACTTTCGTTTTCAATTCGCGCAGCACGGCGCGGTAATCCTCGTCGTAGCTGTCCATGCCGCTGGAGGCGATCCAGCCCGGCGCCACCGCGTTGACGCGCACGCCCGCATGGGCCCATTCGCAGGCGGCGGTTTCGGTCAGGTTCCAGACACCGGCGCGCGCCGCGCCCGAATGCCCCATGCCCGGCATGCCGCCCCAGATGTCGGCCAACATATTGACGATGGCGCCGCCGTGCTGGCGCATGTGCTGGGTATAGACCTCGCGCGACATCAGGAAGGTGCCGTGCAGATTGTTCTGCACCACCGCGTTCCAGCCGTTGTAGCTGATGCGGTCCAGCGGCGCGGGGAACTGCCCGCCCGCGCAATTGAACAGGCCGTCGATGGCGCCGTGCCGCGCCAGCACATCAGAAACAGTGCCGCGCACGCCGGCTTCGTCGCGGATGTCGCAGGCGTGCAGGCTGATGCGGCCGGCGGCCTCGGGGTAGATGCGGGAAATCTCGTCCTGCGCCGCCTGCAGCTTGTCCAGCTTGCGCCCCACCAGCGCCAGGCCGGCGCCCAGCGACGCCAGCTCGTGCGCGGTGCAGCGGCCCAGGCCGCTGCCGCCCCCCGTCACCAGGATGGTCTTGCCCTCGTAGAGGCCCGGCCGGAATACCGACGCGTAGCGCTGGCCGGCGGCCGCGCCGCCTGGGTGCTGGCTCATGTCTCGCTCCATTATTTTTTTGAGGATAACTCAATATTTATCCCGATTCGATGGCTGAGACAGAATTTTCAACCTAGAATCGAGCGCTAGTCCCGTTGCTTTGTTGAGCCTGAATCAAGAAAACTGGAGACCAGGAATGACCACGCCCGCCCCGCTGGACGTCGCCCACGACGGCCCCATCGCCCGCCTGACGCTGAACCGCCCAGACATGCGCAACGCGTTCGACGACACGCTGATCGCCGCCCTGACCAGCGCCGTGCAGGCGGCGGTGGACGATCCGGCCGTGCGCGTGCTGTTGCTGACTGGCGCGGGCAAGGCCTTCTGCGCCGGTGGCGACCTGAACTGGATGCGCAAGATGGCCACGCTGACCGACGCCGAAAACCGCGCCGACGCCGCCAAGCTGGCGCGTATGCTGCACGCGATCTGGTCCTGCCCCAAGCCGGTGGTGGCCTGCGTCAACGGCGACGCCTATGCCGGCGGCATGGGCCTGGTGTCGGCCTGCGACATCGCCATCGCCGCGGACAGCGCACACTTCTGCCTGTCGGAAACCCGGCTGGGGCTGCTACCCGCCACCATCAGCCCCTATGTGCTGCGCGCCATGGGCGAGCGCGCGGCCAACCGTTATTTCCTGACCGCCGAACGCTTCGACGCGGCGACCGCTTTCCGGCTGGGCCTGGTGCACGACATCGCCCCCCTGGCCGAGCTGCCGCAGCGCGCCGAGGCGCTGTGCCTCGCCCTGTGCGACAACGGCCCCGGCGCGGTGCAGGCCAGCAAGCGGCTGGTGCGCGACTTCGCCGGCCAGGAAATCGACGCCGCGCTCATCGCCGACACCGTGGAACGCATTGCGGCCGTGCGCAGCACGGACGAAGCCCGCGAAGGCGTCAGCGCCTTCCTGGAAAAGCGCGAACCCGCCTGGCGCGCGAAGCGCTAGGCGCCCAGCCGTTCGGCCATGAAATCGACGAAGGCCCGCAGCTTGGGCAGCGGATGCCTGCTGTCTGGCCACAGCACGGAAAAACGGCCGTCTGCATCGAGACAGTCGTCCAACACGGTGGCGAGACGGCCTTCGTCCAAGGCCGCCCGCAGCGCGAAATCAGGCAGGTAGGCCAGGCCCAACCCAGCTTGGGCCGCGCCGATCAACGCCTCCACGCTGTTGAAGCTCAGCGCCGCCGGCGCGGGCGCGACAGGGCCGTCGCGGAACTGCCATGGCTGTACCTGACCCGTGCCCGGATAGCGATAGGCCAGCCTGGCATGGCCGTCCAGGTCGCCCGGCGCTCGCGGCCTGCCGCGGGCGGCCAGATAGGCGGGCGCGCCCGCCACCACGAAGCGATAAGGCCGCAGCGGCCGCGCCCGCAAGCGCGAATCGGCGAACTCCCCGCTGCGTATCACCGCATCCAACCCCTCGCCGATGACATCGACGATGCGGTCGTTGAAATCCAGCTCCAGCTCGATCTCCGGATAGCGGCGGGTGAACTCGGGCAGCAGCGGCAGCAGCAGGCGGTAGCCGATGGCCGGCACGCTGACCCGCAGCCGGCCGCGCGGCGCCTCGCGGCCCCGGGTTACCTCGGCCTCGGCCTCATCCAGTTCGTTCACGATGCGCAGGCAGCGCTCCAGGTAGAGCGCGCCCTCCTCGGTCAGGCTGATGCGCCGCGTGCTGCGGTTGAGCAGGCGCACGCCCAGCCTGTCCTCCAGCCGCGCCACGCTCTTGCCCACGGCCGAGGCCGACAGGCCCAGATGCTCGGCGGCCGCGACATAGCTGCCGCGCTGCGCGGCGTGGACGAAGGCGTGTATACCGCTCAGGCTGTCCATTTCCGTTCCATTAAGGAATATTTATCCGCTCATAAAGGATATGGGCGGCATTTTTGTTTCATTGACGCAATTTTATCCTTCATCGACGCCTATCCCGGCTATTCCAACCTGATTCGTCGATGCCTTCCTCTGCCTCTGTTCCCGTTTCCCCGGGCTGGACCGTGCTTGCCGTCTGCACGGCCGCCCTCATCCTGCCCTTGAGCTTTTCCGGCGGCGCCGTCGCCACCCCCGCCATCGGCCGCGACCTGGGCGGAAGCGCCCAGGCGCTCGGCTGGATCACCAACGCCTTCATGCTGAGCTTCGGCAGCCTGCTGATGGCGGCAGGCACGCTGGCCGACGCCTATGGTCGCAAGCGCCTGTTCGTGTCCGGCGTGGCCTTGTTCGTGCTGGTATCGGTTGCGCTGGCGCTCGCACCCACGGTGGCCTGGCTGGACGGCCTGCGCGCGCTGCAAGGCGCGGGCGCCGCCGCGGCCCTGGCCGGCGGCTCGGCGTCCCTGGCCCACGCCTGCCCGGGTCCGGCGCGCACCCGCGCCTTCGGCGTGCTCGGCGCCAGTTTCGGCGCGGGCCTGGCGCTGGGACCGATGCTGGCCGGACTGCTGATCGACAGCGTGGGTTGGCGCTCGGTCTTCCTGTCGAGCGCCGCGGTCGGCGCGCTGGCGCTGGCCGTCGCCCTGCCCCGGATGCAGGAATCGCGGGACCCGCAAGCAGGCCCGCTGGACTGGGCCGGCAGCCTGGCCTTCACCTGCGCGCTGGCGCTATTGACCTGGGGCATCCTGGAAACACCCGCCGCGCGCGGCGCATCGGCGCTGGCCTGGAAACTGCTGGCCGCCGCGGCGCTGTGCCTGCTGGCCTTCGTGGCGATAGAGCGGCGCGTGCGCCGGCCGATGCTGGACCTGGCGCTCCTGCGCTATCCGCGCTTTGTGGGCGTGCAGATGCTGCCCGTGGCCACCTGCTATTGCTATGTGGTGCTGCTGGTGCTGCTGCCGATCCGTTTCATCGGCATCGAGGGGCGCGGCGAAGCCGGCGCGGGACTGGCGATGGCGGCCCTGTCCGCGCCGCTGCTCTTCATGCCGGCGGTGGCCGTCTGGACCACGCGCTGGATGAGCGCGGGCCGCAGTTGCGCGCTGGGCCTGCTTGCCGCCGCCCTGGGCCTGTATTGGCTCAGCCGCATCGGCGTCGCGCAGCCGGCCCAGGCCGCGCTCTGGCCCATGCTGCTGATCGGCGCCGGCACCGGCCTGCCCTGGGGCCTGATGGATGGCCTCTCGATGAGCGTCGCGCCGCCCGAGCGCGCAGGCATGGCCGCCGGCATCTTCAGCACCACCCGCGTGGCCGGAGAAGGCATCGCGCTGGCCAGCGTCAACGCCTTGCTGAGCTTGCTGATCGCCCATCGGCTCGGCGCGGATCCCGGCCCCGCCGCGCAATACCTCGCGGCCGGCGACATGGCGCAGGCCCTGGCCCACCTGCCCGGCGCGGGCCCGGCGCTGCTGCGCCAGGCTTATGACGACGCCTTCCGCCAACTGCTGCACGCGCTGGTCGCGATCACCCTGGCCTGCGCTGCGGTGGTGGCGCTGTTCCTGGATGCGCCGCGCAGCCAGACGCTGCAGACACGCATGCCATAATTCCAGGCGCAATTTCAGGAAGTCTCATGCCACACGCTTTTCCTCCCCTGAACGCCGAGCGCCTCTGGGCCCGCGTCGAAACCCTTTCCCGATACACGCTGCCCGACGTCCCCTGGACGCGCCGCGCGTTCTCGCCGCTGTTCGAAGAAGCCCGCGCCTGGCTGCGCGGCGAATTCGAAGCTGCGGGCCTCTCGACCCGCCTGGACGCCGGCGGCAACCTGGTCGGCACGCTGGCCGGACGCGATCCGGCGCGCCAGCCCATTGCCACCGGCTCGCACTGCGACACCGTCATGGCCGGCGGCCGTTTCGACGGCATCATCGGCGTGCTGGCGGGTATCGAGGTGGCTCACACCCTGCGCGAGCAAGGCGTGCAACTGGAGCACCCTTTCGAGGTCATCGACTTCCTGTCCGAAGAGCCCAGTGACTACGGCATCTCCTGCGTCGGCAGCCGCGCCCTCTGCGGGCAGTTGACGCCCGACATGCTGCAGGCTCGCAACCCCGATGGCGAAACGCTGGCGGCTGGCATTGCCCGCATCGGCGGCGACCCCTCGGCGCTGGGCGCGCCGCTGCGCGGCCCAGGCGGCACTGCCGCCTTCGTCGAACTGCATATCGAACAAGGCCCGGTGCTGGAAAGTCGCGGCCTGCCCATCGGCGTGGTCACCAACATCGTCGGCATCCGCCGCGTACAGATCACCGTCGAAGGCCAGCCCGACCATGCCGGCACCACGCCCATGGACATCCGCCGCGACGCCCTGGTGGGCGCGGCCCGCATCATCGACGCCGCCAATCGCCAGGCCAGCGCCGCCAGCGGCAATCCGCATTACGTGGTCGCCACCGTGGGCCGCCTGTCGATGACGCCCAACGCCGCCAACGCGGTGCCGGGGCGCGTCGAACTGACGCTGGAAATGCGCAGCGACAGCGATGCCGTGCTGGATGCGTTTCCGGAAACCTTGATGGCAGGCGTGGCGGGCGACCTCAAGGCGCTGCGCCTGACCGCCAGCTTCACGCAGCTGAGCCGCGCCCGTCCCACCGACTGCACGCCGCTGGTGATGGACGCGGTGCAAGCCGCCGCGGATCAGTTGGGCTATGCCTCGATGCGCCTGCCCAGCGGCGCGGGCCACGACGCCGTCTACATGGCGCCCACCGGCCCCATCGGCATGATCTTCATTCCCTGCCTGAACGGCCGCAGCCACTGCCCGGAAGAGTGGATCGAGCCCGCGCAGCTGCTGGACGGCACCCGCGTGCTGTACCAGTCCGTGCTGGAACTGGACCGGACGCTGCGCGGCGCTTGAAGCCGGGGCGTCCCCTCCAGGCCCGCGGGTATCTCCCGCCCGCGGACGCCGCGCTGCCATAATGGGCGCCTCGCGCCGCGACCGGCGCCCCTGCGCAGCCCTGCCCCCCATGGAACAGATAGAACTCAACGACAGCACCGCCGACCGCTACCTGCTGGACGCGCCCGGCCTGTCCCTGCTGGTCTTCCACAGCCGCACCTGCGGCACCTGCCGCATCGCCCGCGAACAACTGCCGCAGCTGGAGCTGCCCGTGGAACGCGTGTGCTGGGTCGACGCCGGCGACAACCGCGGCATGGTCGAGCGCTACGAGGTCTTCCACCTGCCCGCCATGTTCGTGACGCGCGACGGCGCCTTCTTCGGCCCGGTCCAATCGACCCTGGCGGAATGGGACCTGCGCCAGCAGATCGGCCTGGCCCTGGACAGCTATCCCGCAGAACTGCCGTGAACGGCCCCAAACCCTTGCGCCAGCCGCTGGACGGACTGGCCACCGGCGCCATGCTGCTGTTGTGCGTCTGCTGGGGCTTCCAGCAGATCGCCATCAAGCTGGTGGCCGCGGACGTCTCGCCCATCATGCAGATCGGGCTGCGCTCGGCCTTCGCGGCGCTGGTGCTGGCGGTGGCCGTGTGGCGGCGCGAAGGCCTGCGCGCCTTCACCGATGGCACGGCGTTGCCCGGCCTGATCGTGGGCCTGCTGTTCGCCGGAGAATTCCTGTTCGTGGCGCAAGGCCTGGTCTACACCACGGCCTCGCACATGTCGGTGTTCCTGTACACCGCGCCCATCTTCGCCGCGCTGGGGCTGCACTGGCTGCTGCCCGAGGAACGCCTGAAGCCGCTGCAGTGGCTGGGCGTGGTCATCGCCTTTTGCGGCATCGCCGTGGCCTTCCTGGGCAAGGGCCAGCCCGCAGGCTCCGCCGCCGCTCCGAACATGCTGCTGGGCGACGCGATGGGACTGCTGGCAGGCCTGTTCTGGGGCGCCACCACGGTGGCGATCCGCAAGACCTCGCTGTCGGAAGCCGCTCCCGCCAAGACGCTGTTCTACCAGATGGCGGTCGCGGCCATCACCCTGCTGGCATTCGCGGCGGCCACCGGCAACGCCGGTTTCCGCTACACCCAGGCCGCAGTGCTCAGCGTCGCCTTCCAGTCGGTGGTCGTGGCCCTGTCCAGCTACCTGGCGTGGTTCTGGCTGCTGCGCCGCTACCTGGCCTCGCGCCTGTCCATCCTGTCGTTCATGACGCCGCTGTTCGGCGTGAGTTTCGGCGTGATCATCCTGGACGAGCCGCTGGACGGCGGCTTCGTGCTGGGCGCCCTGCTGGTGCTGGCCGGCATCACCCTGGTCAGCGGCGCCGAACTGCTGCGCGAGAAGTTGCGGCGCACCCGCTGAGCCGCCCGTGCTTATGGCCTGGTTCGCGGCGCCGGCGCGGCGCCCAGATTCAGCACGATCAGCGCCGCCCCGCCCAGCACCAGGGCAAAGCCCCACCAGTCCAGGGCGGCGGGCCGGTCGCCTACCAGCGCCATCGCGCCCAACACGCCCACCACCGGCACCATCAATGTGGTCAGCGCCGCCACCGTGGCGCTGACGCGCTCGCTCAGCACGAACCAGAGCCAGTACGCGACGGCAGTACCCAAGATGATGTGGAATGACAGCGCCGCCACCACGCGGCCGTTCCAGCCCTGCGTGGGAAACGATTCGCCTGCGATCAGCATGCCGCCCAGGGCGCAGGCCGCGCCCACCGCCAACTGCCAGGCGGTGACGACGATGCGGTCGCCGGCCACCGGCCAGCCCTTCAGGTAGACCGTGCCCGCGGCCCAGCCGAAGGCCGCCACCAGCGGAAACACCAGGCCCTTGGCCGCGGCGGCGTCGTGCTCGCCGAAGACCGCGCGCAGCACCGGCCAGGCCAGGATGGAGACCCCGGCCGCGCCCAGCAGCAAGGCCAGCGCCCGGCGCCGGTCCAGCCGTTCGCCCAGCACCGCCCAGGCCAGCACGGCCGACATCATCGGCATGGTGAAAGTCAGCACCGCCGCGCGCGAAGTGCTGGTGCTGAGCTGCGCCCAGGCCACCAACAGATTGAAGGCCGCGACCGCAAGCAGGCCGCCCACGACGATGCCCCGCCACGACTCGCGCGGCGGCAACAGCGGCACCCGCTTGGCGCGCGCCAGCAGCAACAGCAGCACCGCGCCGCTGCCCAGGCCGAGCAGGCGCAGCGTGAACGGCGGGAAGATCGACAGGATGATCTTCACCGCCGGCCAGTTCAGCCCCCAGAACAGCGCCAGCGCAACCGGGATCAGGCGCACGCGGCGCGCGCCTGTGCCGTCAGTTCGGACAAGCCCTGCCGCTGCCGGCCTTGCGCATCGAAATTGTCCGGGCTCAGCCAGCGCTCATAGGCGGCGCGCAGCGCGGGCCAGTCGCCGTCGACCATGGCGAACCAGGCCGTGTCGCGGCTGCGGCCCTTGTACACCGTGGCCTGGCGAAAGATGCCTTCGAACTCGAAACCCAGGCGGGCAGCCGCCGCGCGCGACGGCGCGTTCAGGCTGTCGCACTTCCATTCGTAGCGGCGGTAGCCCAGCTCGTCGAAGGCGCGGCTCATCAGCAGGAACTGGGCCTCGGTGGCGATGCGGGTGCGCTTGAGCTGGCGCGAAAACGACACGAAGCCGACCTCGATCGCGCCATTGGCCGGATCGATGCGCATCAGCGCCAGCGTGCCGATGGCGCGGCCCGTCTCCAGGTCGATGATGGCGTGGTGCAAGGGGTCGTTGCCGGCCTGCGCCTTCTCGGCGAACTGGCGATAGGCCGCCAGGTCCGCGAAAGGCCCCACCGACATATAGGTCCAGTCGCTGTCGTCCGGCGCCTGGCTGAACGCCTGGTACAGGTCCTCGGCGTGGCGCTCGGCCGATAGCGGCTCCAGCCGGCAATAGCGGCCGACGATGGGAGTCAGGGGTGGACGCGGACGCGCGATCCAGCCCGGCATGTCCGGGCCGATGGGTTGCTGGTAAGCGTTGACGCGGGGTTGCATGCTACGGGGCCTCATCAGGGTTGGAGCGCCGCCGGCTCGGGCGGACGCAATACGCATACCCTCACGATATCGGAATCGTGGCATCATAAAAAGCACCACGATCCCATAATTTAATAGGGCCATGACCACCACCACCGCCCTGCTTTCCAGCCCGCTCACGCGCGGCCCCGGCGCCCTGCCGCGCCAACGCCAGCTGATCCAGCGCCTCAAGCAGGCCATCCTGGCAGGCCAGCTGCCCGCGGGCGGCAAGCTGCCCTCGTCGCGCGCCCTGTCCGAGGACCTGGACATCTCGCGCAACACGGTGCTGATCGCCTACGAACAGCTCACGGCCGAAGGCTATGTGATCGCCGACCGCCAGGGTACGCGGGTAGCCCCCCTGTCGGCCGCCGCGGCCATCGCCGCCAAACGCGCGGCCCCGCCCACCGCGCAGCCTACGCTCACGGCCAAGCGGCTGACGCGCATCGTCTCCACGCGCTACGCGCACGATGGCTCGCTGCCCATGACGCCCGGCACGCCGGCGCTGACGCAATTCCCCATCAACGCCTGGCGCCGCGCGCAGGACCGCGCACTGCAAGCCGCCCCGGCCACCGCCCTGGGCTACGGCCACCCCGTGGGCGAGCCCGCCCTGCGCGAAGCCATCGCCCAGTACCTGCGCGTGTCCCGCGGCGTGCGCTGCGACGCCTCGCGCATCGTCATCACCGAAGGCGCCCAGGGCGCGCTGGCGCTCTGCGTGCAGTTGCTGACCAATCCCGGCGACACCGCCTGGCTCGAAGACCCCGGCTACCGCGGCGCCAAATCCGCCTTCCACGCCGGCGACCTGGACGTGGTGGCCATGCGCGTGGACGCGGACGGCATCGTGATCCCCGAAAGCGCCTGGCAGGAACGTCCGCCCCGCCTTATCCAGACCACGCCCTCGCACCAGTACCCCACCGGCGCGGTGCTGTCCCTGCCGCGCCGCCTGGGCCTGATCGAACGCGCCCGCCAGGCCGGCGCCTGGATCATCGAAGACGACTACGACAGCGAATTCCGCCATCAAGGCGAACCGATAGCCGCGATGCAGGGCCTGGTCGAAGACGCGCCGGTGCTCTACGTGGGCACGTTCAGCAAAACCATGTTCCCGGCGCTGCGCCTGGGTTTCCTGGTGCTGCCCGAAGCCATCGCCGCGCAGGCAATGCCGTCCATCATCGAGATGCTGCGCGGCGGCCACCGACTGGAACAGCTGACCATGGCCGCCTTCATGGAAAACGGCCAGTTCTCGCGCCATCTGGGCCGCATGCGGCGCCTGTACCGCGAACGCCAGGGAGCGCTGCGGGACGCCCTGGCGGCGCATCTGGGGATTGAACACGAGGTGCTGGGCGGACACTCCGGACTGCATCTGACGGTGCAGCTGCCTGCGGCGTATCCCGACCGCGAGATCGTGGAGCAGGCGCGCAAGATCGGCATGAATCCGGGCGCGCTGTCGTCATTCGCGGTGGCGGCGCGGGCGGAAGATAACGGACTGGTGATCGGGTACGGGAATACGGGGGCCGAGCGGTTTCCGGCGTTGGTGCAAAGGTTGCGGAAGGTGGCGTTGGCGGCGCGACAGACTTCGTAGACTGCTCATCGGTGCCGGCCGCAGAACTTCGTAGGTCGCCCAGCGGCGCGGGCGGCGAGGCGGCTCGCGCCCACGATTGCGGTCCGGAGCCTCCGCTCCGGACTGCCCCATCGTCATCCTCGTCCTCGCCTTCGGCGACTCCTACGGATTCCCTCGGGCGCATCGAGGTTGCGAGCCGCCTCGGCGCCCGCGCCGCTGGGCTGCCGCTATCTTGGCTTGTTGCGCTGCTGGAGCCGTGGTCGGGGACGAGTCGTGAGCTGCCCGTATTAATCGGCCGCGCGGCCGGCCGGGAGCGGGCCCCGCAAGACCTTCGCCACACCCCACCGATGGCCAGCACGCCAAGCACACCGCCCGCCCCAGCGCCCGTGAAATTTCAACCACCGGAGCCAGCCGCGGCGTGGGCCTGGGGCGAGCGGGCCGTCGATAAGCCCGAGGGAATCTGAAGGAAAGGCCGCAGGCCTTGACGAAGATGACGACGGGGAAGTCCGGAGCGAAGGCTCCGGACCGCAATCGTTGGCCCGCTCGCCCCAGGCCCACGCCGCGGCTGGCGCCTAAAGTAGAAAAACACCCGCAAACCGCAACACAACAAAACCCATCAATTAATCAACCCGCCCAACACCAACACCGCCAAAAACCCCCAAACCAACGCCCCCAACAAACTCCGCCTCAACAACGCCTTGACCGCCGCCCAAAGCAGCATCAACCCAATAGCCAACACCACCAGATTGAACACCGACGGACTCATCCCCATCGCGCCCGACAGGCCCGCGTAGAAGTCGCCCAGCGCGCTGCCTACGCCGCCCAGCAGCCACTTCAGCCCGGCGACGACGCTGCGCAGCGCCTCGCCCAGCATGCCGCCCAATGACGCGAAGAAGCCGTCCTCGGACTGCATCAGCGGCGGTTGTCCATCAGCATGCGCACCGCCAATCCGGCCAGCACCGTCCCCATCAGCCAGCGCTGCACCACCATCCACAAGGGACGCCCCGCCAGGAACCCGGCGATGGATCCGGCCATGATGGCGATCAGCGCATTGACCGTCAGGCTGATGGCGACCTGGGTCATGCCCAGCGCCAGCGACTGCGTGAACACGCTGCCGCGCTCGGGCTGGATGAACTGCGGCAACAGCGACACGTACATGATCGCGATCTTGGGATTGAGCAAGTTGGTCACCAGCCCCATCGTGAACAGCGTGCGCGGGCTGCTCTTGGGCAGCTCGCGCACCTGGAACGGCGAACGCCCGCCCGGACGCAGCGCCTGCCAGGCCATGTAGAGCAGGTACAGCGCGCCGCCGATGCGCAGCGCGTCGTAGGCGTAGGGCACTGCCATCAGCAGCGCCGTGATGCCGAAGGCCGCGCAGAGCACGTAGAAGATGAAGCCGACCGCCACGCCCCCCAGCGAAATCAGGCCGGCCTGCGCGCCCTGCGAAATGGAACGGGAAACCAGGTAGATCATGTTGGGCCCGGGCGTGAGCACCATGCCCAGGGCAACCAGGGCGAACGTCATCAAATGGGTAAAGTCGGGCATGATGGGCCGGCGCGGGGCCGCGCGGAAAGTGGCAAGGTGAATCCACACCTTAGCGCAAAACTGTATCGGAACAGCGAACTTCCGCAGCGGGGTTTGCGGACAAGTGGCGCCGGCGATACAGTTGTCCGGTTCCCACGCCTGGAGGGCCGGACATGCCGCAAGCGCATCCTCATCCGAAAGACGGCGCCATCCGCATCGGTATCGGCGGCTGGACCTATGCCCCCTGGCGTGGCGTCTTCTACCCCGAAAACCTGCCGCACGCGCGCGAACTGGAATACGCCAGCAGCCAGCTCAGCGCCATCGAGATCAATGGCACCTACTACAGCACCCAGAAGCCGGCCACCTTCGCCAAATGGCGCGATGAAACGCCAGAAGGCTTCGTGTTTTCGCTGAAGGCCTCGCGCTACGCGACCAACCGCCGCGAGTTGGCGGGCGCCAAGGATTCGATCCACCGCTTCGTGCACAGCGGCATCGCCGAGCTAGGCCCCAAGCTGGGCCCCATCGTCTGGCAGTTCGCACCCACCAAGGTCTTTGACGCGGACGATTTCGGCGCCTTCCTCGCGCTGCTGCCGGACCAGGTGGACGGCTTGCCGCTGCGGCACGCGCTGGACGTGCGCCATGCCAGCTTCGCCTGCGAGGAATACCTGGAACTGGCGCGGCGCCACGGCGCGGCCACCGTCTACACCGACAGCGAGGACTACCCGTCCATCGCCGACCGCACGGCCGATTTCGTGTACGCGCGGCTGATGCGCGCCAGCGAGGCCTACAAGGCGGGCTATGCGCCCAAGGCGTTGGACGCCTGGGCGGAGCGCCTGCGCGGCTGGGCGCGCGGGACGCATCCGGCCGACTTGCCACTGGCCGGCGCCCCGTCCAAGAAGGCGCGGCCTGGAGACGTCTTTGCCTTTTTCATCAATGGTGCGAAGGAACGCGCGCCGATGGCGGCGCGCGCCATGATCGAACGCCTGTAGCGCGCCCCGCCTTACTGGGCGACGGGCGTGCGCAGGGTCACGAACTCTTCGGCCGCCGTGGGATGGATGCCGATGGTTTCGTCGAACACCTGCTTGGTCGCGCCGGCCTTCAGCGCAATCGCGATGCCCTGCACGATCTCGCCGGCGTCCGGGCCGACCATGTGCACGCCCAGCACGCGGTCGGTCTTGGCGTCCACGATCAGCTTCATCAGCGTCTTTTCCTGCGACTCGGTCAGGGTCAGCTTCATGGGCCGGAAGCGGCTCTCGAACAGCTTGACCTCGTGGCCGGCGGCGCGCGCTTCTTCCGTCGTCATGCCCACCGTGCCGATGTTGGGCAGGCTGAACACCGCCGTCGGGATCAGCTGGTAGTCGACCTTGCGGTATTCCTCGGGCCGGAACAGGCGCCGCGCCACCGCCATGCCTTCGGCCAGCGCGACCGGCGTCAGCGGCACCCGGCCGATCACGTCGCCGATGGCCAGGATGGAAGGCTCGGCCGTGCGGTACTCGTCGTCCACCTCGATGAAGCCGCCCTTGCCCAGCTTGACCGCGGTGTTCTCCAGCCCCAGGTTGTCCAGCATGGGCCGGCGGCCGGTGGCGTAGAACACGCAGTCGGCCTCGATCACGGAGCCGTCCTTCAGCGTGGCGGCGAGCGTGCCGTCCGCCTGCTTGTCGATGCGGGTCACTTCCGAGTTGAAGCGCAGGTCGATGCGCTTCTTCGTCAGTTCGTCGCGCAGATGCTCGCGCACGCCCTGGTCGAAGCCGCGCAGGAACAGCGGGCCGCGGTAGACCTGGGTGGTCTGCGCGCCCATGCCATTGAAAATGGAGGCGAATTCCACCGCGATATAGCCGCCGCCCACCACCAGCACGCGGCGCGGCAGTTGCTTCAGGAAAAAGGCCTCGTTCGAGGTGGTAGCGTGTTCCTTGCCCGGAATGTCCGGCACCTGGGGCCAGCCGCCGGTCGCCACCAGGATGTTGGCGGTGCTGTAGGACTTGCCGTTGATCTCGACCGTATGGGGATCCACGATGCGAGCATGGCCTTCCAGCAGGGTCACGCCGCTATTGACCAGCAAATTGCGGTAAATGCCGTTAAGACGTTCGATTTCCCGATTCTTGTTCGCGATCAGCGTGGGCCAGTCAAAGCGGGCTTCGCCGGCGTTCCAGCCGAAGCCGCGCGCCTGCTCGAAGTCTTCGCTGTAGTGGGCGCCATAGACCAGCAGCTTCTTGGGCACGCAGCCCACGTTGACGCAGGTGCCGCCCAGGTAGCGGCTTTCCGCCACCGCCACGCGCGCGCCGAAGCCGGCCGCGAAACGCGCCGCACGCACGCCGCCAGAACCCGCGCCGATCACAAACAGATCAAAATCGAATGCCATGGTGTTTCCTTCGCGTCGCCTTGCGGCGCCGCGCTCACTGTCCGGGAAAGCTGTATTTAACACCACCCGGTGTTCGTGCCCGTCCGGGCGCGGTTTGCAGGCGGCTGCGATTGCTATACAGTTTGCCGCAGGCTGGCCGCCGCGCGCAGCCCCACCCCTGGAGCAGATCCCATGTCGCTTGAAACCTGGCTGGCTTTTCTGGGCGCGTCCGCCCTCCTCGTGATGTTGCCCGGGCCCACGATACTCACCGTCATCAGCTACTCCATCGCGCAAGGCCGCCGCGCGCGCCTGCCGCTGGTGCTGGCGGTGGCGCTGGGCGACTCCACCGCCCTGCTGCTGTCGCTGCTGGGCCTGGGCGCCCTGCTGGCGACGTCGGCGTTCTGGTTCACGGTGGTCAAGATCGTGGGCGGCCTGTATCTGCTGTACCTAGGCTTCAAGCTGCTGCGCGCCGGCGTCTCGCCCGCGACCTTGCCGGCCGCGACCGCGTCGGGTTCGCGCTGGAAACTGTTCGCCAACACCTATCTGGTGACGGCGCTGAATCCCAAGGGCATCATCTTCTTCGTGGCCTTCCTGCCGCAGTTCATCGACCCGGCGGGCGACGTGACGCGCCAGCTCTGGATCCTGTCGGCCACCTTCGTCGCCTGCGCCGGCATCAACGCCACTGCCTACGCCATCTTCGCCGGGTCCGCCCGCCGCCTGCTGGCCTCGCCGCGCGCCCAGCGCGGCTTCAACCTGGGCGGCGGCGCCCTGCTGTCCGCCGCCGGGATCTGGGCCTTGCTGGCGCGGCGCGTCTAGCCTGACTAGGGCCGCGCCGCGGACACGGCCTCTGGGTCGATGCCGTAGCGGGCGATGGCGTCCGCCGCGCACTCGTGCGGCATCAGTCCGTCATCCGCCAGCGCTTTCAGGGCCGCCAGCGCGATGTGATGCCGGTCCACCTCGAAATAGGCCCGCAGCGCCGTCCGCGTGTCGGACCGGCCAAAGCCGTCGGTCCCCAGCGTGACGTAGCGGCGGTCCTGCATGAACGGACGTATCTGTTCGGCCACCGTTTTCATGTAGTCGGTGGCGGCCACCACCGGACCCTCGCTGTCCGCCAGCGCCGTTTCCGCGTAGCCTCGGCGCCTGTCCTCCAGCGGATGCAGGCGGCTCCAGCGTTCCGCTTCCTGGCCGTCTCGGCCCAGCTCCGAGTAGCTGGTCACGCTCCAGACGTCGGCCGCCACGCCAAAGTCCTGCCGCAGCAGATCGGCCGCCGCCAGCACTTCGCCCAGGATCGCGCCGCTGCCCAGCAATTGCACCCGCAGCGCGCCGTCGCCGCCTTCGCGCAGGCGGTACAGGCCGCGCAGGATGCCCGCTTCGGCGCCCGGCGGCATGGGCGGATGCGCGGTCTTCTCGTTGAGCAGCGTCAGGTAGTAGAAGACGTCCTCTTCTTCCTGGTACATGCGGCGCATGCCGTCCTGCACGATCACCGCGATTTCATAGGCATAGGCCGGATCGTAGGCCACGCATGAGGGGATGACCGAGGCCAGCACGTGACTGTGGCCGTCGTCATGCTGCAGGCCCTCGCCCTCCAGCGTGGTGCGCCCAGACGTCGCGCCCAGCAGGAAGCCGCGCGCGCGGATGTCGCCCGCCGCCCAGGCCAGGTCGCCCACGCGCTGGAAGCCGAACATGGAATAGAAGATGTAGAACGGGATGGTGGCCACGCCGTGCGTGCTGTGCGCCGTGGCCGCCGCGATCCACGAAGACATCGCGCCCGATTCGTTGATGCCTTCCTGCAGGATCTGGCCGCGGCGGTCTTCGCGGTAGACGCTCAACTGGTCGGCGTCCTGCGGCGTGTACAGCTGCCCCACGTGCGAATAGATGCCCACCTGGCGGAACATGCCGTCCATGCCGAAGGTGCGCGACTCGTCGGGCACGATGGGCACCACGCGCTGGCCGATGCCCGGATCCTTGAGCAGTTGCGCCAGCACCCGCACGAAGGCCATGGTGGTCGAGAACTCGCGGCCGTCGCTACCCTTCAGGTGCGCGGCGAAGGCCTCCAGCGGCGGCGTGGCCAACGGGCCCGGCCCTGCCGGCCGCCGCGGCAAATGGCCGCCGGCGCGCGCGATCGCGGCATCGAAGTAGGCCCGCTCGGCGCTGCCGGGCGCGGGCTTGATGTAGGGGATCTGTTCCAGCAGATCGTCCGGCACCGGAATGGAGAAGCGGTCGCGGAACGCGCGCACGGCCGGATCCGCCATCTTCTTCTGCTGGTGGTTGGTGTTAGCCGCCTCGCCCGCCGCGCCCATGCCATAGCCCTTGACGGTCTTGGCCAGGATGACGGTGGGCTGGCCGCGGTGGGCCAGCGCCGTGGCGTAGGCGGCATAGACCTTGGCCGGATCGTGCCCGCCGCGGTTGAGCGCGCCGATTTCTTCGTCGCTCAGGTGCGCCACGCGCTCCAGCAGCACCGGATCGGCGCCGAAGAAATGTTCGCGCACATAGGCGCCGCCGCGCGCCTTGAACACCTGGTACTCGCCGTCCACGCACTGCATCATGCGCCGGCGCAGGCGGCCGTCATGGTCCTGGGCCAGCAGCGCGTCCCAGCCCGCGCCCCAGATCACCTTGATGACGTTCCAGCCGGCGCCGCGGTACACGCTTTCCAGTTCCTGGATGATCTTGGCATTGCCGCGCACCGGGCCGTCCAGGCGCTGCAGATTGCAGTTCACCACGAAGATCAGGTTGTCCAGCTTTTCGCGGCCGGCCATCGCCACCGCCGCCAGGGTCTCGGGCTGGTCCTGTTCGCCGTCGCCCAGGAAGCCCCATACCTTGCGGCCCTGCGCGGGTATCAGTTCGCGGTCTTCCAGATAGCGCATGTAGCGCGCCTGGTAGGCGGCCATCAGCGGCCCCAGGCCCATCGACACCGTGGGGAACTGCCAGAACCCCGGCATGGTGCGCGGATGCGGATAGGACGCAAGCCCACCACCGGCCGTCTCGCGCCGGAAGCGGTCGAGCTCGGCCTCGGAGATGCGGCCCTCCAGGTAGGCGCGCGCATAGATGCCCGGCGCGGAGTGCCCCTGGATGTACAGCATGTCGCCCAGGAAGTCCGGTCTGGCGGCGCGGAAGAAATGGCGAAAGCCCGTTTCGTACAGCGTGGTGGCCGAGGCATAGGTGGCGATGTGCCCGCCCACGCCCGAGGTCTTGCCCGCGCGCAGCACCATGGCCATGGCATTCCAGCGCAGATAGGCGTCCAGCCGCAGCTCGATGCCCATGTCGCCCGGAAACAGCCCCTGCTCCGCCGGCCGGATGGTGTTCACGTAGGGCGTGGCGTTCGGCGCGGCGTAGCCGCCGTGGCCGGCGCGGTCCTGGCCGATCAGCTGGTCCAGCAGATAGTGGGTGCGCGGCCGGCCTTCGTGGGCCAGCACGGCCTGCATGGCCTCCAGCCATTCCTGGGTTTCCTGCGGATCGGCGTCGGTCGGTTCTATCGGGGTATCCATGGCGTCCTCCTGGTGGCGCGAAGGCGGCGTCCCGATGTACGGGCGCCGTCATTTCGCATCGTGAATTGCAATTGCATCATGTGCAATTGCAATCGTATGGAGGAATCTTGATAATTGCAAGTGCAACTATCTGCCATCGATGGCCCCGGACCTGCCCGCTAGCGGGACGCGGCCATCATGAATTCCACCGCGGCCCTGAGCGTGGACTCGTCCGCGGACGAACCGCCGCGCGGCGGCATTGCGCCCTTGCCCTTGAGCACGGTCGCCAGCAGCGCATCCGTGCCCTGCGCGATAAAGGGCGACCAGGCCTGCTTGTCGCCCAGCCTGGGCGCATTGGCGACCCCGCTGGCGTGGCACACCACACAGGCGGACTTGTAGAGTTTTTCGCCGGCCGGGTTGATGGCGGCCAGTGTCTCCGCGCCCGCTTGCGGGACGGGCAGGCCGGCCAGCGCGGCGGCGAACGCGATTCGATAAAACTTGGACATGGCAAGGCTCCGGAAGGGAAAAGCGTGATGGCGACGCGGACGGATGCGGGAAAGGCTGGACGCGCAAAGCGCGCCCAGCTGCTGCGCTCAGCGCGGGATCGGACCCGGCGCCTTGATCTGCTTCATCAGGTCGTCATTCCACTTGCCCTCGACCTTGATATGCCCGGCCGCGCCCAGCTCGAAAGCCTCGATCAGGTTGTGGTTCAGGTAGGCGTACACGCCGGGCTGCTTGAAGGTGTAGAGCGCCGCCCCCGCCGAGCCGCCACGGATGAACCAGGTTTCCAGGTCCTTCTGCGGCGGGTTGGCGAACTTGCCTGTCTCCCAGACCCAGTCGCCATGGCCGCCGATCAGGTGCGGGCGCGTGTCGCGGTTGGCCTGCGAATGGATCAGCAGCACCGTCTCGCCGACCTTGGCGGTGAGCGCATTCGCGCCCGTCAACGCGCCGACCTTGCCGTTGAAGACGATGTGCGACGGCGTCAGCGTGCGCATCACTGCCACCGTGTCGCCATAGCTTTCGGCCAGTGTCGGGTAGTCCTTGTACTTGCCGTTCGCGTCCTTGGGGATGTACAGGTCGAACTCGCCTATCGTGTAGGCGCGGTCGTAGCGCAGCGGCTTGCCCTGCGGGTCCTTCAGGCCGTCGCGCGGCAGCACCATCAGCGTGCCGCTCATGCCGGCGACCACGTGCCACGGCACCATGCCTTCCGGCGCACAGTGGTAGACGAAGGTGCCGCTGCGATCCGCCTTGAAGCGCAGCGTGGCCTGCTCGCCCGGGTTGACGTTGGTGAGCTTGGCCCCGCCCAGCGCGCCGGTGGCCGCATGGAAATCCACGTTGTGCGGCATGGCGTTGGTGGCCGGGTTGACCAGGGTCAGCTCGACATAGTCGCCCTCGTGCACCACCAGGGTAGGACCGGGCATGGACCCGTTGAACGTCATGGCCTGCAAGGTCGTGCCCTTGTCGTCGATGACCATCTTCTTCTCTTCGATGGTCATCGTGAACTCGATCACCTTGGGGCCCGAGCGCGCCACCTGCTCATGCGGGTGGACCATGGGCGGGGCGACCAGCGCGACCTTGGCGCGTTCCAGCTGATCGGCGTTCTGGGCGGCTGCCGGGCCGCCCGCCATCGTTGCGATCAATGCCATGGCAAGCAAGGTGGGGCGCAAAGCGTTCATGTGCAACTCCTCTTCCGGTTTCTGCTAAGCCGAGTCTGTCGGCAGCTCCATTGAAGGCCCGGCACCACTTGGCTTCTTTGCTGTAGCGCAAACTTCGGACCAGCCTGGAGGCCAGCTCGCATTGCCGCAGCGCAGCGACGGTGTCACCATCGGGACATGGACCCTCCACACGTATCCGAGCGGCCCCCCGCGTCGTCGCCGCTGTGCCACGCCCTGCTCCGCAACCTGGATCTGTTCAAGCCGCTGTCCGATGCGCAGCTGGACACGGCGCTACGTGGCGCGACGCCTTGCCGCCTGCAGGCCGGCGCATTCGCATACCGTCAGGGTGCGCCCGCCGCGCACTTCTTCGTGCTGCTGCACGGTTGCCTGAAAGTGGCGCAGCTGACGCCGGAAGGCGAACAGGTGGTGGTGCGCTACGTCAATCCCGGCGACATGTTCGGACTGGCTTGCGCCATGCGGCAGCCGTGCTATCCCGCCACGGTCCAGGCCGTGCAGGAAAGCGTCTGCCTGGCGTGGCCGGCCACGGTCTGGGAACGTTTCACCGCCAGCCATCCCCAGCTGGGCGCGGCCGCGCTGCAAACCATGGGGCAGCGCCTGCAGGACGCCCATGTCCGCATCCAGGAACTGTCCACCGATGAAGTCGAACAACGGGTCGCGCGCGCCATCCTGAGGCTGGTGCAGCAGTCCGGCCAACCGATGCAGGACGGCATCGGCATCGGCTTTCCCATCACCCGGCAAGACATCGCCGAAATGACGGGCACCACCCTGCACACGGTCAGCCGGCTGCTCAGCGACTGGAAGCAGCGCGGCATCGTCTCGGCCGGCCGCAAGCGCGTGGTACTGCGCTCGCCCGCCGCGCTGGCGCGGCTGGGCGAACATGCCGGACCCGCCGTGGACTGTTCGGCCTGCCTGTCCTGTCGCCACGGGTCGCCGGCCGCGGACGACGCGGCGGAACCGTCGGCCGCCCAGGCGCTGCTGGAGGCCGGCGCGTAGCGGCCGCCGGCGTGGACGGACGCTAGCTCGATTCCAGCACCAGCCGCAAGCCCAGGTTCGCGGGCGGCACGCCCACCGAACACGCCCCGCCCTTCGGGTCGCGGATGAAGTCGGGCAGATAGGCGATGTGCCTGCCGGCGGCGACGCGTATGCCGCAGTTGCGGCTTTCCCGCGCGTCCGTGCCGTTTGCGCCGTTTGCGGGCGCATCATCCCGCAGCGCGTCCAGCACGTGCCGCGCGTGGCAATCGTCGGTCCAATCCCACACGCTGCCCGCCATGTCCATCAAGCCTGCGCGGTTGCTGCCGAAGGCCCCGAAGATCCGCACCGTGTCGTCGCCCTGCGCGCCGCGGCGGCTCTGCTGCTCGTATTCCGCCAGCCAGCGCTGCGCGGGATCGGCGCCGTCGGGCAACGCCGGCAAGGCGTCCTCGCGATAGGCCTCGCCCGCGGCATAGATCCACTCCGCATAGCTGGGCAGGCGGAAGCGCTGCCCGGTGCGCGCGGACAGCCAGGCGGCATAGGCCGAGGCGTCGGTCCAGCTGATCCCCACCGCCGGCAGGTCAGGCGCGACCGCCTGCCGCTGCGCGGGGTCCGGCGGCTTGCATCCGCCAGCGCGCACGCAAGCCGCGTACTCCGCCTGGCTGACCTGCCGCGTCATGATGGCCAGGCCTTCCGGGTAGCGCGCGATGCGCGGCGCGGGCGTGGCGGGATAGCCGTTGCGCAGCGCCTCGCCCGGCGGCACATAGCTCACCTGGCCGGGCGGCAGGCGCGTGATTTCCGGCAATGCAAAACGGGCCCCGTCCTGGGGCCCGCAAGCGGTCAACAGCAATGCAACGATGACGGTCGGCAGGATACGCATGCGGCGGTGCTCCGGAATGCCCGCGCCGGTCGGGTGCGGGCTGGCTTCCATTGGACCTGCTGCCGTGACCGGCCTCTTTGCGCTGGCGCAAGGAGGCCGGCGCCTGCCAGGCCACCCCGGGGGGGGGGTCGCGTGCGCCCGCGGGGAGGGGTTTTCGCCCAACGCCCCCCTTGGGT